>NZ_CM145495.1:1477500-2116569 GCF_055521655.1 Novosphingobium sp. BL-S-21
ATCACGCCGGCCGCCAGGAAAATCGCCAGATCACGCGCCGGGAACGGCGTTCCGTCGTTCAAGGCCAGCGGCAGCGTGAGTACGCCTGCCAGCGTGATCGCGCCGCGTACACCGGCGAAGGACATGGCCGCGACCAGCCGCCAGTTGGGGCTGCGCACGGTCGCTGCCACGTTTCCGCCATTCCCTTCGGCATGACGCTTGCGCAGGATCGTGAACTTGAACGAGAGCCACACCCAGGCGAAACGCAGCGCGGCAAGGCCCAGCACGATCGCGACGACATAGAGCGCGAGCCAGCCCGGCTCCGTATGGCCGGTGACCGCCACGGTCAGCTTGGCTTCGGCGAGAATGCCGGGAAGCTGCTCCCCCAGCAGCACGAAGATGATACCGTTCAGCGTGAACTGGATGGTGTCCCATACCGAATTTCGGCGCATGCGCGTGACGGCCATGGCTTCGCGCGAAATCTCGGCAAAGGTCATGGTCACGCCGGCACTGACGGCGGCAAGGATGCCCGAGGCGTGGAAATGCTCGGCCAGCATATAGGAACCGAAAGGTATCAGCAGGCTGACGAGGATCTGCGAGCCGGTATCCTCTCCCCAGCGGCGCGTGACCCACGCCTTGGCGCGCGAAACGACCAGAGTGACGGCGACGCCGATCACCAGGCCTGCACCGGCAACCCAGAGGAAGTTGAGCGCGGCGCCGCCGGCGGAGAACGTGCCCGTCAGCGCGGCTGCTACGGCGAAACGCAGGCAGACGAGGCCGGAGGCGTCGTTGAGCAGCGATTCCCCTTCGAGAATGTGCATCATGCGCTTGGGGATCGGCACGCGCGCGGCAATGGCCGAGACGGCGATCGGGTCGGTGGGCGAGACGACGGCGGCAAGCGCGAAAGCCACGGCCAGCGGCATGGCCGGGATCATCCAGTTGATGAAGAGACCCATGCCGACGACTGTCGTCAGGACGAGGCCCAGCGCCAGTTCCACCACGGTGGAAACGTCCTTGAACAATTCGTCCTTGGGGATGCGCCAGCCGTCCAGGAACAGCAGGGGCGGCAGGAACAGCAGCAGGAACAGTTCGGGATCGAGGGACACGCTATAAGAGGTCGAGAGACCGATCACGCAGCCGAGCAGGATCTGCACGAGAGGCGTAGGGACCGACCAGGGGAGCATGCGCGATATCGCGCCGCTCACCACTACCGCTAGCAAAAGGAAAAGTACGACCGAAACTGATTCCAAACCTTGGCTCCTTCCATGTCTTCACACGCCATGTTTTCTCGCAGGGGACCATGGGGGTCCGGGCAAAGGATTGCAAATCCTGCATCCGTCATTTTTGCCGTGAATTCGCCCAGGGAAACCGTTTGAAACAGAATCGGATGCGTCGGCGCGGTCTCGACGGGTCTTGCGCACGCACCTTGAGGCTGGAAAGATGACATTTCGGTGTCCCCGCCGGCCGTTCGGCCGCGGCCCCTCGAAACGAAAGCGAGCAGTGACGAAGACCGCCCTGATCATCCGACACGTCCCTTACGAAGGCGTCGCGGGCTATCGCATGCCCATCGAGGCGGCCGGATATGACGTCGACCGCATCGACGTGACCGACCCGGCATTTGCCGCGCTGGATCTGCGCGAACCGGACCTGCTCATCATGATGGGCGGCCCCATGGGCATCTACGAGCAAGACCGGCACCCCTGGATTGCCTGCCAGATGCGCCGCCTTGCACTCAGGCTCGATGCCGCGCGGCCGACGCTGGGCGTCTGCTTCGGCGCCCAGATGATAGCCGCGGCGATGGGGGCAGAGGTCTTTGCCGGGCCGCACAAGGAAGTGGGCTTTCACAGCATCTCGGTGCATGACAACGCCATCGACGGCCCCTTGCGGCATATTGCCGGTGTGCCGGTGCTCCATTGGCACGGCGACACGTTCACCCTGCCCGCCGATGTCGAGCTGCTCGCATCCAGCCATCTCTATGCCCACCAGGCGTTCCGGCGCGGCAGCAATATCCTGGCGCTCCAGTTCCATGCCGAGATGGGGCTGGACCCGCGCTTCGATGCCTGGATCGAACAGTGGCCGGAATCTGTGATCGAGGCCGGCGGAGACGAAGCCTCGCTGCGCGCCGCGCATGACAGCCTTGGCCCTGCCGCGGTTGCGGCCGGACAGGCGATGATCGCGGAGTGGCTCGAAGGGCTGCGTTGAAGCCGAGGAACGCCGGTCAGACTTTCGTGGCTTTCTGCTCCAGCAGAATACGGCGAATCTCGCGGCTGCGGGCGGAAAATCCGCGGTGCTCGAAGAGTCCCAGCGGGGGATCGGCCAGGCACGAAGCCAGGGTCAGCGCGGTCTCCAAGCCCGGCCGGCGCAATTGCAGATCCCGCCGCCAGCGCTGGAACGCCACGCGCCAGCCGCGTTCGCCGATGGTCACGCGCACGCCCAGCCACGCCGCCAGGGTGTCCAGCTGCACCGCTAGAGCACGCCGGGCGCGTCCGGTCGGGAACAGGGCGGCAAGTTCGCCGCCGTCCAGCCCGCCCTCTTCCTCCGCAAGCCGGGCCATGTCCACAAGATGGCGCAAGTCGATCCGGCCGCGCCAATAGTCGGCTTCCTGCAATTGGTCGTGGAGGACGAAAAGCGCCGTGAGCGCCGCGGGGGACGGCATTGCGGCGGTACCCGTGCCGATGGCAAAGGGGCTGCAGGCATCGACAAGCCACTGCCAATTCCGTCCCCTGCCGATGCGCTTGAGGCGGTAGTGCAAGTCCAGCCCGCCGACGTCACGCTCTCGGCCCAGGTTGGCGCCCTGGCCCGGGCTCGTTTCCGTGGGACCGTCGAGCCGGCGGTAGCCGATGGCTTCCAGTGCGGCGAAGGCGCGCGCGCCCTCGTCTTCGCGAACCATGAGGTCCAGGTCGGTCAGCAGGCGGTCGTCACATTCCGGTCCCCGGTGCGCGAGCAAGGCGGCGCCCTTGAGCAGTACCGGGACGATGCCCTCTGCGGCCAGCGCCGCCACCGCCTCGGTCAGTTGCCCATGCATCATGCGGTTGCGCGCCGCGGTTCGCTCGGCAATGACGTGGAGCATCCTAGCGGCCTCAGGCGGAACGCGGGCGTCCTGCCCCCGCAGCGCCCCGGCCAGGGCCGGCGTGACGAGCGTACGATTGGCAAGGCCCAGCACCCCTTCCCAATCGGTCAAAGGCGGGATGCGGCCCTTCAGGCATGCGCACAGATCCAGGAAGGCCGCATGGTCGCGGGAGCGGTTCGCCATTCAGTTCCGGCAGGGCCGGAAAGCGCGACGTCCCGGCATCGGCGCGCCGCGAACGGGATCGTTCGCGAACGTCGCGGCGCGGAATGGCGCGCTTCGCAGCCTCCTCTGGGCGGAACGATGGTACCGCCTAGGCAAGCAGCGCCTCGATCATGGGTAGTGCCGCTTCGGCCTCGGCATAATGGAGCGTGCAGGTATCGGCATTGTCCACCATCCGGGCAAGACCGCGCATCTGCGCGGCCGTGCAGCGCCCCTCGCGCACGAAGCCTTCCTCCAGCAGCCGGCCAAGGCAGTCGATCGGGGATTGGGGAATGAGCCCGGCGGCACGGCCGTCCTCCCGGCGCAGATCGACGATGGCGGCAACGCGCTGCCATGCCGGAGCGACAGGCGACGGCAGCGGCGCATAACGCAGCCATTGCCCGTCGGCACGAAGCACAGGCGGCAATGCGGCAAGGCCGGGCAGAACGGCGGCGAGGCGATCCCAGCTACCGCTCTTGACCGTCAGCGGCAGAGGCACGCCCATCACCAGCCCGCTGCGCGGATCGAACAGGACGATATCGTCTCCCGCCAGCCCGAGCGGACCGGCCGAGACGGCGGCCATGGTCGCCAAAGTCGACTTTCCAGCGCCCGGCGCGCCGATCAGCAGCACAGCGCCGCTGTCGGGGCCCTGCGGCGAAACGAGGCAGGCGGCATGAAGGGCCACATATCCCGGCTGCTCCAGCACGAGATCGACGATGACGCCGCGCAGCACCGGCGCCGCGGCATCGCGGGCAGCAAGCGTTCCGGCCTGTTCGTCGAAGATGCCGGCAAGTTCGTCCGGGCCGTGGCCCATGGCTTCCACGGTGACGCGGGCGGCGGAATCGATCTCCGCGGCACCGGCCCCCGCTGCATCCAGAGCCGGTAAATGCGCATAGGCGACGGCGAGTTCGCGGCCCCATGCCCCCTCGGGAAAGTGTACCAAGATGTCCCGTCCGCCGGCGCGCAGCCGGACCAGATGGCCCTGCGCGTCGGACGGTCCGAAGTCGGCGGCCATGACCCGCTGGGCGCTCCAGGCAACCACGAGGGCGTCGACCTCGCCAGCGGACATGCCCATGGTCTCGTGCAGTTCATGGCGCAGATCGGCAAGGCCGATACCGTCCGCCAGGAGCGCCACAAGCATTCCGGCCGAACCGTTGAGCGCGTTCAGGCGCTGGGTCGCTTCTATGAAAAGGACCGGGCGATCGGCGATGACAAGCGGAACCACCCCGTCCGCCAGGCGCAGGAGCGGACCCCCGGCCTGCTCCTTCCCATCTGGCACGACCTCATCCGGCACGACATCCCCGGCCGTCTGCGTTCCAGACGCCATGCCCCCGTGCATCGCGGCGCCCTCCCCCGGTTGGTTTCGGCCTCGATCCCCGCGAACCCGTCAGGCGCGCAGGTTTTCGAGGCCGAAGACGATCAGTGGCCCGTACCCTTGCCGGCACCGTCCTTGCCCTTGGGGGTAACGCCCTCGGACTTGGGCAGGCTGGCTTCGGCACTCACCGATCCGGCATGGGTATCCCCCGTGCCGGGAACGCCGGTGTCCTTCGGACCCGAGCCCGAACCGCCGCCGTCCTTGACGCTGCCGCCATCTCCGGTGGAACCGCCGCTACCCGAGCCGCCGCCCGGCGTGCTGCCGGAACCGCCGCCGCTCGAAGACCCGCCGCTGCCACCGCCGCCGCCGCCACCGCCCGACTTCGCAATCGCCGTCGAGGTCAGGGACGTCGACAGGAGCATCGTCATCGCCGGGGGTACGAGAAGCGAATACTTCCCACAGGCGGCAAGAAAGGACCGCCGGTCGTTTTGGCCGAGTTCAGCCAGTTTTTCCTCCGCAAGCTTCATGTATTCGACTCCTCGCCAAGTCTTCCGAAGTTACATGAGTCGCAGGGGCCAGAAAGCGGCAATCTGGACCTGATGGTGACACCTATCCCGATGCCACGGCCGTCGAATCCAAATGGGGCAGGCCACTACCTCCAACGCGCCGCTTACAGGCTACCAAGGACTTAGGGCTTTTTGGACAAGGCCTGCCGGCATGCCTGTAACGCCCCTGTTTCCGGCCCAGAATCATGGTGTGAAATCACGGCGTGAATCAGGCCGTGACCTAGAGCAGCGGGCTGACCAGACGCGCGCCGTTTTCCACGAAACGCCGCATCCGCGACCGCGCGCGCCATTCCGCCAGGGTCAGTTCGTCACTGCCGGCGATGTAGTTCTTCTGGATCCGCGCGAGATCCTCGATCCCCGGCCGGTCGAGAAGGAGCAGGCTGACTTCCTCGTTGAGCTGGAAAGAGCGCACATCGACATTGCTGGAGCCGACGATGCCCAGGCTCTCGTCTATCCGCACCGCCTTGGCGTGCAGCAGGAAGCCGCGATAGCGGTGGATGCGCACTCCGTGCGACAGCAGTTCGTCGTAGTAGGACGACTGGGCAAGGTTCACCAGCAGCTGGTCCACCACCTCGGACACGACGATATGCACTTCCACCCCGCGCAGGACGGCCGTGATCAGCGCGCCCAGCAGCCCCTCGTCCGGGATGAAGTAAGGCGTGACCAGCACGATCTCGCGCTCTGCCCGGGCCACCTGCCAGGTCAGCAGGGTCAGGAACCCTTCCAGCGGATAGTTCGCGCCGCTCGGCAGGACCTGAAGGATGGAATCGCCCGCGGGAGCCGGCAAGGCGAGTGCCGGTTCCAGCATTTCCTCAGTCTCCATAAACCAGTCCGACACGAAGATCGCCGACATCGCCGCGACGGCCGGACCGGTGACGCGCGCCACGAGTTCGCGGTTGGTCACGCCCGGGCGGAAATCCTTGGCGACGATGTTGAGCGAACCGGCGTAGCCGATCTTTCCGTCGATCAGGAACAGCTTGCGGTGGTTGCGCATGTCGCGCCGGGTGCGCCCCCGGATCAGGCGGAACGGCAGCATCCGGCGCACGCGGACGCCCTGTCCGCGCAGCGCCAGCAAAGTGCCCTTGAGCCAGCGATAGGAGCCGACCGGATCGACCAGGACATGGCAGGGCACGCCGCGATCGACCGCCCGGCCCAGTGCAGCGATCACCCGGCCGGCCGTGGCGTCATCGGCAAAGATGTAGGAAAGCAGCCGCACATGCTCGTGCGCCGCGTCGATATCGGCAACCAGCCGCGCGATCACCGCGTCATAGTCGTCCAGAAGTTGCACCGCATTGCCGCCCACGGCGGGCAAGTGGCCCAGCCGGCCCGCCAGTTCGACCACTTCGGCCGGGACAAGCGCGGCACCCGGCGCATCGCGCGCCATGCGCCCGGCGGCATCGCGGAAGAAGCCGCGCAGGCTCTCGAAGCGCTCGACCCGCCAGGCGGGGAAACGCGGACTGCCGATCGCGGTGAAAAGCAGCAGTCCGGGCACCGGCAGGAAGAAGATCAGCAGCAGCCAGCTCGCCGCCGCCGCAGGCGAGCGCCGCAGCGGCACGACTGCCAGCATCGTCAGCCGAATGCCCCACTCGACGATGTAGTAGGCCTCGCCGAGAGTGGGCAGCGTGATCATGCGCGGAAGTCTTGGGCAATCTCCGCATGATGCGCAAGGGCGTTCCCCGCCCTGCGTGCCGCTGCACGGGATGGCGAACAGCCGAATTCGCCCGGGCAATCAGATCGCCGCGCCTGTCGATAATCCGCGCGTTCGGTCGTAGAGGGGATGCAGCTTCATCGACGCAGCTACAGCAACAGGGCACCTGCATGACCGCCAATCCGTCTTCCGTGGCCAGCCAGCGCATCGCCGATATCCTGGCCGAGCGCATTCTTGCGGGCGACCTCGCCCCCGGTGCCCGGATCAAGCAGGACGAACTGGCGGAGGAACTCGACATCAGCCGCATCCCCGTGCGCGATGCACTGCGGATGCTCGAAGCGCGCGGGCTCGTGGTCATGCGGCCCAATGCCGGGGCGCGAGTCACCGCCCTGACCACGCGCGACCTGGAAGTCTCCTTCGAGATCCGCGCGCGCGTGGAACCTCTGCTGCTGGCCGAAAGCGTGCCCGGCCTGACCGAGGGCGACATTGCCGACCTTTCCGCGACGATGGCCCGGATCGAACGGGCGACCGATCTCGACGAGACGATCGCGCTGGGCCGGGAATTCCACTGGATCACCTATCGCCGCCACGACACGCCCTTGCTGGCGCAGATCGTCGAGCGCGTGTGGGATACGACGCAAAGCTACCGCCGCGCCTATATGAAGCTCTCGCTCGGCCAGGGAAACCGCACCCACGACGTGGAGCACCGGCTGCTCTACGATGCGATCTGCCGCGGCGAGATCGAGACGGCGCAATCGGTGCTGTCAATGCATATCCGGCGCACTTCGCTGGGCCTGCAGCGCTATGCCCACCTCCTGAGCGCGGCACCCGAGGCGCGCGCTGTGCCGCCCGAATGACCCCGGCATAACGCCGACCCGATCTCTTCGCCGCCGCGTTGCCTGCCCGCTCCGGAGACGGCTAGAGCATTGTCCCGTCAGGTGGAAACACCTGATGGCTCGGAAAATGCGACACATTGAAAGCTTGGAGCCGGGAAATCGACAGCCAGGAGGGAGCTTGCGCCGGATGCCGGATATTGCCGAACGCGCGCATAACATAGCCCAGTTGCGCGCCCTAGCCCGGCGCCGGCTGCCCCGTGCCATCTGGGAATTCGTGGAACGCGGCACGGAAGACGACCTGCTGATCGGCCGCAACGTTTCGGCGCTGCAGGCCCTGAACCTTCTGCCGCGGACCTTGCGGGACGTGTCCAGCCGCTCGGCCCGCACGACGCTGTTCGGACGCAGCCAGCCGCTGCCGCTCGTCATTGCCCCCACCGGCGTGGCCGATCTCATGTGGCACCGCGGAGAGCGCGCGATCGCGGGCGCGGCGGCGGCGGCAGGCATCCCCTTCACCCAGACGACCAGCTCCACCACCGCCTTTGCCGAGATCGCAAAAGTCGCCTCGGCCGGCCATTGGATGCAGATGTATCTCTGGGAACGGCGAGACCTCTCCTGGCAGGTCGTCGACGCCGCGCGCGATCATGGGGCGGACGTCCTGGTGCTCACGGTCGACACCCCGCTCTGGCCGCTGCGCGAATTCAACCGCCGCGCCGGCATGTCCAACCCGGTGCGTCCCAATGCCCGGCTGGTCGGAGACTTCCTGCGCCGCCCCGGCTGGCTGGCCTCGGTGATCGGCCGCTACATGCTCGAAGGCGGCCTGCCCCAGTTCGCGAACTACCCAGCGGAAGTGGGCGGCCGGGTCACGGGCAAAGTCGCCAGGGTGACCAATTCGGCCTCGGTGGACTGGAAGGACGTGGAGGCGCTGCGGCGGCGCTGGCCCGGCAAGCTGGTGGTGAAGGGCCTGCTCCATCCCGAGGATGCCCGGCTTGCGGTGGAGCACGGGGTGGACGGCATCGCGGTCTCCAACCACGGCGGGCGCAATTTCGATTCCTCGCCGCCCGCGATCGCCGCCCTTCCCGCGGTGGTCGATGCCGTTGCCGGCCGGGCGACGGTCCTGTTCGACAGCGGCGTGCGGCGGGGCGCAGACGTCATCAAGGCTTTGGCCCTGGGCGCCGATGCCGTGATGGTCGGCCGTGCGACGCTCTATGGCTGCGCCGCGGCAGGCGAGCGGGGCGCCGCCCATGCACTGTCCCTGCTCGCCAACGAGATCGACGTGGCCATGGCCATGCTGGGGATTGCCGCGCTGGACGAGCTGAACCGGGACTTCGTGGTCCCCGCCGTCTAGCGCGCAGCCTCGCGACCTTTCGAAGGCGCGATCTGGCCATCCGCGCGCCCGGCCTGCGGGCTATCGCATTTGGCTATTTCTGCCTCGATTGACCGGCGCCCGGCTTGAGGCCGCCAGCAAAGCTCAGCAATCAGCCCTACACAATTGCGGTGGCGGCCGTGCTCGATGTGATGGCCGAGTCGCAAGATTGCCGACCGTCGCTGGAGCCGGGCCGCTGCCGCGCGTGTCGCCAATAATGTCCGCCTCCCGAAACCAAGAGCAAGGGGCGGGCCAGAGGAGAAGTGCATGGAAGACCCCCGCGCCCTTATTGCGCGCGAACCGATGCATTACCGGCAGGTCATCGCCGTCGGTATCGCCACCGCGCTCAACGCACTCGACGGTTTCGACGTGCTCTCGATCAGCTTCGCCGCGCCCGGCATCGCCAGGGACTGGGGCATCGACCGCGCCGCCCTGGGCCTGGTTCTGTCGATGGAACTGTTCGGCATGGGTATCGGCGCCTTCGTGCTGGGCAACCTGGCCGACAAGGTGGGTCGCCGCCCGATGCTGCTCGCCTGCCTGGTGATCATGAGCATCGGCATGGCGCTCGCCTCGACCGCCGCCACCGTGCCGATCCTGTCCGCCTACCGCCTGTTCACCGGCCTGGGCATCGGCGGCATGCTGGCCGCGACCAATGCCGTCGTCGCGGAATGCTCGAACGCGCGCCGTCGCAACCTCACGGTCGCCATCATGGCGGGGGGCTATCCGATGGGTGCCATCGTCGGCGGTTCGGCCGCATCCTGGCTGCTCGCCGCGACGGGCCGGTGGGAATCGGTCTTCCAGTTCGGCGCCGTGGTGACGGTCTGCTTCATCCCGCTGGTGCTCTGGCTGGTGCCGGAAACCATGGCCTTCCTGCTGCTGAAGCGGCCTGCAGGAGCGCTGGACAAGATCAACCGCACGCTCGAGCGGCAGGGCCGCGCGCCCATCGCCGCCATGCCGCCCTCCGATCCGGTACCGCAGAAGGCCGGCGTCAGCGCGCTCTTCGCCCCCGGCATGGCGCATGTCACGATCATGCTCACCGCCACTTATTTCTTCCATATGATGACCTTCTATTTCCTGGTGAAGTGGATTCCCAAGATCGTCGTCGACCTGGGCTTCCCGCCCGCGCTGGCCGGGGGCGTGCTGGTCTGGGGTAACGTGGGCGGCGCAATCGGCTCGATCGCGGTCAGCCTGCTCAGCCAGAAAGTCGGGATCCGCCCGGTGGTGGTCGCCACGATGTTCCTGGGGGCCATGGCAGTCGTCGTCTTCGGCCAGGGCGCCGTCACGCTCGGCAGCCTCTCCGTGATCGCCGCGATCGCGTGCTTCTTCGCCAACGGAGCCACGGCCGGCCTCTATGCCGTGATCGCGCAAAGCTATCCCGCTGCCCTGCGGGCCGGCGGGACCGGTCTGGTCATCGGCATCGGCCGCGCCGGTGCGGCGCTGGGCCCGATCCTGGCGGGCGTGCTGTTCACCGCCGGATGGAGCCTCGCCCCGGTCGCCATCGCGCTGGGCTGCGGCACCCTGGTGGGCGGCGTGCTGCTCTCGCTGACGCGTTACCGCGAGAGCGCCATCGCCTGATAGGCCGATAAGAATCGCCTGATCGGCGGATAAAAGTGACGGGACGGCCAGTTCGCAGCGGCCGTCCCGCTAAAATAGCAAGACCTTCCAGAGAGGACTTCCCGATGCGCTCCCCCCGCGCCCTGCATCTGCTTGCCTGCGGCTCCCTTGCCGTCCTGACCGCCGCTTTCCCCTATCAGCCCTTATTCGCCCAGTCGGTTCCCCCGGAATCGAAGGACGTGGGCGAAGGCACGCTTTCCACCCAGGCCCCTCCCGGCATTCGCCCGGCCAAGTCGCAGGCCCGTCCGGCCGAGGCGCTCCCCGGCGGCCGTCCCGGCCCCGAGGGCCTGCCCCAGAACATCCGCTGGACGGAAGACTGGTCTAGGCCCGCCGCCGCGGACGATCCCCTGCTGGTGAAGATCAAGCACATCCCCATCGCCAATGACGACGTCTACCTGACGCTCGGCGGCGAGGCGCGCGTCTACTACACCGACTGGCACCACTCCTCGCTGGGCCTGAAGCCGAACGACAACAACGACCCGGTCCAGTCGCGCCTGCGCCTGCTGGCAGACCTGCATGTCGGCCAGAACCTTCGCGCCTACGTCGAATTGGGCGACAACCGCGAATATGGCGAACAGTTCGCCACCGCGCCCAACCGCGACAAAGTGGACGTCTACCAGGCCTTCGTCGACGTGACGGTGCCGCTGGGCAAGGCCGGCAAAGTGACCTTCCGCCCCGGCCGCTTCGAAATGCCGCTGGGCAACGGCAAGCTGGTGGGCGTGCGCGAAGGCCTGAACATGCGCTTCACCTACCAGGGCGTGCGCGCCACCTACATCCTGCCGGGCAAAGTCTCGGTAGACGTCTTCGCGGTGAAGCCGATCCTGATCGATCCGGGCACGTTCGACGACGGCCCGAACCACGCGCAGGACTTCCACGGCGTCTACATCAGCGCGCCCAACCGCATCGCCGGCTTCGGCACCGACCTCTACTGGTACGAGATGGAGCGCGACCGCGCGACCCTGGCCGCCGGTGTCGGCAAGGACGACCGCAACAACTGGGGCGGCCGCCTCTGGAAGCGCGGGGCCCGCTGGGACCTCGACCTCGAAGCCACCTATCAGAGCGGCTCTTTCATCGGCAAGGACATCGAAGCCTACGGCGCCATGTTCGAAGGCGGCTATACCCTGGGCGGCGCACCGATGAAGCCGCGGCTCGGCCTGCGCGCCAACTACTTCAGCGGCGACAAGGACCTGACCGACGGCAAGGTCGGCACCTTCGTTCCCGCCGCCGCGCGTCTGCCGCTCATCACCGAGGGCGCCTTCTTCAGCTTCTCCAACCTGATGGACATCTATCCCTCGGTGACGGTGAAGCCGCTTCCCGCGATCACCGTCATGGCCGGACCGGACTTCCTCTGGCGCGCGCGCAAGGGCGACGGCGTCTATATCGGCCCCTCGGGATCGAGCTTCACGCCTTACGATTCCAGCCGCTCGATCGGTACGGACCTCAACCTGGAGGCTTCGTGGCAGGCCACTGATCGCCTGGCGTTCCGTCTCTGGGAAACCTACTTCGCCGCCAGCGATTCGTTCCAGGCGAATGGCGGCAAGAACGGCAACTACTTCGGGCTCATGGCCAACTATCGCTTCTGAGGCGATCTGGAACGGCAGGCGATCCGGTACCGCCGGATCGCCTGCCGTGTACCCAGCTCAAAAGATCCACTGCCTCGACATGCCGCGAGGACAGCGAAGCGTCAGGCCAGCAGGTCCTCGTAAAAGGCACCGAACGGCCGAGTGGGATGGCGGATCTGCATTTCCAGGATCCATAGCCCCTTGCCGGGCAAGACATCGAGATCGCCCAGATTCCCGCCCTTGTGCACGGAGTGCGGATAGTCGCCGACCCGGTGTCCGCGGATGTCGAGGTTGAGGACCCAGCCCATCGCCCGCGCTTCTTCCTCGGCACGGGCATAAAGCGCGCGGCCGGTCACCTCGCCCTGCCCCCAGATCGCCTGCACCCGGTCGAACAGCATCTTCACGTCGCGCGCGCAGGCCTGCATCCCGGCATCCTCGCCAACGGTGAACGTGGCGCCCACGTCGCCCTCGTGCCCGAAGAACACCGGGCCCATGTCGATGAAATAGATGTCGTCCGCGCCCAGGACGGCGTCGCCCTCGGATCGATCGCTGAAGATCTTCAGCGTGTTCTCGCCAAAGCGTACGAGCACGGGGTGCCAGGACTTCTCCAGACCCAGTTCCGCCAGCGCCGCCTCGCCGATGGCCACGGCCTCGCGCTCCCGCATGCCCGGGCGGACCTGGGCGACGATCCGTTCCAGCGCGCGCCAGGACAGGGCCTGGGCCTCGCGCAGAGCTTCAGGCGAATAGCCCGGTCCCACGGCTTCGCGCGGGGAAGAAAGGGTCGTCATCTCGGCTCCGTCATGGCTGTGGGAATCCTTCTGCACGCTCACGCCTCCGGATCGCCATAGACCCAGGCCATCGTGCCCGAGCGCAGGCGCACTTCGCGGCGCACGTAGTCTATCTCATAGGCATCGGCATGGGCCAGGTCCTCGGCGGAGATCCGGAACAGCGTGCCCTCCACCGCTTCGTCCTCGCGGTCGCTCGGCTCCACCATCGGGTGCCAGCGCGTCCCGCTCTTGGAGATGACATCGGCGTCGGTGATCTCGATCATGCGCTGCCGCCAGCCGGGCATGGCGTCCGGCTCGCCCTCGATCCGCCGTCCGAACAGCGCCAGTTGAACCGCTTCCTGTCGCAAGGTGCCGTAGGAGAAGAGGTGAACGTCCTGCATGGTCACTCCGATCGCCGGCCCGAACGGCCGTATCCCGCCGGATACAGCGCTGCCGGTCTTATGCAAGCCCGGGCGCTGTCACGCGAGCACGGCGTTGACGATGCGGGCCTGGGTGAATTCCTCCAGCCCGGCCTGTCCCTGATGGCGCCCGATGCCCGACTGCTTCGCACCGCCGATCGGCACTTCGAAAGGCAGGCTGAACACGCGGTTGACCCAGACCAGCCCGCTCTCGATACGTCCCGCCAGCTTCAGGGCGCGCTCCGTGTCGCCGCTCCAGACCGAGGCGCCAAGGCCGTATTCGCTCTCGTTCACGCGGCTCACCGCCTCGTCCACGCTGTCATAGGCCAACAGCGGAATGACCGGACCGAACTGCTCCTCGCGCACGAGGCGGGCATGTTCGGGCAAGTCGCGGATCACGGTGGGCGGGACGAACCAGCCCTCTTTCTCCAGCGGCGCGCCGCCGACGACCACGCGCCCAAGCGCGCGGCTCTCTGCCAGAAGTTCCGCCAGCCGCGCGTGCTGTGCGGCGTTCTGGACCGGGCCTAGCGTGGTCGCGGGGTCGAGGCCGCTGCCGGTCACGGCCTGCCGCGCGAGGTCTGCCAGAGCGTCGCAGAGCGCGTCAATCTTTCCGCGCGGCGCATAGATGCGCTTGATGCCGATGCAGACTTGCCCGGCATTGGCCATGGCGCCTTCGAACAGCCGGGGCGCGATGGCGGAAATGTCCGCATCGTCGAGCACGAGCGCGGCATCGTTGCCGCCCAGTTCCAGCGTGAAACGCTTCAGGCTGTCCGCCGCCGAGGCCATGACCTTGCGCCCCGTTGCCGTCGATCCGGTGAAACTGACATGAGCGATGCCGGGATCCGGGGCCAGCAGCGGACCCAGCGTTCCGTCGTCGCCCAAAGTCTGGAACACGCCGGGCGGCAGCAGGTCGGCCGCCAGTTCGCCCAGCAGAAGCGCGGTCAGCGGCGTGGTCGGCGCGGGCTTGGCGATGACGCAGTTTCCCGCGACCAGTGCCGGCGCCAGCTTGAGCACCAGCACCAGCAGCGGGAAATTCCACGGTACGATCGCCGCGACCACGCCCAGCGGATAGCGCTGTTCGACGATCCGCTCTCCCGGTGCATCCACCAGGACGCGCTCCTCCAGCCTCAGGCCCGCATGATAGCGCAGCGCTTCGATGGAAGCGCCGACTTCGCCGCGTGCTTCGCCCAGCGGCTTGCCCTGTTCCTGAGTCAGCAGGCGGGCGAAAGCCTCCGCGCGCTCCGCCAGGGCCGAAGCCAGCGCTTCCAGAGCGCGGGCACGGTCCTTCGCCGGGCTGTCGCGCCAAGCCGGAAAGGCCCGATTGGCGGCGGCAATCGCGCGTTGCGCCATGGCGCGATCGGCGCACCAGCTAGGCGTGAGCACCGTGCCGGTGGCGGGGTCGAAAACGTCGAAAGTGAAGGCGCCTTCGTGAAGACGCCCGTCGATAAGCATGGCTGGCTGCATGCCCGTCCCTTAGGCGCCGGACGCCGCGCCGTACACCCTGCGCGCACCCGCGTCCCGCCCTGCCGGCGCGGGCGAGGGAACAATCTCGAACCTTTGCAGTTGATTAGATGCGGGGTTGTGCCCGGCAGCAACGAAAGGAGCAGCCAGCCATGACAAGAATAGCGCCCTGTATGGGAGAAGAACGGAGGCTAGACCTCCTGACCATCGCCGGCATCACGGTGGTGCTCTGGATCGCGATCATCGGCATGGCCATGGTCGTGCTGTGACTTTCGACCCGGCACCTCAGCAGGCCACCTTGCGCAAGGATTTCTCGATCTCGCCGCCGCAATAGGCGTCGCCATATCGTTCCTTCGCGTCGCTCGCCAGACGCGCCAGCGCCGGCCTTTGCCCCATCCGGCCAACAAGTGCGGAAACCCGGGGTGCCGCGCGCTCCAGCCGCGATGCGATCTGGCCGAAACGTTCGGTCATCGTCGACCAGAGCACGGCCGTGACCACATCGGCCAGGCCCGCCGCGTCGCCGCCAAGGAGATAACCCTCGCCGTCGCCCAGGCCGTGCGCGCGGCCGGTCGCTTCCCAGATGGCCATCCAGCGTTCCAGGCGCGGCAGGAACTCCTGCCATTCCTCCTTGTCCCACATCTCCCGTCCACCATCCATCGTGAGTTCGTCGATCACGTCATTGGCGTCGTTCACCACCTTGATCGATGCGGCCCGGCCTTCGGGCGTCGCGGGCAGGAGATCCAGCTTCTCGCCCAGATAGAGCGCGATGGCGGGCATCTGGGCGATGGCGAAGTCGTTCGCCCGGTCGATCAGGACCGGCGGCCCCATGAAAGGCACCGGCTGATCGCCGGGAGACTTGCCCATGAGATCGGCGATCTCATCGCTGTCGTGCTCGTCCCAGGTCTTGCCGGCGAAAGCCAGGATCCCGCGAAGGAACTGGCCACGAAACGGGACGGGCCAATAGTAAAGATCGAAATCGGACATCGCGCGCAGGCTCCTCGGGACAGGGTCCTGAGGGGAAAGCCTCGCGCCGCGGGACGTTCCCGGACCAATTCCCCGCAGCTCCACCCGGCCTGCCCCACCGCACGGTGCGGGGACCGAATGCCTCAGGGCTGCGGCGAAGGTCTGGCTTGCGGCGGCGGAGGAGGCGGCGGCGACACGATCTGCTCGATCACCTTGCGCCCGTCGATCTGCAGCCCGTTCTGGTCCAGCTTCACATCGACCGGCGCGCCGTTGATCTGGGTCGAAAGCACCGCCTTGCCCTGTTCGACGCGCAGATTGGCATCGCCCAGCGGAATATCGCCGAGATCGGGCACGTCGAGCGGCTGGACCGGGCCTTCCGGATCGGGGCTCTCGGTCGCGCGCGGGCGCGGCGCGGCGCGCTCGCCCAGGGCCTGCTGCATGAAGTCGCGCCAGATGCGCGCGGGGATGGTACCGCCGGAAACCCCCTTGAGCGGCGTATTGTCGTCATTCCCCACCCAGACGCCGACCACGAGGTCCTTGGCATAGCCAACGAACAGCGCATCGCGGTTTTCCTGGCTGGTCCCGGTCTTGCCGTAGTTCGCCGCCTGGAGCCGCGCCCCGCGCCCGGTACCGCGATTGACGGCGCCGCGCAGCAGGGTCTCCATGTTCTCGTGGACATCGCTGGACAAGCTGCGGCGGCCGCTGATCAGCCCGTCGAACCAGCCTTCCTCCTTGGACTTGAACGCCGTGGGCACGACCGGGAAACGGTTGCCCGCGACACCCGCGTAAGCGGCGGTCAGTTCCATGAGGTTCATGCTGGAGGTCCCCAGCGCCAGGCTGGGATCGCCATGGGGCAGCGGCGCAGTGACGCCCAGCTTGCGGGCCATGTCGATCACCGCCTTGTCGCCCACTTTCTGGAACAGGCGCACGGCGGCGACATTGCTGGAATGGGCGAAGGCATCGGCCAGCGTGATCGTCTTCGAATAGGCCCCGCCCGCGTTCTGGGGGCGGTAGTAGCCGATCTCGAACGGGGTGTTCTCGATGGTATCCTCGGGCTTCCACCCATCGTTCAGCGCCGCCAGGTAGACGAAGAGCTTGAAGGTGGAGCCCGGCTGCCTCTGCGCCTGGGTCACGCGGTTGAACGGCGACTTGGCGTAGTCCCTGCCGCCGACCATCGCCACCACTTCACCGTTCGGACGCATCGCCACGAGCGCGACTTGCGCCTTGCCGAGCGGCGCGCCTTCGATGGCGCGGCGCGCCGCGGCCTGAAGACGCGAATCGAGCGTGGTCTTGTAAGTCTGCGCGGCATAGCTCGCCTCGTCGATCCCGCGCGCCTGCGGCAGCGCCCAGTCGGCGAAGTACGTGCCGGTCGGCAGGTCGTTGCGCGAGCGCACGTCGAGCCGCGGCGGACGCGTGGCGCGGGCTTGCGCGGGCGTCATGTAGCCGGCATCGACCATGGCCAGAAGCACCACTTTCATGCGCTTTTCGGCCAGGTCGTAATTGTTGGTGGGCGCCAGGCGCGAGGGCGCCTTCATCAGGCCGGCCAGCATGGCCGACTGCGCCGGCGTCAGGCTTTCCGGCTTGCGGTGGAAATAGTGGAGCGAGGCGGCGCGAAGCCCATAAGTATTGTCACCGAAGTAGGCGTTCGAAAGGTAGCGTTCGAGGATCTCGTCCTTGGTGAGCCAGGCTTCCAGCCAGAACGCGATCAGCACTTCCCTCGCCTTGCGGGTGAGGCTGCGTTCGGAGGTGAGGAACGTGAACTTGGCCAGCTGCTGAGTGATCGTGCTGCCGCCCTGGGTGCTGCCGCCGCTGACGTTGCTCCACAAGGCGCGGGCGATCCCGCGCGGGTCGATCCCCCAATGGCTGTAGAAGCGGCGGTCCTCGATGGCGATGAAGGCCTGGGTGACGTGGATCGGCAGCTTCTTCACTTCGACCGGCGCGTCGACGATGGCGCCGTTGCGGGCGATCGGCGTGCCGTCCGCGGCCAGCAGGGTGATCTGCGGCGGCGAGATCGGCTGCAACGATTTCGACATGGGCGCGGTCACGGCCAGCCAGCCGATCGTCACGATGAAGAGCATGAGCAGCGCCGCCACCCCGCGCGAGAACCACCACCAGCGAGAGCGACGCCTTCGCGGCTTGCCTTCGGGCGGCGGAGGCGGGTTCGGGGAATGAGGGGAAAGGTCGCCCTGAGCGGGTCCGCCTTCCGGCAGACTGTCCAGGTTATCCAACGTCAAGGCCATGGTTTTCGGCTTCGCCTGCATTTCCCGTGTATCGGGCCCACCCCGGGCCGGATTCCGCCAATACGGGGTTCCGTGCCGCGTTGCGAGGCAATTGTTGTCGCAAAATCGACAAACCGCAGACCCGGCCCGATGACCATCGCGCCGGCCATGCTCTCGTTTACGCAGTCCCCGGGTCATCGGTCCTACCCAGCAGGGATAGGCCTTCGCTCTGCCGGGTTAGAGCGCGCGGCCCGGCCGGGCATTCGGTAGTATATGGTCCTGTAGATACATTCCGCCCTCACCCTCCGGTAGCGTCTTCCCATTCGCTTGAAGGAGGGAACGAGCGTGACGGCACTTGCAAAGATAGAAGCCCCGAGCCGCGAAGACCGGCAGAACCGCGGCCTGCTGACCCTGGACCAGAGCCTTGCGCTCGACAGCGAGTCCGCGATGGGCCTCTACGCCGCCCACCTCAACAAATACATGCTCCAGGTCTTCGACATCCTGGGCCTGGCGCAGATGGATATCGAAAGCGCACAGGGCGCCGAGATCACCTTGCGCGACGGGCGCAGGATCCTCGATTACTCGGGCGGTTTCGGCGTGCTGGGGCTGGGCCACAACCACCCCCGCATCATCGCCGCAGAGCGCCGCTGCCACGATCTCAAGGTGCTGGACTGCATCAAGATCGCCCCGCACAAGCTGCAGGGCGCGCTGGCCTACAACATCTCCCGCTTCCTGCCGAAACCGCTCGACGTCTCGTTCCTCGCCGTCTCCGGCACCGAGGCCAACGAAGCGGCGATGAAGATCTGCGAGCGCGTGCAAACGCCCAAGGGCAAGACCAAGTTCCTCTGCTTCAAGGGTGCCTTCCACGGCAAGACTCACGGCCCGCTTTCGCTCACCACGGCTACCGACGTGCAGAGCGGCTTCATCATGGGCGTGCCGAAGGAGAACGTGGTCTTCGCGACCTATGGCGACATCGCCTCGGTGCGCGAGGCGATCGCCCGCGAGAAGGCCGATATCGGTAAATCCGGCAGCGGCAACCGCATCATCGCCGGCATCATCGAGACGATCCGCGGCACGTCCTGCCACGTTCCCGATCCCGGCTTCCTCACCGAATTCGCGCAAGTCTGCCGCGAGAACGACATCCTGACGATCTTCGACGAAGTGAAGGTCGGCATGGGACGCACCGGCAAGTTCTGCGCCTTCCAGCACGAGGACGTGGTGCCCGACGTCGTCACGCTCGCCAAGACGCTGGGCGGCGGCAAGCGCGAGCTGGGCGCCATGGTCACTTCGCAGGCGCTGTTCGACAAGGCCTATGGCAACAAGAACGACTGCAACCTGCACAGCTCCAGCTTCAGCGGCATGGGCGAGACCTGCGCCGTCGGCATCGAGACGCTCAACGTGCTGGAGGACGAACGCCTGATCGAGCGCGCCGCCCGCATGGGTGAATATCTGCGCGCCGGACTGGAGCGCCTGCGCGAAAAGTACCCGCGCAAGATCGTGTCGCTGCGCGGCAAGGGCTGCTTCCAGGCCATCGAGCTGAACTTCGGCCAGCAACTGGCTGAAAAGGCGATTGATATCCGCAAGAACCCGCTTTTCGTCACCTACGAGACGGTCCTGATCGGGGCGATGGCCCGCGAACTTTACGAGCGCCACGGCATCCTGGTGCACTTCCAGCCCGGCGCCCGCGACCTGCTGCATTTCATGCCGCCCTACATCGTTTCCGAAGCGCAGATCGATGCCCTGGTCGACGCCCTCGACGATGTGCTGGGCCGCGGCGTGGCCGATGCCACGGTGCGCTTCGTGGTCAAGAACATCAAGCGCGTGCTGGGCTGACGCCATGGCCACTCCCGCCGACAGGCTCACCCCCGCCCCGCGCAGCTTCACGGCTCCGCACGTCTCCGCCGCCGCTCCGGGTGGATGGATCGCCTGCGCCGCGATCCTGGTCCTCTCGCTGGTGCTGTTCCAGCTCAACGTCCATCACGGCATGGTCGTCACGCCGGACAGCACCCGCTACATGGGGATCAGCCCGATCCCCTACGACGCGCCGGTCTATCACTGGATGCTGGTGCTGCCCCATGCCCTGGGCATGCCGCTGCTGACGGCAGCCAGCGCCTGGGCGCTGGTCACCCTGGTGGCTAACGTGATCCTGATCTTCGCGCTGATCCGGCGCACGGCCGCAGACTGGCGCTATGCCGCCATCGGCACCGCGCTCATCGCATTGGCGCCGCAGTTCGTTTCGCTTCACGCTGCGGTGATCTCCGAGCCCCCGTTCATCACGTTCGTCCTGCTGACCCTATGGTTCACGCTTGACTATTTCGAACGCGGCGCCCGGCGCGATCTCCTGATCGCCTCGCTGATGCTGGGCATGGCCACGCTTACCCGCTTCACCGCCCCCCCGATCGGCGCCGCCGTGGTCCTGGTGATCCTGGCGAACCCGCGACTGCCCTTCGGACGCCGGATCGCCGACAGTGCCCTGTTCGCCATTCCCGGCGCCGCGCTGTTCTTCGTCTGGGTCGTCGCCAGCACGCTGACGGTCGGCCATTCGATCGGGCGCGAACTGCGCTTCTACGGCAACATGGGTCCGGCACAGTGGTGGGCGAACCTGGAGACGACCGCCGCCTGGCTCCTGCCCGACGCCGTGCCGCTGGCCCTTCGCGTGCTGCTGCTCGTCGCCGTGCTCGGCTTCGCCGGCTGGCAGTTCGCCCGCCAACTCGCCGCCTGGCGCCGCGTTCGCCCCGATGCGACCCCGCGCGATGGGGGCTGCGACCCGCGCCTGGCGTTCTCGCTGATGCTCGGCCTGTCCTTCGTCGGCTACTTGGCTTTCGTCTGGCTCTCCACGGCGCTGGAAGCGAACCTGCAGTTCGTCGGCCGCTACGGTTTTCCGGCCTATGTCATGCTGGTCATGATGGTCACCGCGCAGGCCAGCGGCCTCGACCAGCGCCTCGGCGGCCTGCGGACGATCTGGCTGACCCTTGCCGCCCTCGCCGCGCTGGTCCTCGTCGGCCACACGGTCCGCACTTCGGCCCGCACGTATCAGGTGTTCCGCGAGGGCATCGGCTTCCTCAGCCTCGAATGGCGCGCCTCGCCGACCATTGCCGCCGTCGAAGCGCTCCCGGGCAATGCCTCGCTCTTTTCCAACGGCCCCGAAGTGGTCGCCCTGCTCACCCAGCGCAGCGCCCAGATCGTGCCGCAGGAGCGCCTGCTGCGCACCAACAGGCCCGATCCGGCCAACCCGCCCGAAGCCCAGCTTGCCCGCATCCGGGCCCAGGCGAACGCGGGCCTGCCGGTTTACGTGGTCTGCTTCGACCGGATCGACTGGCGCTTCTACCTCGCCAGCGAACAGCGCCTGAAGCGCGATCTCTCGCTCGAACCTGCCGGCGCCTTCGCCGACGGCCGCATCTACCGCGTCAAAGCCACCCTGCATCCGTGAATGCCCCAAGTTCACCCCTCCGTTCCAGGAGAATCCGGAAATGAACACATCTGAAATGAGGGGGCCTGAAATTGCGGGACCCACCACGAAGGGCGCCGCATCGCGCAACCGGAAGACCGCGCGCCTGCGCGACTACCTGAGCCTTGCCCGCTTCGATCACGCCACCAAGCACGTCTTCGTGATCCCGGGCCTGATCCTGGCCTATGCGCTGCGCGAACCTTCGCTGCTGGACGCCCCGGCGCGGATCGTGATCGGCTTCGTGGTGGCGATCGCCATCGCCTCGGCCAACTATATCATCAACGAGTGGCTGGACCGCGAATCCGATGCCCACCATCCCAGCAAGCACCACCGCACCGCGGTGTCGCTGCAGCTCTCCCCGGCGCTGGTCTACCTGCAATACACGGTCTTCGCGGCCTTCGGCCTGGCCCTGGCGACCTCGCTGGGCAGCGCCTTCTTTACCGTGGCGGTCGTGTTCCTGGTCTCCGGCATCGTCTACAACGTGCGCCCGCTGCGCTCCAAGGACCGGCCGTTCCTGGACGTGGTCTCGGAATCGGTGAACAACCCCATCCGCCTGACCCTGGGCTGGCTGATGATGGACCCCTCCAGCATGCCGCCCGCCAGCCTCCTGCTGGCCTACTGGGCCGGCGGCGCGTTCCTGATGGGCTCCAAGCGCCTTTCCGAATATCGCGACATCACCGCCATGGTGGGGATCGAGACGCTGACCCGCTACCGCAAGTCCTTCGCCGGCTACACGGCGGAAAGCCTGGTGGTGAGCTGCCTGGTCTATGCCATGCTCTCCTCGTTCTTCCTGGGCGTGTTCCTTATCAAGTACCGCGTGGAATACATCCTGGCCTTCCCGTTCATCGCCGGGCTGTTCGGCTGCTACCTCTGGCTTTCGATGCTGCGCGACTCCATCGCCCAGCGGCCTGAGCGCATGTTCCGCTCGCGCCGCCTGATGACCACGCTGGGCATCACCGTGGGTGTGCTGCTGCTGCTCTCCTTCGTCGACCTGCCCAGCCTCACCGCGCTTTCCAACCGCAGCTTCACGCCGGTGGACATGCTGCCCGGCCACGGCAAGTAAGGGAGTGGAAACCGTGACCGACGTGGCCTGGAGCAAGGTGCGGCTCGTGGTGTTCGACCTCGACGGCACGCTCTACGACCAACCGCCGCTCCGCCGCGCGATGGCGCTGGAACTGGTCAAGCACAGCCTTCGCCGCCGCAGCCTGCGCACGGTGGAGACGCTGCGGGCCTTCCGCCAGATCCGCGAGCTGCTGGGCGAGGTGCAGGGGGACGACTTCAACAACGAGCAGTTCCGCCTCACCGCGCGGCGTTGCGGCTGCTCGGAAGGCGAAGTCCGCGCGCTTGTCGAGGAGTGGATCGAGCGCCGCCCGCTGGCCTTGCTGCCGCGCTACAAGGCGCGCGGGATCGACGGCCTGTTCTCGGCCCTGAGGGCGACCGGGCGGCGGATCGCGGTCTGGTCGGACTATCCCGTGAACGACAAGCTCGCCGCGCTCGGCCTCAAGGCGGACCATGTCATCTGGTCCGGAGACCGCGGTATCGGCCGGCTCAAGCCCGATCCCACCGGCCTGCTGGCCCTGCTGGAAGAGGCCGAAGTCACGGCAGAGGAAACGCTGGTCATCGGCGACCGGCAGGACCGCGACGCCGCCGGTGCCGCCGCGATCGGCGTGCCCTCGCTGATCCGCAGCGCCCGTTCCAGCGGCGATGCCCTGTTCCGTCGTTTCGACGATCCCCCGTTCGCACCCATCCTTGCGGAGGCCCGCCATGTCTGACCGAACCCGGCGCCATACCGACGCGGTCGCGCGCTGCGTGACGGCCATCGTCGATGTGCTGATCGACGAATCCCGCCCGGACCTGCCCGCGCCGGAGCGCGGCCTGGTGGCGGACTATGTGCGCGCAACCCTGGCCAGCATGCCGGACTACTTCCGCATCGGCTTCCGCGCGCTGGCCCTGGCTTTCGACGTGGCGGCGCTGCCGGCCCACGGGCAGCGCTTCTCGCGCCTCGGCGCAGCCGAGCGACAGGCCCATCTCGCCGCCTGGCGCCGGTCCCGCATCGGCTTTCGCCGCTCGATGATCGCTTTCTACACGACTTTCGCCTGCTACGGCCTCTATTCGCTGCCCGCTACCGCGAACAGTGCGCAGGCGGCGAGGATCGCGGCATGAAGGGGGCTGTCAACGGCGCCAGACACGGCTCGGGCGAGATCGAGACCGAGATCCTCGTCATCGGATCCGGCCCCGGCGGCGCGGTGAGCGGAACGCTCTTCGCCGAAGCCGGACGCGACGTGACCATGGTGGAGGAAGGCGATCATCTCGCCCTCGAAGCCGCGCCCCACTTCTCGCGCGAGGAAATGCTCCTCAAGTACCGCAATGCCGGTGTCGGCGTGGCGCTGGGGCGGCACAAGCTGGCCTGGGTGGAGGGCCGCTGCGTGGGCGGCGGGAGCGAGGTCAATCGCGGCCTCTATCACCGCACCCCCGGCTATGTCTTCGACGACTGGCGGCGGCGCTTCGCGGTGCACAGTCTGGATCTGGCGGAAATGACGCCGCATTTCGCGGCCTGCGAGGCCGTCGCCCGGGTGGAATACGCCGGCAGTGCCGCCTCCGACATGTCGCGCCGCCTCCAGCAGGGCGCCCAGGCGCAAGGCTGGCTGGCGATCGAGGCGCCGCGCCTCTACCGCTACGACCATGACCATGGGCGCGGCGTGAAGCAATCGATGTCGGCCACATTCGTGCGCCGCTTCCTGGAGGCCGGCGGCGCGCTGCTTCCGGCAACCCGCATCGCCCGGCTCCGCCGCATGAACGGCCACTGGATCGCCGAGGGCACGCGCCGCGGCGAGGATGGCAGTCGGCGCGCGGTCACTTTCCGCGCGAAGACGGTGGTGGTTGCCTGCGGCGCGGTCCAGACGCCTGCCCTGCTGCGCCGCTCGGGGATCACGAAAAACGTCGGCGACAGCCTGCGCTTTCACCCCATGGTCAAAGTCGTCGCCGAATTCGACCGCGACGTGAACCATCCCGGAGACTTCGACCCGGTCCACCAGGTCAAGGAATTCGAGCCGCGCTTCGGCATGGGCTGCTCCATCAGCACGCCGGCCATGCTGGGCGTCGCGCTGTCGGGCCGGCCCGGTCACTGGGACCTGGTGGCGGAGCGCTGGCGGCGCATGGGCATTTACTACGTCCAGTCCGGCGGCGGCGAGGCGAGCGTTCGCAACCTGCCCGGCTTCGAGGATCCCATCGTGCGGGTGCGCTTCTCGCAAGGCGATCTCTCGGTGCTGGGCGAAGGCCTGCGCCGGCTCTGCGAGGCGCTGTTCGCGGCGGGTGCGCAGCGGATCTATCCCTGTCTCGCAGGCTATCCGGACCTGCATTCCCCCGCGGACCTTGCCGGCCTGCCCGAACTGCTTCAGGCCAGCGACGGCAACGTCACGTCGGTCCACGTCTTCTCGTCCTGCCCGATGGGCGAGGACGACCGGCGCACCGCGGCCAATTCCTTCGGCAAGGTTCACGGCACCGACGGCCTCTACATCAACGACGCCTCGCTGCTCTGCGGGCCCACTTCGGTCAACCCGCAAGGCACGGTCATGGCCGTCGCCCATCGCAATGCCACCGAAGCCCTGACCCGCCGGTTCCACTGATCGCGTGCGGTGCGGGCCGGTCCGGCCCGCACCGCACGCCTTTTGCCGCGGCGCCAAAGGCCAGCCGCGCTCTATCCCTCGATGATCGGGAATCCCAACAAGGAGCTGCGTCCTGCCGGCGGGCCTTCCGGTGTCCCGGCGCATGCCTCACGCTGCGGCGCAAGCCTAGCCGGCCTGGCCCGCCTTCATGACCAGCAGCGGAGACTCACGCCGCATCGATACCAGCCAACCCAGCGCGAACAGCGCGGTCGGCAGCCAGAGCAGCAGATGGGCCAGCAGGATCGTCGCCGTCGCCTGCTCGGCATCGACGCCGACGGCGCGGTAGGAGAGCATGCCGAAGAATTCGTACGACCCGAAATGGCCCGGCAGCGCGGGAACCAGCGTGCCCAAGGTCGAGAATGCAAAGGCCACCAGCGGTTTCAATGCACCGCCCACCTCTCCGCCCAGGCTCACCCAAGCACCGAGCATGACGAGGCTTTCCAGCAGCCAGAGCGCAAAGGACAGCAGGACCATGCCCAGAATGCGGCGCGGATCGCCGGTGCCGCGCACGGCCCCCGCCACCGAGCGGGCGGTCTGGGCAATGCGGGCCACCAGAGACACGGGAAACGTGCGTTCGGCCCATCCGGCCACCGCCTCGATCGCGCCGGGCGAGAGCAGGACGAGCAGGCTCGCCCCTACCGCCACTAACAGCACGAGGCGAAACTGCGCCACGATCTCGGCCGGCAAGGCCGTGTCGACCAGAAGCAGCGCCAGCCCGGCGACCATCAGGATCGAGACGAGATCGAGCACGCGCTCCACCACCATGGCGCCGAGCACATGGCCCATCGGCAGCGAGAAACTGCGGTGGAACCAGTAAACGCGGAACACGTCGCCGAGGCGGAACGGCAGTATGTCGCTGATCCCGAAGCTGGCGACGAAAGGCGCAACGCTCGGCCCGAACGGCACTTGCCGCCCGCCCGGATCGAGCAGGACGCGAAACCGCCAGGCGCGGAGCAGGAAATCGAGCCCATAGGCAAGCAGCGCCAGCACCAGCGGCGGCCAGCTCGCCCGCGCCAGCAAGGCGCCCACGGCCGCCATGTCCACCGAAGTCCAGAGCAGCCCCAGGAACACCGCGCCAACCAGGGCGCCGAGCCAGAAGCGGAGTTGTCCGCCGCCCTTTTTGCTGCCGGCGTCGCCCTCCGCTCCTGCCGCTGCCCGGTCCATGGTCAGCCGTTGTCGCTGATCTGGGACTGATACTTGACGAAAAGCGTGGCCAGGGTGGTGCGGCTGGAAATGTCGAGCTTGCGGTAGATGTTGTGCAGGTGGATGCTCACCGTGCCTTCGGTCGATCCCACCATCCCGGCGATGGCCTTGTTCGAGAAGCCCCGGCAGACCAGGGCGCTGATCTCCTTTTCGCGCGGCGTCAGGCTGGCGATCTCGCCGCCGATATCGACGCCGCCGCCGCGCTTGGCCTTGGCCACGAGGTCTTCGGGCAGCCACTTGTGGCCGGCCATGACCTCATGCAGGCAATCCAGCAGCGAATCCGAGGCATAGTCCTTCAGCAGCAAGCCCCAGACGCCAAGCCCGATGGCCTCGGCGATCTGCCTTCCGGTCATCGTGGCCGAGAGGAATATGACCCGCACAGGCCAGCCGTTCTCGCGAATGGCACGCAGGATCGCCAGTCCGCCGACATCGGGCATCGACACGTCGAGCACGGCGACTTCGGGCCGCTTGTCGCGGATCACCGCCAAGGCGCGCGTACCGCTGCCCGTCGCTTCCACCAGTTCGACTTCGCGAGTCGCCTGGAGCAGGTCGGCCAGCCCGCGCAGCAGCAGCGGATGGTCGTCGGCAACGAGGACCCGGCAGGTCTTGAGGTTCACGACGCTCATGCCGCCTCGTCCAGCGGGATGACCATGGTGACGCGCAGCCCGTCGGCACTGTCATTGAGCGCGATCGAGCCGCCGAGCTGCATGGCGCGGCTGCGGAGCGAAACCGGGCCGATCCCGTTCGCCGCCGGTCCCAGGCCGCGCCCGTTGTCCACCACGCCGAGTTCGAGCGCGCTGCCCACGCGCCGCGCTTCCAGTGCGACGCGAGTGGCCGACCCGTGGCGCACGGCATTGGCCGTCGCCTCGGAGAACAGCGCGATCACTTCCTCCACCAGGTTGCGCGGCAAGTGGGTGGAGCGGCCGTGCCAGTCGAAAGCGACGGTAACGCCCCATTTCTTCTCCAGCAGGTCCGCCTGGCGGCGCAAGTCCGCCACCATGTCGGTGGGCTGGTCCGCATAGACGTCGCGCTGTTCCTCCACGAAGCGGCGAATGCGCCGCTGCTGCTCGGTGACGAGTTCCTCGATCGCCTTGAGGTCCTGCGCCACGTCGGGTTCACGGGCGGCCAGGCTGCGCAATTTCAGGCTGGTCGCCGTGAGATCCTGGAGCACGCTGTCGTGCAGGTCCTGCCCCAAGCGGCTGCGTTCCTCGGCACGGGCACTGTCGGCGCGCCGTGCCACCAGCTCGACGTGCTCCAGCTCGGAACCGGTGCGTGCGGCGATGATCTCGGTCAGGGCCAGGGCATCTTCGGGGCGGCCGTCCGGATCCACCACGATCATCGCGCCGCGAAAGCGCAGGCCCGAAAAGCCGGAGCGCACGGCATAGTCGTGCGGCAGGGGTCGCGGCAATCCCAGCGCATCGAGCGCCAGCGTCAATCCGGACATTTCTGCGGGGCTGACGAGGCTGGCGCGGGTGCGGTCCATGAAGTCCAGCCGCGCCTCCGCGAAGACGCTGCGGAACGTCGCCGGGTCGAGCGGCAGCAGGCGCAGGCCTTCCTTGCGCCAGTGGGCGATGAACCCGGTCGGCTCGTCCTGCTCGCGCCAGATGAGGATCAGGCTTTCGCAGCCGGTGATCGCGCCGGAATGGCCGCAGAGTTCCGCCAGCCAGCCGCGCCGGTCGCCGACGCCCGCATCCATCGGCCAGCCCGCCAGGCGCGCCAGCCGTTCGCGGCTGCTCTCGCGGTAGGCGCCGAAATAGCCGAGCATCACCGCGCAGACCAGGAAGTAGACGGTGCGGATGATCAGCACGTTCAGTTCCGATTCCCCGTCGAGGATGTCGGGAATGCCGATCGTGAACAGCACCACTTCCAGCATGACCGCGCCGATCATGGCGCCCATGAAGCCCCAGCGCACGGTCATCGCCAGCAAGGTGAAGGGCAGGAACGAGAAGAAGGGGCTGGTCAGTTCGTTGGTCAGGAACGCCAGCCAGCCGAGAATGGCGGTGTCCAGCACATGGACGAGGAAATGGACCGGACTATCGACCGGCCGCCGGATCGGCACGGCCACCAGCACGATCGCCATGACGAGGTAGATCGCCAGCACGTCCTGCACTTCCGCGCGGTAGCGGCTGGGCTGGGTGGGGTCGAGATAGATGGCGATGACGGCGAAGATCGCCGTAATCAGCCGTCCATAGCTGATCAGCCGATTGGGATCGGTGATCAGCAAGGCATTGCGTGCCCGGCTGACGCCGGATGCCGTCGCGTCGAAAGTCCGCCCCATGTGTTCTTCGGTTCCTCGCGCCCGCGCGGCATAACGGCCGGAAGCGTAGGAAAAAGCTACGAAGCTGCCGCAATTTCGTCGAGTCAGACTTACTGCTGATCGGCCTGCGAAAAGGGATAAGTGAGCGGTCGAATCCGCAGAACCGGTTGACGAATTCGGGCGCCGGGCCTAGTCAGCGCCCCAGCATCAAGAGTCGGGATCGCGCCCGGCACCAACCTGCTCCCGAGCAAGGTGGTACCTTCGCAGACATGCGAAGGGATGTGGCCGGACCGGCAACAAACGGGTTTTCCAGCTGCATCGCCGTCGTTCCTTCCCGGCTCGCCCGAAGTCCATCGCGCGCCAGAAGGAAGACCGCATGTCCGAACAGTTCCCCTCAGGACCCACGCAGCAGTTCGCCAGCGACAACTATGCCGGCATCTGCCCGGAAGCCTGGAACGCCATGGAGCAGGCCAACCGCGGCTCTGCGACCGCTTATGGCGAGGACGAATGGACGCGCCGCGCCGCCGACGCCTTCCGCGACCTTTTCGCCACTGACTGCGACGTCTATTTCGCCTTCAACGGCACGGCCGCCAATTCGCTGGCGCTGGCCGCGCTGTGCCAGTCCTACCACTCGGTGATCTGCTCGTCCTCGGCCCATGTCGAGACGGACGAGTGCGGCGCGCCGGAGTTCTTCTCCAACGGCTCCAAGCTGCTCGTCGCCCAAAGCGCCGACGGCAAGCTGACCCCCGCCGCCATCCGCGGCCTGGCGACCGGCCGCTCGGACATCCACTTCCCCAAGCCCCGCGTCGTCACGATCACCCAGCCCACCGAAACCGGGCAGGTCTATACCGTGGCCGAGATCGAGGCGATTTCCGCCACCTGCCGCGAACTCGGGCTGAAGCTGCACATGGACGGCGCCCGTTTCGCCCATGCCTGCGCCGCCCTGGACTGCGCGCCGGCGCAGATCACGTGGCAGGCCGGCGTGGACGTGCTCTGCTTCGGCGGCACCAAGAACGGCATGGCGGCGGGCGAAGCGGTGATCTTCTTCGACCACGCGCTGTCCGAGGACTTCGCCTATCGCTGCAAGCAGGCCGGCCAGCTCGCCTCGAAGATGCGCTACCTTTCGGCGCCGTGGATCGGCGTGCTGGAAACCGGCGCCTGGCTGGGCAATGCCCGCCACGCCAATGCCTGCGCCCGCCGGCTGGCCGGCGCCGTCACCGGGATCGAAGGACTGGATCTGATCTTCCCGGTGGAGGCCAATGCCGTTTTCCTGGCCGCGCCCGAGCCGGTGCTGGACGGGCTGCGCGCCCGGGGATGGCGTTTCTACACGTTCATCGGCGGCGGTGCGCGGTTCATGTTCGCCTGGGATGCCGACCCCGCCCAAGTCGACCGTCTCGCCGCCGATGTGATCGCGCTGGCGCGGGAAAATAACCTCGTGCCGCAAGGTTCGGGGACCGCGAATTTTCAGAGAAGCTCTGAGGAATTGGCAGTAAACACCGCATAACTTGCATGTTACGATCGCCCTTCGTGACGAGACGGGGGGCGATCCTTGGCAGAAGTGCGCAAAACGGCAGTCATTCTCGTCCACGGCATCGGCGAGCAGCGGCCGATGGACACGCTCTGGAGCTTCATCGACGCGGCATGGTCGAAAGACCGCTCGCTCGTCGCGGGCTATGACAATACCGTCTACTCCAAGCCCGACGTCACTTCGGACAATTTCGAGCTGCGCCGGGTGACGACACGTTACTTCGACCCGCCCGATCCCCGCCGCGTCGATTTCTTCGAGTATTACTGGGCGCACATGATGATCGGCAACACGGTGGCCGGGATCGGCCGCTGGGTCGCCTCCCTGTTCTTCCGCAGCCCGCAGAGCATTCCGCGCGCCTACCTGCCCTACTGGATCGCGGGTTGGCTGGTGGGTCTTGCGATCACCATTGCCATCGTCGCCTGGCAGCTCCTGTCCGGCGACGAAGCGGATCACCGCCTCTGGTGGACGCTGCTGCCCGGCCTGATCGGCCCGGCGCTCACGAGCGTGATCGTGGGCATGCTGGTGCCCTATGTCGGCGACGCGGCACGCTACTTGCGCGCGGAGCCGGACAATGTCGAAGCCCGTCAGCGGATCCGGGCCGGCGGCGTCGAGCTGCTGCGCAAGCTGACCGAAAGCGGCGAGTACGACCGGATCGTGCTGGTCGGCCACAGCCTCGGCTCCGTGATCGCCTATGACATCCTGACCCAGGCCTGGGCGCAGCTCGATCCGCTTCGCCTCCAGGCGCTCCATGCCGCCGGCTCGCCCCTGTTGGAACGACTGACCGCGCTGGAGAAGGCCGGGGCGGTACTCGAGGCGGCCCGGCGCGGCGGCGGTTCTGCCCTGGAGGAAACCGCCCTGCCCGCCTGGCGCAATGCCCAGCGCGCCTATCGCCGCGCCCTGGCCGGTGTTCCGGAAGCCCCCTGGCTGGTGAGCGACCTGGTGACGCTCGGCTCGCCGCTGGGCAAGGCGGACCTGCTGCTGGCCGATGATGCCGCCGCCTTCGAGCGCCGAAAGAACCGGCGCGAATTTCCCGTCGACCCGCCGCTTTTCGAATATTGGAGTGAGCGGAACCGGCAGTTCTCCTATCCCGAAGGCAAAGGCGCGCGTATCCCCCATCACGCGGCGCCTTTCGCGCCGACCGTCTGGACAAACCACTGGTTTCCCACCTCGCTGCTGGTTCTGGGAGATCCCATCTCCGGCCCGGTGGCGCGCCATTTCGGCGCCGGCGTGAAGGACGTGAAGCTACCGGGCAAGCGCCTGCGCTTCCAGCACCTGGACTACTGGACGCGAACGCCCGCGCAAGAGACCATCCCGGCCGTCGAGGCCCTGCGACAGGCGCTCAACCTCCGCGACCTGGACGAATAGCGCTCGCCCCGTCGATCCCGCAAACGTGTGAAATCCCCATTGCTATTGCGATTGTATCGCATTAGCGGAGCAAATGGAGGGGAAGCTGGCGAAAGTTCGGGATGCTTATCGGCACCTGCTTTCCAGGGTAACGGTGAGTGGCGCCACCAGATTTTCGGAAAGCGATCAGGGTGACGCGGCAAGTATTGTTCCAAATTCACTGGTTCCTCGGAATCACGGCCGGCTTCGTGCTGGCGGTCATGGGTTTGACCGGCGCCACGCTGAGTTTCGAGAACGAGATCATGCGCGCCCTCAGCCCGGGCATCGTCACGCTCTCCCACGCGACCGGCCCCGCCCTCTCGCCCGACGAAGTGATCGCCCGCGCCGCCGCCCAGCGGCCCGGCCAGGCCGTGGAGCGCTTGAACGTGGAGAGCGATCCCGCCGCGGCCTGGACCGTCCAGTTCGCGGCCCGGGAAGGTGAGCGGCGCGGCGAGCGCAGCTATGTCGACCCGCATAGCGGCATGCTGCTGGGCCAGGCGACCGGCGCGGGCTTCTTCCGCACGATCGAGAACCTGCACCGCTGGCTGGCCCTGCCCGGCGGCCCCAATGGCATCGGCCGCCAGATCACGGCCTTCTCGGCGATCTCGCTGGTGTTCTTCGCCATTTCCGGTCTCTATTTGCGCTGGCCGCGTCGCACGTTCGACTGGCGGGCCTGGCTCGTGCTCGATCTCAGGAAGAGCGGCCGCAATCTCTATCGCGCGCTCCATGCCGTCATCGGCGGCTGGGTGGCCCTGGTCTATCTGCTCAGCGCCATGACCGGCCTCTGGTGGTCCTACGACTGGTACCGCCAGGGCGTGCTCTACACCCTCACCGGCAAGACCAGCCGCGAGGAAGGCGGACACGGCGGCGCAAAGCCCGACCATGCCGAGGACCCCGCAGCCCCGCCGCGCCTCCTGCGCGCCTGGCCCACCGTGATAACCGCCATGGACGGCCGCTACAGCTCCATTTCCGTCACGCTGCCAGAAGGGCACGAACCCGCGACGTTCCGGGTCCTGCTGGCCGATGCCCGCCACGACCGCATGACCGACGATCTCAAGGTGGACCTTGCGACGGGCAAGCTCGTCAAGGCGGACCGCTATGCCGACCGCAATCTCGGCAAGGTCATCACCACCTGCATGTACGAGCTGCACCGCGGCGCCTTCTTCGGCATCGGCGGACGCATCCTGCTCCTGCTGACCAGCCTGACGATGCCCCTGTTCACGGTCACCGGCCTGCTGCTCTATCTCGCCCGCCGCAAGCGCAAGCGCGCCCTGGCGGAAGTGGCCGAAGCCGCGGCGAGCCAGCCCGCAGGCAACCCCGGCACCGCAGGCGGGATCGGCGACATGCTGATCGCCTTCGCCAGCCAGACCGGCGGCGCCGAGCGTCTCGCCCGGCAGACCGCCTCGGCACTGGGCGGCGCGCGCGTGCTGCCGCTTTCGGCCGTGGACGAAAGCGTGCTCTCCGAAGTCGACCGCGCGCTCTTCGTGGTCAGCACGTATGGTGAAGGCGAACCGCCGGACCCGGCGCGCCGCTTCGCACGCCAGACCATGGCGACGCCTCCCGGCGCCGATCATCTCGAATATGCCGTGCTGGCGCTGGGTGACCGCGAATATCCCGAGTTCTGCGCCTTCGGCCATTCGGTAGACCGCTGGCTCCATGCCGGCGGCGCCCGCCGCCTGTTCGACATGATCGAGGTCGACGGTGACGACACCGACGCCCAGCGCCAGTGGCAGCAGCAGCTCGCCGCGCTTGGCGCCGAGCCGGACATGCCGGACTGGGAACCTGCCGCCTATTCCCGCTGGCGGCTGGCCTACCGGCGCCGGCTCAACGCCGGAAGTGCCGGCGGCCCCGCCTTCCTCGTCAGTCTGGAGCCCTGCGACGGCAGCGCTGCCTGGCAGGCCGGCGACATTGCCGAAGTGCTGCCCGGCGCCAACGATCCCGCCCGCGTCGCGGCCTATCTGGCCCACTGCGGCCTGGCCGGGTCGGAGATGGCGAGGGGCCAGCCGCTGGCCCACCACCTCGCCCTGGCGCTGATTCCCGACCATCCCGTCGCCGCTGCAGAGGAACTTTTGGCCGCGCTGCGCCCGCTGCCTCACCGCGAATATTCGATTGCATCGATCCCGGCGGACGGCCGCCTCGACCTGCTCATCCGGCAAGTCGAACGAACCGACGGCACCCTGGGGCTGGGTTCTGGCTGGCTGACGCATTTCGCCCCGCTCGGCAGCGAAATCGCCCTGCGGCTGCGCGGCAATGAAGGCTTCCACGCGCCCGTGGCCGGCCCTGCCGGACCGCGGCGGATGATCCTGATCGGCAACGGCACAGGCCTTGCCGGACTGCGCGGCCATTTGCGCGCTTCCGAAGCGGCTGGGCGCGGCGGTCACTGGCTGCTGTTCGGTGAGCGCAATCGCGATCACGACGCCCTGCTGCCTGACGAGATCGAGCACTGGCTGGCACGCGGCACCCTCACCCGGCTCGACCGCGCCTGGTCACGCGATGCTGATTGCGGGCGCTACGTCCAGCACCTTTGCGCCGAGGCCGAAGCCGACTTGCGCGACTGGGTGGAAAACGGCGCGGCGATCATGGTCTGCGGCAGCCTTCAGGGCATGGCCCCCGCCGTCGACGCCGCATTGCGCGCGGCGCTTGGCGACGAGCGCCTGGAAGGGATGGCCGAAGCCGGGCTCTACCGCCGCGACATCTATTGAGGCCCCGGCCCAGAGAAACATTCCGAAACGCGCTGGACACCAACAGGAAGCCGGTTCCTGAGCAATATGCGGTTCGTCAACGCAAGCGGAAAGGAACCGGCGATGGTCCGTAGGCGTAACATGGCTCCGGGGTGGCTGCTGCCGCTCCTGCTGGTCGGATCGATGGTCGCGGCCGCAATCGCCGTCGCTTTCGTCTCGACCGTGGAGTGAAGGATTCGCCGGTGGTGAAACACGCCAGGAGTCCCGATTGCCCCATAGTACGCCTCTCGTCGCAACGGTCGTCGCCGGTCTGGTCGCCGCCTTCGCGATGGGCGCTCTTGCCCACCGGCTGAGGATATCGCCGGTCGCCGGCTATCTCTTCGCCGGAGTGCTGGTCGGCCCGTTCACGCCGGGCGTCGTGGCGGACAGCGCGCTGGCGAACGAACTGGCGGAGCTGGGCGTGATCCTGCTGATGTTCGGCGTCGGCCTGCACTTTTCCGTCCGCGACCTGCTCTCGGTCCGCAAGATTGCCGTGCCCGGTGCCGTGCTCCAGATCGCCTTCGCCACCGCGCTGGGAGCGGGGCTGGCGACCTGGCTCGGCTGGAACCTTGCCGGCGGCCTGGTGTTCGGCCTCGCGCTGTCGGTGGCCAGCACCGTGGTGCTGCTGAGAGCGATGCAGGTCGGCAAGCTGATGGACACCGAACGCGGCCGCATCGCGGTCGGCTGGCTGATCGTCGAGGATCTGGCCATGGTGCTGGTTCTCGTGCTGCTGCCCGCGCTCGCCGGCCTGGCCAACGGACGAGCGCAATCGGGCATGGAACTGGCGTGGATGATCTGCCTGACCCTGGCGAAAGTCGGCGGCTTCATCGCGCTCATGCTGATCGTCGGCAAGCGGGTGATCCCGGCCGCGCTGCACTGGACCGCGCATACCGGCTCGCGCGAGCTGTTCCGCCTCGCGGTCCTGGCGATCGCACTGGGCGTCGCGTTCGGAGCGGCTTATGTCTTCGACGTCTCCTTCGCGCTGGGCGCCTTCTTCGCCGGCATGGTCATGGGCGAGAAGCAGCTCAGCCGCCGCGCAGCCGAAGAGACCCTGCCGCTGCGCGATGCTTTCGCCGTACTGTTCTTCGTCTCGGTCGGCATGTTGTTCGACCCGGCGGTGGTGGTGGAGCATGGCGGCGCGGTTCTGGCCACGGTGCTGATCGTCATCCTCGGCAAATCCCTGGCCGCCATCGCCATCGTGCGGTTCTTCGGCCACTCGCTGCATACCGCGCTGACGGTCGCCGCCGGTCTCGCCCAGATCGGCGAGTTCTCCTTCATGCTGGCCGCGCTCGGCGTCAAACTTGGCGTCCTGCCCGAAGAGGGGCGCGACCTCATCCTGGCCGGTGCGATCTTCTCGATCTTCGCCAATCCCCTGCTCTTCCGCTGGCTGGCCGGGCGGCACAGCATCGTCAAGTCCGTGGCCGCGTCGGAGAGTGCAAGACGCGCGCCATCCGCGGCCGGAGAGCGCGTGGTGCTGGTCGGCTACGGCCGGGTCGGACGGCTGGTGGCGGACGGCATCTCCGGCGAGGCCCGCCAGATGGTCATCGTGGAAGAACGCGCCGACCTGGCCCGTTCGGCGCGGGAGATCGGCCATGAAGTGGTCGAGGGAAATGCCTCCAGCATGGATGTTCTCGAAGAAGCGGGCATCGGCGAAGCCACGCGGTTGATGATCGCCATACCGGAGGGTTTCGAAGCCGGCGTGATCGCCCAGCATGCCCGTCAGCGAAATCCCGACATCCAGATCCTCGCACGGGCGCATTCCGACGAGGAGGTCGATCACCTCGAAAAGATCGGCGCGGACCATGTCGTGATGGGTGAACGCGAGATCGCCCGCCGCCTGCTGGAGCTTCTGCAATCGTCGCGGCGCCAGGGCAGCGGCGAGCCCACCTGAATGCGGCCCCGGTTCCTCCATTTGGCTGATCGCCGGGCGGGAATGGTGAATTTCTCCTAAGCTATCCGAAGCGGCCCTGCAAAAGCGTGTTAGCTGCCGGCGCCATACGGCGTAGCGCTTCGAAAATCTGGTGAGGGCGGGCCATCCTCAAGAGCGGCTTAACAGCCCGCGACGTTCCTGTACTTTCATGACTGGGGCGGAATGCGGAGATAAGTCATGGAAAAGCCCAAAATCTTCAATGGACCGGATGGGGAGAGCGATCGCCGCTCGTTCCTGACCGCCTGCGGTAAATATTCGCTGCTGGTGCCGCCAACCATGACCATGCTCCTTTCCACGACACTAACTTCGCCCGCCATCGCCAAGTCCGGCGGACATGCCGGCGGCGGAAACGGCGGCGGGGGAGCCGGCGGTGGCGGCGGCGGCGGGGGAGGAGCCGGGGGCGGTGGCGGAGGTGGTGGCGGCGGAGCCGGTGGAGGCGGCGGCGCGGGCGGCCCCGTCGCCCGCGTGGACGACATCTGCAACACAGGCGAATCCTCGACCGAGACACTCGGAGACCGCACCCAGCTTGCCGCCAATCAGGATCTGGAGGTCCGCGCGCGAACGTGGAAAGCCACATGCTGCAGCGATCCGGAACCGAAGGCGCGCAGCCGTCCTTTCCTTGCCCGGGTGCAAGCCAAGTTCGGCAAGACGCCGGGCCGGGTTCCCAATTCGTCCTGCCAGCGCGTCTGACAGGATGATTGCTACCTAAGCAAGTCCGGCGTTTTCTAGCGTTCGCGCATCGCTTCGGCTGCCTTGTTGATGGGCTTCATGAGGTATTGCAGGATCGTCTTCCGCCCGGTCCTGATCTCCACGGTCGACACCATGCCAGGCATGATCGCATATTCATGGCCGTTCTTGGCGCGCAAGGTCGAACGCTGGGTCCGCACATAGACACGGTAATAGACCTGATCGCGATGGACCTCGTCTTGAAGCGTATCGGGGGAGATGCGATCGACCGTCCCGGCCAGGGTGCCGTAGATCGAGGGATCGTATGCGGTGATTTTCACCGTCGCAGGCTGCCCCGGACGGATGAAGGCGATGTCCCGCGGCTGCACGCGGGATTCGATCAGGAGCTGGTCCTCCAGCGGCACGATTTCCATCAGCGAACCGCCCGGCTGGATCACGCCGCCGATGGTGGTCACTTCCAGGTTCTTCACGATGCCGCGAACGGGTGAATAGAGGATCGTGCGGTCCAGCTGGTCGCGGCGACCGCCGATGACCTGGGTGACCTGGTCCAGTTCCGCCCGCGCTTTTGCATAGTCCGCGCTGGCATCGATGACGTACTGGTTACGCATTGAATCGAGCTTGGCCTGTATCTCGTTCTCCTGCCGGCGAAGCTGAATGATCTCCACCTGGTTCGCAGCGCCCAGATCGACGAGCGGCTCGGTCATGGCCAATTGGCGGCGGGTCAGGGCCAGAGACTGCCGCATGCTGGCCGTCGCGACATCAAGGTTCTGGCGCCGTGATCGCATCAGCTCCAGCTCACGCGCCATGAGACCGGGGGTATCCTTGACCGACGCGGGAAAGTTGGGACTGCCCCCGCTGATTTCAGCCTCCAGCCGCGCGGCGGTCGCCTCCAGCGCCCGCGCTTTCGCCTCCGCCTCGCCCAGCATCGAACTGAAGCGCGCGCGGTCGAGCGTGGCGAGCTTTTCATGGGGGCGGACGATATCGCCTTCATGCACGAAGATGCCGTTGACGATCCCGCCCTCAAGGCTCTGGATCACCTGCGAGCGCGACGGCGGCGTGACTTTGCCGGAACCGACCGTCACTTCGTCCAGCACACCGAAATAGCTCCAGACCAGGAAGGCCAGGATGCCCACCGAGAGGATCGGGATGATCCGCAGCCGCCCCACGGTTCGCAGCCAGCGGCTGTCTTCCTCTCCGCGCAGGCCCTCGAGCAAGCCGCCGCCGGCAATCGCGCTTGTGGGGTTACCGGCCGTCATACCTGCTTCTCCCTGATCCCGGCCGGTCCGGCCAGGGCGCCGAGCACTTTCTCCTTCGGCCCATCCAGCGCGATGCGGCCGGAGTCTATGACGACGATACGATCCACCAGTTCGAGCAGACCCGGCCGATTGGTTGTGACCACGAGCGTGCGGCCGCGCAGCCATTGCCCAAGGTTGGCGACGAGCGCCCGCTCGCTGATGTCGTCGAGCGGGGCGGAAGGCTCGTCGAGCAGGAGGATGTTGCTGTTGCGCAGCAGGGCGCGCGTCAGGAGCAGCGTCTGCCGTTGCCCGCCGGACAGCCCGGCGCCGCCTTCCTGTAGCAACAGGTCGAGACCTTGCGGCTGGTTCTGCACGAGCGGCAGCCCCCCGGTTACGGCCAGAGCGTGGAGGATCTGCTCGTCGTTCACGCCCGGCGCGCCGATCAGCAGGTTTTCGCGGATGGTGCCCAGGAAGAGCTGCGCGCCCTGCCCCAGATAGGCCGTGTCGCGGCGGACATCGACGGGGTTGATAAGCGTCAGGTTCGTCCCGTCCAGGAGCACTTCGCCGCTGGTCGGCCAGGCAAGGCCCGACAGCAAGCGCAGCAGTGTGGACTTGCCCGCGCCGATCCGGCCGAGGAATGCCACGCGCTCCCCGGCGCGGATCGACAGACGCTCCACTTTCAGTGCAAGCGGTCCATCGGGATCGTAGGCGTATGTCAAATCCTTGATTTCATAGTAGCCGTTGAGCGTCGCCCGGCGCAGCAGGCCGCGCTCGGGATCGTGATCCACCGGCTTGTCGAACAGATCCTCCAACCCGGTCATCGCCACTTTGGCATTCTGCCAGCGGGTGAATATCTGCCCGAACGGCACGAACAGGACCAGTGCGCGGCTGGTGAGGATCGAACAGGCGATCAGCGCGCCCATCGTCATGTCGCCTTCCATGACCTTGAAAGCACCCGCCACGACCACGGCCGTATAGGCGAGTTGCTGAAGCGTCTGCGTCCAGTTGACGAACAGCGCGGAAAGGAAGCGCTGTTCGGCGCCGACACGGGTACCGGCAAGGGTCAGGCGTTCCCAAAGCGACTGGAAACGGGCTTCGGCCTGTGCCGACTTGATCTCGTCGATCCGTTCGATCGATTCGACCAGGATCGCGTTGCGCAGCGCCCCTTCCCGCATGCCTTCGGTGGCGAGGCGAGCCAGCGGGCGCTGAAGCAGCAGTCCCGGCAGCAGGATCAGGACAGCCGCGCCGATCAGCACGAAGGTCAATTGTCCCGCCAGGAAGGCGAAGAGCACCAGGAACAGCAGGATGAACGGCAGGTCGATCATCGCCGAAACGGTGGTGGACGTCAGCATTTCGCGTATCTGCTCGACATCGCGCAACTGGGCGATCAGCGCGCCGGTCGAGCGCGGACGGGCATCGTTGCGGATGTCCAGCGCGCGGGCGAAAATGCGCGAGGAAATCGCGATGTCGGCGCGCCGGCCGATGCGGTCCACCAGTTGGACGCGCGCCGTGCGCAGCAACAGTTCCAGGAACAGCGCCAGCCCGGTCCCCAGCGCCAGCACCCATAGCGTGGGGACGGACTGGGCCGGGATCACCCGGTCCCACACCTGCATGGCGAAGAGCGAGGTCGCGAACGTGAGGAGATTGCCGAAGACCGAGCCGAGCACCACTTCGCCATAGCCGCGCCGGTCGGCCATGATGATGTCCCACAGCCAGGACCGCGAAGGTGCCCGCAGGAATTCGTCCAGCCGGGCGTCGCGCGAACGCGTGGAGAGCGGCTCCACGAAACCGACGCGGCCGGTGGTGCGGCCGCGGAACGTGTCGAGCGACAGTTCCACGGGCGCATCGTGCCGCATTCCGGGCATGGAAACGCGCACGCCCAGCCCGTCCCGGGCGTGTAGGATCGCCGTGCTCTGGTCGTTGAGTTCGACGATGGCCGGGAGCAGCAATTGCGGCACGTCGTCAACGCGCATGTTCACGATCTGGAAGTCCAGCCCCGAGAGGCGCGCGGCGTGGACAAGGGTCTTCTCGGCGTCCAGGCCTTCGGACCAGTAGAGGCGTTTCGCCAGTTCCTGCGCGCCCACCGGCACGCCTTTCAAAGTGCCGAGGGCCGCGACGGCGGCGGTCCAGGGCGGCTGGACGATATCGGCGCTGTCAGCCATCGAAGTCTTCCTCCTCACGCAGGCGGGCAGGCAGGCCGAGCGAAGGCCGCAAGGTGCCGCTGACGTTTTCGAAACGGACGCGCGCTTCCATGATGTCGTATTGCGCAGCGATGCGCGAACTGGCTGCGCGGTAGATCTCAAGCTGGGTGTTCAGCAATTCCGTAAGGGTGCGCTTGCCCAGCTTGTATTCCTCGAAGAAGATGCGGCTGGCGGTGACAGCCTGCTCTTCCTGGCGGGAATATGCCGAGATGCGGGCCTGCCCGGCGCGAATTTGCTGGCGGGCCGAAAGCGCCTTGCCCCGCGCTTCCAGCACTGCGGAATCACGCGCCGCCTCGGCCCCGCGCCGATCTTCCTCTGCGGCCTCGATCAGGTAGTGGTTGCTGCGGCGATAGAGGTCTCCAGTAACGGTCACCATCCCCGCGAAGGAATTGTCGCGCGTATTGTAGGTGTAGTTGTTGCGCGTGTAGCCGAGTTGGAGGCCCAGCCGGGGGTAGCGTTCGGCCTTGGCCTGGCCGATCTTCGAGGCGGCGGCATGTTCTGCCTGTTCCGTGGCCACCACCGCGGGCAGCTTGTCATAGTCCGGCTCGTCGTCGCCCGTCTCGAAGCGGGATATCTGTGCGGTCGGGTCCTCATAGCTCTGCGGAAGATCGCCGATGAGATTGAGCAGGCCGGACTGCGCAACGGCGAGCGAGGTTTCCGCCTGGATCGCCTCTCCCCGGGCGCTTTCCACCCGGACATCGGCGAGCATGAGGTCCGACTTGTCGGACACGCCGGCGTTGACCCGCAGGCCGATCAGGTGGCGCAGCCGTTCCAGCTCTTCCACTTGCTTGCGGGCCTCTACCGAAAGCAGTTCGAAGCGCTTGACCTCCAGGAAAGCCATGGCGCCCTGCTCCGCCAGTTGGTCCGCGACGGATTCCAATTCATATCGGCGCTGACGCATGGTTGAACGGGCGGCGCCGATCTCTCCCTTGGAGCGGCCGAAATCCCAGACCTGCTGCTGCAGATAGACGCTCGGCCCGGCCATGTTTTCGTTGAAACCGGACGTGTTGCGGCCGGAAAGCATGTTCGGTCCGAGATTGGCCTGATAGGAAACCTGTGGCGTCCAGGCAGACTTGGCCGCGCCGAGATCGGCCCGCCCCCGCGCCAGGGCAGCGTTGGCGCGCGAAATCTCCGGGTGGCGCATCAAGGTGAGCACCACGGCATCGGAGAGATCGAGCCGGCCCGGCACTAACGGAGCATCGGACTGCTCTTCGCCCGGCTGCCCGGAAGCTGCCTGACCGGAGCCGGGAGGCAGGCCTTGCGGCGGCGGTGGAACAGCCTGCGCCCAGCCAGCCCGGCCATCTTGCGGTACGGCAGCGCCGCTCGCCGCAGAGACGGCGTTCGGCGCAGCACCGACACCGGGCGCCGCGGATTGCGGCGCCACGGTGCCTGAGGTCGCGGTGCCCGGCGGGAGAACTTCCTGCCTACCGATCGGCGGCAGTTCGCCCGAGGCGATTACGGCATGCGTATTATCCTGTTCCTGTGCGTGACATCGACTACCCACGATCCCCAGGACGGCGATTCCCACCGTTCCGGCGACCCTCCACTCCGTAAACGCCATGCTCCCCTTTCATGAACTGAGTTCGCTGGCCCAGCTTCCTGTCAGATGACGACCATCACCGGATGGTCGACGAAGATGTCGGTCGTACCCAGAGAGTAATGGTTGTAGGCCTCTCCATTGATGAGCGTCTGTCCCTGGAACACCGCGCCGGTCATCGTCACGCTGTCGTTCCCATCGCCGTTGATGGTGAGTTGATGACTGCTTTCGGTGGCACGAATGACTCCCGCTTCCGTTAGGTTTATCCGCCGCCCCGCATCGCCGATCCCGAGATTGATCACCTCGATATTCCGGATGTTGGTGGCCGTTCCCAAGTCCAGCACTTGTCCGGTGCCGCTGTCGATCAGAAGTGTATCCGTTCCGGTTCCACCGTCGATCAATGTGTCCGCGGAGTCGTAGACCAGGGTGTCGTTGCCGGCGCCGCCGTTGAGGGTATCGGCGCCGGGACCGCCGCGCAGGAAGTCATTGCCGTTGCCGCCGTTCAGCACGTCGACGCCGGCGTGGCCGTAGAGACGGTCGTTCCCTGCGGTGCCGTTCAGGAGGTTGTTACCACCGTCGCCCTCGATGAAGTTCGGCGAACCGCTGGCGTTCAGCAGACTGAGATCGAGCAGCGTCCCCGTGGACGAAGAGGCCGAAAGGTTGGTGGTGTCGGTGGCGGTAATGCTGACCGAATTGAGAAGGTCCACGCCCAGGGTCGAGACGTTCTGTTGGAAGTGCACGGTGTTGAGCAGTTCGTTGACGGCCAGGTTGTCGATCGCGCCGCCGCTGAGCGAGGTGATCGTCAGGGTGGAGGTCGGCGCGAGGATGCCGAGCAGGCCTGCCGTATTGGTGACGGCGATCTGCAGGCCCAGTTCCGCTGCCAGCGCACTGGAGCCGGTCAGCGTGTAGGCGCCGAGACTGAGCGCCAGGAGCGGCGCGTAACGGACCTGGACGCTCTTCAGGTTGTTGTTCGGGTCGACCGCCATCAGCGACTGGGTGCTGAGGTCGATGAGGTTCAGCGCCTCGACCCCCACGAGGCCGAGCAGCGATGTGCCGGTGGCCTGGACGATCGGTGCCTGAGCCGGAATGGCGGCGATGCTGAGGTTCTGTGAGGCACTGTTGCCGACATTGCCCGCCGCGTCGACCACGCGGGCGATGATGCTGTGCGATCCGGTCGCCAAGGTTCCCGCGCCGTAGAACCAGGTCGATCCGGAGGAACTGGCGTTGATCCAGGTGCCGCCGTCGATCTGGACCTGCACTTGCTCACCCGCCCCCAATGCGGCGCTGAGCGTGCCGCCGATGGTAGGGGTTGTGTCCTGCGTGCTCCAGTCGCCCTGGGTGCCGGTGTCGGTTGTCAGCGTCGTAATCGCGATGGTCTGGACCGGCGCGGCGGTGTCCACCGTCATGCCATAGGTATTGGACGCCGCGCTGGCATTGCCGGCGGGATCGACGGCCACGGCGGTGAAGCTGTGGGCGCCGTTGGCGATCGTGCCGGTCGGCGTGAAGCTCCAGGCTCCCAAACCGTTCGACGTGGTGCTGCCGATCAGGACATTGTTGTCGTAGACCAGGACCACGGTATTGATCGCGGCCGTGCCGTTCAGCTGCGGCGAGGCATCGTTGGAGATGCCGCCGCTAGGGACCGTGCCCGTGACCGGAGCGACATCGTCGACGATGCTGGTGATCATCGGCGAGGGCGGCGCGGTCAGGTCTACGGTGATGCCGAAGGCCGCCGAAGCGGTGCCGGGGTTGCCGGCGGCATCGGTGGCGAAGGCGGTGAAGGCATAGTTGCCCTCGCCAAGGGCGGTCGGGGGCAAGAAGCTCCAATTGCCGGTGGCATCGACTTGGGTGGTGCCGATCGCGGTGCCGTTGGCCAGGATCGTCAGTACTGAGCCCGCCTCGGCCGTGCCGCGCAGGAGCGGGATGGTGTCATTGGTAACACCGCCATTGGCGACGGCGCCCTGCACCGAGCCCACGTCGTCAGTGACGCTGGCGATGACCGGGGCGGCCGGGCCGGCCGTGTCCACCCTTACGGTATAGGCTGCGGACGCGGCGCCCTGGTTGCCGGTGGCATCGGTGGCGCGGACCGTGAAGCTGTGGTTTCCGTCCCCCAGGGTCGTGGTGGGTGCGAAGGTCCAGACCCCGTTGGTGTCTGCGGTTGTCGTGCCGATCTGGAGGCCGTTGTCGAACACCGCGATGCTGGTATTGGCCTCGGCCGTGCCCGAGAGCGTCGGCGTCGTATCGTTCGTGGCGCCGCCGCTGGCCACGATGCCAAGCTGCGGCGCGGTGTCGTCATTTGCCGAGACGATCACCGGCGCCACGGGCGGCGTGGTGTCCACGGTGAAGGCGTAAGCCGCGGACGTTCCGCTTACGTTGCCCGCAGCGTCGCGCGCGGAGGCCGTGAAGCTGTGCGGGCCCTCCGACAGCGGCGAGAGCGGTGTGAAGGACCAGTCCCCCAATCCGTTCGCAACAACGGTCCCCAGCAGGACGCCGTTGTTGAAGATCGAGACGGTCGCGTTCCCTTCGGCGGTACCGGTGATCTGCGGGAGAGCGTCGTCGGTCAGGCCACCATTGGCGATCGGTCCGGACACGCCGACATCGTCCGTCGCGCCGGTGATGGCGGGGGCCGCCGGGGCGGCGGTATCCACGGTCAGGTTGAAGGCCGCCGTGGGCCCGCTCTGGTTGCCGACGGCATCGGTGGCGGTCACCGTCAGGATATGACCGCCGGGATCGAGCGGCGTGGTGGGCGTGAACGTCCATGCGCCGGACCCATTGGCCGTGGTAGTGCCCAAGAGCACGCCGCGGTCCAGGATCGAGACGGTGGAGTTCGCCTCTGCAGTGCCGGTCAGGGTCGGTCGGGTATCGTCGGTCTGCGCGCCCGATACCAGAGCGGTCTGGATCGTGCCCACATCGTCAGTGACGGACGTGACTGCGGGCGGGTTCGGTGCAGCGGTATCGACGTTGACGGTGAAGGCGCTGGAGTTGGCGCTTGCCGTGCCGGCCGCATTGGTGGCGACGGCCGTGAGAACGTGCGCGCCGTCCTGCAACAGGCTGGTCTCGATCGACCAGGCCCCGTTGATGTCGCTGGTGGTCGTGCCTACGGCCACTGCGCCTTCGTAGAGCGTGATCGTCAGGTTCGCGCCGGCGCTGCCGGTGATCGTGGGCTGGCTGTCATTCGTGGCCCCGCCATTGCCGATGGGTCCGACTATGGTGCCGACATTGTCGGCGCCGCCGGTAATGACCGGGGCGGCGGGCGTGGAGGTGACGATGGTCAGCGTGTAAGGCGCGGAAGCGCCGCTGACGTTGCCGAACGTATCCGCGGCCGTGACGGTGAAGCTGTGCGGCCCTTCTCCCAGGGCGGTCGGGGGAGTGAAGGTCCAGGCGCCGCCCGTCGCTACCGCGGTGCCGAGCAGCGTCGCACCGTCGTAGACCGAGACGATGGCGTTCGCTTCTGCGATGCCCGAGAGCGTTGGCGTGGTGTCGTCCGTGCCGCCTCCGGTAGCGACGGGGCCCAGGACACCGCCGGCATTATCGTCTGCGCCGGTGATGGCGGGCACGGTGGGCGGCGTCGAATCGATGGACGCCGTGGTGCTGCCGGAGAGATTGCCCGCCACGTCCCGCGCAGCCACGGTCACCGCGGCGGAATCGGGAATGGGTGTGCCCGGCGTGAAGGTCCAGTGTCCCGTCGCGTCCGCCTGAACGGTGGTCGATCCGCCCGGGTAGGTGATGATAACGCTGGCGTTGGCTTCCGTCGTGCCGGTAAACACCGTGCCGTTGCCCGGATCGACCACAGGCGCCGGCGGTGGGGTGAGGTCGAGCGTGAAGGCGATGGCGTTACCGCTGATGCTCTCCACGCCATTGGCGGTCGCTGTGGCGGAAATGCTGTGAGGACCTGCGCCCAGAGGGGGGGTCGGCGAAAAGCTCCATGCGCCGTCCCCATCGCTATTGGTCGTGCCAAGTAAGGTCGTGCCGTCGTAGACGGAGATGAGCACGTTGGCACCGGCGGTGCCGGAGATCAGCGGCGAGATATCGTCGGTGACGCCGCCGTTAGTGATGGCCCCCACGACGAAGCCCGCATCATCGCTGATAGTGGAAAGGACAGGCGTGGCAGGCGGGGTCATGTCGACGCCCTGGTCGACCGTGCCGGTCCCAGGACCGGAATTGTTGCCTGCTGCATCCCTCGCGGTGGCGGTGAGAGTGGTTCCGTTGGCTGCCTGTATCGGCAGGGTCAGGCTCCATTGGCCGACGCTATTGGCTGTAGTTTCGTAAGTACCGCCGCCGGAGACTGCGAGCGTAATCGTGGCGCCGATTTCGCTCGTGCCCATGACGGTGGTGCCGTCGCTGCCGGTGATGACAGGCGCACCGGGCGCAAGAGTATCGACGACGATCGCGAAGTCGCCCGAAGGCCCGCTTTGATTGCCCGCAGCATTGGCGGCCGAGACGGCGATCGTATGCGGCCCGTCATCGAGGCTGGGCGCGTTGAACGACCAGTCGCCGGTCCCGGTTGCGGTCATCGTGGCGACGCCGGTTCCATCGATGATCAAGGTGACGATGGCGCCCGGATCGGCTTTGCCGGATATGACGGGCGTCGGGTCGTTGGTGGCGCCGCCGCCCAGGATGGCGCCAGGTGTCGGGCCATCGTCGGCAACCTGGACGATCGTCGGTACAGCCGGGTTTCCGGTCAGAACCGTGAAGACCAGGGCCGGACTTTCCGTGCCTGCATTTCCGGCAAGGTCGGTGGCGATATACGTGATGCTGTGAGGGCCGTTGCCGAGCGCGACACCCGGCGTGAGGCTCCAATTGCCGTTGATGTCGGCTTGGACGGTGCCGATCGGCTGTCCGGCGTCGAAGACCTGAACCGTCGCGTAGGCTTCGGTGGTTCCGGAGAACAGGGGAAGCGTATCATCGGTCGTCGAATTGGGCGCGATCGCGCCCATGACGAGGCCCTGATCGTCCTGCGCAGCGATGGCGACAGTTGCGGCAGGCCCGGTCAGGTCGACGAATACCGTCGTGGCCGACGAACCGTTGCCCGCCGCGTCGATCGCGGTCACCGCGATCTGCGTGTTTTCGGCATTGCTGCCGGGAATGGCGTAAGTCCAGTTGCCGGATGCGTCGACATTCGCCGTCGCGGCCGTCCCGCCGCCGATGACGATGCTCACCGTCGTGTTCGGCTCGGCCGTGCCGCTGAGCGTTCCCGTGCCATTCGTGGGATTGACCAGGGGTGCCGCAGGGGGTGTGGCGTCCACGGTGAAGACGAAGGGCGCTGACTGCACGCTGCTGCTTCCGGCCGCGTTGGCGGCGCTGACGGTGATGCTCTGCGGACCGTCTCCGCCCGTCACGAGCACGTATTGCCAATCGCCAGTCGGCGAGGCCGTCGTGGTATCGATCGCAACGCCATTGGCGTAGATCGTGACCACTGCGTTGCCGTCCGCCCTGCCGATGAGGGTGGGCGCGGTATCGTTGGTAAGGCCGCCGCTCAGCACCGGCGTCGTGATGCCCGGCACATCGTCGTTGGCCTGGGTGATCGTCGGCACCGCTGGAACGGTGGTATCGATATTGATCTGATAGCCGGCTGAAAAGCTGCTGGAGTTGCCAGCGGCATTGGTGGCGATGGCCGTGAAGGTATGCTGGCCGCCGCCCAGCGTTCCAGCGGGGGTGAAGGACCAGTCGCCGCTGCCGTTCGCCACGGTGGTGCCCAACAGGCCCGCCACACTGTCATAGACGGCGACGGTCGCATTGCCGCCCGCGGTTCCGACGATCGTCGGCAGCGCATCGTCGGTCGTGGCGCCCGGCGCCACCGTGCCGACGATCGTACCGACATCGTCCCGCACCGAAGTGATGACCGGCAGGACGACCGGGCTGACGTCCACGGTCACCGCATAGGCAGCCGAGGCCGGGCCGACATTGCCCAGCGGATCGGTAGCCGTGGCCGTGAAGGAATGCGGCGCCGAACTGAGCGGCGTCGTCAGCTGCAAGGACCAGGTGCCGGTGGCGCCGACCACGACAGTGCCGACCGGCGCGCCGAAATCGAACAGGTTGATCGTCGAGCCCGGCTCACCGGTGCCCGTCAGTTCGGGCAAAGTGTCGTCGGTGGTGCCGCCATTGGCGACATTGCCGGCCTGCGCGCCGACGTTGTCCAGGATCTGGGTAATGCTCGGTGCCTGCGGCGGCGTGCGGTCGATCACCACGCTGTCCGTGCCCGAGGCATTGCCCGCCGCGTCGACCGCCGTGACGATCACCGTCGTTCCGTTGTCCAGCCGGGTCGCAGGGATATAGCTCCAGACCCCGCTGCCGTCGGCAAAGGTGGTGGCGTCGATCGTGCCGTCACCGTCGAGGTCCAGCAGGATCGTGGCGTCCGCTTCCGCCGTGCCGTTCAGGATCGCGCCCGCGCTGGGATCGATTTCGGGGGCGAGCGGCGCGCTGGTGTCCACTTCCAGCGTGAAGCCGCCGGACGCCAGGCTGGTATTGCCGACGGCATCGGTGGCCGTGGCGGTGAAGACATGCGGGCCTTCGGACAGCGCCGAAGTCGGCGTGAAAGTCCAGCCGCCAAGCCCGTCCAGAGTCGCCAGACCCAGGGGCGTGCCATTGTCGTAGACCGTTACGGTGCTGCCGATCGGCGCCGTGCCGCTCAGCACCGGCAACACGTCGTCGGTCACGTCGCCGCTCACCAGCGCGGCCGTGTAGCGTCCGACATCGTCGGCAGCGGATGTGATAGAGGGTGCGCCGGGAAGCGCAGTCGAGACCGTCAGCACGAAGTCCGGAGAGACGGCGCTGGGCACGCCGGCCTCATTGGTGACACTCGCGGTATAAATATATGTGCCCGGCGCAAGGGTGGCAGGCGTGAAGTTCCAGACGCCGAAGGCATCGGCCGTCACCGTGGTGACGAGAATGCCCCCCTCGAAGATGTCGACCTGGGCATTCGCATCGGCGGTTCCGGACAGGACCGGCAGGGTATCGTCGGTTGCCGCGCCGCTCGCCAACGCGCCCTGCACGGACCCTACGTTATCGAAGGCGGATGTGATCGCGGGTGTGGTGGGAACCACACTGTCCACGGTCAGCGTGAAGGGCGCCGAGGGCGTGCCGGCATTGCCCGCAAGGTCCGTGGCGATGACGACGATGCTGTTGCTCCCCTCCGGCAGCGCCGCGCCGGGGATGAAGTTCCAGATGCCCGTCGTGCCGTCTGCCTGGGCCGTGCCCAGCAGCGTCCCGTTGCTGAAAATCGAAACCGTGGAGCCGGACTCCGCCGTTCCGGTAAACGCCGGCCGGGTATCGTCAGTGACGCTGCCCGATACCAGCGGATCGGTGATCGCCCCCACGCCGTCCGCCACCGATGTGATGACGGGCGCGTCCGGGCCCTGGTTGTCGACCACGACGGTGAAAGTCGCCGGCAGGCTCTCGTTGCCCACCGCATCCGTCGCCGTGATGGTGAGCGCGTGGCTCCCCTGCCCCAGCGGCACCAGCGGCGTCACCGACCAGGCACCGGAAGGACCGGCCTGCGCCGTGCCGATCACGGTCGTGCCTTCGTAGAGCGTGATGATGGCATTGCCCTCGGCCGTGCCGCTGAAGGTGGGCTGGGCGTCGTCGGTCGAGGCACCATTCACAAGCGGATCGGTGTAGATTCCGACATCGTCGGCCACCGCGACGATCGTCGGCGCCAGCGGAGCGGTGGCGTCGACCGTTCCGATCGCCGGGCCGGAAGTGTTGCCGGCCGCATCCGTAGCGGTGGCGGAAATCGTGCCGCTGATCAGCGGCGCGAGCGGCGTATAGCTCCAGACGCCCGCGCCGTCAGCCTGGACCGAGGTGTCGGCGGTGCCATCGTTGTTGAGGTCCAGATTGATGGTGGCGTTGGCCTCGGCCGTGCCGGTGATGGCCTGCCCGTCCGAAGGATTGATGACCGGGGCGGCGGGGGCCGCGGTATCGACCGTCAGCGCGAAGGCAGGCGATGGCTGGCTCTCGTTGCCATTGGTGTCGGTTGTCGTCACCGTCAGGCTATGGGCGCCTTCGCCAAGCGGCGCGGTCGGTTCGAACTGCCAGTCCCCCAGCCCGTCCGCCGTGGTCGTGCCCAGCAGGATACCGTTGTCGTAGATCGTCACGGTCACATTGGCTTCGGCCGTACCGTTGAGAGTGGGCTGGGTGTCGTTGGTGGAGCCGCCGTTCGACAGCGACCCTTGCACGGGATCGGCATTATCCGTCACCAGCGTCAGGACGGGAATGGGCGGCGGCGTGGTATCGATGCTGTCATCCACGGTGACAGTGGCAGGCGCAGTGGAATTGCCCGCGACGTCCACCGCCGTCACGCTGACGACCGTCCCGTCGGGCAGAGGCGCGGTGAAAGTGACGCTCCAGCTGCCGTCTGCCCCCGCGGTCACGGTCTGGTCGGCCGTGCCGTCGCCATTGGTGTCGACCAGCACGGTCGCGCCGATCTCGGTCGTACCCGTGAGCGTGAGGCCGTCCGTGGGGTTCACGACCAGCGACGCCGGAGGCGAAAGATCGACCACGACGCCGTAAGTCACCGAAGGGCCGCTGACATTGCCAGTGGCGTCGGTGGCGGTAACGGCAAACTCGTGCGGACCTTCGGCGAGAACGCCGGTGGTGAGCGTCCAGCTGCCGGATGGGTCGGCGATGAGCGTGCCGATCAGCGTGGCCCCGTCGTAGATCCGCACCGTGGAATCGGGCTCGGCCGTGCCGTTGATCGTCAGCGTGGCATCGTTGCTCACCGAACCGCGCGGGACGACGCCGATGACGCCTTGCACATCGTCGACCACTTCCGTGATGCCCGGCGCGACCGGCACACTGGCATCGACGATCACGGCGGCCGGCGGCGAGACATTGCCCGCGGCGTCGATAGCCGTGACGGAGATCGTCACGCCATCGGGCACAGCGCTTCCAGGCACGTAAGTCCAGTTCCCGGCTCCGTCCGCCTGGACGTAGGCATCGGGAACGCCGTCTCCGGTCATGTCGATACCCACGCCCGCGCCGATCTCGGCAGTGCCGGAGATCATCGTGCCATCGGTGGGATTGACCGTGGGCGCTACGGGAGCGTTCGTGTCGACAGTGAAGGCGAAGGGCGCGGACGCGGCACCCTGGTTGCCCAGGGCGTCCGTCGCGACGAAGGTCAGGCTATGCGGCCCCTCGCCCAACGCGACCAGCGGCGTGAACGTCCAGCTGCCGTTGGCGGCGACAGTGGCATTGCCGATCGGCGCGCCATTGTCGAACACCGCCACGGTCGAGCCGGGCTCGGTCGTGCCGCCGAAAGTGGGCGCGGGATCGTTCGTGGAGGTATCGGGCAGTAACGGCGCAATGACCGGCGCCGTATTGTCGCTGCCGCCGGACACGACAGGAGCCGCGGGCGGCGTGGTATCGATGCCCGCGTCGACCGTCGCGTTCCCGGTGCCCGAGACATTGCCCGCAGCATCGGTGGCCGTGGCGCCGACCACGGTGCCGTCGCTCAGCGGGGCCGGCAGGGTGATGCTCCAGGTGCCGTCACCGGCAGCCGTCGTGGTCGCATCCGGCGTACCGTCGCCGTTGGTGTCGAGGCCGATGGTCGCGCCCGCTTCCGCCGTCCCGGAGATCGTGGTGCCATCGGTGGGATTGAGCGCCGGAGCGGCCGGAACGATGGTGTCTACCGAGAACGCGGAAGGCGCCGAGGCCGGGCTCTGGTTGCCCGCTCCATCGGTGGCCACGAAGGTCAGGCTGTGCGGCCCCTCGCCCAGCGGCGCAGTCGGCGTGAAGCTCCAGGTGCCATCGGCGGCAACGGTTGCAGCGCCGATCGGCGTGCCGTTGTCGAGAACGGTGACGCTCGATCCCGGCTCGGTGGTACCCTGGAACGTCGGCGTGGTGTCGTTGGTGGCGCCCCCGGCGGCGACGCCGTCGGTAACGACCGGGATCGGCGGCGGCACGTTGTCCACCCCGTTCACCACCGTGGCGTTCGCCGGAGCGGAGGGATTGCCTGCCGCGTCGGTGGCCGTGGCGCTGACGACGGTGCCGTTGCCGAGCGGGGCCGGCAGCGTGATGCTCCAGGTGCCGTCTGCACCGGCCGTGGTGGTCGCGTCGGGCGTGCCATCGCCATTCGTATCGAGGCCGATCGTGGCGCCGGCCTCGGCCGTGCCGGAGATCGTGGTGCCGTCGGTCGGATTCAGCACCGGCGCAGCAGGCGCAGCCGTGTCCACGGTGAAGTCGAGCGCCGGCGTGGCGGCGCTCGGGTTGCCCGCCGGATCGGTGGCGGTGAAAGTCAGGCTATGCGCGCCCTCGCCAAGCGGGGCGGCGGGCGTAAAGGTCCAGGTGCCGTCGGGGCCGACCGTCGCCGTGCCGATGGACGTGCCATTGTCGAAGACCGTTACGGTCGATCCCACTTCCGCCGTGCCGGTGAATGTCGGCGTCGTATCATTGGTCGCGTCGCCCGGCGCGAGGCCGCTGGTGACGACCGGCGTGGCCGGCGGTGTGGTGTCCAGGCCGCTGTCCACCGTCGCGCTGGCGGCGCCCGAGGCGTTGCCCGCCGGGTCGGTGGCCGTGGCGCTGACGACGGTGCCGTTGCCGAGCGGGGCCGGCAGCGTGATGCTCCAGGTGCCGTCTGCACCGGCCGTGGTGGTCGCATCGGGCGTGCCATCGCCATTCGTATCGAGGCCGATCGTGGCGCCGGCCTCGGCCGTGCCGGAGATCGTGGTGCCGTCGGTCGGATTCAGGACCGGCGCAGCAGGTGCAGCCGTGTCCACGGTGAAGCCGAGCGCCGGCGTGGCGGCGCTGGGGTTGCCTGCCGGATCGGTGGCGGTGAAAGTCAGGCTATGCGCGCCCTCGCCAAGCGGGGCGGCGGGCGTAAAGGTCCAGGTGCCGTCGGGGCCGACCGTCGCCGTGCCGATGGACGTGCCATTGTCGAAGACCGTTACGGTCGATCCCACTTCCGCCGTGCCGGTGAATGTCGGCGTCGTATCGTTGGTCGCGCCGCCCGGTTCGAGACCGCCGGTGACGGCGGGCGCTGCGGGCGCGGCCGTGTCCACGGTGAAGCCGCGTGCCGGCGTGGCGGCGCTCTGGTTGCCGGCGGCGTCAGTAGCCGTGAAAGTCAGGCTATGGGCGCCTTCGCCAAGCGGTGTGCCTGGCGTGAAAGTCCAGGTACCGTTGGCTGCGGCGGTGGCTGTGCCGATGCGGGTGCCGTTGTCGAAGACGGTTACCGTCGAGCCGGCTTCCGCCGTGCCGCTGAAGGTGGGGGTCGTATCGTTGGTGGCACCGCCCGACTGGAGACCGCTGGAAACGACCGGCACCGCAGGCGCCGTGGTGTCGCTGGGCGGGTTACCGACATTCCCGCCGCCGCCACCGCCACCGCCGCCGCCGGCAGCCGCAGCGACACCGCCGCCTACGGCCAGCGCGCCCAGACCGATCAGGAGGCCGTTGCTGATCCCCCCGCTCGCCGCCGCGCCGGCGGCACCGGCCGTGCTGGCGGCGGCACTGTCGAGCGGGGTCAGGTTGTAGTTGACGGCCTCGGTGGAAACATCGCCCGGCGCCACGCAGGACACCTCGCTCAGGTTCACCAGCCATTGCGATCCGTTGGAGGGATCGTCGAGCGTCAATTGCCCGAGGTCTTCCGGCGAGCAGCCGAAGTAGCCCTCAAGACGAATGATCGATCCATCCGCGAACTTCAGGACGAGGTCGTCGCCCTCGCGGACCATGGATGCGACGGAATTGGGCGGGGCGTCGATCTTGACGTTGGAATCGAGGGGGATCGGGATGCGGGTTTCGCCGGCTCGGGCGACGGCATTGGTTGTTGCCTTGGTGGCGCGATTCACGATCTCGACCCGCTTGTCCATCTCGGTCCTCCCAGCATTGAAGTATCGCCTAGCGCGATACAGCCGTTCGTTGCGCGAAGATGGCCCGCGTCTGCGGACGAACCGAAGAGATCGCCTTGGTTAGTTTTATCAACTAACCAATCTCTGTTTTATTCACCGTGACCTAGGGCGCCACGGCAACAGGATTTTTACGCCCCTCCAACTCATCAATACGTCTGCGGCCCAGTCCCCATCAGGTTTTTAACTTAGGCGATGTCACCTAGTTACGGCCTGCAACGTCGATTTCCAGCCGAAGTTTCCCGAGCGAAGTAAGCGATTTGTCACAGAGACTGCGCGATTGGACACGGGAAGGCAAAACACGGCCAGATCGACGCGCGCATGAGCAGCGACGCGAAGTCTGCCGATCTCGTCTTGGGACAACGGAATCCGCTATTTCTCAATGATTAGACAGCATCTTCAAAGAAGAGCACGAAGTTCTCAACGAGACGCATTTACATTCATTACGGCTCTATTTTTCAGGCCGAAATGGTTTTTGTTTCCGTCACTTGCATGGGTTCCGGTCACACCTCGAACGAGCGATCGAGGGGCGGGCGAAGGCCTCGGCGACCGAAGTGGAGAGCTGATCCGCAGTACGCAGATCACGCGGCGCGCATAAAGGGCGCCGGCGCGGTCGCTGTCTCGACAAGGACAGCCTTTGACTAACGGACAGTGGATTTGCCGGTTCCCGATGCCGCCGATCGCGGCACCGGGCAGCGCCTTCAGTCCGAAGTCACCAGCTTGCGGGTCCGGCGATAGAGCGCATGAACCAGGACGAAGAACAGCAGCGTGCCGCCGACGAGCGCCGGTCCGGCAAAGCCGTCGCCTACCAGGGCCAAAGGCGCGTCGCTGCCCGAAGCCGCAACGATCCCGGCGAAACCGACGCCCCAGAGGCTTTCGCCCACGATCAGGCCCGTCGCCGTGAGCACGCCCATGCGCTCGGCGAATTCGGGATCGCGCTGCTTCCCGGCCCAACGGTCGTAGAAGAAGCCCAGCACCGATCCGATCACGGTCGGCAGGATCACGCTCATCGGCAGGTAGATGCCGATACCGACGCCGAGCGGCGGCAGGCGCAGGCGGCCCATGGCGCCCAACACTTCGTCGATCACGATGAAGGCCACGCCGGCAGCAGCGCCCCAACCGATCATCGTCCAGTTGAGATTGCCGCCGAGCACGCCCTTGGCCAGGGTCGAGATCAACGCCGCCTGCGGGGCGGGCAGCGCGTTAGGGCCGGCATTGGCCGCGCCCGCAAAGCCGAAGGCGGTGTTCAGCAGGTCCAGCACCGGCGGGATCACCAGCGACCCGAACACGACGCCGATCACCAGAGCGACCTGCTGCTTCCACGGCGTCGCGCCGATCAGCTGCCCGGTCTTGAGGTCCTGGAGGTTGTCGTTCGAGATCGTCGCCACCCCGAACACGATGCCGGTGACGATCAGGGCATAGGCCACCAGCGCCTCGGTGGTTCCAGTCGGTTGGTCGCGGCCGAACAGGCCCACCAGCATGAGCGAGGCCGCCACCACCGAGAGGATGCCGATGCCCGAAACGGGCGAGTTGGACGCACCGATCAGGCCCGCCATATAACCGCAGACCGCCGCGATCAGCAGGCCGATCACCAGAATGAACGCCAGCGCGCCGGAAATCAGCAGCATTTCGGAGCCTGCCAGCGGTCCGCTGCCGATGACGCTCCACAGCAGCACCGCGATAGGCACCAGCATGGCGAGCGTGCCGAAGAAGACGATGGAGATCGGCAGGTCCTGCTCCTCCACCGCCAGCTTCTCGCCCGCCTGGCGCGCACGGCTGGCGGCAAGGGCGGAACGCACGCCGCCGATGACCGGTCCGGCGATGCGCAACAGAGTCCAGACGGCAGCCACGCCGATCACGCCGGCGCCAAAGAAGCGGACGTTTTCGGAAAATACGGTGGAAGCCCAGACTTCCGCCCCGCCCGGCAGCGGGTTCTGCGCGGTCAGGATCGGCAGGAGCACCCACCAGCCCACCACGAGGCCGAGGAACATGGCCATGCCGACCGAAATACCCACGAGGTGCCCCACGCCCATCAGGGCGAAGGAGAGGCCGCCGGAAATGCCGGTCGCACCGGGCCCGGCGCGGAACCAGACCGAGGCTTCCGCCACGGCAAGGCGCGTCTGGGTGAGGATCGCGAAGCCGGCGGACGCCAGCGCGTTCCACAGGAGAACTGAGAGACCCTTGGCGCTTTCCTCGGCACCTTCGCGCGATTCGGAGCCGACGCGCAGCACTTCGGCGGCGGCGTGGCCTTCGGGATAGGGCAGCGGCGTATCCAGCACCAGCGCACGGCGCAGCGGTACGGAGAACAACACGCCGAGAATGCCGCCCGTCCCGGTGATCGCGGCCGTGGTCCAATAAGGGAAGCCCTGCCACCAGCCGATCATGACCAGCCCCGGCAACACGAAGATGATGGCCGCCAGCGTCCCGGCCGCACTGGCGACGGTCTGGACGATGTTGTTTTCGAAGATCGTCGAGTCCTTGAACCCGCGCAGGATCGCCATCGAGATCACGGCTGCCGGGATCGAGGTGGCGAAAGTCAGGCCAACCTTGAGGCCCAGATAGACGTTCGCCGCCGTGAAGAGCAGCGTGATCACGCCGCCGAGCAGCACCCCGCGCAGGGTCAGTTCAAGCGGCGATCCCGCGCGCGTGCTGCCAGTCTGGTTCGCCATGTTGTCCCGTTCAGCCGATCATGGGGCCCACCCGCCTTCTGCCTGACGAGAAGGAGGCCCGATATGGAATTCTCTGCGATCTTCGGAAGTCGAAGCGGCACGCTCGCTGCCATATTGTCGCGCAGCCGTCCAGCGCGAGCCGCGAAAAGCGCCCGCTTTCAGGCGTCGCACATGCCATTCGAGCAGCAAAAGCGCGGTTACCGCCACCGCCGCGCCCAGGATCATGTCGATCAGATAATGCGTGCCTTCCACCGGCGTGGACAGGAGCATCGCCGCATTCAGGGCGATCACCGGCCAGCGCAGCCCCCGAATCCGCCAGGCCGCGACGATGTAGAGCACGGCCGCGGCAGTGTGGAAACTCGGCGCCGAAACGATGCCCCGCAGATGGGCCAGGTCCACCACATGGACGCCGTGTGCCCGCAGCGCCGGGATCAGGCCGGGCTGCCAAAGCTCGCTTTCCGGCATGTAGACGATCGGCTGGTGCCACAGATGCGAGAACGGCCCCAGCGCCGGCATCAGGCTGAACACGGCCAGGGTGATGACCGCCGCCAGCCAGAAACCGGCCAGAAAGCGATAGGCCGCCTCGCGCTGCCCGGACTTTGCCGCCGACCACAGCAGCAGTGCAGGCGTGATGTAGATGCTGCGATAGGCGGTCGTCCCCAGCACCTGGAGCCAGGGATGCGCGACGACCTGGCGATAGAGCGCGAGCCAGTCGAACCCCAGCGCCTCGTCGATCCGCTGCAGGGCGTCATCGGCATAACCATGCGTGAGCGCGGCGACCGGATAGCTGGCGGCCGCCCCCATCAGTGAGATCACGGCGAACAGCGCCGCATACTCGCTGAACGCCGCACCGGCCGGCGCATGGCGCCACCGCATCCGGGGAAGGAAATGGCGGCACGCCAGCGCCAGGGCACCCGCGAGATAGAACGGCAGGTTACCCGCGCGCCAGGGGTCGATCCGCAGCCCGGCCCGGTGCAGCAGCATCCCCAGGGCCACCAGGCTGAGCGCGAGGCCGACCATGAGATGGCGGCGAAGCACATCGCCCTGGCCCGATGCCGTCAGGCGCGTGGCCGGAAGGACTGCCGAACGCTCCGGCAGCCTCGCCTCCACGGCGCGCGCCTCCGCTCCGTCGAGTACGGAGGGCGGCACGGGCAGAAGCGGCTGCATCAGGGTCATTGCGGTTATCCAGGGGCGCGAAGCCCACGTTTCGAAAGGATCGCGTCCAGCCCGAATTCTCCTTAAGCGGGGCTTAACTGCTATCCGGGCGGCAGATTAACTCTTCGTCATGTTCGGTTTTCCGCGAAAGGGCGGAACCTCTTCGCGACAGGGGTGTTGAGATCGGGACTGCTCAAAGAGGCAGAGATCCCGAGGGCCCAATCCCCACCCCCGACCGGGCCCCGTCACTCCATCAAGGCCGCCCCCATGCACGGTGGGCGGCCTTTCCATGTCCGGCGTGAACGGCAGGACGGGCTTTTCCGGCGATCTGGGCGGTGGGTTATGGCTGCCGACCGCTTGTTGTCGGCGCAAACCCGCTCTAGAGGCCGCGCCCGGTCCTCGCCTCTAAACAACGATGGACCGGGGGGCGGTGGCGCGCTGCGTTGCCGCCCCCTCCTGCTCGCTGTCGTCCGCGGACCATGCGAAGAATACCGCGAATGTCAGAACGAACGCGTGCCTTCGCCTTCATGGTCGGGCTCGATCCGGGAGCGCAGCCGGTCGAGCAGATCGGGCACCAGATCGCGAAGATGGATCAGGTCGAGGCGCGATCCCACCCGCGATGCGGCAAGATCGTAAAGCCGCTGGGCATGGTCGATCAGTTCGTCGTCGGTCATCGCAGGCGCATCCTCTGTTCGGCCATCCGCGCAAGCCGCTAGTCTTCCGCCGATGCCTGCACAAGCAGGCGCCCCGCACTATCCCCTTTCACGTCGATGGATCTTGCCGCCTCCACTTGCGGCGGCGGGCGCTCAGACCCGAACGTCCAGCATCAGGTAGCCCGGATCGAAACTGCCGCGACCGGCCAGGGCGTCCCAGTTCTCCACGCGCACCCGCCCCTGCTCGAAGAGAAGGCCGCATTCCTGGCGCAAGGCGGAGACTGTGCGATTGACGTGAACGGTGGTGAGGCCCAGCGCATCGGCCATCTGGGCCTGGGTGATCGGCAGAGCGAAATCGTCCCGCGCGTCCAGGCCGTGCGCTTCCATCCGCATGCCCATCTCGCAGATCAGGTGCGCCGTGCGGGTGACGGCATCGGCCCGGCCGAGATTGGCCGTCCATTTCGCCAGGATGGAGGCATCCGTCACGGTGTCACGCCAGAACGCCCTGGCAATCGCGGGACGGGAATCCGCAAGCCTGCGCAAGTCGCCGTGCGGAATGTGCAGCACGACCGACGGCACCAGCGCCTGGATGCCCCAGGCCGGGAGCGGCATCGGCACCGAATGCAGATCGGCCATGTCGCCCGGGATGTGCAGCGCCGTGATCTGCCGCTTGCCGTCCGCCATCTGGTCGAACCGGGCCAGCAGGCCGTCCACTAGCAGGATCGCATGGTTCACGCCGTGGCCCGGAAGAACCAGATCCTGCCCGCGCGAGGCATGGACGCGGCGGCCGCCAAGCTGCTGCATCGCTTCCACTTCCTCGGCGGAAACCACGCTTCTCAGCTGGATACGCCTTACGAACAGAGCGACGGCGTCATGACTGTGCACAGGCGTTCTCCCCGTCTGCAGGTGCGCAAATTCCATGCGGGCACAATGGATCAGCCGGCCGTAAGTTGCGTGAGATCTGCTTCCGGCCATCTCGGGCGCGCGCGGCAAGGGCAGCCTCAGGATTCGTGGCCCATGATCTCGGCGTAGCGAGCCTCCGCGACGCCGTAGAACGGCCCGCAATACTTCACCAGGCCCGCGCGGTCGCGGATATGCACCAGTCCGCGCTGCGCCCTGATCCAGCGCTCGGCTTCCAGGTTGTGGATGGCGTGGGTTATGCTGGCCCGGCGAACGCCAAGGATGATCGACATCGCCTCATGCGTGAGCGCAAGATCGTCGTTGCCGATGCGGTCGTGGTACATCAGCAGCTTGCGCGCCAGGCGTTGCTGCACCGTGGCCCGCACGCCGGCGCTGGCGGCAAGGCTGATCTGCACGATCTGCGTCTGGATGTAACGCAGGAGATAGCGCAGCAGCGACGGGCTCGTTTCCAGCAAAGTCTGAAATTCCCCGCGATCCAGCGAAAGCGCCTCTCCCTCGATCTGGACGCAGCTGTCCCGCTGCGGAAGCAGGGTACAGATCGCACTCGCGCCAACGATACCCTCGCAGCCGACCACGCCGACTTCCAGCGGTATGGGAATGTCGCTGGTCTCCAGGTTGGAAACCACGCCCGATTCGATGAAGTAGACCTTTTCCTGAAGTTCGCCGCGTCGCTCCAGATACTGCCGGGTGGCAAGCCACTCCCGGCGCAGCAGCGATTCGACGCGCCCGCGGTCGTCTTTCGACATGCCCAGCAACAACTTGTTGCAGGTCTTTCCCGTCTTCAATCCGCCTGTCATCGGCAGAGCCCTCCCCCTGGCCGGACCGACCAAGAGATATTCCATTTTATCAGGAAAATACAACGATCGATGCGCGCCAAGGTTCCTTGAGATGCGGCTTTCCCGACGCACCACGCAAGTATCTGCAAAAGCACCGTATTTTTACATATACTCATTTTCGATCAGTAGAGTTACCCTTTCGGGCTACCCCAAACCACTGTACGCGGCCGTACAAAGTTTTCCTCTTTTTAAAACCGAGTGCGAACTGTAGATAAGCCCTCGCAAGAACGCCAAACGGCATACAATAATAATAAGTATACGATTATCGCCGAATGCACCGGCAAAGCGCCTGGGAATGCGCGTCCGGTCTTGCTGACTTATTGCGAGGAGGAACTGGATCGTCATGAGCATCGGCTCGAGGAGAGGGCGGACGAACCTGCGCGGATCGTCGTATGTCGCGGCACCGGCGCACCGGTCATGGTCACGCTCGGACAAGGATGGGCGTCCTTCGCTCACGCCTTCGGAATCGGCTGCCCTGCAGCAGCGGCTCTGGGCCCTGCTGGACGGAGACTAAGGGCGCTTGGGGCCTCGCGTCTCCGCTGGAGGCCCCAAGCACGGACATGATGCATTCGCGACTTCGAAAGCAGCTATTGGACAGAGGATGAAGCATGATTGAGTTCGCAGGTTTCGAACAAGGCATCGATCGCGCCAGGTCCATGCGCGAGCACCTAGCCTCGACCACGCGGATCGCCGCGGAACAGATGCTCGAAAACGGCCAGGAAATTCAGGCGCAGATCGTGGCCCAGGTCTCGACGGCACGCGAACGGCTGCTGACCTGCCTGGACGGCATGGCCAAGGCCGGCGATCCGGCCAGTGCATCGCAAGTCGGGGTGTCGTTCATCACGGATTCCGTACGCGCCTATACCGAGAACATGGCGCAATGGAGCGACCTCGTCCTGCGCAGCTGTCACCGCGGCCTCGATGCCGCCCAGCCGATCGCTGGCGAGCGAACCGTTCCCGCCGCGTAACCGCCAAGCCCCGGCCTCTCCGAGGCCGATCCATCAAAATTCGAAGTGCGACCCTGACTGGGCCTCGCGCGCTGGTGCGTGCGGGGCCTCATTGTCGTGCCGAAGCGGCGCAAGCCCTGTGCGTTTCACACCCTCACCCTACCCGGCGCGGCTATCGGCAATCGTTGTCAACGGTTCGTCGCAATCGCGCGACCGGGTTGGCTAACCCGATCCTATGAATAGTTCGAGCGCATCGCGGCGCCATCGAGGAAAAGGGTTCAGGGTTCGTGGAATTGTTCGGTCTTCCGCCATATGAAGGCATTGCAACGCTGGTGTTTCTGGCGCCTCCCGTGGAACTGGCGTTCCGTTCGCACCGCAACGCGAAACCCGCTTCGGTGGAATGGCTGACCCGGCAATTCGACCGTATCGCCGACGAGACCCTGCGCGCCCGTACCGCCCAGGAACTGCGCAAGCTGGTTCGCGCCACCAAGGATATCCGTCGCGCCGATTTCACCACCGCTCTCGAACGCGCCCGCGCCGCGCTGCAGTCTCCGGCCGGCGAAGAGGCGGCGCACGCCGTCAATTGACGGAACTGCCCTCGCCGGCGCGATCCTACCCTTGAGCGGCAGGCGCCTTGCGCACTTTCCCGTTTATCATGACGTGATCGAACACGATGTCCTCCACGCCCTGCCCGTGGAGTTCCCCGTCGGCCAGTTGCAGAGCGAAGTTCTTCAGCAGCACGTCGCGGATTTCCGTCTGCCCCGGATTGGGCCTGATCGTGCCGAGCGCGCCGAACCGGCCGCTGATGCCGGAAAACTCCAGCCCGCGCACCCATGACATCGGCGGCGCCATGCCCTTGAGGTCGGTATACTGGCTCCAGGGCTCCACCGCCATGACCGTGCCTTCGGCATGATCCAGGCGGATGTTGCGGAAGCGGATATCCTCGTAACGCTGCGGCGTGTCGGCGCGCAGCTTGAGGCGCGCCAGCACCATCCTGCCGGTCACGCGGCAGTTCTCCATCACGACATCGCGCACGACCGTGGCCTCGCTGCCGCAGGCCAGGGCGTGATGGCCGCGCCGGAAGTGGCAGTTGCGCACGCGCAGCCCCTCCACCGGGGGACTGTCCCTGTCTTCCAGGGCATGCGGCCCCTTCGATCCCTTGGCGGCGATGCAATCGTCCGTCACCGAGAACGTGCAGCCGTCCACCGTCACTTGCCGGCAACTGTCGACATCGATGCCGTCGGTACTGGGCGCCTGGGCATAGTCGTCCGGCACTTCGAAGCGCGCATAGCGCACCAGCACGTCTTCGCAGCGATAGAGGTGCAGGTTCCAGAACTGGGAATCCTTGAAGGTCACGCCTTCGACAAGGACGTTCTTCGAATTCTCGATCAGGGCCAGGCGCGCGCGCGGCAGGCCGAGGTTCGGGAACTCGTCGGGAACCGGCGCGGCATTGCGCAGCTTCCAGAAGCGGTCCCAGACCGGGCGCCCCGCACCGTCCAGCGTGCCGCTGCCGGTGATGCGCAGTCCGTGGCAGCCATCCGCATTGATGAGCGCGGGGGTAAAGCTCGGCTCGAAATGCCCCTCGATGCGGGTGCGGCGCGGCGGGAAATTTTCCATCCGCGTGGTACAGCGCAGCACCGCTCCCTCGGCGAGATGGAGGTGAACCCTGGGCTTGAGAAACAGCGCCCCGCTGACGAAAACGCCCTTCGGCACCACCACCGTCCCGCCGCCCCGTTTGGCGAGACTGTCTATCGCCGCCTGGATCGCGCGGGTGTTGATGGTGACGCCATCCGCCTTTGCACCGAAGCTGACGATCGACACTGCAATGTCCGGCTCCGCCCCCGCACCGCCGGCCTGCGCCAGAAGCGGCAGCGCCAGCACGGATAACGCGAAAGTACGGCGATCGCAGTGGCTGCTGGACATTTATGCTCCCGGTTCGGGTCGAAAATCGATCCCATATGGTGTTATCTTATTCCACCATACATGACCGCAAGCCCAAGGGAAGCCTCCGCTTCAGTCGGTGAAGGCCGCCTCCGGCACGGCATATCCGCTCTGAACCGGCGTGATCAGCCCGGACAAGTCGAAGCCCTCGCGCTCGGCCGCTCCCAGGAAGTCTGCCGTCACGTCCGGCGCAAGATCGGCGGTGCGGGACAGGAGCCAGAGGTTGTCGCGATCGGGCGTGCCGACCAGCGCCACCGTATAGTCCGAGGATATCCGCAGCACCCAGTAGTCGCCCTTGGTGAAGGGGATCCAGCGCAGGAACTGGGGCAGGAAGCTGACTTTCAGGCGCGCATTGCTGCCGTCGATCGGGAAGGCCTGCCCGATCGATCGGTCCGGATTCCCGTCCTTGTCGATGCAACGGTTTTCCACCCGGACGCTGCCGTCGGGGTTGCGGGAATAAGTGGCGGTAATGTCCCGGGCTTGCGCATCCTCCCACTTGAGAGGCAAGCGGCAGATTTCGAACCATGTTCCGAGGTAGCGATCGATATCGAGCGCCGGAACGGTAGAGACTTCGCTGTCGTGGTCGGCCATGGGCTACTCCGTTTTGCGAGGAAACGAAGTGGTGCGCCGAGTTGTTCCGGCCCGCCGGAGCCGTGCTCAGCGCAATTGGCTGTCCTTGCTGCCACGCCGGTTGATGCCGGAGAAATCCGGCCGCTTGTCGCGCTGGGACTGGCAGGAAACACATGTCCGCGCGCCGGGGAGTGCACGGCGGCGGGCGGGGGGAATGGTCTCCCCGCAGACCTCGCAATCCTCCAGCCCCTCACCCTGCGGCAATCTTGCCCGGGCGATGGAGACGGCGTCCTTGAGGCTGTCGTCGATCTGGTCCTGAACGGCGCCGTCGGGCGCCCAGCCGTTGGCCATGTGACTTTCCTTGCATGCACCCTTCCGCCCGGTAGCGATATGGGGACGCCGGCCGGCGATTGCATCGGCTTTTCGGGAAACGGCTCTAGCTCTGGGGCTTCTGGCTGCGCAGGTAGGCGATCAGGTCCGCGCGGTCGAGCGAGTCCGGCACGCCGGGGAACTGCATCGTCGTGCCCGGAATCAGGGCGGAAGGCCCGGCGATCCAGGTGTCGAGGGTCTTCGCGTCCCAGGTTCCGCCCGCGCGCGTAAGCGCGGCGGTGTAACCGTAGCGCGTGCTGTTGGTGCCGAAACGCTTGCCGAATACCCCGAAAAGGTTGGGCCCGCCGCGGTCCATCGCGCCCTCGATCACGCTATGGCAGGCCGCGCATTGGCGGAACTTGCGTGCGCCGGAATCGGCGTCGGCCACTGTCATGAGGCGTTCGAACGAGGGATCGGGTCCGGCCGCGCGCAAGCGCTCCTCGCGCCGGTCGTCCCCGCAGCCTGACACGAGGGCGGTGGCGGCCAGCAGGACCGGCAGGGCTCTTTGCCATGTCATCGCCGTCAGTCGCGGTGGAAGAACGGCGGCCGGCCGCCCAGCACATTGCGCGCCATCTGGCCGCTGTCGTGCAAGGCCAGCGCACCGCCCGGCGTCGCCTCGTCCCAGAAACCGGGATCGGCATATTGGCCGAGCGCTTCCTCATATCGCCGCAGGACATCGGCCTGCACCGAGAGCATCTCGACGGCAGCACGAACCTCGGGAAAATCGTCCCCCTCGCCCGCGCGCACAATATGCGAGAGATCGGCTCGTCCCGCCGCCTCCAGATATCCCGACACGAAACTGCGCGCCATCCCGATCACTGCGTGGCCGTAGCGGTCAGGCATCATGCTTTTCCGCCCTTGCGTTCAGGTCGGCCCAAAGCTTCTCGGTCCCGGCTTCCTGCGCCTTGTTCACGTATTGCGAGGCGACCAGCCAGCCCTTGATATATTGCAGCGGCACGATGCATCCGATCCCCAGCAGCGGGAACGAAGTCAGCAGATGGACCCAGAACGGCGGCTCGAACGCGACCTGCAGCCAGACGGCGAAGAACGTCAGCGGAAAGGCGACGATGCAGAGCGAGAAGAAAGCCGGGCCGTCGTCGGGCGCCGCAAAGCCGTAGTCCAACCCGCATTGGGGACAGGTATCCTGCAACTTCAGCCACTTGCGAAACATCGCGCCTTTTCCGCAGCGCGGACACAAGCCTTTCAGCCCGCAATGGAAGATCCAGCGTCCCTTGCTGGGCGGCAATGTATCCGGCTGCGTCATGGTCCGATCCGAAAAATGTCCCTGGAGTCGATATTGCATCATATGGTTTTTGTATGCATACAAAGTCAATGCAAATCACATCGCAAAAATGGTTGCCAGAGATCGACCCGGCCCTCGGGCCTGTCTACCTGGCGATATGCGCGGCCATCGGGCGCGATCTGGAGCAAGGAAGGCTCGCCCCCGGGGACCGTCTTCCCCCGCAGCGCGAATTGGCGGAAGCGCTCGGCATCGACACTGGAACGGTCACCCGCGCCTATGCCGAAGCGCGGCGGCAGGGGCTGATCGATGCCGAAGGTCGCCGCGGCAGCTTCGTGCGCAATCGTCCTGCAGGCGGCATTTCCAGCGAAGTTGCGCCTTTCGATACCGGGATGAACCTGCCCCCGGTCCCCGCGGCCGGCACTTTCGCGCGGCGCTTCGCGCAGGGCCTGCAGCAAGTGCTGGACGGACCAGCGGCCGCCAACCGTCTCCAGTATCAGCCCGCAGGCGGCGCGCCGGAGGACCGGGTGGCCGGAGCGCTATGGCTCCGTGCATCGGGGATCGAGGCGAACGAGGACAATGTGGTGGTCACCAGCGGCGCGCAAACGGCGCTCCATGCCGTGGCCAGCGCCATCCTCCAGCCGGGCGACGCGGTATGCACCGGCGCTTTCGTCTATCCGGGCTGGACCGCGATCTGCCGCAGGCTGGGCATGACCATCGTGCCCCTTACCGGCGACGAAGAGGGTATCGACCCTGACGCGTTCGAACGGGCCTGCACCGCCCAGCCGATCCGTGCGCTCTATCTCGTGCCCGAGAACGACAATCCCACGACCGGCACGCTCAGCCGGCAGCGGCGCGAGCGGATCGTGGAGATCGCGCGCCGCCACGACGTTCTCCTCATCGAGGACGATCCCTACTCGCGCCTGGACAGGACCGATATCCCCGCCCTTGCCGCGCTGGCGCCGGAGCGGACCTGGCATGTCGCCAGCCTCTCCAAGCTGATTTCGCCCGCGCTGCGGATGGCCTATCTGCGCGCGCCGCTGCTGCGCGACGCCATGCGGCTTGCCACGGATACGCACGAGACCACGATCATGCCGCCGCCGCTCAACATGGCCGTGTGCACGCAGTGGCTGGTCGACGGCACCTGGGCCGCCCTCGTCGGCGAAGTGCGCGAGGAATGCCTGGCCCGGCAGGCCATCGTCGCTTCCACTCTGCCCGCAGGCGCCTACCGCACGGCGCCTGCGGGCTATCATCTCTGGATCCCTTTGGGGGGAGAGACCCGCGCTCACGAACTGGTGAGCGCGATGCGCCCACTCGGCATCTCGGCAGTCTCCAGCGAGCACTTCCGCGTCGATCCGGCGTGCCAGCGCCATGCCGTGCGACTCTCGATCGGCGGCAGCGTGGACCACCCGCGCCTCCACCGCGCGCTCGAAACGGTAGACGCCCTGCTTCACCACCGCGACGGTCGAGCCAGCCCGATGGTCTGACGCCTTGCGACAGATGTCGCAGATCGCAACGCGCTGGCGATGCTGCAACTGCACATGCAATTTTGTCTATTGCGCTGCACCGCAACATGGCGCAAGAAGGACGGGCCTTTCAGGCATCCTCTCCCAAAACTTTTCAAGCCGGTCCCATGGGCCGGCTTTCTTTTTGCTGCGACTGCGTTGCGGCCGCCTCGCCATTTTTCGGCAGAGACCGGGGCCTGCGGGCAATTGTCACGGTTCGGTAACATTGGATGCCGATAGCCCGGCCATCATGACCGAAACCCGCCCCACCGCCCCTCTCGCCTATTCCCGCCGCGCCGTCATGGGAGGCGCGCTGGCCGCGGGGACGCTGTTTTCGATCGGTGCACATGCGGCGGCCGGCCTGCCGCCGGGCCTGTTCACGCTCGGCGTCGCCTCGGGCGATCCCGAACCCGAAAGCGTGATTCTCTGGACCCGCCTCGCGCCGCAGCCCATGGCACCCGACGGCGGCATGACTTCGGCCCCGGTGGACTTGCGCTGGGAGGTTTCTGAGGATGAGCGCTTCTCGCGGATCGTGCGCTCGGGCGTGGCCCGCGCCGAGGCGCGCTGGGGCCATTCGGTCCATGTCGAAGCTGGGGGCCTGCGACCCGGCCGGGCCTATTTCTACCGCTTCATCGCCGGCGGCGAAGCCAGCCCGGTGGGCCGCACGCGCACGGCCCCGGCACGCGGGGCTGCCGTGGACCGCCTGCGGCTCTGCTTCGCCTCCTGCCAGAAATACGAGGTCGGCTTCTACGCGGCCTGGCGCCATGTCGTGGAAGAAGACCCGGACCTGATCCTCTTCCTGGGCGATTACATCTACGAAGGCGCGCCCAACAAGAAGGACGCGGTTCGCCTCCACCGCAATCCCGAACCGATGGATCTTGCGGGCTATCGGGTCCGCTATGCCACCTACAAGCTCGACCCCTTGCTCCAGGCCGCCCACCACGCCGCGCCCTGGGCGCTGACCTGGGACGATCACGAGGTCGCCAACGACTATGCAGGGGCGCTGGACCAGGGTAACGGCGATCCGGCCGCATTCCTGCGCCGCCGTGCCGCCGCTTACCAGGCCTATTACGAGCACCAGCCGCTGCGGGCGCGCCCACCGCGCGGGGCGGACATGCGGCTCTATCGCACGCTCGACTGGGGCAGCCTGGCTCAGTTCCAGATCGTCGACGACCGCCAGTACCGGGGGCCGCACGCCTGCCAGCCCGAGGGCCTGATCGAGGCGCACCAGCCCTATCACAGCCGCATCGGCAATTGCGCGGACCTCTATACCCCCTACCGCACGATGCTGGGCGCGGCGCAGGAGCGTTGGCTGGACGAGCGCCTGGGCAAGAGCACTGCGCAGTGGAACCTGCTCACCCAGCAGACGCTGATGCGCCAGACGGTTCAGCATTACGAGGATGGCGCCGCCGAATACTCGGCGGACAACTGGTCCGGCTATCCTGCCGCGCGCGACCGGATCTTCCGCCGCTGGGCCGAGGCCGGAACCAGCAACCCGCTGGCTCTGGGCGGAGACATCCACGCCTTCGCCGCCGCCGACATCCGCAATCCCGACCGTCCGGACGATGCGCCGATCGCCGCCGAATTCGTGGGCGGATCGATCACCTCGCTCCGGCCGGATCCGGACTTCAAGCGCCTGGCCGCTACCAACGGGCTGGCCTTCGCGGAGAACGACGTGCGCGGCTACGGCCGGATCAACATCGATGCCCGCGGGGCTGCCGTCACTTATCGCGGACTGGCGGACGCCCGGCGCGAGGATTCGGGGATTGCCGACATTGCCCGCTTCTCGCTGGAAGCCGGCAAGCCCGGCCTTCACGTGGAAAGCGTCGGGTAACCGCCGGCTAACAGGGTTCGAAGGTTCCCATGAGGTGCAGCCACCATGCGGGGGTCAAGTCGGCAAGGTGCTGGCGCAGCACGCCCGCGATGAGGGGCAGGAAGGCGGCCAACCAGCACGCCATCGTCAGCGGCCTCGATGCGTTTGAACAAGTGCAGCTCAGCGTGCTGCTCGCGAAATTGCTGGCGACCGCGGAGTAAGCGCGCGGCGCGCAAGGGGCCGAGGATCGGGCACTATCCCGCCGCAACGTCCCTGTCCGTCGGTCAGGAACTTCCAGCGCCAGAGCGTCCTTCCAGCGCGAGATGAGGGCTGCGAACATCCGGTCCGGTGCGCGGTTCCGGCATGATTCTAGAGACAGCTGCGAACCAGGGCCCGCCGCAGGATCTTGTCCTCCAGCGAGTAGTACAGCCAGATATCGTCCCCGATCACGAGGCAAGAGGCCGCGAAGGCGATATCTGTCGCATCGCGGCTCCTTGCCGGAGGCGGCATGATGAGCGGTTCGAGGCCGCGTCCGGTCACTTTGCCGAAGTCGGGGGAGAAACTGATCCAGCCGATCCGCCACCGGGCGTCCATCGTGGCGCCGTTGTAGAACATCACCGGGTCGCGCCCGTCCTGCTGAACGATCGGGCCGGTCGACAAGTGCCAGTTGTCCCAGCCCTCTTCACGGATCGAAAAGGGGTCCTCCACCACGGTCCACGGCCCCTCCACCGTCGGGCCGATCGCCATTCCGATCCGCGAGGCATTGTCCCTGGCATATTCGTAGAACAGCCTGAAGCAGCCGTCCGTCCCCTGCGCCAGGGTCGCTTCCTTGATATTGCCCTCGCCGCGCGGCGCCGTGAGCATGACTCGCTGCTCGTGAAGATCCGTGAGCGCCGGCCCTTTGGCCACCAGCAGCGAGCCTTGCTGACGTGCGGCGTCCACCCCGGTATAGAAAACGAGATAGGCGCCGTCCTCGCCCCGCACGACCGTCGGGTCCTCGCATCCACCAGCGTCATCAGGGTTGGGCCCCGGTATGATCGCCGGAGTTTCGCGCATCCGGAAATGCAATCCGTCATCGGAATCGCCGCCCCAGATGACGCCGGTAGGGTCGGCTGGACCCAGCGGGCTTGGCAGCACGCGGACGAGCATTCGATATGTCTCTCCTTCCGTCCAGACGAACGGGCTCATCAGATCGTAATGGGCGAGCCGCCCCTCAGGCCCTGCCACGTCGAGCGTCACATCCTCCAGCGCCTCCACCACATAAGCGACCATGGGCTCAGGCTCCCTGGGCGACGGTGAGCGACAGGGCTCCGTCGATCGTCACGGTCGTTCCGGTGATGTAATCGGCGGCGGGCGAGAGCAGGAACAGGATGAGATCGGCAACTTCTTCCGGCGTGCCGGCCCGGCCCCAGGGTATCGCGGCCTCCTTTCGCTGCAACTCCTCCGGGTGATCCAGCGCGCTCTGGTTCATCGGCGTCAGGATCATGCCGGGGGCAATGCCGTTTACCGCGATATGCTTCGGCGCCAGTTCGAGCGCGAGCGTGGCGGTCAATTGTGCCAGCCCGCCCTTGGCGGCGTCGTAATCCGCCCCGCCTGGACGCGGCGCGCGTTCATGGATCGAAGACACGTTGACGATCCGGCCCCCGCGTCCCGCATCTTCCAGAGCCCTCACCATCCGGCGGCAGCTCAGGAAAGGTCCGTAGAGATCGACGCGGACAAGCCGGTCGAATTGAGCCAGCGCCATGTCCCGCAGCATGACGCCGGACATGTTCAGACCGGCAGAGTTGATGAGGAGATCGACGGTACCGAACCGCTGTTCGGCCAGCGTGAAGACGTTCTCCACGGCCTGCTCGTCGCTGACATCCGCCTTTATCGCCGCTGCCTGGCCCCCGCCTTGGGCAATGGCGGAGACAACGGCATCGGCCGCTTCCGCATCTTCGAAGAAAGTCAGCACCACGGGAACGCCGCGTTTCCCCAGCTTCAGGGCGGCGGCACGGCCGATGCCGGATTCGCCGCCCGTCACGATTGCAACCGAGGTCTCTTCGAAGGGAATGCCGAGATGTGTCATGCAATCGGCAACACCTGAAAAGACCGGGAGTGCCGTCCCATGTCGAACAGCGCGCAAAAAGTAGCAACGGCGCCTGTCAGAACATCGCGCGCGCGCCGAAGACCGCCGAAACGCCCGAGACGCCCTCGCCCGCAGCACGCGCGAAATCGGCGGTCCCGCCCAGCTTGCGCTCCCAGTTCACGCCCACATAGGGTGCGAGGGAACGATTGCGCTCGTAGCGCAGCCGCAAGCCCAGTTCGAGCCTTTCAAAACCAGCGCCCACATTCAGTTCCGGCACGTCCTGGAAGGCGAAATCCACTTCGGCTTCGGGCTCGAGCACCAGCGACTGGGTGATCCGCTGGGTATAGCCCGCCTTGCCGCGCGCGTGGATGTCGCCTTTGTTCGAGACCAGCAGCTGGCCTTCCAGTTCGAACCAGTAAGGCGCCAGTCCCTCGATGCCGAGCAAGGCGTAAGTGCGCCGCGGATCGGGCCGGAAGTCCTGCCGCATGCCCAGTTGCAGATTGAACCACGGGTCCAGCGCATGACGCCAATAGGCGCCCAGTTCGATGCGCTCGGCCCGTTCGCCGAACAGACCTTCGCCCTCGCTGGCCAGCACCACGCGGTCGATATCGCCCCCGTACCAGGCCTGTCCTTCCCAACCGAAGCCGTCGCCGCCCTTGCCCGACCGCCATTCGAGCCGATCGACCTGAAGCGCGAATGTGCTGAACGTCATTTCCTTCACCATTGCCGCACGGGACACCGCCATGCGCGCAGGCGGGAAGAAGCGATCGGCGGGAAAATCGGCAGGCACCGGCGGCGGCGGAGCATCGCCCGGTTCGTCGGAGGCGTTGACTTTGGGCATGGCATGCGCGGCGTGATCCATTCCGTTCATGTCACCCGCGCTCATGTCCATCTGCGCATGATCCATGGAGCCATGATCGCTTCCGGCATGTCGTTCGGCCTGCGGTGCTGTCGCATCGGTTTCCTGCGCCTGCGCCTGCGCCTGCAGCGCCAGCATGGCACCGGGCAGCAACAGCGCGGCAAGGATCGGGAAGCGCCTCGTCATCAGGCTTCCTCCGCCCTGCGTACCGTCACGACGCGCATCATCCCGGCGTGCATGTGGAGCAGCATGTGGCAATGGAAGGCCCAGTCTCCCTCGCCGTCGGCCGTGAGGTCGAAGGAGACCTTGCCGCCGGGCAGCACGTTGACGGTATGCTTGCGCGCCCGGTGCCCTGGCTCTCCGCTGACGAGTTCGAAGAAATGGCCGTGCAGGTGGATAGGGTGCGGCATCATCGTGTCGTTGACCAGGTTGACGCGCACGCGTTCACCCAGACGGAACGGGATCGGCGCCGGGTTCTCCGACATCGCCTCGCCGTCCATGGACCACATGTAGCGCTCCATGTTTGCGTCGAGACGGTTTTTAGGTGCGACGATTGAGATTATTGTCTATTTTTAATAGTTTATGAAATTCGTGCAGAATCAACAGCGACGCCAAAAGAGAGCTGGGAGCCATATAGGAGCCACGCGGAAGAAAACCGAGGCGTGCTCTTGCGCAAAGGACTAAGGTACCTGCTGTTGGCGCTCATCGCTGCCTCAGGCGCTCCCGCAATCGTCAGCTCCGGGGAGATGGTTAAAACTCTTCTCGACCCTTGCCCATGAATTCCATGCCAAAAAAAGCGCGGGCATGAGTTTCGGGCTCGACTAGCCATCTGCTCGCCTGAACACACCAAAATCCTGATCCTGTCGTGCTCAAGGCATCAGAAAGGCGGCTTGGTGCACTCGAACGTATATTTCTCAAGTGGCTGTCCGGTGACAGCTTAGCGGTTCGTCCTGTTTCGCGGAAGAAAGCTCTTGAACTATGACGAAGCCAGCCAACGTGCATCTGACAAATTCTGAGGCCGCCGAGTATCTACGCCTTTCGCCGCGCACGCTTGAAAAGCTGCGGGTTGTCGGTGGCGGTCCACCCTTTCGGAAATTCGGGCGACGCGTCGTCTATACCTTCTCCGAACTTGAAGCATGGGCTAACAACCGATCATTTGACAATACAAGCCAAGTGCATTGACTCTTGAGTTCGCCTGGCGAAATCGGAAACTGCAAACGTGCCGGAACTTAGAAGCTCAAAGCGCGGGCAGGATTTGGCCGATCGCGACATTCGCTTACTGCCGTGATCTAGCCATCTTGGGCCGCAATGAGACGGGCCTCCCCAAAGACTACGGGTGAACCGTGCACAGGCAATGTCCCATTCGTGGTCCAGACTATCATAGTCTATGGGCCACTCGGAGAGCACTGATCACTGCGGCCAGCCCAGTCTCGAGAACGATAGCGTTCATGTGTGGTCCGCCTGAGAACGGATTACCCGGGTCATCGTCGATTGTGGTAATTACAGCTATGTTCTCATTCTCAGGCAAGGACGCTGCCGCAATAAAAGGTGGCAGCGTCCAACACGTCCAAGTCCGCTCCTTGTTAAGAGGTGGCCACGTCAAGCCTGGTTGCTCGCAGCCTCTTCCACCGCACGCTTCAGCATCTCCCCCGCATCAGCGGAAATGAATTGCACGGTCCTGTTTCCGGTAGCTGGATCGGTCTGATGGAAGCGGAACTCCTGTCCGCGAAGCGGGCCCGAAATGAGATCCGCGATCATGATCTCTCTCTGACGATTATCTGCATTCGCGAACGGTGCGATTAGATCAACGAGCCAAAGCTCCTCTCCGTCCTTCCACTCCTCAAGCGTAAGGCGGTTTTCCGGCTCGATCATGCCCAGTTCCAGTTTTCGAGCGCCAGCGGAAGAGCACCGTGCCCATAAGGCCAAGCCCACCGGCCGCTGCCCGTCCCGGAACATGTAAAACTGCTCGTGAACCAGCGCAGGCATCACCAGCCACTCCAGATCGGCAATCGCCAAGCCGCGGTGCAACGGCGATTGAGTGAGCAACCATGCCATTTCACCCAGGAAATGGCTAACCGTCATCGGAGCGGCGGTTCCCGGGTTTTCAGATGTCGTCATTTGCGTTTCTTTCTTTCAAATCGCGATCAGACAGCAGCGGCCGTCAGCATATCATAGGCGGCCCCCTGTTCGGTAATCTTGCCCGTCAGGGAACTTTCGGTGCCTGTGACCGCGAAGGTACTCATGGCCTGTGCCAGGCGAGCCGCAGCTTGTGCTGCATCATTTCGGGCAGATGACGGCTCGAAGGCAAACGACACGTTACCGATAGTCGCCGTCTGACCGTTATCCCTCGTGTATACGGCCGTCGTCAGTGGCAGGTTCTTTCCAAGCTTGGCTGCTTCCCCGACCGCCGTGGTGGCCAGAGCAATCTCCTTGATTCCTACCTCCGCAAGCGACTTAAGTTCGCCAACATCGCTTATGCCATTATGGTTGGCATCCTGCCAGACCTTGAGGTCGCCGAAGCGCGCATCGGTGGCATTGATCTTGCCATCTTTGTTAGCGTCAAGGACACCAAGGCCGTCCCATGCAGTCTTGGCATTCTCCTTTTCGGCGAGGAATGAGATTTCGGAAGCGTGGGTGATGGCACCATCGCCGTCCCGATCGATCACCAGCAGGCCGTCGCCGCCTGACACCCAGCCGGTATCATCCGGGGTGCCATCAGCGTCCATGTCGAAGCGGGCATGCGCCTTCGAACGCTGGCGCGCTTCGAGGCCATCACCGTCCAGATCCACGATGATCGCAGAAAGCATGCCAACCGTACCATTGCCGAACGAGACCATCGAAGCTGGTCCGATTAGACCGGCAGAAGCCGAGATCGCGCCTTCCGCCTGACGTGGTATCAGCCGAACCCCATCCGAGCCACCCGCAAGACGATAACGCTTGGCCTTGCCTTCCCATGAACTGGCCTGGAATGTCGGATCAACCAGGGCAGACAGGGGCTTGAAAGCGAGCCCGACATCGAGGAGCGTACCCGAACCACCATTATCGAGCGCGTAAGTCGACCGATTGTAGGTGATGTTCTGCCCAGCGATGACGGTCTCTCCAGTTGCCACACCCTTGAGGGTGATCGAGGTCATCCCTGCTTCAGCCAAGCTGAGCAGTTCGCCGGCATCGGTCACACCGTTGCTGTTCCGATCGAACCAGAGCTTGAACTCGACGAAACGGGTGTCGTTGGCATCTAGCAGGCCGTTGACATCCGTATCGAATGCCGCAAGCCCTTCCAGATCGGTCTTGGCGCCTTGCAGGTCCTGCACGAACGAGATTTCGCCGATGTTGTCGATTACACCGTTACCGTTGCGATCGAGCGCCAGGAATGCGTCGCCGGAAGCAATCCATCCGGTGCTGTCGGCTACACCGTCCTTGTTCATATCGAATTTGGTCGCGCTGTCGGCGAGCGAGATTAGAGAACTCCCGTCACCGTCGAAGTCGAAGACGATCGGCGGTGCTACGTGCGGCACGGCGGGTTCCACAACATCCTGAACCGCTGCCCCGTCGGGGTTTTCATTTTCAACGAGTACAGTTGGCTCGTAGGCTAGACTTACGTCGGCGATTGAAAGCACTCGCCCATCAAGCGTGAGATAGTCGGACGTTGCGGTCACGACGTTCTCAATCCCGTCGGGAGCAGAGCCGGTAACTTCCATCGTGAGGGTTATCTGCTTGATACCTGCCCCACCCAACGTGAAAAGCTCGCTCTTGTCGCTTATTCCATCCTGATTAATGTCGCGCCACACGCGGAATTGTTCAAAGTCATCGTCGCCTGCGTCAAGTAAACCGTTCCCGTTGCTATCGAATGCCCGCAGGCCTTCGAGATCGGTCAATGCTCCTGGAGCATCTCCGATAAAGCTTATCTCACCGATATCATCGATCACGCCATTGCCGTTTCTGTCTAAGGCAAGGAAGCCATCATCGGATGCGACCCATCCAGTGAGATCACGCACCCCATCACTGTCCATATCGAAATGGACATCCGAGTCAGAGAAGGGCAAGAGCTCGACGCCATCGCCATCAAGATCAAGGACGATCGGCGGTACGCTAGACCCGGACCTGATGAACTTTATCTTGAATGGCGTACTGCTAGTTACTCCTGTGGGATCGCTGATGTTCAGCGTGAACGTTACGTCGACGGTTGCTGAGCGTTTTGGGCCATTGAAAGCTAAGCCCCCGGTCCACGTGGATGCGTTAAATACATAGGATCCCGGTACGGTGAAATTCATCCTTCCTGAGGCATCGATGTCGATGATTGGGAATCCGGTAGCGCTAAAGCTACCACCCACACTAGAATTATACTCCGAGTAGCTGTAGTTTGTAATGCTATAGCCAAAACTACCAGCAGCGCCTTCGGGATCCGCTGGCCGTAGCTGAATAATTTTTGAGCCGTTGTTACTACCACTACCGTTTGTTTGAGGAAGGACCCAGTATTCACTTTTGGAGATCGATACTACCTTGCCTGCTAAAGGATAAATTGCGCTCGAGGTGAATGTCGGCGCTTCATTCACGTTATTTACAGAAGCGGTAAATGACGCAGAAGACCAATACTGCCCATCTGTAGCAACTACAGTCATGGGCTGATTGACCTGACCTGGGCTCAAGGTTTCATAGTCGACTGTACCATTCGTAGGTTGCAGAATACCCTCGCGTGATAGGGTCCATATTCCCGAAGTCGAACTGCCATCGGCGAATGTCCACGTGAAATTCCGCCTGCCTTCAGGATCGCGCAGCATCAAATCGTTCAAATTTTTTGGCGCCGCGACGTATCCAGGTACTGTCGTTTCATCAACAGACACATTGGTTGGTTCCAACCAATGCTGCTCATTCACATCCCCAATTTGAATCCAATAATTGGCGCGGGTTTCCGTATAGCCGGGATTTCCAAGATTATCTCGTGCGGCGATAACATAATTACGGCCTGACTCCGGCGCCTCGTAGTTCAGAGCTGAATTCACCCGAATCTCGCCAGTCACATGATCAATCGCATACCGCCCATCCCACGTGTAAGCAGAGTAGTTTGTGCCATCCCAGAACCAGTACCGCTGCTGGCCGAATGCCCGCGCCATGGTGTCGGGATCGCTGGCAGTAACGCCGGCAAAGACTGTGTTGATACCGGTGTTTTCGTTCACAGTGAAGGAGCCTCCGCCCAGCCAGTTTTGCTCGTTCCGATCCTCGATATAAACCGAATAACTGAACGGAGAGGACTCCATTCCCGAAGCATCTCGCGCGACGAGCGTAAGCGTCGCGACCCTAATCTCATTGATACCGTTTCCATTGGTATCATAATAGAAATCAGCATCGGAACCGAACTGGCCTTTGTAGGCGCGCAGCCAGTCAGCTGTGAAATTAACTCCGGGTGAAAAACCAATGTGATTGTTGGAGAAGGTCTGGAACCAACCGTTCTGATTCCCGCCTACAATGTAAAGTTGTGGCGCTACACCGTCGGGATCAGCCATCGTGAAGCGCGCAATGAGGTTGCCGGAATGACCCGCGTCCGTGCTCAGCGTTTCAGAGAAAACGTTCGATGCCTCGACAACCAAGTCGTTCGGCCGCTCGTTCACATCTGAAATAAACACCTGCACGAGCGTCGGCGTCGAAACCGCACCGTTGCTGTCAACAGCCTCGACATAAACGTTCGCAATATGCGCATCGAGGCGCCCATCCTGACTCCAGTCATAGATGCCGTAGCCAACCGCCCGCATGTATTCAAAATCGAAGGAGAAGCCTGCGTTTAAACGGATCTGGTTCCCAACGATTGTGAACCAGTTTCCAGGATTTCCGTCCGCAGAGAATCGCAGTGTCGGCGTCGTACCATCCGGATCACTCAGAGCCAGGGTGGCAACGGTTTTCCCGCCTGCGGCAGGATTGGAGCCGAGTCCGCTTTCATCGAAGAATGACCAAACCGTCGCCCCACCACCGGGCGCATTCGGCGTCTCGTTGACGTTCTCCACAGGGACGACAATCTGTTTGTCAAAGTAAGTCCCTGAAGCATCGAACACCCGCACTATGATCGTATTCGCTGCGTCCCGGTTACCGGCTTCATAGTCTATGTTCGCACCGCCGTTGGCAACGAGCAGACGGCTCGTATTTGCCGGGTCGAGGACATAGCGACCGCCGGCGTTGTTGAGGAGCTGGAAGCTGGTTGGCGCCCCCATCCCTTCCGACATATCGGGATCGGTCGCGCTCAGCGTTCCCACAAAAGTGCCATTTGCGGAATTCTCAGCCACCAAGCCTGAAAGAATGATGTTGCTTGGCGTACCATTCACGACGACGGTCATGTTCGACCACGCGGAGGTGCGGACCGACACTCCATCCTTGGTTTGCACAGCGAAGCTGAGCGCTGCATTCTCGTAGCGCCCGGCGGGCACCCACATGCCCAGCCCGCTCAGTTCCGCCGACTTCAGACGCCACCAACCGGATGCAGGCTCAAATACCCCGACTGCCGCTCCAGTAGCATTCACTAAGGTGTATCCGTTAGGAAGTCCTTTAATGAGGACATCCGCAACTTCAGAGCCATCTGTGTCCGGGGTAATTGCTCCCACAAAGATTGCGATACTGGACCCGGCATTGCCGCCAGCACTCGCGAGAGTGGTAAAGCTGCCGGTATCAGCAGTGGGAGCGATCGTGAGCGCGATACCGCCTGCGTCGAGCGCAGATCGCGTGGTTCCACGAATGGTCGCCTGCAATTGAAGAGGCAGTACACCATTCGGCAACAGATGCGTACTCGCGTTCGGCGCTAGCGTAAGCGTGATCGTGCGATTGCCCGCGGCATCAGGCGAACCATAATTCACCGCAGTCACATAATTTGTGAGCACGGCGCCATTCGTCGTGGTCAATACAAGATCGATGCTGCTGGCTGGGATGACAACGCCCAACCCCTGATCGTCGTCGAACCAGGCACGAACGGAGAAGCTGATCGTTGATGAGGCATTGTCCAATGCCTCCGTGCCGCTGATCGAAACCGTGTTGCTGATTTTCGGAGCACTTAGCCGCCCCCAGTACTCCTCCATGCCGTTATTGAAAGCGACGTTCGATGCCTTGAGAGCCGCCAACTGCGCCTGGGTCGTTGGCCGATTGGCCGCAGGCACCCCAGCCATGAGCGCCACGAGCGCATCCACATTGACCGGCAATGCGGCACGATCACTGCCATCGGAGATCAGATCGATCTTGAAATAGTTTTCCGGAAGGGATCGGTCGGGGAGCGTGAACCAATTCTCGACGGTTATACTTCCTTCCGATCCGGAAGCCCCAAGCAACATCAAACGGAGATGATTACCGGTAGTGCTAACCGCTTCCGCATCATCGACACGGTCGAACCAGACATCGGTGTAGAGCACCGAACTATCGAGAGCGAGGTGATCGAAGTTCTCACCAGAGGCATCGAAATTGCGGATGCGGTCGTTGCCTTGGTTGCGGCCCACGAAATAGGTATCGTTGTCGGCGCCGCCAATCAGGATATCGTTACCGGCGCCGCCATCGAGGTAGTCATCACCCGCCTCGGCATCGAGCGTATCATCACCGTCGCCGCCGAGTAGATAATCGTTGCCTGCACCGCCCTTGATAAGATCGTTGCCTGCCCCGCCTCGCAGCACGTCACTTCCGGCTGAACCGATCAAGGTGTCGCCGTAATTCGATCCTTCGACGAGTTCGATGCCCGTCAGGGTGTCTCCCTGGGCATGTCCGCCAACGCCCGTCCCCAATGCAAGGTTGACCGTGACCGCTGCGCCGGAATTGGAATAGCTTACCCCGTCAAAGCCGTTCCCGCCGATCAGCTGATCGGCGCCATCGCCGCCGTCAAGATAGTCATCGCCTTCACCGCCATCGAGGATGTCCTTGCCGGCCCCACCAATGAGACCTGCTGAGCTAAAGCCGCGCCATGCGTCCACTCCGCTGGCACGGACGCCTTCACTACCGAGACCGCCAGAGAGCGTATCGTTTCCATTACCGCCGTCGAGGACGTCATTTCCATCGTCGCCAACCAGACTGTCATCGCCGGCATCGCCGAAGAGACGGTCATCATCAGCGCCGCCCAGCAAGGTATCATTGCCGTCGCCGCCATAAAGTGTGTCGTTACCGTCACCGCCTTCGAGCTGATCGTTTCCTGCAAGGCCAGATAGGGTGTCATTACCAGCAAGCCCGCGCAAGATATCGCGATTCTGCTGCCCCGTCAGCGTATCTGCGGCGGCCGTGCCGTCTCGAACATCATCCACATTCTGGATGGTGAAGGTGAAGGCTTGATCGAAGGAAAGCGGTGCCGACGATTTGTCCGTCGCACGGAGCGTCAACGTGATGGAGGCCCCATCCGTTTCGTAGTCGAGGCTCTGGTTGGCAAGCAGGACAAGTTGGTTGCTTGCGTTGACCCCAAAGCGGGTGCTGACCGTCGATGAGCCATTTTCGTACACGGCGTAGCTCTGCTGGCCGCTCAGTTGACTGAGAAGATCCGGATCGATCGTGCTCAGTGTACCCAGGATCACAGCAGAGCGAATGGTCCCTGCAGCAACCCTGTCACGCTCGGTAATGGAATTCGCTGCAGACGAGAGGGAGATAGCAGTTTGACGCTGATTTACATCCTCAACCTTAACCGTGAACGTCACCGCCGCAGACGACAGCGAGCCATCCGAAGCGTAGACTTTACCGGACAGGGTAACTTCGCCGAGGCCGTCACCGTCGCTATCGGTGACCGTATACCCGGCATTCACCAGCGTTTCAAAATCGGGTTCAACCGCGAACTGCACGTCAGTGTCCGAAACCTTGAACCATCCGCCTGGATTTCCAGTTGCGTCGGCTACGAACACAATCGAGGGATTGGGCGCACCGTCCGGGTCGCTGGTCGTGAAGCGGGCGATTGTTGCGGAGACATTTGATGCGGTCGATCCGGCGACAAATTCGCTCACCACGCCGACCGCCGACGTCAGGACGGGAACGTTTGGCGCCTCGTTCACATTGCCGACTGTTACCGTGAAAATTGCCTCGGACCACGCTCCAAGAATGTCCGTCGCCCGAACCCGAATCGTGTGTGAGGCATTGAGTTCACGGTCGAGCAACGTCGCATTGAGAACTCGTAGCTCGCCATTGGAAGCAACGACGAAACGGCCCCCGGCATCGTCTGTGAGCGTGTATGCGACAGGATCACCCTCGATATCAATCGAGGTAAACTTGCCAATCAGGCTGTTGTTCGCGGTCGAACTTCCCGGAGCGCTCTCAGCAATAACCAGCGCCTCGCCACCGACAACAGCGAGGGCACGTGGTGCATCGTTGACCGGCGTAATATTGACGGAAACCGGAATGCTGACCGACTGGCCATCGGCATCGGTGGCGATGATCACGAACGAGTCGCTGCCATTCGCATCGGCATTGGGAGTATACGTGAGTGCGCCGGTGGCGGGATCCAGATTGCTAATCGTGCCCTTGGAAGGCCCCTTCGTCGAGTCAATTGCGTACTTCACGACATTCTGGTCATGATCGACCACGCCGTAGTTGCCATCGATAGTAATGGCGTTGTCCTCAGCGAGAACGACCGACCTCGCCTGCGTCGGACCGGTTGGAGCGGCCTTGCCACCGGCGTGCCAGTACGTCGCCAGTTTTCCTGCCACGTCGGCATTCATTGCAACAGGCGTGACGCCCGGCGCCGCACCGCTGGCAACCGTCATCGCGTTGATGAGATTGAGGGTGTCCGGATGATCCAGGAAAATTGCATGTGTCGTGGTCTGGATCGAATGTACCCGGCCTTGCGAACTTGTCGCGAAGAATGCGGTCACGGTGATGCTCGCGTCGGAACCGATCACCGCAATTCGCAGATCGTTCCCGACTCGGGTCATCCAGATCTGATTGTAAGCAACGGTTTCATCGAAGCTGATGACGTTTGAGCCGCTGATATCCGTTAGGGTGTCGGCACTAGCATAGCGATCAAAAACATACGTATCGTCGCCATTGAAGCCTTGCAGAGAATCATTGCCCAGGCCTCCTTCGATTATGTCATTGCCCTCACCGCCGAACAGTGTGTCAGCACCTTCGCCGCCGATCAACGTATCGTTGCCGTCACCACCTTCAAGATAATCCGAGCCGGCACCGCCGGTCAGCGTATCATTTCCGGTGTCGCCGAAGAGCATGTCGGCATCGTCGCCACCATCGATGACGTCATTGCCATCTCCACCATAAGCGTAGTCCCGGCCAACACCCCCGGAGATCGAGTCGTCGCCTTCCCCCCCGTAGAGATTGTCGTTGCCGTCATCGCCACTCAGCACATCGGCACCTGCGCCACCGTAAAGGGTGTCGTTTCCGGCGAGGCCAAACAGCTTGTTGTCCCCCGCGTCGCCCGTGATCGTATCATTGTACGCAGAGCCCACGACATTCTCGATACCAATCAGCGTATCGCCAAACGCCTCGGATTCCGAGGCACCTCCCTGCGTCCCTGTCAGGTTGAGGTCAACGGTGACGGCGACCGAAGAGCGCACGTAACGAGCGGTGTCTCCAGCAGCGGCAGAAGCCGAGCTTTGGCTGTTAGCGCCACCATCAAGGACATCGGCACCCATTCCCCCTTCGAGGGTATCGTCGCCATCACCGCCTCGAAGCGTATCATCGCCAAGGTATCCGACGAGGACATCGTTGCCCCCGCCGCCGCTGAGGCTGTCGTTGAAAACCCCATAACGACCGACGATTAGATCATCCGTAGCGCCTCCTGCTGTAGTTGCGTCACTGGTGGCTGACAGGATGCTTGCCAGCGAGGCGGAAAACCCGTCGGCAAACTTCAGGGTTTCTACAGCGCTGTTAGAAGATCGCTGGCCCTTGATCGTTACCTGCGAAGTCGCAAGGCCTCCGATGCTGATGACAAGGTCATCACCATTCCAGGCAAAGCTCAAGTCGGTGAGACTGATGTTGGGACCAAACTCGAGTTCGTCGTCACCACCATTGAATAACGGATCGAAGCGCTGACGCGTTACCTGCTGGCCATTGGTGCGTACGAAGCCTCCCAGCCAGCCCGCCTGCACGTAGGCTGTCGGTGCCGGGACGGCTGGGCTTGTTCCCGCAGCATAGAGGTAGGTGGCATTGTCGTAGACGAGCGATCCATCAGAGGCCTGGATCTGCAACCGCCAATAATGCTTCCCTGAAGCGGCATCGATCGAGCCTGTATCAGCCCATAACTTGACGGAGAATCCTGCACCAAGAGCCCCAGAGGCTGTGACAGCCTCCTCGACGGTGAAAACACCTTCTGTGATGACGTCAGCACCGTCGCCTGTATTCCAGACGTAAGTGTCGTCCCCAGAATTGCCGGAAAGCTGATCATTGCCCTTCCCGCCGGTCAGTTCGTTCTCGCCGTCGTCACCGCCGATGATGTCGGCGCCTGCACCGCCGATCACGTTTTCGATCGAGTAAAACTCGTCGCCAGCAGCATCGCCTGCGTTCGTGGCGGAAGCAGAAAGCTGCACGCGCACTGCCGCCGAGCTTGAAGCATAGCTCGCAGCATCCAGGCCAGAACCACCGATCAGCACGTCCTTTCCGGCGCCGCCATCGAGAATATCGTCGCCGGTACCGCCGTAGAGGACATCATCCCCGGCTTCGCCTTTCAGAGTATCGAAGCCGCTGTTTCCTGCCAGGATGTCGTTACCCGAACCGCCGGCAATCACGTCGTCGCCAGACGCACCCGTGATCCAGTCCGCAATCGAGCTGCCGGCAAGCGGTGCACCTCCAGTACCATCGGCAAGATCGGTCCCTGCGATGAGGTTCATCTTGGACGGATCGATGTCGAGAATGCCGGTCTGATAGAACGCCAGCTTCTCGATGCTTCCGGGCACGAGATACCAGTCCTTGATCGTGATGCTGTCCAGCACACCTGATGTGTCTGCAACCTCATCACCGTCCTTGCTGATGACAAGAACGAGATCGTTACCGCCTGCCGGGCGCTGCAGGATCACGTCCTGGATATTGATCCCTGGCGCGAACTCGATCGTGTCGGTGCCGGCGTCAGCGGTTATCGTCGGAGCGTCGACAGGCGGCGCGAAGACCTTCAAGGTGTTCGTCGCGCTATCGAAGTCAAAACGACCGACCCACTCGAACTCGGGGGCGGAAGTGGTGCCGACATTCTGCCGCAAAACGATCCCACCGGGTCCAGTCACCTCTCCGGTCATGGCGTTGAAGCTGAAACCTGCTGCCTCGTTCCAGGCATTGTTTTGCCAAACGACCTGCCACGAATTGATCAGCTCATCGAACATCATGTCGCGGCCATCGCCGCGGGAATACTTGAATGTGTCGTCGCCGGCGCCGCCGATAACAATGTCGCCGTCGCCGGTACCTCCCGAAAGGATATCGTTATCCGCACCGCCGTAGAGGTCGTCGGCACCGCCGTCGCCCGTTATGGCGTCGGCTCCTGCGCCGCCGATGAGTTGATCATTGCCCAGGCCGCCGATCAGCAAATCCTGGCCGATATCGCCAGCCACCATGTCGTTGCCGGTTCCGCCGTTACCGATGTCATCGCCGGCAAGCAGGAAGATCTTGTCATCGCCCGCGTCACCCGCGGCGAAATCATTTCCGGCCGTGCCGATCAGGACATCATTGCCCGCGCCGCCAATGATGAAGCTCGTCGTATCGCCGATGCGGATCTCATTGCCATCCGCAAACTTCAGCCATTCGACACGTTTGAAGGGATTGGAGAACCAGTCCTTGACCGTAATGACAGTGCTCGTCGCACGCTCGACCCCGCCCACTGTTTCCATGAGAATGACCAGCAGATCGTTCCCTGGTACGCCGCTCGATCCCGAACGCTGCAGGCGAATATCACCAATTCCGATGCCCGCTCCAAACACGATGGCGTCCTCGCCGCCGTCGATAGTTCCGGAGGTGACACCCGCCGATGTACCTACCCAATCCGGACGCAGCGCGCCCAAAAGGCCCGGATTCGTTTTCCATTTCTCGATTGCGCTAATGCGCTGCGCGATCGAATCGGCGTTCGTTGCCGTTAATGGCGTTTCTATGCTGGCTTCATCGATCACATCGGCGCCATCGCCGCGGCGCACCACATATTGATCAGATCCGGTGCCGCCCTGAAGGCTATCGCCGTCTCCCGCGCCGCCAACAAGGATGTCGTCGCCCGCACCGCCAAGCAGAGTATCGGTTCCCTCTCCGCCTTCAAGCCAGTCAGAACCCTCACGGCCACGGAGATTATCGTTGCCTGCACCGCCGTTCAGGTAGTTCCCGTCGCCACCGAGTGATCCTGCTGTAGGCGAGCCTGCATCCAGCGTATCGTTGCCGTCACCGCCCAGCAACCAGTCATCCAAACGGCCACCATATATGACGTCGTTGCCGCTGCCACCGAGTACTGTGTCGCCGCGGTCGGAGGCGTAAACGATATCGTTGCCGGCACCGGCGTCGACGATCGCTGCGACGTCGATCTCCTGCCTGGCGCCAGAGAACGATACGCCGTTAACCCTTAACCCAACGTTGGTCACGCCGTTTGTCGCTTCAAGCGCGTGTACGCTCATACGGATCGTATCGCCGCCGTCGGTGCCCGTAATCACCGTCTGCCCTGCGATGTCGATTGTATCTCCCGCTACATAGTCCCCGACCTTTATTGAACGGCTGATCCGATCGTATCCCGAATCATAATCGAGGCCGAAATCAACCTGATCTGCCCTGGCCTCCGCTTCTTTGAGGAGGAAGGCGTAGCCCCCGAACCAATCACTGGCTGCGCGCGATGTTAGTCCTAGCTCGACAGCACGAGACAGTACCACCATTGTCTCCGAGGCAAAACCGGTATCGGTTCCATTATTGAGCAACTGGCCGACCACGCCAATGCTCGCAACTACGTTCCCATATTGGCGAGCAGTTTCTAGATTACCGAGGAGGATGTTCGCGTCGAATACATCGCCATCGAATTGACTGGAGGATATGCTGTTGTAGAGCGCTCGCTTAACGTAGACGTCTCCGCCCGCGATCTGGAAATCTTTGTCCGTGATCGCGTGAAAAACCCCGTAGGCAATAAGTTTTGCCCCGCCGTCTTTACCGGAGAACCGGGCTGTGATTGTTGTTTCCCCCGCTCCCGGACGATAGACGTAATCCTTCTTGCGCATACCGTAATTTCCGGCCTGCACCGCTTCCGCGTTTAATAGCTGCCCGCCGGTGGCGGCAATGATGCCGTTGAGGGTTTCGGCTGCGGAAGAAGTCAGACTTCTGGCAGCGTCCTTCGAGCCACCCTTTCTAGAATAGACATTAGCCACATCGAACCGATTGGTTTGTTCGTTCCAGGCTACATCTGCGCCGGATACCGGCGTTCCACCAAAGATTGAGCCGATAAGGCCGCCTGCGATAAAGCCTACGAATGCCCCGATTGCAGCACCGACCGGCCCCCCCAGGACGCCTCCGATCTTTAGCAACTCACCCGCCGCTATGACGCCTAAGCTCGAACCGATAGCCGATCCTATCTGGCCGCCGAGCGTATCGAACGAGACGATTTTGGATGCGATTGTTGCTCCGAGAAAGGAGCCCACGGCATTGCCGAGCAACGCGATGTTGCTGACGCCAGCGAACGGATTGGCAACGTTGCTGACGATATTGCTTAGGATTTGATTGATTACGGCACCGCCCGCTGTGTTGGCGAGTTCGCCAGCGAAACCGTCAACGCCAAGAGACCGCACCAACTCAGCGGTCAGGAAGGACGATACCGCGCCGATGCCAGCGGCGCGCAGGTTGCTCATAAACTCTGCGCCTAGCGTCTGGAAAGCGTCATCAAGCGCGTGATCGACGGATTGGCGACCACTGATGCCATCAAGAAAGTCGCCGAAATTGTCGCCGAGTGTCTTCAACGTCGACGAGGTAACTATCCCGGCGAGTCTGTTGCTGCCAGCTAACCGATAGCCGAGTTGGCTGCCCAACGCGGAGACGGCATCTGAGAATTCGATGCCGATAGGATTACCGTTGATCCGAATATCGGTGGCTACCGCTTGACCCCCGGCTTGATACATCGTCTCGACACTGACGCCTGCGCTGCCGTTTCGACGGCTGAGGCCATCTTGGACCGTGCTGGATAATATGTTACCTAAACGATCGCGCGTGACCGTAGCTGTCCGACCCAGGCGATCCGAAAGCGCAAACCTATCGCCTACTAGGATGGTATGAAGATTTCCCGGCAGACGTAGCCCGGTCGCAAAATCGATTTCTGGATCGAATTGTATTGGTGCGAGCGCTGATCCTGCCGCCTCACCGACGCCGGTGTAATCTGCGGGCAACGTCACTGACGTACTGAAATGCCCCGGAGATGTCTGCGTGACAGTGATTGTGCGGATAGCTCCGGAAGGCTCGACAACCTTGAAGGTCCCTGCCGCACCAATTCGATCACCGACAGCAGTAAGAAATTGCGAAAAAGATATAGCGCTGTTGATTCCAAGTTGCGCAGGATCTATCTTTAGCGCGATGTTGCTAGAATTTGCTAGCATCGACGCGAATACGCTTGCGGCATAGGCGACATTGTGTGAACTGAGGTTGGTTGTCTTTGCTTGGTTCGATTTATTGAGATTCGCCGCCGCACGGAAATTGGCGTCGTCCATCGCCACGACGCCGCCTGAGATACGGATGCTAGGATCAATGATGAGCGCCCCGGAGGCATCCTTCGAGAGAAGGTAGGAGCTGTATTCGGGAGCCGCTGCAATGAGCGCGATCTGCTTGGGTCCGAATTGCTCGCCATGTTGAGCGAGCTCCGTTATCAGACGGTTAAACGATATAAGGTTCGCCCGGCCCTCATCGTACATCAGTTGACCGATTATACTGTTCACCTGAGCGGTGACGTCGATCACAGTCGCATGGGCTGCAGTCTGAGTGCGGATCAAAGTGAACGCGGTGTTGTAGAGCGTGACGAGCTTTTGTGCTGCCTGCTCCTGATATTGTGCATGCTCGACTTCATGTCCGACAACGAAGCGTTGCGTTTCAGCGCCAAAGCTGAGGATCGTTAGATCAGAGAAGGTGATGGTGCCGCCACCGGCTAGGCGAGTGCCAATTGTCCTTAGAACTGCCTTTTCGTTGCCTTGAATGCCGTAAAGTCCGCTTGCGAAGTTATCCCTCGCTCCGGTCGATACTTGAACAGTTTCAACCTTCCGGATGCGCTTGCTTGCCACCGCGTCACTAAACACACTACCAAGTTGTTGATTTGTTGCGATGTTATTTACAAATGCGTCGAATTTGGTGCCAGCATTCGAGTCACTCGTGTTGGCAGCAACGAACTTTGCGCGCGCGTTGGTGAACAAGGCGCGGGCTGCAGGAGACAGGTAATCCGACATATTGATTAATCCTTTACCGCGATCAAAATCCGCGCTGTACAGCGGCGAGGCCCGTTGAATTCCACATGGACGACAAGATTGGGCGCCTCGATCTCCATTGATAGGAAGTCGAGCATGAGCGGATCGACCATCGGATTAGTCGGACCGGGAACCGATTGCGGGCGGACGGATCTGGCGACATTCCAACCAGTTGTCTCAGCCAAAAGGTCGAGGGTCGCGGCACAATCCAGATAATAGCCTCGAGACAGGTCATCTTGCCCGGGGCGAATCTCATCAAACGTACCGTTGGGCCAAGCCGCGCAGTATCGTGCAATGGCGTCAGCAGGACGGATGGCGTGAGCAATCGCCGAATTGCACCCGATTTTCTCTGAGCGCTCCTCTGCGGGGATTTGCTGGTCTGCCAATATCCTGGAGACGAGTTGCTCAAACCGATAGGATGATTGCCGCAGAGTATCGATTTGTCGGGTTGCTGGTACCGCATGGGATTGCGAATTCTGGTGATCTTCAGTTGCATTTGGCGTTACGTCGATTCGCATTGGGTTAGGCTGGCTCCCCGGGGCATAAGGCGAATACAACCACGCTGAACGCGGTCGCTGCCCTGGCGGATTTGCCGTACAGGCCGTTACGCACAGCCCGACCGACAGAATATGCAATGCGACTTGCATCTTCCGCCCAGGCCTTACTGTTCCTCGTTTTCCTAGCCCCGTTTTTTTCATTTTTCTCGTGCCGCCTGCGCAATATTTGATTGTAAAGGACTAAGGAAATAGCTGACGATCGGTCGGGTCCCGATGCGAATATCCACGGTCGCCGCCAGACCCGAGCTTAGTGGGTGTCGCCTTCCATCGGCTTTAATATCCGCCCGGTCGAGTATGATGGTTGCAACATAAACAGGTCCGATTTCTTTATCTTGCACAGCGTCGCGACTGACAGACCTGACCCGGCCGGGGACTGTGCCATAGCGTGTAAACGGATATGCCTCGAGCTTCACCGCAGCTTGCTGGCCCGCGTGAACAAAGCCCACATCTTTGTTGAGAATCCTCGCCTCGACCTCGATCCCACCTCGGATCGGGACGACTGCCATCAAGGGCTTTGCGGCTTCCACCACGCCCCCAACGGTATGTACGTCTAGCTGTTGCACAGTGCCGTCTACCGGCGAAACGAGACGCTGAAACCGGCTCATCTGCCGTGCCTTTGTCACTTCCTCACGTCGCAAGATGGCATCTGCCTCTGCCTTAGCGAGATCCGTCAGCGCAGTGCGACGAGCCTGTTCCCGCGCCTCACGGCTCTGCTGCTCAAGCTTTGTAGCTTCGGCAAGACCCCGGCTGATTTGGGTCCTCGCAACATCACGATCACCCGCTTCCTGACGCCGTTGTCTCTCCAGTTCCAGAAGCCGTTGGCCCGGCGCATAGCCCTTTTCATCAAGCCGGTTCATCCGCTCGATCTGCCGGTCGAGGATGGGAACGGTATCGGAAAGTCTGGCTACCTGTGCCCGCGCAGACTCCGCATCTGAAAGGGCCGAGCGGCGGGCAGAAGACAGACTGGCCGTAGTAGCATCAATTTCCGCCAGTTGCGCTGCGATCAAACGGCGCTGTGTCTCGGCAATCTCCGGCGAAGTTCCCGGCGGTGCTACAAAGTGAAGCCCCTTACCTGAAAGGGCATCGGCAATGGCCCGATTGCGAGCAATGTCGAGCTCGACCGATGCCAGCGCCTTCTTGGCCTGGGCAAGGTCTGCCCCGGTGAGCGTCGGGTCAAGGTCAAGCAACGCCTGGCCCTTATGCACCACGTCACCGTTGCGGACATAGATCGCCCTTACCACGCCCTGCCCCGGCGACTGAACGAGCTTGGTGTTCCCGGTCGGTATGAGGCTTCCCGGGGCCGAGGCCACAACATCGACCCGCCCGAACACCGTCCAAGCAATGGTGATCGCGAGACCGACGAGCAGGACCCAGGCCGTGAGCCGCGCAGTCGGCGACACCGGGCGCTCCGCCACCTCAAGCGCCGCCGGCAGAAAATCCGCTTCCCGCGTCGGCACGAAATTCTTCGCCCGCTCCTTCTCGGCCCGCAGCGCCTCGCGTAGAACCTCCCAATGATGGCCCCATGCGCTCATGCGACGATCCCTCCACTTTGACGGCGGTGCAGGTCGGCATAGCGACCATTCACACGCAGAAGTTCTTCGTGGTTGCCGCGCTCGACGATGCGGCCTGCTTCAAGGGCGATCAGCGTATCGCACTGCCGGACGGCAGAGAGGCGGTGGGCAATGATGATTACGGTACGTCCTGCCGCCATGGCCTTGAGGTTGCGCTGAATGATCTCCTCGCTCTCGGCGTCGAGGGCACTGGTTGCCTCGTCGAGAATGAGGATGCGCGGCTGATTAACCAGGGCTCGTGCAATCGCGAGACGCTGCCGCTGTCCTCCAGACAAGTTAGTGCCGCGCTCTTCGACGAGCGTGTCGTAACCTTGCGGCATCCTGACGATGAACTCGTGCGCACCGGCAAGCTCAGCCGCGGCCATGACCTTTTCGATCGGCATGGCCGGATTGGAGAGCGCGATATTCTCCCGAATCGTCCGGCTGAACAGAAGGTTTTCCTGAAGCACGACACCGATCTGGCGCCGCAGCCAGGCCGGATCGATTTGGGCAATATCGACCCCGTCGATCGTCACCCGGCCGGCGGCCGGCACGTAGAGCCGCTGGAGCAGCTTGGTGAGCGTGGATTTGCCCGAACCGGATGAACCCACAATCCCAAGCGTGGAGCCCGCAGGAACGATCAGATCGATATCATCGAGCGTCCAAGGTCCATCCAGGCCATAGCGGAACTTGACGCCCTCGAAGGCAACGGCACCTTTGAGCTGGGGTAGCGCGACGCGGCTACCCGTTCCGGGCTCGACGGGCTGGTTCAGGACGTCGCCGAGGCGCTCGATGGCGATACGGACCTGCTGGAAGTCCTGCCAGAGCTGGGCCATGCGGATGACCGGTCCTGACACCCGCTGCACGAACATGTTGAAGGCGACGAGAGCGCCAACCGTCAAGTCCTTGTCGATCACTGCCCGCGCGCCGAAGTACAAGATCAGCACCATGTTGATCTTGGAGATCAGCTGGATCAGCTGGCTGCCGGTGTTCCCGAGATTGATCACCTTCTGCGAGGCGAAGCTGTAGCCGGCAAGCTGACGCTCCCAGCGATCCTGCCACTGTGGTTCGACGGCCCCGGCCTTCACGGTCTGTATGCCGCCGATGCTCTCGATAAGGAGGGCATTGTTTGCTGCCGAGCGCTCGAACTTCTCCTCGATCCGCGCGCGCAGCGGCCCCGTGATGAACACGGCGACGGCAATGTAGCAGGGAATGGTCAGAACGGTGATGAGGAACAGCTGGGTCGAATAGAACCACATCACGATCAGGAAGATGACCGTGAAGATTGGATCGATGAGGACCGTCAGCGAGGCGTTGGTGAGAAACTCGCGGATCGTCTCCAGCTGACGCACGCGCATTGCGATGTCGCCTACACGCCTCGCTTCGAAATACGACAGGTTGAGCCCGAGGAGGTGCCGGAACAACTTCGCCCCGAGCTCGACATCGATCTTCTGGCTTGTCTCGGAATAGAGGCGGGTGCGCAGCCACCCGAAGGCGGTTTCCCAGACCGACACGACGCCGAACCCGATCACGAGGATGGTCAGCGTATCGAGGGTGTTGTGGACGAGCACCTTGTCGATGACGTTTTGGAAGAAAAGCGGTGAGGCGAGTCCGAGCAGGTTGATACCGAGCGTGACCAGCAAGACCTCTCCGATCAGGCGGCGGTACTTGACGATCTGGGGAATGAACCAGCTCACGTCGAAGGCCCGGCTGACACCGCCTACGCCTTCGCGGGTCGTGAGGAGCAGAAGTTCGCCAGACCACATGGCCTCCAGCGCATCCCGGTCGATCTTCATGATCTGAGGCTGCACGCCGTCCACCGCATGGCACGGTGGCTGGATGAGCACTTCATCTTCCGCGGCGCGGGCAATCACAAACCACCCCGCAGGACCGTTGGCGAGCGCTGGAAGCGGCATTTGCCGAAGCTTGTCGAAGGTGGTGCGCAGTGACTTGGCCCGGACCTCATCCTGCCGCTTGGCGAGCCGCTTCAGATCGTCGGCATCGATGGCGCGATCATGGCCCAGGCCATGGCGCAGCTGCTGCGGATCCATCGCGATCCGATGAAGAGCGAGGACGGTCGCGAATGCGAAAAGGCCGCTGTCATCGCGAAGACGCGTCGCATCTGCCAATTCAGGATTATGCATATCATTCATCGGTTGGTCCCCGCTGAAAGGGGCAGGTCAGTCGTCGCAGGGCTACCCGTGGCGAGAGGACGCTCGCGGGCGAAAGTCGGAGGTGCAAGGACGGATTCGGGGGCCGCGCTGTCCGGTACCGAAAGGGTCTGGGGTTTGCCGCCCGGAGCGGCGATGCTGTCGATGGCGCGCACGGCTGCCCCCCATGGGCCGCCACTGCGGCTTTCAGCTTTGCGGGTATAGACAGCGGGATCATAGGTCGCGGCGCCTTGGACCAGACGCCCCGCCTCGAGCTGCCCGAGTTGGCGAAGCAGGTACGCCTGAGCGACGTAGCTGTCGCGTTCGCTCGTCAATACGGCGATCTCCGTCTCGCGCAGGCTATTCTGGGCATAGAGCACGTCGAAGGTCGAACGCAGGCCCTCGCGGTATTCTTCGAACGTACCCTCGTAGTAGATCCGCGCGGCGTTCAACTGGACATTTTGGGTGGCAACGTTGCGCTCGGCTGTGATCCACTGATTCCAGGCATTGATGATCGTCTGCGCGACCTGCCGGCGTATTGCTACGATACGCAGGCGATCGGCGCTTTCGCGGTTTTGGGCCTGAGCAACCATCGAGCGGATCCGCCCCCCGGCGATCAGCGGGATGGTCAGTGTGGTGCGCCCGGTGAAGGTCACGTCCTGGTCGCGGCGGTATAATGGCACGGCCTCACCGTTCGTACCGGCCACACCCTGCAGCGACAGATTTGGGCGACCTTCGGCTTTGGCGGCTGCGATCTGCGCCTGCGATGCCCTGTCCTGAGCGATGGCTTGCCGAAGGTCCGGATTGGCGTCTTCCGCGCGCGTAAAAGCGTCATCAATGGTCCGCGGTAACCCGGGTAGCGCCGGAGGCTGCGCGAGTATGCCCGGCCCGCGCCCGACGATCGTCGCGAACGTCGCGCGACTGGACTCAAGTTCGGCAAGTGCCCCGTCGAGCTGGACCTGAGCCGCCTGAAGCTGGGTTTCTGCTTGGGCGATATCGGTTCGTGTAAGTTCACCCGCCTCACGTCTTGCCGCGACTTCGTCGAGCATTCTCGTGAGGACCTCGACGTTGGTCCTGCGGATAGCGACGACCCGGTTGTTTCGGCGGACATCGCTATAAGCGGCAATCAGGTTGACGAGCATGTCGCCCTCGTCGCCGCGCAGGGCTTCGCGCCCCGCATCGATACTGGCGCGAGCGGCGGCGACGGCGCTGCTGATCCTGCCGCCGGCATAGAGCGGTTGCTCGGCAATCAGACTGGACGCGAGGCTGTTACGCTCGATGTTGCGATCGTTGAGCCGGTCGACGAGCGGCCGCGAAGCCTGCGTCGTGCGCCCCGGCAGCGTCAGATCATATTGCCCAGAAACCTGTAGATCGAAGGTGGGCCGCGCGCGAGCCAGAGCGAGGCCAAGTTCGTCATCGGTTGCGCGCAGATCGTAGCGGGCAGCAGCAAGCGAAGGATTTGAGACATAAGCCTGCACGATGGCCGCCGCGAGACTGTCGTTAGGTTCCTGGTCACCCGTCGCCATGGCGTCAGTCGTTACAGGCAAGTTGGATCCCGCAAAAGCGATGGACGCGCGCTTTGCTGCCCCGGAAGCCGCATGGGGCCCCTGGAATGGCACGAGCAGAACTGTGGCAAACGCAAGTTTGCCGTACAAACGGAGATACATGGTCATGAGGACTGCCCATTCGCCAAGCCGAGCAAACCACAATAGGGTTGCTCAGGCACGTGGTCGCATCTGCCTGAGCATGGGTGACGCGCTTTTCGAAAGCACGACGTCAGCGGCTAATTAGCCGTCGAGAATGCGCTGACGGCCGATCCGCCGCTCACGAAACGGCGCGAGCACAGCGTTGCGATGACAGTTCGCGATATTCATAAAGCCCCCTCATACCCCAATTGATCAGCGCTGGCATATTCCATGGCCGGGTTCAATCGCAATGTGACGAATTGTTGCATCTGTTACGAAGGCTGGCAGAAATTTAATCGGGCAGCACCTCTTCAACTGTAAGGTCGGAAAAAATACCATCGTTGGAGCGATTGATCGCAAAGCCTCAGACGGCCCACGCCCTAAATTCAAAGGACATCGACCTGTCCCTCGCTGATTCAAGCCAAAAAACGCCGACATAGCGGTCATAGCCCACCTCATCTCAGCTCCCTGATAGCTGCCCTAGGTTCACTCAGTTAGGCGTGACCCTGAACGATTTGGTGGGATACTTAACTGCCGTTCCAGCCAAAGGTCCTGAGAGGCCATTTTCGGCGATTCCGGACGTTTACTTTGGGGGAGGCTCATTGATGGACGATGACGCGGTTTCGGCCTTGTTGTTTGGCAGCGTAAAGAACGCAATCAGCTCTCTCAATGGCATGATCGATGGCCATCCGGTCTCTTGATGCCATGGATACACCGAAACTTGCCGTAAAACTCAGATCGATCCCGTTCGACACCCATCGCTCGGTGGCGAAGGTTGAGCGAGCACGATCCGCTGTTGCCGCGGCTTCTTGAAGGGTCATTCCTGAGATCAGGATCATGAATTCCTCGCCTCCAACACGAGCAACGCAATCGTCTGACCCGACAGCGGTTGTGAGCACCGTCGCAAAGCGTTTTATCACCGCGTCACCAAAGGAATGACCGAAGCGGTCGTTGATCGTTTTGAAATGATCGATGTCGGCCAGGATGACAACTGTAGGCCCGGTATGGAAGCGCTTTGCCTGACGAGATTCCAGAAGCGCGTTCAGACCCCGACGGTTTAGCACGTTGGTCATCGGGTCGGTGTGCGCCTCGATGCGGTGCCGCTCGATAGTATCCTCTGCAGCCACGAGCATGACGCAAAATGTCAGAACGATGCTGCCGATCACGCCGGTGTACTGGATCATATTTCCCCAAGGCGATGTACGCCATGCCCCCACTGCGTGGCCTACTGGCGATGCAGCGAGGAAAGTCGCGCATTGGCTGGTCAAGAGGAATGCCAGGAGTAAGAACAGCGCGGCCAGGATCCGATCAGGCCTCGACTTTGCGGAACGCGCGAATGGCCATGCGGACGCCCAAAGGACAACAGCACAGCAAGCCTCAACGGACAGCGTTTCAAGGCGAACACTCTTGAAACCTACCAGCGACACCGTCACGGCGACCGCCGAAAAGACCATTACAGACGTTTCGAAGAGCAAGCTGCCTTGAATATCGAGGCGTCGCCTTAGCGCTCGGCAAGCCAACAGAATGCTGAGCAGAATGAGACTGTCTTCAAGGACTTGCTTGTAAGGCGTGAAGCGCTCTGTCTCGATCAGCATAATGCTGAAGCCCATCGAGAGCGACAGCAGAGCATAGCCCCATCGCCCAGTGGAGAAGCCCAATAATCTGATTGCCGCAAACGCCATGCCGCAAAGCAGGATGGTGATGGGGGCGATCCAGTTCAGGACGGTAACAGGCATGGCTCGATAGATTTCCGACCGTATTCCTGGCGATGTATCGGCAGGCGGAAGTGTCAACGCCGGTATAAAATGGGGCCAGGCACCGGTTTAAAAAGGGGCCAGTTGGTTCAGTCAAACAGCCTCGGATTGAGGCTGGGCACTATCGGCAGCGGGGAAGCGGCTGTAGCGGAGCGGAAGCCGATTTCCCGCTGCCGATAGCCGTTTTTGATTAAGGCATCTTGCTGCTCTCCTTGCCCTTCTGGCGCTTGCGGCTGCTGGCGAGCCGGAAGCTCTCGCCGTTCATCTCGAGGATGTGGACGTGATGGGTCAGGCGGTCGAGCAGGGCGCCGGTGAGGCGCTCGGAGCCGAACACTGATGTCCATTCGTCGAACGGCAGGTTGCTGGTTATGAGCGTGCTGCCGCGTTCGTAGCGCTGGCTGAGCACCTCGAACAGCAACTCGCCGCCAACGGCCGTGAACGGCACGTAGCCCAGCTCATCGAGGATCAGCAGCTTTACCGAAGCCAGATGCTTCTGAAGGGTGCGTAATCGGCGTTCGTCCCTGGCTTCCATGAGGTCATGCACCAGCGCTGCCGCTGTAGTGAATGCTACGCTGAGCCCTTTCTGGCAGGCGGCAAGGCCCAGTGCCAGGGCGGCGTGCGTCTTGCCGGTGCCGCTCGGCCCGAGCGCGATGACATTGCGCCGCCGCTCGATCCATTCCCCGCGTGCCAGTTCCAGCACAAGCGCCTTGTTCAGCGAAGGCTGGGCTGCAAAATCGAAGGTGTCGAAGCTCTTGGTGTGCGGGAATCTGGCCATGCGGATGCGGCGCTCGACCATCCGGCGTTCGCGATCGATCCGCTCGAGTTCGCACAGGCGCAGTAGATAGCGCGCATAATCGGCGCGGTCCTGCGCGGCCTCCAGGGCGACTTTCTCGTGCTCACGCACGAAGGTCGGCAGCTTCAGTGCCTTGAGGTGGTTGGCCAGCAGCACCGCTGGCGGCACGCTGGTCGAAGCCTGCTCAATGGCGGGCAGCGGCATCAGGTTCTCGGTCATGCTGCCGCTCCAGGAGCCGAAGCAGTCGTCCCGGACAGCAGGCCCAGATAACTGCGTGGATTGGTTCGCCCAACATGGGCGCGAGGCAGATGCGGATAGAGCTCCAGATCCAGACGCGGGGGGCGCTGCTCAAGGCGTGCCAGCGCAATCATCTTCACTGCATCAAAGCTGATCGCCCCCATCTCCAGCGCCCGCGCCACTGCCCATTCGACAAGGGTTTGCTCGAATTTCTCACATAGGCGCAGCACCTGAATGAACTCACGTCGACCTTCTTTGCCGCTGCGGGCCTCCATCAAACGACGGATACGGTGCATCGGTTCGGCCAGCACCCAGCCATCCAGCGGCGCAGCCTGATCCAGCGCGCGTGGCTTGCGCTCCAGTAGCGCCAGATAATGCAGCGGATTGGGGATGAAGTCTTCGCGTTCATAGCTGCGCGGGTGCACCGCAATCCGTTCCCCGCCGCAGATCACCTCAACCCTCTCGACATAGCCTTTTATCACCACCTCCTGGTGGGCGTAGGCGGTCGGCACCGAGTAATCATTGGTGCGGTAGCGCACGAGCGACATCGACGAGGCACGGCCCGTCACCATATGGCACGGATCGAACGCAGTCGCCGGCAACGCCATGAATGCCGCCAGGTCTGCCTCCATCCTTGTCGCTATGCTCTGCTCATTCCCGCGCAGCACAGCTTGACGGCGTTCCACGCATTGTTCGAGAAAGCGAGCGTTCATCGCATCAAAGCTCTCGGCCACCGGCATCGGCACCATGAAGTGACGCCGAACATAGCCAACCAATCCCTCGACCTTGCCTTTGTCATTGCCCTTGCCAGGGCGACCAAACTTGTCCTCGAACAGGTAATGGCTCTGCAGAGTGGAAAACATCCGGCTACGTTCACGCTTCCCGTCGCCCAGGATCTGCGCCACGGCCAGCTTGGTGTTATCGTACAGGATGGACTGCGGGATGCCGCCGAAGAAGGCGAACGCCGCCACATGGCCTTCACAAAAAGCCTCGGCTACTTCGGCCGGATACGCTTTGACAAACGGCGCATCGCTGTGCGGTAAATCCATGCAGAAATAGTGAAATCGCAGCAACTTGCCGCCGATGATCCCGTCCGCCTCGCCAAAGTCCACCTGGGCGTGACCCGGCTTGTGGCTTAGCGGAATGAACGCCTCGCGGCTGTGGAGCTTTGCGCTCGCCACATAATCGCGGACAATCGTGATGCCGCCAGCATACCCGTGCTCATCGCGAAGCCGCTCGAATATCCGAAACGCCGTATGGCGCTGCTTGAAATGCACCGTGCGATCCTCAACCAGTATCCGGTCAATGATCTCGGTGAACTCCGCAAGCTTGCGGCTGTAGCTCCTACCCGACCGCCCGTGCTGCGGCGGTTCCGGAAAGGTCAGCATCTTGTCCACCGTCTTGCGGTTGACGCCAAAATAACGCGCAGCACCCCGACGGCTCATCCCGTCGATCATCACCGCACGCCGGACCTTCTGATAAAGCTCCACTCTCTTCATCCTTCTCCTCCGCCCAAAAACGGAGGTTAGCAGGACTGGCCCCTTTTTATCCCGGTGCTCTCAGCCGACGGATGGCCCCTTTTATTACCGGTGTTCTCAGTTTTCATGGCGGTCCGTACAGAACCGTCGATGGCGCCCCAATCAATCAGGCGAACATGTGTATGAAACTTCGCCTGATATCCGATCTTATCGTCGTTCCCAAAGAGCCAGTACGCTTCGATGCCACCGTCGCCGCCAGCACCATGGATATGCCGAAACTCCCTGGCTTCAGTCGGTGGGTCTGATCTTCCAAGTTGCCGAATAAGGCCTTCGAAAGAGCCCCGCCAACCATCCACTGCGGGCCGCAATCGCGAAAATTCGAGCATATCTACTTACCGGGTAAGAAAGTGAACTCGATCGCTAGCGAAAAGGCTTGCGGGTTACCACTAGGTAACTGCACAAGTTTGATAAAATTCAACACGAATTTACTGATTCGTTCAGCATCCGCATCGCTTGCAATGTTTTTGAATCGGCTCCGCTTCCCTGCTAGGCCGCAACAATGCGCTTCATTCACACCGCCGACTGGCAGCTCGGCAAGCCTTTCGGCCGTTTCGACGCGGCGACCCGCACCGCGCTCACCGAAGCGCGTTTCGATGCGATCGATGCCATCGGCCGCGTGGCAGCGAAGCACGAGGCCGAGCACGTTCTCGTCGCCGGGGACGTGTTCGATACTGAAGGCCCGGACGAGCGTACCGTCGTCCAGGCGGTGACCCGCATGGAGCGCTATGCCTGCCGCTGGTGGCTGCTGCCCGGCAACCATGACTTCGCCCGCAACGGCGGCCTCTGGGACCGCGTGCGCAAGCGCGGCGTGGCCAATGTCACCGTGCTCGCAGAACCAGAGCCGCACGAGATCGCGGACGGCATCTGGCTCCTGCCCGCGCCCCTGCTACACCGCCACACCCGCGACGATCCAACCGAGACTTTCGATCGCATGGAAACCCCCGGCGCCACTTTGCGTATCGGCCTTGCGCATGGCTCGATCCGCGATTTCGGCACCCAGGGCGAAGCCCCGAACCTGATCGCGCCCGACCGTGTGCGCCGCTCGAACCTCGATTACCTCGCGCTGGGCGACTGGCACGGCCTGCTCTCGGTCGATGCGCGGTGCTGGTATTCCGGCACGCCCGAGACCGACCGCTTCGGCCGTGACGAGCCCGGCCAGTGCCTGCTCGTCGACCTGGTTCCCGGCGCCGTGCCGGTGGTCACGCCCTTGCCCACCGGCCGCTACCAATGGCTCCAGCGGGACTGGTCGGTTGCCGATGCGATCGGCTTCGCGGCGCTGTGCGACGATCTGCTCACCGCCTGCGATCCCGCCGCCACGCTGCTGCGCCTCGCGCTGTCCGGCATCGTCCCGCTGACCGACCGCGTGGCCATGCTCGCGCGGATCGAGGATGACCTCTCCCACCGCCTGCGCTTCCTCGACGTGCGCGATGCCGATGTCGTCGCGCGGCCGACCGAGGACGACCTTGCCGCGCTTTCCACCGAGGGAATGATCGGCAGGGCCGCCGCCATGCTGCGCACAAAAATCGAGGAAGGCGGGGCCGATGCCCACCATGCGCGCCGGGCGCTGGAACGCCTCTTCGTCGAAACCCTGAAAGCGCAGGAGAGCGCGGCATGAGCCTGTTCATTCGCCGCATCGCGGTCGAAAACTTCCGTAAGTTCCGCCAGCGCCACGAGATCGCCGGCCTGACCGACGGCCTCAACATCGTCATCGAGAACAACGAAGCGGGCAAGTCCACCCTGCTGGAGGCGGTGCGCGCCGCACTTTTCCTGCGGCATGGATCGAAGACCCAGCTCATCTCCTCATTCCAGCCGCTGGGAGACGAAGTGGCGCCCGAAGTCGAACTCGATTTCGCAGTGGGCGCGGACAGCTATACGTTGAAAAAGCGCTTCATCGGCCGCGCCATGGCCGAGTTGTCCGGCCCCGACGGGCGCAGCCAGAATGCCGAGGCGGAAGAACGCCTCCAGCGCCTGCTCGGCTTCGAGGCGCAGGGGCGCACGTTCGACAGCGAGCTTGCCGGCGCACTCGGAATGCTGTGGGTGGCGCAGGCAGAAGCCCTGTCCGTGACGCCGCCGGGATGCAGGGTGCGCGATATCATCGGCGCCACTCTGGAAGGCGAGGCAGGAACCATCCTTGGCGGCGCCGCCTTCCAGCAGGTGCAGGACCGCGTCGAAGTGCAGTTCCGCCAGTTCTTCACCGACAAGGGACAAGTCGCCAAGGCCGGGCGGCTTGGCGCCGCGCAGCAGCGCCTCGCCGCCGCCACCGAAGCGCTGGCCGAAGCCCAGCAGCGCGAGCAGGCTCTGGAAGCGGCCTTCACCGATCTCGATCAGGCCCGCCGCCAGTTGACGACACTTCGCCGCGACCTCGATGACGATCAGCATGCGGTGGAGCGCGCCGATCTCGAAAAGCGTCTGGAAACCGCGCGGAGCGCCGCGCAATTGCTGGCGCAGCGGCAATTGGAGGCCAGCGGCGCCGCGACGCGGCTTGCCGGCCTTCAGGACCTTGCAGACCGTCTTGCGCAATCTCAGACCCGCCGCGCCGGTGCCGACGAGCGGAAAGACGCGGCGCAGGCCGAACGGGCCACACTGGCGCAGACCCTCGCCTCTGCGCAGAGCGATCTGGCCGCCGCTGCAACCGCGCTCGATAGTGCGCGTCAGGCGCGGGACCTTGCGCGCACGGCTCTGGCGAAAGCACAGGCCCATGACACCGCACTACGTCGGCGCGAGGGGCTCGCCGCCGCCCATGCCCGCCATGAGAAAGTGCTTGCCCTCGAAACCGAGCGTGAGGCGCTCACTACGGCGGCCTCGCTGTTCGTGCCCGCGCCAGTGCTCGATGAACTCGATGTCGCCGAGCGCGAAATCCTGCGCCATCGCACCTTGCTGGAAACCGAAGGCACCCATGTCGAACTGACCGGCGCGGGCGCTTCGCTGGAAGGGATAACGCGCGACGGCGCCCCGCTCGGCAACGGTACATGGACGCTGGTCCGTGAAACCCGCATCGGCCTGCCCGGCGGCAGCGAACTGGTGCTGCGCCCGCCGCAGGCGCTCGCGGGCGCACAGGCCGCTCTCGATGCCGCCACGCGGCGCCATTCGGAACTGCTTGCCAAGTGGTCGCTGGACAGCCTGGCCGCCGCCCGGGCCCGCAACGAAGCGGCCCGCGAAGCCCGGCGTCAGATGGAAACGATCGATGCGCAGGTGCTGGCCGGCGCGCCCGCCGATCGCGACCTGAATCTCGCTGTGGGTCCGGATGCGCTCAAGCTCTTCGTCGCCGCCTATCCGCTGGAAACCGGTGAAATCGAGAAGGACGATACGCTTTCCGTCGCACAGGCCGAAGCCCAGCGCGAAGCCGCCGAAACCACCTTCGTGCGCGCCGAGACTCTCCACGCTCAGGCGGGCGAGGCCCTTCGCACCGCCGAGAAGGCTGACACGCCGCTCGCCATTGCCGAACAGACTGCCGCGAACGACAGCGCGAACGCGGCGGAAGACCTTGCCCGCCTGGCCCTTCATCCCGATTTTGCCGGACTAGACACCGCCCTCGCCGCCGCGCGCGAAACGGCGGCGACCGCGGCGGTCGCGCTGGAGAACGCCCGTGCCAATGCCTCGGCTTTCGATGAGGAGGCCATGCACCGCCGCATCGAGAACCTTGTCGCGCGCCGTAAGGCGGCGGAGGACGCGCGTTCGGACCTCAACATCCGGATTGCCGGTCTGGAAGCCCGCGTCGAAAGCGAAGGCGGCAAGGGCCTTGCCGAGCACGCCGCCGCCGCGCGCGACGAGCATGACGTCGCCATCGCCGCATTGTCGCGCACCAGCGATGAGGCAGAGACGCTGCGTCTGCTGCGCGAGACGCTGGCGCAGGCGCAAGTAGAGACTGCTCGCACGATCACCGGCCCTGTCGCAGCCCGCGCCACGCGCTATGTCGGACGGGTTCTGCAGGATGCGCAGCCCGCGTTCGGCGAAGACCTTGGCCTCGCCTCGATCCGGCGCGGCGGGCTCGACGAGGCGTGCGAACACCTGTCGCGCGGCACACAGGAACAGCTCGCGCTACTCACCCGCCTTGCCTTTGCCGACATGCTGCTGGAGGAAGGCCGCCCGGTCTCCCTGATCCTTGACGACCCGCTCGTCTACTCCGACGACGTGCGCCTCGATGCGATGATCGACCTGATCGCAGAAGCCTCCCGGCGCATGCAGGTGATCCTGCTGACCTGCCGGGAACGCGCCTTCCGCCATGTCGAGGGGAACCGCATTAGGCTTTGATGACCCGAATTGGACCCGAGGTTGCCAAAACATGGTTCCGTCAGGTGACAACGATTACGATAATCTATCGCGTCTATCCTGCCCGTACGGCCGATAGTTCATTGGGGTCCGGTCACGGCATACCGACAGAGAAGATCGTACCGGCCATAGGGTATGACTGATCGAAGCGCTGCTCAGTGGCCGCGGCGCGCGGATCGTCTTATCTACTGGCGCCGTCGTGCCGAACTTTTCGATACCGTGGACGACAGTCCGCGCGACGGTCTTCAGGACTATGAAGCGGCCCTGACCGAACGGCTGAATGGCCTCTACGGTTAGTGGCACAGGGGTTGTCACCCTTGCGGTATGCTTTCGCTCTTTAACGGGTGATCATGGGAAAAACTCAACAACACTTTGAAAAAGCGAGCAGCTCTTGTACTTGTGTCGTCGCCCGCATTTAAGTCGTCCGCGGGTGAGGGACTTCACGCCCGCTTGGTCACGTCTAGCGCTGGGTAACTGTGCATGCTTCATACTTGTCCACCACCCACCACTGAACTGCAGCGATGGTTGCGCGCCGCCTTCAATGACAATGGCAGCTACGGCCACGTGCTTTTCGAGGAACAGGCCGCGGTTGACGACCAACTGTTCGCCGCTTTGAAGAACTACTTTGAGTCGGCACACCTCGATGCACGCGATGTCTTTCACCGCGCCGCCCGCATAGACCTACATCCCGACGCAGATGGCACCGGTGTGCATGCGCAGTATCCAGCTTGTTTGCCGCCCACTGCACAAAAAGGCCTGTTTGGAGAGGTTATGGCGGGGCTGATGGCTCAGGCCTGCCAGTTTGTTGGCGGGCACGAGTGGTCAATTCCGATCTTCTTGTTCCGTTATCATACGGAAGTCCAGACCTACATTTTCGAACTGGCTCGAGATCCCAAGCGGGTCAGACAGGTTTCCGGCCGACATGGCAACGATTTCATCGCGCTTGGCCTCGATCCTGACACCGGCGAGGTCGTCCGGTTCATCGCTGGAGAGGCCAAGTGGCGAGCATCGCTCACTCCTTCGGTCATGGATGGCATGATGTTGGGAGATTGGACTGGATCCGAGGGCGCTCGCGTGCGCTCGGGTAAAGGCGTGTGGAACGAGATCAACAACGCGATCCCGGTGCCTGAAGGTCTCGAGCAGATTTATCGGCTCTTGAAGGAGCGATCCCCCGAAGATCACGATGCTGCTATCCTATCGCTAGATAAAGCACTTATGATCGGTGCTGCGCCTCTTCCGCGTACAGACTACGTGTTCGTCGCTGGTAACCGTCCCGCGGAAAGGGCGGCAGGTCAGGCTTACCTACCGATCGGCGCCCCGCCTGTTGAATACACTGCGGGACGGCCGTTGCAGGTAGTAGAAGTTGTTGTTGGCAATGGCGTCACGCTCATCGATCGTCTTTACGCAAGCCTCTGGTCCTATTGATGGCTGAGCTTGACCCTCAACGGCGGCAGATCGCGCTTGCTCTTCGTCAAAGTCGCGCGCTCGACAATGAACTACATGCCGACCAAGCGCGACTCTTCGTGCGCAGCCTTCAGCTGTCATGGCAGATGCCGCCGATATTCTGGCGAGAAGGCGAGTCTGTTCAACAGCTAGCAGACGCGCGGCGTCTCCTTCACGCCGCATCGGTTCTGGTCAATGTGGACGGTCCATGTTCGGCGGACGCCAACTCGTGCTATCGTCGCGCGGCAGAGTTGTTGGAATGGCTTGCTAGGTCGGGGGACGAGGTAACGCGCGACGTACCGGTCGTTTTTCTGGCAGCCGGCGCCTATCAACTTGCAGGACTGCCTGCAATGGCAGCAAGTTTGCTCCGAAACGCACCGGCAGGAAGCCTAGCTGGATCCGTCATCTCCGCATTTTTGCGAGCTGACTTCGACGAGGTACTTGAAGCAAGCGTCTCCTTCTGGGCCTTACATCCTGAACTCACTGGACGGGAGGGATCGACGCCTCTCCTTGCCGAGCCTGAAAACGACCGAGATACAGAGGGGAAGGAGCCGCAGACGGACAACTTAGGCCGATATCTGATGGCCGAAACCATTCGGTCGCTCGGGCTTTTTGCTGATGCTGTCAGAACAGCCAACCACGATCGGGTCACGCGGGCGCTCGACAAGCTGTCTGCGCTAGGTGGCCTGGCCGCGCGGCTGACTAGCGATGAACTTGCGATCCTGTTTAGATTGGTGGAGGCCGCCGGGAAGGGCTTTGCCGGAAACAGCATCCATAGCCGCGTCGAACGCCTCGCAGATCGGGCGCCCGAGCAGCGTCAAAGGATGTGGCGGTTTGCGCGCGAACAATTCGCGCGCGGTCGGGGAATTCTATGGACCTCGCAGGTTCAGGGGCTTGACCGCCTTGCGGATCAGGACAGCTTCGCGCTTTGCACACCGACCGGGTCGGGCAAAACGCTCGTCGCCAATCTCGCACTCGTAAAGGAACTGCTGCTCGTAGCGTCCCCGGCTCAAGGCCAAGCTCCTCTCGCCTTGTATCTCGTGCCCTCCCGGGCCCTTGCCGGCGAGGTCGAGCGCAAGCTTTCGGCTGAACTTGGCAGCGATGTGCTTGTCACCGGTCTCTATGGCGGAACAGACTGGGGCATCACGGACAACTGGCTAACTGCAGATCAGCCTGTTGTGCTGATCGCTACCGTCGAAAAGGCTGAGGCGCTGATCCGCTATGTCGGACATTTGCTCGTGCGGCGGCTTGAATTGCTGATCATTGATGAGGCTCACCAAGTGGTGAGCACGGGGGACGATCGGGCGCGGCGAGAACTCGCAGACCATGAGAGCCGCTCGATGCGGCTGGAAGCCATGGTTTCCCGGCTCCTCACGCTCAAGCCTGGTCTCTCACGCATCGCACTCACCGCCGTTGCGGGTGGCGCGGCTGGCCCCGTGTCGCGCTGGATCGAAGGACATCCGGATGCTGAGCCCATTGGGGAGAATTACCGGAGCAGTCGGCAGTTGATTGGGGCACTCCTCTGCGATCCCAGACGGCCGCCCCAGGCCACCCTAGAGGTCGTGAACGGGCATACGCTATATGTTCGAGGCCGGGAGCAAGCCATTTACCTTGACCTTCGCATTCCTCAGATGCCCCTCCCGAAGGCCGCGATCCGCAACAGCTTACCCCATTACACAGAGCTTTATACTCTCTGGACAGCGCTCCACCTGCTTCAGGGTGGGCGCCGCGTCCTCATTTCGATCCTGCAGTATCCCGAGCGCCTGATGAAGCGATATGCTCAGGCTTTCCAACTTCCGGGCTGGGATGCGATCGCAGCATTTGCTCCGCCGGGCGATGGCGTTGAACAGTCGTTGTTTGAAGAGGCGCGAGCTGCATGTGCCGATTATTGCGGCGTAAATTCTTACGAACTTCGTCTCCTCGAAAAAGGCATTGCGACAAGCCACGGACAGATGCCGCAGCGTCTCCGCCGTCTCATGACCGAATTGATCGAACGCCGCATCTGCCCGCTAACCATCGCTACGGCAACGCTTACAGAAGGAGTGAATCTTCCGTTCGATATCATCTTCCTTACCAACCTGGTCAGGCGCAGTTTCGATGCAGCGGAGGAATCAGCGGAAGCCAATGAGATCCCTGCTTCGGAGTTTCGCAACCTTGCGGGCCGGGCTGGTCGACCTGGAGCGGCGGAGTCAATCGAAGGTATAACCCTTGTCGCGCTGCCAATTCATCCCTCGACGACCGCAGCCCAGACTCGCCCCCTCCACGAGTTGCAGATCGCGAGTTCGGAAGGCTATTTCCAGAATCTTCTACGCCGTCTCCAAGCCGATGAGACTGCCGGTGCGGCGGTTGGCAGCCCGCTTGCCACCCTTCTGCTTGCAATCACTGAGAAGTGCAGGACGGTCCTCGGGATTACAGGCGAGGACGCGATCTTAGCGTGGCTGGAGCAGGCGACCGCTCCGCGCATAGGTTCAAATCTCGCATCGGGCTCACGCAATCCGGCCGACCAGCTCGCCGATAGTCTTGACGAACTCGACGGGTTTCTTCTTTCCGCAAACGAGGAGCTTTCGCTCTTAGTGACCGGTCAAGTCGATCCGGCTCAGGCCGAGGCATTCCTCCGAAGCTTGTGGCAACGTACCTTCAGCTACGCCGCTACGGCCGAGGAGGCATTCATGGAGCGGTGCTTCATCCAGCGCGGTCGCGCGATCGTGGAGACCATCTACCCGGATCCTGCCTTGCGGAAACGCCTCTACCATTTTGGTTTTACGCCTCACGTCGGCACGACATTCGATAGCGTCGCGCCTACCATTGTAGCGGAGCTAAAGATGTGGGTTGAATATGGCCGCATGACAGCCGAGGTTCGTTACGAACTGTTCCGACGGCTTGCTGAATTGTTGCGCAGCATTCCAGGCATCGGCTTCAAGGCCAATGATACTGTTCGCGGAAGGGCGATCCTGGCGGCATGGGAAACGGTGCTCGGCTGGTGGATGCAGCGGCCAGGCACATCTGCCCCGCAACCGGATGATCTTCGGGCGTGGCAGCGTTTTGTAGCGGAAAATCTCGAGTTCCGGCTCGGCGTGGCTATCGGCGCTGCGGTAGCTCAGGTCTGGGGAGAGACTGCCGGAGACCTGGAGACTCCGACGCTTGCTACCTGGCGAGAAACCACAGGGTTGCCATGGATCGCCTTCTGGTTTCGCGAACTCCTTCGCTGGGGAACTTTCGACCCCTTTGTCGCCTTCGCACAGGCGCAGGGGCTAGCAAAGACGCGCGAGGAAGCCGATTCCCTCAGGCCACAGTTCGTCGGGTGGCTTGCTGCGGCGGGAATTGTGTCGGACGCGGAAAGCTTGATTGACCCACAGCAGTTCGTCGCGTGGCAACGCTCACTCAAGGCGTCCGTTAGCGCAACGACAAATCCGATGACGGCCAGCGTCGTTACGCTAACCGGTGTCGACGGACGCTGTCCGTCCTATTCCGTTCGGCCGATCGCAGATGCTGGTGGTGTAACCTGGATCGACCCTGCTGGATATCTAGTCGCAACATCTCCGGCTTCCAGGGAACTCGTCACTGACAATCCATCCCGACACGATTTTAGCATCAATCGCACCTTTGGCCCGATGGTTCACAGGACATTCTAATCGTTGATGCATGGACGCTGTATTCTGACATGCCCGATCACGCTGATGAAACCTAGTGACGCACCCAGCCCATCACCGTGACCCTGCTCGGGAAACTCTAACCCCAGGTGGTCCCGAGAATGGTGTCGGATCAACCCAGGATCACTAATCAGTAGAAATCAACACGCAGGCAATCCGCACGGCCGATCTCAATGTTCCCGTGCGCCACCGAGGCCCAAACCATTGGATGCGCTGTCGGGATGTGATCGCCCGTTGACCGGCCTGCTCTGCAAGCTGGACCAGGTCGCATAGATCGAATTTGGAAACATACAACCTATTTTCGTCTGAAAGGCTCTTCTCAATTAAAAATCAGTCATGATGTCATTTTCCGTTCTGCGCTTCTTGACGAAACGACCGTTCCCTTGAAATGCTATATTGCCAGTGGGGCAAAATGGGGCGGAATAGTGGTCATCAATCGTTCAAAATTGCTGAAATTGGTCGTCAAAAATCTCGGTTGCATAGGCCCGGAAGGTGTCGAGGTCGCACTCGACAATGTCGTTTGCTTGGTCGGGAAGAATAATGCCGGCAAATCGACTATTCTGCGCGCTTATGAGCTAGCAATAAAACCCACTCTGTTTTCCGGAACACGCGATCGATGCCGCTGGGCGCCAGACGACGAGCCGTCCGTCGTCGAACTCGACGTTCACATTCCCGAAGGCGTGGCGAATGTCGATGAGAAGTGGAAAACGGCTGACGGGCATCATCTTGTCGTGCGCAGCCGATGGGAATGGTCCCCAGACGGATCCTTTGTCCGCAAGACCTGGGATCCCGAGGCGGAGATTTGGTCGGACAGCGAAAAGGCCGGGGGTGCGGACAATGTCTTCAAATCACGATTGCCGCGACCGCTTCGCATCGGTTCGCTGCAGGATGCGTCCGAAACCCAATCAGTTCTGCTAGCCCTAGCACTATCCCCTTTTGCGAAGGAGTTAGGCGACCTTCAAAAGGATCCGGCCTCCGATCTGGCAAAGTCTGTCTCGAACCTCTCCGAGATCGTGTCTGGCCTCACCAAAACCCACGAAGATCGTTTTACGGAGATCGCTGGGCAGGTGCACGACGGTTTTGCAGGGGTCTTCCCAGGTCTTGGTATCCGACTAGAAGTTGCGATGGCGGAGCCGAAATATGATTTGGAGAAGCTGCTTAAGGAAGGCTCCGGAATCCGCGTCACCGACGGCGATGTAGAAACCTCCGTCGAGCAACAAGGGGCCGGAGCGCGGCGCGCATTGTTTTGGTCGATGCTCACCGTCCATAACCAGCTGTCACGCCGCAATGAAACGGAAGCCGCGCTCGAGAAGGCGGTGAGAACCGCCAAGAAGGATGATGCCAAGGCCGCCGCGATCGAGAAGCTCGAAGCGTTTCGCAAGGGCGAAAAAGAGCCCGACGAAAATGACCCTGCCTTTCCAGGCTATCTCCTGCTCATCGATGAGCCGGAGAATGCCCTGCATCCGATGGCGGCGCGGGCGGCGCAACGACACCTCTACAAACTTGCTGAGGATCCCGAATGGCAAGTCATTATGACAACCCATTCCCCATATTTCGTGAATCCGCTTGAGGATCACACCACGATCGTGCGCCTCGAACGCAGCGGCGGCGACAAATCGACGCTGGGTAGCAAAACCTATCGGGCCGATGATGTCGTCTTCGACGACGACACCAAGCGCAATCTGAAGGCGATCCAGCAGATGGATGTCGGGTTCTCCGAAGTGTTCTTCGGTTCGCATCCGATCCTGGTCGAGGGCGATACCGAACACGCCGCGTTTATCGCTGCTATCGTCGAAGCAGATCATGAGCTCGCCGATCGCGCGACCGTCATCCGGGCGCGCGGGAAAGCAATATTGCCTGGCCTAATCACAATGCTCAGGCATTTCCGCATACCGTTCAGCATCGTCCACGACGTCGACTGGCCCTTCAACCGTGAAGGTGGCGGAAACGGCATGTGGACGATCAACCAGTCGATCTACGACGCAGTCTTTGAATGTCGAAAGGCCGGGATCGCGGTTCGTCACCGTTGCAGCATTCCGGACTTCGAGCGCAGCCTTGGCGGTTCTGAACTGGGCAAGGACAAGCCGCTATCAGCATATCTGCGTGTGAGCGGCGATGCAGCGTTACGGGAGAAGCTCCAACAATTTTTGGTTGATATCTGCGATGGCGCGGAGCTCGAACCATTCGGTCCGCTGCCGGATGGACTCCCCTATATCGAAAAAGTGGAGGCTATGTTGCACAAGTGGAACGGCGCCCATGGCACAGCCGATGACATACGGCTCGTCGGCAAGACGATACCGGAGATCAAGTTGATGTGAGGTGGTTCTGTGTTAGCGGGTCGTGATTTGCCCCGAGACGGAGTACTGTGGCAGAACGCGGTATAGGTTTTTCGCAGACAGGCAGCGCTGCGCACGAAGGGCGCTCTCGACACCCTTCGTGCCCCCAAAGCCTGCGAAGCGCCTCCTTGCACAGCAACAGGATTCCGGCCTGGACATTCCGGACAGCGGACAGCAACCGCCGGGGATCTTTGGAACGATAATCCTCGATCCCGATCTAGATGGATTGCACCACATTTTCGAGAATAGTGTGCATCTAATCGGCATCCGACCCCGAACTTGAGAACCGTCAACTTCTTACTATTTAATATTTCATGTACTCAAGATTGTTAGTTCAAAAGGTTTCGCCTGTGCCCAACCAAAGAGCAAATGAACTCAAGCAATGCCTTTTCGACGCGTATGACGGCTTCGCCGACAAGCGGTACAAAGATATCTCCAGGGACTCACCGTTCATCGTCGACGATCGGGGTGAGGGCGACTACGATGCCAAGGGCCGTCTGTTCCTGTGGTTTTGCCAGATGTTCGCGACCGTCAAAAATGCCGACACTGTTCATCTCTGGCTACGCGGCGGAACGCCCGTGAGCGACGACGTGACCGCCTGGTTCAAGGCACACAACGCGGAGCCGGAAGCCGATGGCGTCGGTTTCGACCTGCGTCCAGATACGGTGGCCGATCTGGAGGACTTGGCGGTGCGGTTCGAAGGCATTATCCGCAAGCGATATGACACCAAGGCCTACAAGTACGTCGTGCCCCGTGTCGCCGCTTCGCTTCGAAGCCTGCAGGATGTGCTCGAAGCTGCCTGGAGCTAGCAGGCGCGTGGGCGCCACCTAGTCAAGAACTGATGTTCCGCAGTGTTTCATTTTCAACATCGGCGCCTTTGCGCGTAGCATCCGGCGACCGCGCCCATCTCAGCCCCTCTGGGTGCGTTGGCACGAGCAATGTTGATGACGACCGAACATCACCTGTGGGCCTGTGCATGGACAATCGAAAATCGGCACGGTGGTCAGGCTCGCGATTTCGTGAAGCAAGGCAGCCAAGAGATCGCTGCAAAGCGCGCAAGCGAAGGCATTCAAATTTATCGCCTAATCGCCGCCCTTATTCGACATGTAAGGGACGAGCTTGAGCGCCCGCGTCACTAGATTGCGCCGCTCCTCGATTTCGAATCGAACATTGCGACGATTTCTCGCTCGGGCGCAAAAACAGCTGGCGCGAAACGCGCTGCATGGGCTTTGCCGTCAACAAGTCCGTAGAGAACAAGATCCGCTGAATGGCCGCTTTCCGGCGACATTTCTGGCCGCCGGGCGAGCCGCTCTTAGAATGCCTTGCTGCCATTTGTCGGCTGTTTGAACGAACGTCCGCTCCAGCCTAATGTCGCCCGGAAGCGGACTTACCGGATCGTCCGACTTAGCGGAAATAATGGCCGGCTCAGGTGCAGATATTAAATGCTTGGAAGCGAGCGACGGAATGTCGCCGCTGAGTGCCGATGACCGCGCGTTCCATGAAGCCGCAGCCTATTGCCAAGCGAACAACGCCTTCGAAAAGGGAGGATGGCCGAACCCAGTGCTGTAGCCCCTCTTTCCTTCGGAGACTAAGTCGGCAAGAAGAGTGCCATGCTGCGCACACTCTATCCGTCCATCGAACCCTACGCCACCGGAATGCTCGATACCGGTGAAGGCCATAGCATCTATTACGAGCGCTGCGGCACTCCGGGGGCAAAGCCTGCGGTCTTCGTGCACGGCGGCCCCGGCGGCGGGATCTCGCCGTCGCACCGCGGTCTGTTCGATCCCGAGCTATACGACGTGCTCCTGTTCGAACAACGCGGCTGCGGCCGATCGACGCCGCACGCCTCGCTCGATGCCAACACCACCTGGCACCTGGTTGCAGACATCGAACGCCTGCGAGAACTCGCGGGCGCCGAACAGTGGCTCGTGTTTGGGGGCTCCTGGGGTTCCACGCTTTCGCTGGCCTACGCGCAGACGCATCCGGAGCGCGTGGCGAACTGATCCTGCGGGGCATCTATATGTGCTCCCGGGCGGAACTCGACTGGTTCTATCAATTCGGCGTGTCGCAGCTGTTCCCGGACAAGTACGAGCGCCTCATGGCGCCGATCCCCGAGGACGAACGAGACGACATCCTGCGCGCCTATCATCGCCGGCTCACAACAGGTTCGCCCGAAGAGCAGATCGAGGCCGCCCGTGCGTGGAGCCTGTTCGAAGGGGAGGTCATCACCTTGCTTCCCGACGCCGCGACCTCTCAGCAGCACGACGATGGTCATTTCGCGCTCGCCTTCGCGAGACTGGAGACCCACTATTTCGTCCATGATTGCCGGCTCGAGCCCGATCAGCTTCTCCGTGATGCCCCCAAGCTTCGCACGATCCCGGGCACGATTGTCCATGGGCGCTACGACATGCCCTGCCCCGCCCATTACGCCTGGGCGCTGCACAAGGCCTGGCCTGAAGCCGACTCCCATCTGATCGAAGGCGCAGGTCATGCCTATTCCGAGCCGGGCATCCTTGATCGGCTGATCCGCACCACGGATCTATACGCGAATAAGGCGGGCGCCTGACGGCGGGGTGCCCCTATCTTGGGGGCACTCTTTTCTCGAACGACACGGGAGTCACGTATGTGACCGCGACTTGGTTCAGGAGTCCGACCTCCCTCCAGGTCGCAGCTGGACTATCGCGCCAGAAGTGCGACGGGGCACTTGTCGCGGTGTTGGCGTCAGCCAGTCCGTCACCGCTCATCCCGCCGGGTCGGAAAAACCGGCCCGCGTACCCGCATCCGCGTTTCGTCAAAGGGCCGTTGGAGCCGGGCGATTTCGGCATAGGATCCGCCTAGCCAGTATCGATATCCCTCGGCTCCAGAATGGTGAGCATCGCCTTGGGGTGGATCGGTTTGACCAGTGGGTTGGCATCGCAGGTCACCATGGCGAAGGCTTCACCAATTTCGGTGTGCTGCCAGAAGCCGGCGACCGCGAACACCGGCTGATCCGTCACGGAAAACCACATCTCACCCTTGCGCGGCGGCTTGCCATCCCCGATGGTCATGCTTGTCCGGGGTGAACTCGCAGAATTCGCTCAGCGGCACGATGCAGCGGTTTTTCGGGTCTTCGGCAAGGCGCTGCCACTGCGGCGCGGCGAGATTGCGCACGTTCGTCATCGGCCAGGCCCCCTTGCCTCCCAGCACGTCCCAGCTCATCACGTCCCACCCCCGGATGCCGTCCTGCTCGCGCACCACGTAGGCCCGCCCCTTGGGTCTCAGCTCCTGGGGATCGAAGCGATTGTCGCGCGGCCGTTCGCGAAAGAGCTCAGCGACCGAACCGAAGAGGGTTTCAGGCTCTCCCTTGAAGCGGACACGGTTGCACATGGCATTGCTCCTGATCGCGGCGCGCATCCCCTGGCGAGGCTGCCTCGCCGGAAGCATCGCAGCCGGCAACCGGCGCTATGAGAGAATTGCTAGCGAGGCGCGCTAGGACGGGCCGACTTCTTCATAGCATCCGGCGAGCCGCAGCTGGCGGACAATTCCGTTGAAAGCTGCCGTCACCCCCTGCGCCCGGCCGATCTCGTTATCCTGGCAGGCGGCATCCCAGTAGAGCTCGAGCGGCCAGCGCTCCCGGCAGTGCGGCAGCAGGCATCTGAGGGCGAGGCGAACCTCGACGGTATCGACCCTGCCGTCGCTGCAGCGGGTCACGCCGCCGCGCAGGATATGCAGCGAGAGCGCGATGATCACGCGCTGGTGTTTGGGAAGCGCCGCCACGCCTCAATGGAAATCGTGCGACTTGAACCGCACGACCTCCTCGGGGTCCCGGCCATCCGCATGCGGCGGCCAGTAGCTGCTGACCGGTTTCGGGCTCCAGGCCGCATCGCCGCGATCCGGGCTACCGCCATGGCGAGCGCCGTCGCCCCTCCCGGTGCGATGCGGGAAAGACATCTCGCCGACGCGGTGCAGGAGGTCACCGTGATCGATGATCCGATCACAGATCACATGGATGACATCGCCTTCCTTCTGGACTTGCCCCTTGAGCCCCACCATCGAGGCGGACATCACGGTGCGGCGCTGGGCCTCGAAGCGGTCGGGCCAGAGGATGCCGTTGGCGATACCGGTCTCGTCCTCGATAGTGATGAAGAGCACGCCCTTGGCCGATCCCGGCTTCTGGCGCACCAGGATGATCCCGGCGACCTCGACCTTCCTGCCGTCGCGAATGTGCGCGAGGTCGGCGCAGCGCGTCACGCCCCGCCGCGTGAGTTCGTCCCGCACGAAGGTAAGAGGATGGGCGCGCAGCGAGAGCTGCAACGAGCGATAGTCCTCGATGACCTCGCGCCCATCGGCCAGCGGGCGCAGTTCCACGGCCGGCTCCTGCGCCTCGGCGGTGATCCTCTCTGCCGCGCGGTCCGCGGCGGCGAACAGCGGCAGGGGCTCTTCGCCGAGCCCCCTCACCTTCCACAGTCCCTGGCGGCGATCCGCGCCGAACCCATGGAAAGCATCGGCATTGGCGAGCTTTTCGATCGCGGCGCGCGGCACCCCGGAGCGCCGCCACAGGTCCTCGACGGATTCGAACGGCGTGAGGGCGCGCGCCGTGACGATCGCTGCACCATCGGCATTGGAGAGCCCATGCACCTGGCGCAGACCAATCCGCACCGCATGATACCGGCCCCGCGCAGGCTCCAGCGAGCAGTCCCACCGGCTCGCGTTGATGCACACGGGACGAACCTCCACACCGTGCCGGCGCGCATCGGTGATGATCTGGGCAGGGGCATAGAACCCCATGGGCTGCGCATTCATGAGCGCGGCGCAGAAGACGTCGGGATGATGATGCTTCATCCAGCTCGACGCATAGGAGATCTTCGCAAAGCTCGCCGCGTGGCTCTCGGGAAAACCGTAGGAGCCGAAGCCCTCGAGCTGACGGAACGTCCGCTCGGCAAAATCCCGTGGATAACCGCGGCCGACCATCCCCTCGATCAGCTTCTCGGAAAAGTGGGACACGCCGCCCGTCATCTTGAAGGTCGCCATCGCGCGGCGCAGCTGGTCGGCTTCCGCCGGCGTGAACCCCGCGCCGACGATCGCCACCTTCATGGCCTGCTCCTGGAAGAGCGGCACGCCGAGCGTCTTTTCGAGGACGGCGCGCAGTTCGGGGCGCGGATACTCCGGCTTCTCGAGCCCCTCGCGGCGGCGCAGATAGGGGTGGACCATGTCGCCCTGGATCGGTCCGGGCCGGACGATCGCCACCTGGATGACGAGATCGTAGAAACGGCGGGGCTTCATGCGCGGCAGCATCGACATCTGCGCGCGGCTCTCGATCTGGAAGGTGCCGAGCGTATCGGCTTTCTGGATCATGGCATAGACGTCCGGATCGTCGCTTTGCAGATCGGCGAGGCCGACGCGAAGCCCCTTGGCTTCTTCGAGCAGGTTGAAGGCGCGGTTCATGCAGCCCAGCATGCCGAGGCCGAGGACATCGACCTTCATCATCTTCAAGGCATCGATATCGTCCTTGTCCCACTCGATGATCTGGCGGTCGGCCATCGCCGCAGGTTCGATCGGCACGAGGTCATCAAGGCGGTCGTGGGTGAGCACGAAGCCGCCGGGATGCTGGCTGAACTGGCGCGGAACCCCGATCAGCTGGCGGGCAAGATCGAGGGTCAGGCGAAGGCGCCGATCCGACATGTCGAGGTTCAGTTCCGCGGCCTGCTTCTCACCGACCCCTTCGGCCGACCAGCCCCAGACCAGACCCGCGAGCGAGGAGGTCAGGTCCTCGGGCAGCCCCATGGCCTTGCCGACATCGCGCACCGCGCCGCGCGCGCGAAAGCGGGTGACGACGGCAGTCAGCGCCGCCCGGTCGCGCCCGTAGGTCTCGAAGATCCACTGGATGATCTCCTCACGCCGCTCGTGCTCGAAATCGACGTCGATGTCCGGCGGCTCGCGCCGCTCGCCCGACACGAAGCGTTCGAACAGGAGTTCGTGCTTGATCGGGTCGATCGAGGTGACGCCGAGCACGAAGCAGACGCAGGAATTGGCGGCAGAACCCCGCCCCTGACACAGGATGCCCCGCCGCCGCGCCTCGCTGACGATCGAATGGACGGTCAGGAAATAGGGCGCGTAGTTCAGATCGGCGATGAGCCTCAGCTCATGGGCGATCTGGTCCCGGTAAGTCTGGGGCGGTTCGCCCGCGAACATGGTGTCCAGCGCTTCCTGCGCCATCTTCTCCAGCGCCTGCTGCGCGGTGAGGCCGTCGATCACCCGTTCTTGCGGGTAATGATAGGTGAGGTCGCTGAGCGCGAAAGTGCAGGCCTCGGCAATCTCGACGCTGGCCCGCAAGGCCGCGGGATAGGCCGCAAAGCGGCGGACCATTTCCGCGGGCGACTTGAGCGCGCGGTCCGCGTTGATTTCGCGCCGGTAGCCAAGCGTATCGACCGTGCAGCCATGGCGGATCGCGGTCACCACATCCTGCAGGAGCCGGGCGTCCGGGGCGTGGTAGAGAACATCGCCGGTGACGACACTGCGGACGCCGGCATCCGCCGCCTGCCGCGCGAGCGCATCGATGCGCACCGCGTCATCGGGGCGGCGGCGCTGGAACAGGGCCATGTAGCCGCGCCTGCCATAGATTTCGCGCAAGGCAGCAAGCGCCGCGGCATTCTCGCTGTCTGCTTCGTGGGGGAGAAGGATCGCGATCACCCCTGCCGACCACGCCGCAAGCTCGTGCCAGTGCAGCAGGCAGCCCCCCTTCCCGGCCCGGCGCTTGCCGATCGTCAGAAGGCGGGTGATGCGCGACCAGGCCTGCCTGTCGGTCGGATAGAGCAGCAGGCGGCGCCCGCAGGCGAGATCTATCCGGGTGCCGGGTATCAGCCGGACCCCGGTGACCTTTTCCGCTTTCCAGGCGCGCACGACCCCGGCCACACTGCCCAGATCGGCGATGCCGAGCGCGGGATAGCCGAGCATCGCGGCGGCGCCGAACAGCTCGTCGGGGCTGGAGGCGCCGCGCAGGAAGGAAAAGTGCGTGAGCACCTGGAGCTCGACATAGGCGGTCATGCGAAGACCCCGTGCATCCACCAGGTGAGATCGCCGGTATTGCTTGCCACCCCGTCCCCGCGCCGGAACACCCAGTAACGGCCGCCGTGCTCGTCCTCGAGGCGGTAGTAGTCGCGCACGGCCCAGACTTCCGCGTCGCGGCGCCACCACTCGCCATGGATCCGTTCCGGTCCGTCGCCTGCGACGACCTTGTAGGCGCGCCCTCGCCATTCGAAGCGGCGCGGCGGCTGATCGGGCATCAGCGCCATAACGCGGTGCAGCGGTTCCGGCCGCGCGAACAGGCGCACGGGACGCTGCCAGGACGGCCACGATCCCGGCGCCTCGATGGGGCTTTCCGGCTTCACGGCCCGCTCGGGCACATGGCTCTCGGCAGGGGCAACCCGGAACACGCAGGCCGGTCCGATCCGGCCTGCCACCACATCGACAAGCCGGGCAGGATCGCGCACGGTGGTCTCGCCGGCAAGAATGGCCCCGAGGTTGTCGGCATCGAGCGCTTCGGTGTGCGGCGCCAGCAGCCTGAACTGCTCGAGACCCAGGCCAGGATCGATCCGGTCGATCCTGAGCTTGAGCAGGCGCAGCAAGTGCGCGGGCTCCCGGGTCGGGCGCGAGGTGCCTATGGCCACGACCTGCTCGCCGCCGTCGATCCGCAGCCCGATGAGGCGCAGCGAACGCGCGCCAAGGCCCTTCCTCTGCAGGACCTCGGCCATGTCTTTGAGGAGATCCTGCATGACCTGGGCGATGGCCTCGGCCGTCCCGATCGGTTCGAGCAGGCGCCGCTCCACCATGGGGATCACGATGTCTTCGCGCGGCGTGATCGGTTCCGCCTTGCCGCCGAGCGCCTGGTCGAGGCGATCGATCGCAGCCATGCCGAGACGGCGCGCCAGGGGACCGCGCGCCACCGGAAGCAGGTCGGCGATCGTCTCGAACCCGAACTTGCGCGCCGCGCCGAGCGCAGCCCCGTCCAGCCGCAGCGCGGCTACCGGCAGCGGCGACAGAGCGCGCAGCACGCCGCCCGGCGGGGTGATGGCAATATCCTCGCCGCCGTAGCGGGCGAGTGCATGTGCTGCGCCGGGGGTATCGGCGACCGCGATACGCGCAGTGAACCCGGCGCGGCGGCAAAATGCCTGGAGCCTGTGGCAGAAGCGCTCCTCTCCGCCATGGAGATGCGCAGAGCCGGTCAGATCAAGCCAGATACCGTCAGGCGGACAGACCGCGACGATCGGGGACCAGCGCCGAATTCCAAAGAGCGCCATGCGGTCCAGCAGCTCTGCGTCCGCTTCCGGCTCAGCGGCGCGAAAATCGAGGTCCGAGACCAGGGCCCTCGCATGGGTTGCCGCCATGCCGATATGGATGCCAAGCGCCCGTGCAGCCGGGCATGCCGAGACGATCTCGTCGCGGCGCCCGACTTTGCCAATGAGCGCCAGCGGGGGCGCGGCAACCGCGGAGGCGACGCGCAGGGCGCGCGGCGGCGTCGATACCGGACGCTTGAAGGGATGCTCCGCCGCTTCCGAGCGCCGGCCAAGTTCGCGCATCGGCGGCTGCGCGTGGAGCGGCAGCGCGGCAATCTCACGCTCGACATCGACACGCGAGCGTGCCCGCCCGCGACCTTCACCTTGCGTCCCTGCCCGTGCCCAGCGCGCACCGGGCCGCCACCCGCCGCCGCGAGGGACCGAGCAGGCACCGGGATCGTCATCGACAGGCAGCTCGAGCGCGCGGGGTTCAGACCGCGGAGCGGCGAACCGGTCCTGCCGTCTCAGCCGTTCGATCGGCAGATAGGGCAGGAACAGCGAGACGACCCGTCTCATCACATCCCTCCACGATCAGGGAAAAACCTTCACCGCCGCGCTGGCGGGCAAGTTCGACGAGCCAGCGGGGCCGACCGACGCCGGCAACGCCGAGACGGTCGGAGGGGGCACTGGCAATGCGCCAGCGGGTCCAGGCCGCCGAAGGTTCGCCGAGCGGATCCCGGTCGCGTCCGCGGTGACGCCTGAGCAGCAGGACAGGAATATCGGCCTCGGCCGCCGCGAGCTGAAGGCGGCGGGTAGCCACCATCGAGACCCTGCCGGCCTCGGCAACGACAGCGGCCGGTGTGCCATCGCGGATAGCGTCCTCGACGACGGCAAGGAGCGCTGCTTCTTCGCGCGGCTGCGCGTGAATGACATAGGACGATGCAAGTCCGGCCTGTTCCAGCCCCGGCGCGTAGAGGTCGTTACGGCAGCTCACCCACAGCACCGGCGCCTCGAGAGCGCGGGCTTCACGCGCTGCGATCCCTGCAAGGAACAGGGTCGCGGCGGCATCATCGACCAGCGAGCAGGTGCGCGCGGCCGCCTCGTGCAAAGCGCCGGCACGCAGTCCCCCGCCGCCCAGACGACCATCCAGAGCCTCGGCTGCAAACGGCATCGTGCGAAATTCCGCAAGCGGCGACGCCAGGGTCCGCAGGTGCTCGATCGTCGGCAGGGTTGATGGTGATACCGGCTGCATGGTGTGTGTTTTCAGACTCGCTATGTTCGCTATATGTTCCCACTCCTAGGGGAGGACGGTCAAGATGTTTGAGACGGGCGCGCGCCACGCTCCCCGGGACAAGGCTGTGGACAGACCTGTGCAACGAGGAGCTGCGTTGGCGGCGCAAAGAAATAACCGACCGATTTTCGGCTCTTGCTGGGCTCTTCGAAAAACTTGCCTATGAGACATTCGGCCTGCCAAGCGATGCTTCGTCTTGTCGCCTACCTCGTGCAACCCACCTTGTGCTCAAGCATTCGGGGTTCCCAGGATGTTGTGTGTTGTTTCACACAGTTTATCTACATAGGTTATGATACGTCCTCCCTATCAGGTAGATTGAGCATTGATTTTCAAAGGGTTGCACGGCCGCCGCAGTGGCGGTGGGACGTGCAAAGTGGTTCTGTCACACGGGTTCGGCACGGACCAGGATGCCTGGTCTTCGCTGCGACCTTGGTTCGACGAGCGATATGACGTCTACTCGTTCGATCTTCCTGGTTGCGGGCCTCACGGCGAAACGACCTACGAGTTCGAGCGGTACGATAGCCTGTACGGCTACGCTGATGGCCTGATCGACATGCTGGATGAAACCGGCATCGACGACTGCATTTACGTCGGCCACTCCATGAGCGCGATGATAGGCGCCGTTGCTTCGGTTGGAAGGCCCGACCTGTTCGCCCGGATCGTCATGATCGGCGCCTCCCCGCGCTACCTCAACGAACCGGGCTATGTCGGCGGCTTCGATCAGGCAGATCTCGATGCGCTTTTCGACAGCATGGCGGCTAATTACCAGGCCTGGGCCGCTGGGTTCGCGCCGATAGTCGTAGGCGTAGAGGACGCGCATGCCGTTTCCGAGTTTTCGCGCACTCTCTTTCAGATGCGCCCGGACATCGCGCTCCATACCTCGCGCACCATCTTCACCTCGGACGTGCGTTCTGCGGCGCGCCGGGTTCCGGTGCCGGTCAATCTCATCCAGACCGCCAACGATGTTGCCGTGCCGCGCGAGGTCGGAGAGTGGCTCGTCCGCGAGATGAAGAATGCGACGCTGGATATCATCGATGCATCCGGACATCTGCCGCACATGACAGCACCCGACCTGGTCCTGAAAATCCTGGAAAAGCATCTCAGGGACGATGCTCCATGACCGCGAGCATCAGTGAAGCGCTCTACGAGCTTTGCGGTTTTGCCCGTGTCTCTTGCGAAGCTGACCTGGTCGTTGCGCTGGAAGTCGACGGCGGGTATCGAGCGGCGGCAGTGGCGGTATCGCCGGCTCTTTCGCTTCCCTCTTTCAATCTTCGCAACAGCCGGGTTTTAGACCCCATGTTCGCCTGAGCTGACTGGGTAAGTGGCCTCTCCTGCTGCATTCTGCGTTCGAGGGTTGCACCAGGCTGGCTGGTGCCGAGCCTCAAGAATGGAGGAGAGACCGCATGCAGGATAGCATGTTTATCGGGCTTGATGTCCATAAAGCAACGATCTCCGTGGCGGTAGCCGACGGGAAGCGAGGAGGAGAAGTGCGCAGCTGGGGCGTGATACCCAACCGCGCCGACGAGGTTAAGAAGGTGGTCGAGAAGCTGGCAGGTAGGGCGAGGGAGCTTCATTTCTGTTATGAAGCAGGGCCTTGCGGCTACGGTCTACACCGACAGCTAGTAGAGCATGGCCACGATTGCATCGTCGTTGCTCCGTCTCTCATACCGGTGAAAACAGGGGATCGGGTAAAAACGGACCGTCGCGATGCGCTGATGCTGGCGAGGCTGCACCGTGCGGGCGAACTGACGGCGGTCTGGGTACCTGACGAAGCGCACGAAGCCATGCGGGATCTCATTCGTGCAAGAGCAACCGCTGTGCGGGTCGTAGGCAAAGCGCGGCAGCACCTTCAGGGATTTTTGCTCCGCCACGGTCGTATCTATTCCGGCAAAAGGGGCTGGACACAAGCCTATCGGCGCTGGCTGACAACGCTGCGTTTCCAACATCCCGCGCAGCAAATTGTCTTCCAGGATTATGTGCACGCCATAGCCGACGCGGAGGCGCGCATCGAGCGGCTGACCAAACAGATCAAGGACCTTGCTCCAAGCTGGAGTCTGTGGCCGGTAGTTGAAGCCGTGCAGGCGATGAGGGGTGTGGCATTCATTGTGGCAGTCACGGTGGTGGCCGAGGTTGGGGACTTCCAGCGGTTTGATAACCCGCGCAAATTGATGGCCTATCTCGGGCTGACTCCGTCGGAGCATTCCAGCGGCTCCTCCGTGCGCAAGGGCGGCATTACCAAGGCTGGCAGTGGGCTGGCCCGGCGGGCACTGATTGAAGGAGCATGGACCTATCGGATGCAGGCACGCGTCAGTCGCAAGTTGCACGACCGCATTGAAAATGTCCCCCAAGCGGTGCGCGACATTGCTTGGAAAGGGCAGCTTCGAATGTGCCAGCGGTATAGGCAACTTACAGCTGCCGGTAAGGCCAAGGTCGTTGTGACGACAGCGATTGCCCGTGAGATGGCCGGCTTCATCTGGGCCATCGCGCGAGCGACTGCGGGTACTCCGGCTTAGAAGGGCTAATTATCATTCCGATGCGCAAAGTTGGAGGCGGAACGCGGTGGGGAATCCTCGTGCGCTGTTATGAGCAGAAATAATCGACGCTCGTTATTTAGAGAGAGGCAGCCCCAGAACGAAACCACGGTCATGCGGTAACCAACCCGCGCATGAGAGCTTGCTCAACCGTCGTCTCAGTTCCGTCTCCATCCTTGCGCATCTATACAATTCAATCTCCGGCGTCGCCGGTGCCTTTACTGTGCAACAAAGGCTTGACAGCGAACATGAGAGCAGGGTGCGGAAAAAGGCGCTTTCCTTGAGCCCCTTGAGGTGATTCATATGCCTTCGGCTGAGGTTGAAGGATTTGAGATGCGCGGCGGCGATTACCGGAGTGAAGGGCTGTTTTCCTACGTGAGCTGCGAAGCCCGGGTTCCAGCAGACCACCCACTTCGGGCGATCCGCGCGATCGTCGACGAAGCTCTCGAGGTGATGTCCGCTGATTTCGATGCGATGTATTCGCGCATTGGCCGGCCATCGATCCCGCCGGAGAAGTTGCTGCGCGCATTGCTCCTGCAGGCTTTCTATACGATCCGCTCGGAACGCCAACTCATGGAGCAGATGGATTATAACCTGCTTTTCCGCTGGTTCGTCGGCCTGGCAATGGATGCGCCGATCTGGGATGTGACGGTCTTCACCAAGAACCGGGAGAGGCTGCTGGCCGGGGACATCGCCGCCAGGCTCCTGTCCGCGATCGTAGGGCAGTCTCGTGTGCAGGCGCTCCTGTCAGACGACCACTTCTCGGTGGATGGCACACTGATCGAAGCGTGGGCCAGCATGAAGAGCTTCAAGCCCAGGGACGGCGAGGCTTCGGGCGGTGACGACGACGACAGCGTTTCGGGCACCGGTCAGAGCGCACAGGCAAAGGCCAAGGGGCGTAACGCCGAACGCGATTTCCATGGCGAGAAGCGATCCAACGCCACCCACGCCTCCACCACCGATCCTGATGCCCGCCTGTTCAAGAAGGCACGCGGCCAAGCTGCGAGGCTGTGTCATATGGGCCACGTCCTGATGGAGAACCGGCATGGGCTGGTCGTCGATGCGACGCTCACTCACGCCACGGGCACGGCCGAACGGGAGGCCGCGCTGACCATGCTTTCCCGCATGAAGGGGCGCCATCGCATTACGCTGGCGGCGGACAAAGCCTACGATACAGCCGGATTCGTCGCCGCCCTGCGCGACGTTGGCGTTACCCCGCACGTCGCCCAGAACAATGCCAACAGGCGATCCGCTATCGATGGACGCACTACCCGGCACCCTGGCTACGCCGTTTCGATGCGGATCAGGAAACGGATCGAAGAGGTCTTTGGCTGGGCCAAGACCAGCGGAAACCTGCGCAAGACCCGGCATCGAGGGCAGGACCGCGTCGGATGGAACTTCACGCTGACCGCTGCAGCGTACAATCTGGTTCGTCTGCCAAAACTAATGGCGAAGGCGTAGCTATGCGAGGAATCCGCCACACGGCGGGTTCTGGCAGCAAACGACTGCCACCTGATGCCGAATTCCCCAAACCGGTGCCCGACAAACCCTTTGAGCCCGGCGATCACCGCGCCTCATGGAGGGTTTTTCCGCACCCTGCTAGAACGGGCTTGGCAATCGGCGCCCGTCGATGCGTCGGAGTTCCGGCTCCCGACCGCCGTGATCAATGCCCTTCCCGACCTTCCCGCCTTTATTTTGTTCGTGCCCGCGGGCCTTGAACATGCACCTTATAGCGGCCTGCTTCTCCTCTGGACCACGCCTGCCGCCCCGCCACCCCTCGTCCACCATGTGCCGCTACTATCGGGAAGTGTAGCCTCAGCGCTCGGCCGGCGGCGGGAGGCTGTTCGCCAGGCTGTCATGCGCGACCAGTTCAACGACCTCTTGGAGAGCGTACCCGCCGGCATCGTCGTTTTCGATGGCGACGGCATCGGCGTAATGGTCAACGAACGCGCAGCGCAGCTGCTTGGCACCGGCACCGGTCGGCATCAGGCCTGCGACGTGTCAGAGCCCATGCGCATGCTGAGGGAGCGCTGTGACAATCGGGAGGAACTCGATGCACTCTACGCAGGACATGTCGCGGATGTTCATTACTCGGTCACGACCCACTGGATCCTCGGCGAACGGACCTATGAAGTCGATACTCATCCGGTGCGGGGCGACGGCGAGCGCGGACGCATCTGGCTGTTCAGCGATGTGACGGCGGAACTGCGCATGGCCGCAAACCTCAAAAGGATGGCCGAGACCGATCCTCTGACTGGGGCTGCGAACCGAAGAAGTCTGGAGAGCGAGTTCGCTCAGATCATGAAGACACCAAGCGCGAAGGACCGCGCCGTCGCAGTGCTCATGATCGATGTCGACCACTTCAAGCAGATCAACGATACTTACGGTCATTCGGTCGGTGACGATGTACTGCGGGAGGTGGCAGCCCGCTGCCGAACCGCGCTACGAGAAAACGATCTGTTTGCGAGGTTCGGCGGCGAAGAGTTCGTTGCCGTTATTGCCGCGCCGCAGGCGACCGAACTCACCGCAATCGCGGAGCGCGTCCGCAAGAGCATTGCCGAACCTGCATTTTCCAGCGAGGCGATGTCCATTCCCCTGACCGTCAGCGTAGGCGTTGCCTCCGGCTTGAGGCAAAATGCTTCCCCCGAAAGCTTCCTTGCGGCGCTCATCGCGCAAGCCGACAGTGCGCTCTACGCCGCCAAGCAATCCGGCCGTAATCGTGTCGTGTCCTACGCGCGTCAAAGGCTCGCCGGGTGAGAGTTACACGTCCGTTGCGATGGTAAGCTGCGCCGCGTCCGTCTTGCCGCGATAAATTCGCGAAGGCTCGATGCGATGATGACGGTGGATCGTCCTACCTTCGCAACCTCCAGATCGCCGTACGCGATCAGCTGGTAGATTTTGCTACGGCTAAGGCCGGTCAACCGCACCGCGTCAGGAATTCGAACGCTGATCTGCTCCATACCGGATGAGGGCGCACGCGCATCGAGGTCACGATTCATAGTCACTTGCCCTTCCGTTGCTGCTGAAACCCACGATCGCCATCGAGGAATGCGGCCAACATGGCCGGGATCAACTCCGGTAGCGCCTCCTTCGCCCCATAGACCGACGCGTAGAAGGCAGCGTATTCTTGAAGTCCCTGATGAAGATCCGGCGTTACCATGATGGCAAGTTTGATCGGCGTCTTGTCCGGCAGCTTCGCCAGCTTGATCGTGCTCATCGTGATCCCTCCCCCTTCCATGGCGTCAAAACCAAATCCTGTCGGACGATGAGGCGCACCGGAGCGCCAGGCCGGATGTCGATAGTCGGCTGAACATCGAGATTACGCTGGGTGATCTGATCGCCCGCCCGCGACACGCTTGTCTGTGCGGACTCGCGGACCGCCTGCACCAGATCGCTCTCACCGGTGATCGAAAGCTCCGTGCCAACGCCGAGGAGCGTGGCGATCGCGACACCCTTCAGCAGTCGGCCGGTATGAAAGTTCACCTTGTCAGATAGCCCCGCGTAGCCGGACGTATCCGTTGCCGGCATATTGTCGAGCCGCAGCGATTTCCCATCGGGCATCATTAGTCGTTGCCAGATAACCAGCGCCCTGCTCTGCCCATAAGCAACGACGCTGTCGTACTTGCCGACGAGCCGGGCGCCTTGCGGGATGAGCATGACTTGCCCCGTAGCGCTGTCGAACACGCTCTGCGTGACCTGGGCCACAACCATCCCCGGCACATCGGAATTCACGCCGGTTACGAGGCTCGCGGCAATCACACTCCCGGCCATCAACATGTAGGGCGAGACAGGCACTGCCAGGCCATGCGGGTTCACATCGCCGCGCTCGTCGAGCTTCTCGGCGAACTGGCTTTTGCGATCAGCGGCCCCAGACGCAGCGGTTTCGCCAGTTTCCGCTGGTCCCGCATCAATAGCCGCTGCCGACACCGATGAGGGGTTGGCCGCGTTCGCTCCCGCCGCTAGATGCGCGCCTTGAACCAACAGCGAAGACTGCATCGCCGCCTTGAGCTCGGCCGCGTGCTGTTGCTCCGCCTCGCCGGCGCCCGGCGCGACAACAGGCGCCATGCCATCACGGGCCAACTGACGCTGTTGTGCCCTCAGGATCGGCCGCCCCAGGTCGCCGGGAAGCGGTGGGCCAAGTTTCGGGACGTCGCCATAGCTCTTGGGTAGCCCTGCCAGTGCCTCGTCCGAAGGCTTCCGGTCAGGCTGCGACATGGTGCTCCCGGCGATCATCCGGCCAGCCACTCGGGGTTGGAGCGCGATCCAGGCGATGCCGATCAGCGCGAGCGCCGCCAGAATGCTGCCACCGATGATGACTTCCTTCCTGAAGCGCGTGACCCGCGGCGTCCTCACCCGGATCGCCAGCGTCTCGGGATCGAGTTTCGCCGGAGATTGAACCCGCGCCTCAGTCCGATTTGCGGAGTTCTCGGACGATGCCGAAGTGGGCGGGGCCACGTCTGAATCGGGTCCTTCGCTCATCGCCGCGCCCTCCCCTCACCGCCTCGGGTGATCCGCACGACCTGCTGCTTCCTAGTGCCAAGCCGAAGCTCCGCGACCGCAAAGATGCGGTCCACCACATAGAAGCGCCCCTTCATGCGGTAATTAACCAGCTCGGCTGCGCCGTCCGCGCCGATCAGGAACAGCGGCGGCGCTTCGTCCACACCAATCGAGGCTGGAAACTCGATGAAGGTTTGCCGGCCGTCATCAAAGGCGCGCAGCGGGCGCCAGGTCGGCGTGTCGCCGGTAATCCCGTACCCGAAGTAGAGCTGGTCTACACCGAGCCCGGCGGCAACCGGCTTCGCCGCTTCGGCCAAAGCCTGTGCCGCCTTGACGGCTACCAGCTCATCAAGCGGGTAGTTCCACGAAAGCGCCGACATTCCCGCGCTGGTCTGGCTGGTCAGCAAAAGATGATACGTGCGTCGATCCGTGGTGATGACGAGGTTGGTCGCGAGCCCGGCACTGAACGGCTTCACCAGGACATGCGTGCGCTTATCGTCGCCAGTTCCACTAGAGGTATCGCCGATCACCCAGCGCGCCGTGTCGCCGGCCGCAACCGCGATCAGCCCCTCGCCCGTCTGCAACGCGATATCTGTGATCATGCCGGGCTGCGTATAGGCATGATACACGGTGCCATCCGACCAGAGATAGACCTGCCGGGCATTGACCCAGGCATTTGGCGACGGCTCCGCGCTGCCGCGGCGCACGGCACTGACAGGCACTTTTGCACTCGCCGGCAAATCCACCGGATGGACACCCACGGCAAAGGCTGCCGCGGCTAGCAGCGAAGTCTTCATGGCAGAACCTCCTTGGCTTCATCGGGATTGGAATTGGAAGGCGTCGGCATGGCCGGCGCATGCTCTCCGCGGACAGGGCCAGCATCCTGATTGGACGGCGATGGCGGCGGCGAAGCAGCTGCCGCTGGCGCAGGCACCTCAAGCTCCCGGCTCCAGTCGATGGCATCGACGTAGATCCCGAGCGGGTTCTTGCGCAGCGTTTCGCTGTCCCGGGGAGGCTGCTGGACGATGGTCAGGATCGCAGTCCAATGGCTGGTCCCGGAGGCGCTGCCACGCTCGAACGCGTTTTCGATCCACTTGACCTGGAAGCTGGTGTCGGAAGCCCGGACGACGCTGGTGACCTGGACCGAAACGCTGCGTTCCCCGAGCCCCGTCAACGCTCCCGACCCCCGCGCATATTCGCTCAGGAAGCGGCTGCCACGCTGGGTCGAGAAATCGTAGGCTTCGAGCCAGCCTTCGCGCATCACGACCGGGTCGAGCGACACGCCGCGGACGTGGCCGATGAACTTTGACAAAGCCCAGGCGATCTGCGGATCGGTCGGCTCGTAGCGGGCCTCCGCCTCGCTGACCGCGCGCGGCTCGCCGAGCCTGTCGACGGCAACGACATAGGGCACCACCCGGCTTTGCAGTGATTGCCATATGAGGCCGCCCGCCATGCTGCAGGAAAGCCCGAGGCAGCCGAAGGCCATGATCCGCCAGTTCCGGGCCTGAACCCGGGCCGAGCCGATCCGCTCGTCCCAGAGCTGCGCGGCGCGTTGGAAAGGTGTCTCAGGAAGCGGAGTGCCCCCATAGAGCTGGACGCTGCGTTTGAAGCGCATGGTCAATCGTTCCTTTCGCTGATGTCAGGTGTTGCCGAGCCGCCGCCGCGATCGCCCTGCTGTACGGCATGGATCGCGACATCGCGGCGGTGACGGGCGGTCTGTTCGGCGCGCAGGGTCTTGGCCCACTGCGGCGTTCCCTCGCCGCCTTCGGCGGCCGGGGCCGATGCCGATGGGGAAGCGTTCGAATTGTCGGGTGGCGAATTCGGGGAGGAAGTGCCCGCAGAGCGCTGCGGCGCTGAAGGCCCTGACTTCGACGGCCCAGCCCCTCCTGACGGAGCCGAATGACCGCCGCCCGGCTCCGCATGGCCCGGGCCGCCGTGACTGCCCGAGCCTGCAACCGATGCGCTCGCACCCATTGACGTGCCGGCGCGGATACCTGTCAGAGCAGTGCCAGCAAGACGAGCACCCGCCACCACGCCGCCGCCTGCCAGCATGGCAACGCCGCCGGCGCCAAGCGCCGTACCGGCGGCCGCGCCGGCTCCGAGCTGCGGTGCACCCGACGCGAGGCCGCTGGCGACCGACGGCGCGAAGATACCGAGGCCGAAAAGGGCAAGGCTCGCCAGCACGAGGCTCATGGCCTGTCCGACATCGGGCTCCTGCCCTTGCAGCGCCTGCGTGAACTGATCGAAGAAGTTCGATCCGATGCCGACAATGACCGCGAGCACCATCACCTTGATGCCCGAGCTCACAACATGGCCCAGCACGCGCTCGGCCAGAAAGCTGGTCCGGTTCCACAGCGCAAAAGGCACCAGGATAAAACCGGCAAGCCCCACCAGCTTGAACTCGATGATGCAGACGAACATCTGCACGGCAAGGATGAAGAAGGCGAGGATCACCAGCAGCCAGGCGAGCAGCAGCACCACGATCTGCAGGGCGTTCTGGAAGAAGCTGGTGACGGTGAGCAGCTTGCCTGCCTGCTCGAGAAGCGGCCATGCCGCGGAAAAGCCAGTCCCGGCCAGGCGCCCGGGCCGCAGCAGATCATCGGTGGTGAGCGCGCCGCCGCCGGCGGTGATCCCGGCCTGCGCAAACGAGCGAAAGATGATGTCGGCGAGCGCCGAGAAGCTGTTGATGATGAACGCGAAAGCGCCAACGTAAAGGACCTTGCGAATGAACCGGCCCAGCACATTGTCCTCGCCGGCCAGTGCCCAGAACAGGCCCGCCAGCGTCACATCGATCGCGATCAGCGTCGCAGTCAGGAACCGGACATCGCCGCCCAGCAGCCCGAAGCCGCTATCGATGTAGCGGATGAAGGCAGTCATGAACTGATCGATGATGTTGAGGTCGTCCACGTGCGTTCATCCTGTTTGGCTGCGGAGCTAGGCGCGAGGCATCGCGCTCAGCCCAGCACTGAGTTGGAGGATGTCGCGGGGCACGGCCGGGCATAGGAGCACGTGCCCCGCGACGCGGCGACGGGAGAGGCAATCCGCCGCCGCTATCGGGTGTGGCGAGCCGGCTGCGAGCTATTGCGGAGTGTACGCAGAGCCTGAGCCAAGGAACTTTGTCATCGCGGCCTGGGATTCGCTCTCCGCTTGCGCCCGGTTGGCATCGCCGACCGATTGCGCGCGGAACTGGGCGGCCAGCATCTGCTGGATCTGGAACTGCTGCTTGGCGGTCAGTGCGAGCAGCTGGTTGGTCACCTGCAGTGCCTGCAGCGTCCCCTCTGCGCCCTGGCTGCGCTGGACCAGCGCATTCATCGTCGTCGCATCGGCCTCGACATTCTCGGCGATCTGCGCCTGCATCACCGCCGTGTGGCGATAGGCGGTGACTTCGGTGTCGAGCCGCGACCGCGCCGCCGTCACCTGGTCGTCGAGCTTGAGCGACTGGTTGAAGGCGCCCGGATAGAGTTTACTGAACTCCTGATCGACGCTGGCGACCTTGAACTGGATGTTCTGCGCCTGCCCCATCAGGGTATCGATCTTCTGGAGCGTCTGCGTCAGCGCCTGCAACTCGGGGAAGCCCACCGTCGAGAGGTTCTTCGCCTGATTGGCGAGGCTCTGGGCCTCATTCTGCAACGACTGGATCTGGTTATTGACCTGCTTGAGTGCCCGCGCCGCCGTCAACATATTCTGCGCGTAGTTGGTCGGGTCGTAGACGACCAATGCATGGGCAGGCGGACTGGCAATCATCCCATCGAGCACGAGGCCACCGGTAGCCACGAGTGCCACGACGGCGACGCCGGTGCCGAACCTGCGGATCGGCTTGGCCGGAAATGGGCGAGACGATATCTGCATCATCATTCTCCTTCAGGTTGGTGTCACAGACTCCGGGCGCGCGGCCCGGGGTAGGTGCCGATCAGATCGGCCGCCCAGGCAGCGTGCGTTCCCTCGAGGAAGCGGGCGAAGAATTCATCGCGGCCATGTTCGGCGAGCACGGCATCGATCCGCGCCTGCGTCATCGGATCGGAACTGCCGCACAGCGCCAGCGCCACATCCCCCAGCCCCAGCTCGAACAGCCGGTTTCCTCGGGCCGATTGCAGGTAGTAATGGCGCTTTGGCGTCGAGCGGGCGATCAGCTCGATCTGCCGCTCGCTGAGGCCGAAGCGCTCATAGATCTCGCGGCTTTGCGGCTCGACTGCGCGGTCGTTGGGCAGAAGGATGCGCTGCGGACAGCTTTCGATCACCGCGGGCGCGATCGGAGAGCCGGCGATGTCGGCGAGGCTCTGCGTGGCGAACAGCACTGAGACATTGCGCTTGCGCAGGACCTTGAGCCATTCCCGGATGCGCGCCGCGAACAGCGGATGGTCGAGGAAGATCCACGCCTCGTCGACCACCAGCAAGGTCGGCCGACCGTCGAAACGCTCCTCGAGCCGGTGGAACAGGTAGGTCAGCACCGGACCTACGACCGAGGCATGCCCCATCAGCGCCTCGGTCTCAAAACATTGCAGGTCCGCGAGATGGAGCAAGCTCTCCGAGGCATCGAGCAGCCCGCCGTAGGGCCCGTCGATCGTGTAAGGCCCAAGCGCGGTGCGCAGCGCCTTCGATTGCAGTAGAAGGGTGAGGCCCGTGACCGTACGCTCCGCAGGCGGCGCACTCGCGAGGCTGCCCAGCGCCAGCCAGACCTGATCCTTGACCTCCGGGGTGACGACCACATTCTCCTGCGCCAGGATCGCACCGATCCAATCGGCTGCCCATGCGCGCTGCGCCGGGTCATCGATCTGGCGCAGGGGCTGGAAGGCCAGTGTCCGTGATTCACTGCCGAGCCCAAGCGCATGATGCGCGCCGCCGCAGGCGAGTACCGCCGCCCGCGCGGACAGTCCCTTGTCGAACACGTAAACCTGCGCGCCGGGATAGCGGCGGAACTGCAGGATCATCAGGGCCAGCAAGACGGATTTGCCGGCACCGGTTGGCCCGGCCACGAACAAGTGCCCGACATCGCCGACGTGGTTCGAAAGCCGGAACGGCGTCGAGCCCGAGGTCTTGGCATGCAGCAAAGCCGAGCCACGCAGATGATCGTTCCCCGCAGGTCCCGCCCAGACCGCAGACAGCGGCATCAAGTGGGCGAGGTTCAAGGTGTGGACCAGTGGCTGGCGGACATTGGCGTAGACGTGCCCCGGAAGCGAGGAAAGCCAGGCTTCGACCGCGTTGACGCGTTCGCGGATCGTCGTGAAGCCGAGACCGCCCAGCACACGCTCGACCTGCCGCATCTTGGCCTCGACCGCGGTGTGGCCGGTATCGCTCACCGTGATCGTCGTGGTCAGATAGCCGAAGGCGACATGGTCGCCCCCCAGTGCCTGAAGCGCGAGATCGGCATCGGCGACCTTGTTGTCAGCGTCGCTGTCGAGGAGCTGCGCCGGCGTGTTGTACATCACTTCACGCAGCATGGCGGTGAGCGACTTGCGCTTGTTGAACCATTGCCGTCGCAGGCTGGTCAGGACCTTGGTGGCTTCCGACTTGTCGAGCGCGATGAAGCGGGTGACCCAGCGGTAGGCGAAGTCCTGATGGTTGAGCGCATCGAGGATACCGGGCCGACTGACATTGGGAAATCCGAGCACCGAGATCGTTCGGATGTGCCGGTCTCCCAGCTTCGGCTCGAGCCCGCCGACCAGAGGCGTGTCAACCAGGAGGCCATCGAGATACATCGGAGTTTCCGGCACGCGCAGCGGATGCCGGCGATCCGAGATCGTCGTGTGCAGATAGGTCAGCAGTTCAGCGCTATCGAGCGCGCGGATCTCGGGCATGAAGCCGTCGAAGAGATCGAGCGCTCGGTCGGTCTCGGCGATGAAGCCGGTGAGCGAAGCGCGCCAGTCGCGCCCCTTCTCATCGTCCGCCCGCTCGACAAGCCGGCGCCCTGCGGCATCCTCGCTGTCGGCCGGCGGCAGCCAGGTCAGCGTCAGGAAATAGGCGCTCTCGTAATGCTTGCCCTCGGCAAGGAAGGCCGCGCGCCGTTCGCGGTCAACCAGCCAGCTTGCCGCGTCGGGAAAGGGATCGTCGGGATAAACAGCCGCTTCGCGGCGCTCGGCCTCAAAGAACAGCGCCCAGCCCGAGCCGAACCGGCGCAGCACATTGTTGGCGCGCGCGGCGATCGAGACGAGTTCGGCTTCGGTCGCCGATTCCAGATCCGGCCCGCGGAAGGCGAGTACCCGCAGGAAGCTGCCGTCCTTGTTAAGCACTACCCCCGGCGCGACCAGCGCGGCCCAGGGCAAATGGTCGGCAAGGCGGCCGGCCTTGCTGCGATATTCGGCGAGGTTCAGCACGCGAGATATCCTTTCTGGCGCAAGTGGCGGAGCAGGACAGGCGCGAAGTTGGGATCGCGCCGGGCCGCGAGGACGGCGATGCTATGCCCTGCCGCCCAGATGAAGAGGCCGGCCAGCCATTGCTGGAGCCCGAGGCCGACGGCCATGGCGAGCGTGCCATTGACGATGGCGATCCCGCGCGGCGCCCCGCCCAGAAGGATCGGCGCGCCGAGGCTCACATGGATCGGGACCTCGAAGCCCTCGATGTGCTGGCCGGCCGCCATCATGCGATCAGCGCTCCGCCGCCGAAGCTGAAGAACGAGAGAAAGAAGCTCGAGGCGGCAAATGCGATCGAGAGGCCGAAGACGATCTGGATCAGTCGGCGGAAGCCGCCCGAGGTTTCACCGAACGCCAGCGTCAGGCCGGTGACGATGATGATGATGACCGCAACGATCTTGGCGACGGGACCCTGCACGGATTCCAGGATCTGCTCGAGTGGCTCTTCCCAGGGCATGCCGGAGCCGGCAGCCCAGGTTTGCACCGAGACCGTGAGAGATGCGGCCATCGCGCTTGCCGCGAGCATTGCTGCCCGTGGTTCGGGGCGCAGGCCAAAGCGACGAAGTCGAGATGTTTTCATGGGGTCATTCTCCTTGCTTGCTGGAAGGGAAGCGGACGGACGGAAAGCAAAGCTCGTGCAGGCGGTACTCGCCGCTTGCCGGATCGAAGCCGTTGAGCGTGGCAATGGCGGATATCCGGCGGGCGAGGCCGCGCCCCAAGATGACGACAATGAGGTCGATAGCTTCGGCTATGAGATGGCGCGGCACAGTGACGACCGCTTCCTGCACCAAGCCCTCAAGCCGGTGCAGCGCGGCGGACGCGCCATTGGCATGGATTGTCGCGATGCCGCCCGGATGACCGGTATTCCACGCCTTGAGCATGTCGAGCGCTTCGGGTCCGCGCACTTCGCCGACGATGATGCGATCGGGGCGCAGCCGCAGGGTCGAGCGAACGAGGTCGGCAATCGTGGCGACGCCCTGGCGGGTGCGCAGCGCAACTGTATCGGGCGCCGGGCACTGAAGTTCTCGCGTGTCCTCGATCAGCACGACGCGCTCATCGAGCGCGGCCATCTCGGCCAGCAGCGCATTGGCAAGCGTGGTCTTGCCGGAGCTGGTGCCGCCAACCACCAGCACATTGCGACGGTCAATCACGGCCGCGCGCAGGATCTCCGCCGCCTCCGGCGTCATGATGCCATCCGCGACATAGTCGGCGAGCGTATGGATGCGCGCGGCCGGTTTGCGGATGGAGAAGCACGGCGCCAGCGAGACCGGAGGCAGCACGCCTTCGAAACGCTCACCGGCGCCCTCACCGTGCGGGGGAAGTTCCGCCGATACAATTGGGCTGTCGGCATGGACTTCGGCGCGGGCGTGACTTGCAACCAGACAGATGATGCGCTCGACCTGTTCGGGCGCGAGACGCACTCCGGTATCGACCCGGCCCTCGCCAAGCACATCGACCCTCAGCGCACCGTCGGGATTGACCATGATCTCAATGACGCGCGGATCGCCAAGCGCGGCCTCGACCGCCGGCCCCATCGCCGTGCGCAGCATCGCGCGGCGACGCGCTGCGGTTTCTTCGCCGCTCATCGCCCGCACTCCTGATCGAGCGTGCGCTTGCCCTGCCCCACCTGCCGGGCAACCTGGGAAAGAAATGCTTCAAAGCGCAGCGAAGCCGCCGCGCGGCCAGCAGCATCGTTTTCCGCGAGCGGCGGATTGATTGCCAGTTCATAGCGGATGAAAAGCGCCAGCGTTTCGAGCTCGATGTGACTGTCGCGAAGGAGACGTTCGAGAAGTTCGGCGATCCGGTCGAGACGCCGACCGAACCGATCGTCGAGTTCATTCTTGCCCCGCCGGTCGAGCCAGACCGTCAGGGCCTGGACCAGGATATCCGACTTGGTGACGCCCGGCCGATTGGCTTCCTCGAGCAAGCGGGCACTGAGCGGCTCGGGCAGGAACAGTTGATAGCGGACCTTGTTCGTCATGTTCAAAGCTCCAGGTCGAACTGGTCGCCGCGCTCGGCGGCGCCCAGCGCATAGGTGACGCGCACAAGCCGTTGCTGCGCCGCCTGGTCGAGCACGCGCTTGTCCGATGCGGGATCATCGTCATCCGCCGTGAGGCCCAGCGGATCGCTGGCGACTTGCGGTTCCTGGGGAGGCGCATCGATTTCGGCTTCGGGTTCGACCGTACGCGCCTGTTCCACGCCGCCGGTGACGACCTTCTTGCCTTGCGGCTCCTCTTCCACGAATTCGCTGGCAGGCGGTGCCAATCGGTCGTCGGTGCCGCGAACCTGCCCGGACCAGTCATCCTTCCGCGCAGGCGGCGCATCAGCGTAGCCTTTGGTGCTCAGCTGCGGCGGCGCGATCACGCGCTCTACGAAAGCAGGCTCCTCAAAGTAGCGCAGCTTGGTGGCCCGGATCGGCGGCGAGCCGGAGGCAAGCACAAGTTCCTCGCGCGGATCAAGCTGCATGACTTCGCCCGGCGTCAGCAGCGCGCGGGCCGTCTCCTGGCGGCTGACCATGACATGCGAGAGCCAGGGCGCGAGCCGGTGCCCGGCATAGTTGCGCATCGCGCGCTGCTCGGTCGCGGTTCCGAGGGCATCGGACAGGCGCTTGGCAGTGCGTTCGTCGTTAGTCGCGAAGGCGACGCGCACGTGACAATTGTCGAGGATGGAGTTGTGCTCGCCGTACGCCTTCTCAATCTGGTTGAGGCTCTGCGCGATCAGGAAGACCCGGACACCGTACCCGGCGAGGAACGCGAGACTGGTTTCGAAGAAATCCAGGCGGCCGAGAGCGGGAAACTCGTCGAGCATCATGAGCAACCGATGCCGGCCCGCCTCTGAGTGAACCGAACCATGCTCGAAGCGCAGTTCCTCGGTAAGGCGGCGGCCGATCTGATTGAGGATCAGGCGGATCAGCGGCTTGGTGCGGCTGATGTCCGAGGGCGGCACCACCAGATAGAGCGAGGCCGGGTACTTCCCGTCGACAAGGTCGGCAATCCGCCAGTCGGATGCCGCCGTCACCGCCGAAACCGTCGGATCGCGGTAAAGTCCCAGGAACGACATGGCCGTCGAAAGCACGCCTGACCGCTCGTTGACGGACTTATTGAGCACTTCGCGTGCGGCCGAGGCCACGACCGGATGGACCAGCGGCGCTTCCAGCGTGCCGAGGTGATTGGTCGACATCATCGCATGGAGCGTGTTGGCGAAGCTGCGCGCCGGATCAGAAAGGAAAGTGGCGACGCGGGCGAGGGTCTTTTCCTCCTCAGCGTATAGAACGTGGAGGATCGCGCCGACCAGAAGCGAGTGACTGGTCTTCTCCCAGTGGCTGCGGCGTTCCAAAGCGCCTTCAGGATCGACAAGGATGTCGGCGATGTTCTGGACATCGCGGACTTCGTGAATGCCGCGGCGCACTTCAAGCAGCGGATTGTAGCGCGCCGAGCGGGCATCGGTGGGATTGAACAGCAGGCAATGCGAGAAGCGCGCCCGCCAGCCGGCGGTCAGCTGCCAGTTCTCGCCCTTGATGTCGTGGATGACAGCAGAACCCGACCAGCCCAGCAGCGTCGGAATGACAAGACCAATGCCCTTGCCCGAACGCGTCGGCGCAAAGGCCATCACATGTTCAGGACCGTCGTGGCGCAGATAATCGGCACCGACCCGCCCGAGAAACACGCCCTTCTGGGCAAGGAGCCCGGCCTTGCGGATATCCTTTTTGCTCGCCCAGCGCGCAGATCCGTACGTGGTGACATTGCTGCGCTGCCGCGCGCGCCAGACCGAACCGGCGATCGCCGCCGCGCAGCCGACCAGTCCACTGGAAGCCGCAATGCCGCCCGCCTTGTCGAACACGACCGGAGCGTAGGCATCGAACTCGAACCACCAGATGAAGATCGCCCAAGGCGCGTAGATCCTGCGCCCCAGCAAAACGAACCAGGGGCTGCCCAGCTCGGGCTGGTAGGCGAGTTCAGCCGCCGCCCACTGGGTTGCCAGCCAGACACCAACAAGGACGATCGCGAAAACGACCATCATCTGTCCGATGAGGAGTTTTGTCGGTGTCATGATAGCCTCCGCACGCCGCGGATCGCATCCGGCGGCGTCGGGGCAAGACTCCCGGAAATCCGCGAGAGATCACAGTCCCTGTCTGGTGCACCCAGGTGTCTTTCGGATGCACTTCAAAACCTGGAGAAGCTATTTTGCCGTTGCTGCCGCGATGAGCGAGTCGATAAAGGCGCCCAATTCCGCACCGTATTGGATGAGCGGATGATCTGCCGGTTGATTACGCGATATTAATCATGACAATGCCGCCTCACGAAGGCATGCGGCATATCATGACGAGCGATACTCAGAAGGTTACCAAGTACTGGCGCAATTCGCTGGCCGATGCAGAACTGGGCCGCGGCACGTTCACTCAAAAGGACGCGGACGATTTTCTAATCGTCGACCACGCCAGCCTCAACGCCGGCCGCCTCCCTTCAAATCTCGTTGCCGCCCTGTTCGGCGCTAACGCCTCGCCGGATGAAACCTGTGCAATCATCCTGCGCCCCTTCGTCTTTGCCTCCCGGACCGAGCGCGGCCAGAAGCGCGGCAGCCTTCCGGAAGTGGTGACACCGGTTGCGACACGGATGACGGTAACCCGCGACGGGCGCCTCATCCGTCCGGTCAGCAGCGTTGTCCCGCGCGACATTCTTGAGCCCTTGCACCGAATGGCGTTTACGGTGGGCACGATTGATGCGCTCGACACGTTTGTCACCACGCACCCGCTGTCCGAAGACTGCCAATGGCAGGACTACGTCGAGCACGCCGAAGGCCTCATGGAAGGGGTCGCATCCGCGATTGAGGAAGACCGACGCTTCGAGCTCGTGCCGCATGGATATGTCCAGCGCTCGGGCGGGCATGGCAGCATGTCGGCCAATGTTCTGGCGCTCTACGACCAGCTCGAGCTGGACAACGCTTACGGCCCGCTTCTGGCCACATTCGCCGGCCAGAAAGAGCAGCGCACCGAGCCATGCCTCCCCGAAAACTCGTGTTTTTCGGAGCGCCTCGGCCACTCGAGCGATACCTATGCGCTGGCCGCCGCGCAGCGCGAAGCGCTTGCCCACCTGTCGGCCTCCAAGGACGGAGAAGTCCTTGCGGTCAACGGCCCGCCCGGCACCGGCAAGACGACCATGCTCCTCTCGGCCATCGCGACGCTCTGGGCCAAGGCCGCGCTCGAACAGGGTGAAGCGCCATTGATCGTCGCGACATCGACGAACAACCAGGCCGTAACCAACATTCTCGATGCGTTCGGCGCCGACTATGCCAAAGGCACCGGGCCTTTCGCCGGGCGATGGCTTCCGGCCCTGCGCAGCTTCGGGTCCTATTTTCCATCGAAGCGGCGCGAGAGCGAAGCTGCCAAGACCTATCAGATTGCCGCCTTCTTCGATCGCCTCGAGGAAGCCGATCAGGTCGAGCAATGCCGTCTTGCCTATCTCGACGCGGCAGCAAAAGCGTTCCCCCATCTTCAACCACTGACCGTCGCAACCGTCGTCGCGGCGCTGCACCAGCGGTTGACCGATCAGGCGCAGATGCTGTCAGCGATCGAGCTTGCGTGGGAGGCACTGCTCCAAGCACGGGTGGCCGTTCATGCCGACCTAGGCGCAGATCCGCGCCAGGCGCGCGCCGATCGGGCTGAAACTCTCGAAGCGGCCGAGGCAGAGCTGCACCGGACACAAGCGATCTCGAGCCTCTGGGACCGGCACCAGGCCTCCGAGCCGGTTGTTCACGCCCTGTTTGGCTGGCTCCCTGCGATCGCAAGACGCCGGCTTGCCGCAGCCAGGGCGGTCCTTGCTGCAGATTGGTCCGGCCCTCTCCCGGAATGGACAAGCTTGGGCGACATCTCGTCATCGGTGAGGACTGAAGTTGCTCAGGCGCAGGCAGCGGTGGGCGAATGTATTGCCGCGCTCGGCCGCGCTGACGCAGCGATCGCTGGCGAAGCCTCCGCGCTCGGCACCTGGGCTAATGCCCTCTCGGTGCTTTCGATTACGCCGGAAGCAGCGTCTTCCATGACGCTTGCCGATGCCGACGAGGCTGCGGATCGCCTGCTTCGCTTCCCGATCTTCCTGACGACGACGCACTATTGGGAAGGACGCTGGCTCCTCGACATGGCGGCTGACCCGGACATTCCGGCCAAGCAGAAGAAAACCGGGCGAATTCCAATGACGGCGCGGTGGGCACGCCGCATGAAGCTGACGCCCTGTGCCGTATCGACATTCTACATGCTGCCGCGTCTGCTGTGCGCAAGCCGGTTCCAGGACGGGGATTTTCTGCCGGATTACCTCTATGGCCAGATCGATCTCCTGATCGTCGACGAAGCCGGACAGGTCACCCCGGAAATTGCCGGGGCGTCGTTTGCCCTTGCCAAGCGCGCGCTGATCATTGGAGACACCGCCCAGATCGAGCCAATCTGGAGCGTGCCCAGCCGGATCGATGTCGGCAATCTGCGGCAGGCCGGCCTCATTGACGGTGACGACAATGGTCCGGATCTCGCCGCCTTCCTCGAGACAGGCCGCGCCGCGTCTTCCGGCAGCGTGATGAGGGTTGCGCAACACGCGTCCCGCTATCACCAGGATGCCGATCTCGAACGCGGCCTGATGCTCTACGAGCATCGGCGTTGCTTCGACGAGATCGTCTGGTACTGCAACGACCTTTGCTATCGCGGGAAACTCCAGCCAAAACGCGGGCTCAAATCGGAAGCCCGCAAAAGCGACGGCCTTCCTGCCCTCGGCTACCTTCATATCGACGGTCGGTGCGATGCTATCGCTGGCGGCAGCCGCCGGAGTGCTCTCGAGGCCGAGACGATCGCCCGCTGGCTGGCCGATCGTCAGGAGGAATTGCTGGCCTCCTACCCCGGCAAGACCCTCGCTGACATCGTCGGCATCGTCACACCGTTCGCAGGTCAGGCCCGGGCCATCACATCGGCGCTCGGCCGCCAGGAAAGCCTTGCCGGTGCCAACGTGACGATCGGTACGATCAATACGTTCCAGGGCGGCCAAAGACCGGTAATCCTGTTCTCGCCAACCTACTCGAAGCACTCAGACGGCAGTTTCATCGACGCCAAGGCCAGTATGCTCAACGTGGCGGTATCACGCGCGATGAACAGCTTCCTGGTGTTCGGCGACATGGACTGCTTCTCTTCAGCGGCGCCGGGCAGCCCGCGCGGCCAGTTGAGACAGCGGCTTCTGGCGCACGAAGGCAATCGACTGTTGTTTGACGCGCCTGAGCGGCCGGATCTCACGCGCGAGGCAGGCCTAGTCCACCTTACCGATCTCGATGCCCATGACGGATTTTTGCGCGATGTCCTGGAGGAATGCCGCAGCGATATTCACATCGTCACACCGTGGCTGACGGATCGCGGTCTGCAGGGTGCCAGGATTGTTCCACTCATCGAAGCCGCTGCGAACTCCGGCGTCTCAGTCACGGTCTATACCGACCGCGCTCTGAATGATTGGCGCAGTAAGCAGGACAAGGGCGCCATCGAGAGCTTTGCGGCAGCAAAAAAGAACCTCGAAGGTGCCGGTGCCATCGTCGTTGAAGTGAAGGACGTGCACAGCAAAATCGTGATGGCCGACAACAACGTCTATTGTGTCGGATCATTCAACTGGCTCAGCGCGGCGCGTGAAGGCGCCTTCGTTCGCCACGAGACCTCGCTCGCGTATCGTGGGAAAAGCGTCTCGCCTGAGATCGAAACCATGAAAGACAGTTTGCGGAAGCGGGCGATCATCTGATCCATCCCGGGCCAAGTAGAGGGGTATACTGTAAAGAACGGCTCATGCCCCACTAGCGACGGCCGGGTACCCGTGAAAAATCGGCTTTACTTGGGGCGGGGATGGGAAGACAAAGGCGCCCTCCGATAAACCTCAGAAGAGGGACTTTCCATGTCCGACACCGAGCAGCCAGAGCTCGCCCGCCTGACAGTTGAACTGCTCAGCGCCTTTGTCTCCAACAACACCATCTCGAGCGATGCGCTCCCCGCCCTGATCGAGGCGACGCGCAACGCACTCGCCGGAGACGCCGGGAAGCCGCAGGTCGAAGAGCCAGAATACAAGCCGGCTGTTTCGGTTGAAGAAAGCCTTGCCTCTCGCGACCACATTCTCAGCCTTATCGACGGGAAGCCGTACAGGGCACTGAAGCGGCATCTGGCCAACAACGGCCTTACCCCGGACGAGTACCGCACGCGCTACAATCTTCCTGCCAGCTACCCCATGGTTTCGCCGAGCTATTCCGAGCAGCGTCGCGCTTTTGCCAAGGCATCCGGTCTTGGCGGCAGCGGTAATGCAGTAGCACGCGCGGCGCCGGCCACACCCAAGTCTCCGGAAACCTCGGCGCCCGCGCCGGCGAAGACCGGTAAGGCAACCAAGGCAGCACCAAAGCCGGCCGCTTCCAAGCCGGCGCCCGTTGCCAAGGCTGTAACCAAGGCATCGAGCAAGCCTTCCGGAAAGGCAGCGCCAGCGCCGCAGACCGCCCCTGCCGTAGCGGCCCCGGCTGCCAAGGCTTCGGCTTCGAAGGTGACAAAACCTGCTAAGGTTGCGACCCAGCCGACGCCCAAGTCCGCCGCCAACATCGCCGTCGCTCAAGAAGCCAAACCGGAAGCAAAGAAGGCGGCCGCAACGAAGAGCGAGCCTGCAAGCACGGCGAAGGCTGCGAGCGCCGCATCGGCAGCGCCCGCTTCAGCCCCCGCAGCTGGCGAACCGGCTGTTAAGGCGCCGGCAGCAAAGAAGCCTGCGGCAACGAAGGCCGCCAAGGCAGCAACGCCTGCAGCCGTGAAGCCGAAGGCCGCAGCCGCCACGAAGGCCAAGGCCCCTGCTCTGAATAAGACCCGCACGAAGCTTGGTATCAAGGTCCCTGCTGCAGATACGCCGGCAACGGCGGCGTCCGCTCCGTCGGCACTTGCCAAGGCAACAACGGCCCAGAGCACCGCAGACACGAAGGCCTGAGGGCCAACCCATTCGGCATCTAATTGCCGGTCTGATTAACTTCGAAGGGGCGGCCATCCACGACCGGATGGTCGCCCCGCTGTTTTCCGCTTCGCCAAAAGACCGTCGGCGCCTAACGATCACGAAATCTCCGGCCCCGATCGGCCGCGCCCGAACTGCCAGTTGATACCGGCTTCGCGCATGATCCCGCCAGCCTGCTGCCCAAGCTGTTTCTCGAGCACCGGCCGCCATGGAACGAGCGTGAATTCGTGGCTGCGCTCGATAAGAGCAAATTGATCGGAAATCCCGTCGATCCGCCGGCTTATCTTTCCTTCGATCCAATCGCCCGACTTCGCCTCGGTGAATTCCTTTCCAAGCTCGCTGCAAAGGCCCGCAGCAATCCGCAGCAATTCACGCCTCTGCAGCAACGCGAGGACATTCTGCCGCAGCCTCACGCCGCTCGGCGCAAAATCGGCCAGGTCCTGCTCGACCAGCCACTGACGCCGCTGATCCAGACCCGCGCGAACTTCCCGGCCGAAACCCGCATCACGCATGACCAGTCCGGAAGGGGAGGCAAGTTCGCGATCGAGCCAGGTCGCACCTTCCATCCCGGCCATCCGGCCCACTGCTCCCGCGCCCAGCATTTCCACATTGACCGGCCGGGCCTGCACATCCCGCTGCTCGAAGCGTTCGGCGATTGCCAGATGCCCTTCAGAAATCCGCCAAGAGCCGTCGATTTCTCTGGTAACTTCGAACCGTGCCCGCCGCATGGTCTCGAGCCTGCGCACATGCGTTTGCGCATAGGCATGGGTGACGGAGCGGTCGTGGCATTGGTGTAGCGCCACTGAATACCGCCCCTCATTGGCCTGCGACACCGCCAGCACATTGCGATCGATTTCACGCACCTCGGGTATCCTGGGGCTGACCCGGACAATGGCATCTCGGGGCAACTGTTCGACGGCGGTTGCCGGCCCGATATCGACATAGTGGGAGCGACCATCGATGCCATCGACCAGCAGGAAATGCCGGTCGCGATGTTCGTCCGCGAGCCCGCGGCAAATGACCCGGCCGACGATTGGTCCCGTTTCCGGCGAGTAGATGCGCTGGTCCTGTCGCTCCAGCCTGGCCCGCGTGACTTCGCGCTGCATCAGGCGGATGATGTCGCCGCGCTCTCCCATGACCCTCAGGGTTTCGTCGAGCCTATCGGCAAGCTGCCAGCGCCCGTCCCCCAATTCGCTGGCAAGATCCATCCGCTTCAGAGCCTGCAGGCGCCCCGCCTCCAGTGCTTGGAAAAATGGATCACGGTCGTGCGGAGAGACGCACCGATCGGCATCCATCCGCCCCAAGAGCCGGCGGTCGAGACCCGTGAGCCGCTCCTGCTCCATTTCGTGACGCAGACGCGCTTCAATTTCATGGTCCGCGCGTGGTCCGAGATCGAGAGACATGAGCTCCACCGCGCGTTCGCGGAAGCCATGGGAAATGTAATCGCGGGCAATGACCAGATCCTTGCCTCGATCATCTATCCCGCGAAGCACGATATGGGTGTGGGGATGACCGGTGTTGTGGTGATCAACAGCCACCCACTCGAGCTTGGTTCCCAGATCCTCTTCGACCTGATTCATGAGCCGGCGGATGTAAGGTTTCAGATTTCCATACTGGTCGCCGTCCTCGGCCGAGACGATGAAGCGGAACTGGTGCCGGTCGTCCTTCGACCGTTCGAGAAATTCCGCGCCGTCCATGCGGTCGTTGTCAGGGCCATACAGCACCCCCCTTTCACCCTCCTTCGTCACGCCGTCGCGCTGGATGTAATGGAGGTGCGCCTTGAGGGCGCTGGCGCTACGCCCGCGCACCTTCACCAGCCTCGTCTTCGCGACGACACGGCGGGCCCGATATCCCGCCAGCCGATCCCGCCCCGAAAGCGCGCGGCCGAGCGCAGCTCCGCGACCGACACGGCTGCCGACGAACTTGCCGCCTTTCTTCCCACTGCCAATCAGCCCCGCTGCGACGGCAACGCGGCTTGCATATCTCACCACCTTCCTCGCGCGCACATCGCGTTGCCGGCCGAGGCGCGGCTCGAAATCATCGTCGAAATCCATGCAAAGCCTCCCGAATAGCCATGTCTCGCGAAAGTCTCTTCGCAACTGCTTCAGTCTCTCGGAAAAACGATGTGCAGACAGAAACTTAAGCGTGTCGCGAGACACGCCTTCTATCTTGTTGTACCGCCGACCTCCGCCACTTACCCACTATCCAGCCCATATCACGCGCTTCGGCCACTATCTGACCCTGGTACAGGGAACGCCGCCCTGAACGCAGACAATGGCCGGGACGCAGGTACCGGATCACCTACGTCCCGGCCGCAACTTCTCGCGCTGCCCTCATCGCAAGGATGCGTAGGCCGCGCGCGCTTCACCCTCGCTTGCGCAATTGCACCGCGCAACGAGCCCCTGCGCTTGCCCCTCGCCATCCACAATGCTCACCGCTGCGAACCAGCCCCCATCGAGCCGCCCCAGCACGGCCACCCGATCGAGCTCGCCATCCTCATCCTCGCCGTATTCCCAAGCGCCTAACCAACGCTCGCACACCCGCGCATCCCACACAAAATCGCTCTCCTCCGCTTCCAGAAACCGCGCTGCCAGTGCGCCTGCCGCACCGCGCCCGAACTCGATTTCGAGCCCTGCCACCAGCTTCGCCATGACCTGATCCGCCGCAGCCGAGATGTTCACGTAAGCAACCATGATAGTTTCCTTCGCCTAAGCATCCCCGCCTTTCGAGGACCCTTCCCGACCGACGGTTGGCGCGGCGGCTGTCAGGGCCGCGCCGGCTTGCCGGTGCGCCGCGAAGCGGCGGCGGAGGAACCGATTTTGTTGCAGGAAAACAAACAAACTCGCGCGCGAAGCGCGCTCATTCTCTGCAGCAAAATTGGAGGGGCCGCCGGCCTTTACAGCCGTCGCACAGACCGTCACGCTGGTAAGTCCGAGAGAGGTGTTGACCTCTCGGCCTCGCGCACGATTTGCAGACAAGCTCAGTCCGAAAAGATCGGCGGCCTTCCAGGACGTAGCGATCAGGGCACTGCGCGGACCGCAAACATCGGATCGACGTCGGACCTGGTTTCATCCGCTGCCACCCTACCGTCCGAACCACCTTTGCCGATGGCGATGAACATCGTATGCCGGGCGGAAGCGTCGATGTGGCGGCCCGGATCGATCGCGGGGACGTTCACGCCCGCCGCTACTTGCGCAAGATAGCTGCGCGTCTCTGCGGGAAGCGATTGCACGCCTGCGAGGTACTTTTCGTAACGTGAAGGCCCGGCATCGTAGGCTGCAAACAGGCCAGGATAGCCGAAGCGATCGTATAGCAGGCGTAGGTAGAACGTCCCTGCCAGAATATTGTCGCGTGGGTCGTCGGGATCGTTTCCGAGCCCGAGACGGGCGCGCATCTCCGCCCAGGTCCTGGGCATGAGTTGCATCAGTCCCATGGCGCCTTTGACGCTGCGGATCGGACGGCCTCCCAGCTGAGTGCGCCCCCGGCTTTCGGCACGCATGACCTGCGCGATCCAGCTGGATGGCACGCCGAACCGCGTGGACGCCTCGGCGATGTGGGGAGCCCAGCGCGCGATTCCCTCGGCGCCCGCGGCGCTTGCGGGGCAGGCGGCACTTGCCGCAACGATCGCTGCGAGGGCGATCAGATCTTTCAGCGCGCCCATATGCGCCTCGCCGGTCCGATGATGTCCGCGCTGCCCGTGATCCCGAAATACCGACCGTCGAAGGAGTCCGGACTATCCTTCATCAGCAGGAAATACTGGCCGTGACGCAGCCGCCAACATCCTTCCCACCAAGGCATCGGACGTCCCTGTCCGTCGCGCAGCCGGCGCTCGACAGTCGGCACCCCATCGATGAAAATCAGGCGCCCCACCGCGCAGACTTCGTGGCCCTTCGAAGCGGCGACACGCTTTACCAAGGGAACGTTGCTGGGCAGATAGCGACGGGCTGCGGCAAATTCCCGCCAGGCAAAAGGCATGCGCGCAATGACCGTCTCCCCAAGCTGGACATCCCTTTTGCGATTGACCCAATAGAGCCCCATTGGGGCACTTGGGCTGGCATTCCAGACCAATAGCGGTGCCGGTGGCAACGACGCCGATCCGCCGAGAGCTCCTACCCAGAAACCGGCCAGCACGGCTAAGATCAGGCGCCTCCGGAAGCGGCGCTTCTCGGCGCGTTCCTGCGTTCCCAGCGGCTTCAGCGCTGCCTCGCTACGAGGGGTCACCAGCCCGCTCACCGGTGGAATGCCCGGCCGGAGTTGGCTTCGCTCCAGGCATCGAGATCGTCGATGTGGTACTGGATGAACCGGCAATGTCGGCGGTAGATCGGGCCGCCGCCGCACCGCCTGATCCGGAGCAGAAGGCGGATGGATATTCCGAGATAGTTGGCAGCTTGGGGCGTGTTGAGGAACGGGGAGCCGCGCTTTGCGCGCTGCGCGCGATCGATCTCGTCAGAATTTTTCATGGTGTCCCTTCCATGCATCGGGCGACGCCGGGCCGCCCGTCAGGGACACTCAAATGAAGGACAATTCGCCGGTCAGGCAGAGTCGAAAACGGCTATAGGGAAATTCGACTCCCGAGTGCTCAACCGCTCTCAGTCCTGCGCCAGATTGATCGCGGACACCTTTCCGTTTCGCGCGACAAGGACTTCATAGAAAATGCGCTGGCCGGCCGTCAGTTTCGTCAATCCCGACGTCTCGACCGCTGACAAATGGACGAAGCAATCGGCGCCGCCATCGTCAGGCGTGATGAAACCATAGCCGTTTCGAGCATTGAATGTCGCTACCCTGCCTTTTGGCATGCATGCCCCCTATTACGGGAGCATGGTTTTCCAGATGGTCTTTTGCGTCAACCCGGTGGCGCGCGCGACGCGGGGTCGTGTAACAATCCGGCACACCGGCCAATCGCAGAAAAGATGCTAGGAACCAAATCAGAGTTCAGAAAATCGCTTTTCCGCGATGGCTTGAACTGCTGCTTGAAGCGCCTGCACCCGATCGAAAGTCCAATCCAGTTCGGCATCGTTGATCGCGTAGTGGGGCGAGTAACGGCCTTTGATGTAGGCCAGGTGCAGAAGTTCGAAACAGCGACGGCCAAACTTGTCCTCGCGCGGCCAGATCGGGATCAGATCGCGCGCAACGTTCTCGGCACGACCGCGCAGGAATTTGAGATGGTGCGACAGCGGGCAGTGAAGCGTCCTGAGCGCCAGGATAGCCTGATAGGATTGCTCGGCAGCCTGATGAAGCAGGAACGCCGCATGGTTGTTCGCTCTCCGCGACAGGGCAAAATCCGCCATATCGAGGAAGATCTTGGCACTGTCGAACCACTGACGATAAAGCTGCTGGGTTTGCAGGCGAAGTTCATCGCGACCGATCTTTCGGGGCGTTGGGAACTGCATCGGGCCGCATTGGTAGAGGGCAATTCCCCTGCGCAATACGTCGACAAAAAACGGGCGTCCGTGTCCGAGTTGCCGGTTGAATTCTTCCAGCGAGTGAACGATCAGGTTTGGGTGGGCCGATAGGCGCTTGGCAATCGAATACTCACGCGCGAGTGCGTCCTTCGCCTTGCTCCATTGATCGACTTCGTCGGCTAGCCGCTCGTGATTGACAATGACCAGGATATCATAATCCCATGCATGACCGGCCATCGGGCGGGCATCCCAGTCGGCACCCGCATAAGCACCATAGAGAATGACACTCAGGATCCGGCCCCGCCTCTTCCAGGGCTGTGTCGCGCGGGCGATGAGGTCCTCGAATTCCGAGAAGATGATCTGGACTATCCGGTCGAGGTCGCTTCGCTTCTGTCCGGGTAAGTGGCCAAGATCAGTCTTCATAATCACCTCGCGTCAGAACGTTCGGCGGGAGACCCCAGTCACCGACGAACACCCTACGCAGGAGACCACACTTTTCAGTCCAGCGCTTTGCCTAGGTGCTTCTCACAGATCGACCTGACCTCGGCTTCGAGCAGTTCGATGCGCTCGACCAACCACTCGAGCTCGACATCACGAATGACATAGTGTGGAGAATACCGGCCCTTGACGTAGGCCTGGTAGAGCAGTTCCCAGCAACGCGTGCCGAACTTAGTATCGCGCGGCCAGATAGGAATCAGATCCCGAGCAATGTCCTCGGCGCGACCGCGCAGAAACTTCAAATTGTGCGATTTCGGGCTGTAGAGTTTCAGCACCAGCAGCACCGTGTGGTAGAAGTTTTCCGTCGCCTGATGTAGCTGAAACGCAGGAATATTATCTCCGCCTTGCGCTATCAAGAATTTAGCTGCTTGGAGAAACTGACTTCCACTGTCGAACCACTGTTTGAAGTGATTCTCCGCCTCGATATGGGCAAGACCTGTATCAAGGGGCTTGGGCATTTCGAACTGCTGGGCTTCCAGTTCGTACAGCACGATGCCCTCGCGCACGATGTCAACGAAGAACGGCCGTCCGCGCGCGAGCTGGAAGTTAGCGTCCGCCATCGAATGGACGGTGAGCCCGACAGGCGCCGAGATCACTTTGGTAATGTCGTATGCGCGATTGAGGTGGTCCTTGGTCTTGCCCCAATACTCGGCTTCATCGGCAAGGCGCTCGTCGCTGACCACGACGAGAATGTCGTAATCGGAATAATACCGGCCGACTGGATCTGCGACCCAATCGCCTCGCGCGTACGAACCGTAGAGGATCACTTTCGTGATCCGACCCTGCTTCTTCCAGCCCTGGGTCGCCAGTGCGAGCACGTCCTCGAATTCATGGAAGACGATCTCCACCACACGCTTCAGGTCTGCGCGCTTTGCTTCCGGGAGATGGCCAAGATCTGTCTTCATAATCACCTGATTCTAGACGAGTTCTGGGCGAGAACAACACTTGTATTGGGCCCGAAGCGAAGAAATCCCCGCGCCGGATCGGCGCGGGGACTGGTTATCAGTCGGCCGGATTCCAGATGATCGCGAAGGTGTCCTCGTCGTCCCGGCCTGCGGCTCGCCCGAGATTGGCGTAGAGCCGTCGGGGACCGAATTCCGGGGCCGCCAGGCTTAGCGACACGTAGTCGTTGCCCGAGCTTTCGCTGCGGCGCAGCCACCCGGCGCCGACCTCGACCCCGCCCGAGGAAACCCGGTAGTCGGGCTGAGCGTCGCTGGTCTTGCGCGGGTTGGGAGTGATCTCGATCTCGGCGCGGACCGAGAGGGTGCGAAGCTGGCCCTTGAAGCTGTGGCCATCGCGCGTGACATATCCGATTGCTGGCATTGTTCGTCTCCTGACTGGGTCGTCCCGGACCGATTTCCCGGACGATGGCAGACCGGCAGGAACGGCTCGCCAGGGCCCGCGAACCCTTGGGGCGAAGCGCATGCGAAGGACCGGAGCCGGCAGCTTATTTGCGAGCGAAGCGGCCGCGAGGAGACCGCCCTGCGGTCGGGGAAATAAGTTGCCGCGCGATGGTTTCGACGGGACTGCGACCGCTTCCAGGTCATTGCCTTTCGGATCCGGGAATGGGTGCGGGCGCCCGGGCTCGGGAGCACAAATGGATGCCGGCAATCGGATAAATCTCTTGCACGCGGCCAGTCAGCTTCGGCCGGATCGCGGCCGGCGATTTCGCGTCGATCTATTATCTTCAACTCGCGCAAGGCCTGGCGGGGCACGGACCTATTGCATTCGTTCGGGCAGAGTCGAGGTCGGCCGCGGGTGATAGCGCCCGCGGGATAGCACCAGGACACAGCTACCTCTCGTTCAGCCTCGTGGCGGACGCGAATTACGCTCCCCGCGTGCAGCCGGTCTTCAGGGCACGCGAACCGGGCGAGGACGACGGGGCCTGCGGAGCCGTCAGATCGGGATCCGGCCGACTGATAGCCAGTCCCTGCGGTTTCGGTCGGGCATCCATCCGCAACGCCGGGCCGGTTCATTCGGGAGAGGTGAAGCGGGCGCCCGCGGCCTGGGGCGTCATGACGCCCCAGCGTGGACCGCGACAAGCGACGGCAAGACAGCGCCAGGTTGGAGCAACGCAGGACGCGAAGCAGAACCCGCCAGCCTCACCCGAATTGGGTATCGCGAAGTTGACACAGAACAATGCTATCCAGCGCGGGCGCGACCAGGTCGGGAAACACGACGCAAGCGGCTGGAGGAGCCTGAAGTGGACATCTATACCTTGAAGTTCCCGGGTGACGGGAATGCAGCCGCCTTGCGTCTCGACTTCGATGCCGAAGACGCCGCCGAAGCGCTGGTAACCGCCCACCGGAAGGCGAGCGATGTGAGGGCCGGGCGTGCCGCCGAACTGTGGCAGGGAACTCGCAGGCTTTGCACCATCCAGCATGGATCTAACCCGGGCGAAAAACCGCCATCAATGCGTTTTCAAACGGCCTGATGCGCGAGACCGGCGAGCGCTGGCATCACGGGAAAGACCGCCCCGGGGGGCATTGGGGCGGTCCCCCTTAAGGGTTGTTGCGATCCGGGCAAAAGCGAGGCGCCCGATCGCATCCGCGCCGCTAGCCACGCTGCGGCTCCGGCAAAACAGGCTTTCGATCAACTGTTGGCCTGACGGGACGCTCCGCTTTTCGCATCGCGGCCCAGACCTAGCGCCTATTGCCTTGCGTCAGTGCCGGCGGGTGACGAGGCGCGTTTCGCCGCAGAGGCTGCACGCGCCTTTACTGCGCTCGAAGCGATTGGCTCCGACCAGTTCGCGGGCCACCTGTTCCACATGACCTGGCGGCGACAGATCCAGCGTCTGGGCGATGCAATCATCGCAGACAGGCTCCGGAGCGAGACGCGAAACCAGTTTTTCGATGGCTTGAAGTGCGCTTGTTTTAACTTCGGTCATTGCTTTCCATGGGTGCCATCGGCGGGGCTCGACGGCAATGAACTTTTGCTATCAGCGGCGAGGCCGCGCCTGCCAGGGCGCGGCCTCGCCGCCGAAACTTTCCATGGCCGCGACAAGATCGGCCGGAGGCGGAACGGTCCGCCTCCGGCCCATTTCGTCAGGCAGCTAGCCGGGAGCCATCGCCCTCCTTCTTCCCGTCACGCTCATCGCCATCGGCGATGCCGCAGCCGTGCTCGCCCGAATGAAATTCGTCCTCGCCAGGATCCGGGGCGGACACCTCGAACGCCCGGCGATGCGCGTCCACCGTGCCGACACCGCCCCGCTCGGTGTATTGAGAGGGCGGAAACGCCATCCAGCGCGGCACCCAGCCTTCGCGCTTCACGCGCCCGTCTGTGCCTGCAAGGTGGTCGCGGATGATGCCTTTCAGGGTCTTGCCCTTCTCCCTGCCGTTCGCGCTCGCAACTACCTCGCCCGCAACTTCTCCCACCATCGCGAGCAGGACTTCACGGTCGCGCAGTGTATCGAGGAAGGCCGCATCCGCCTGCCACCAACCCGCCATCGGGACAGTCATCTCCATGCCGACCGTTTCCACTGCCGCACTTCCCGCCGCAAGGCTCTCGCCCATCACCACGGTCAGGATTTCCATGACCATCTCGTCGGGAAGCTCGATGAGCCGTGCAAACAGGCCGCACAAATCCCGCGGCGATCCGCGCATGCCGCAGCAGGTTCCACCGATCCCACCCCCGCCAATTACAGTCGGCTCGTCTTCGGGCAGGTTGAGCAAGGCGAGCACGCTGCGGCGCGCGGTATCGAACACCGCTTCTGCCCGCGAGGTCTCAACGCTTTCCCTGACCGCGTCGCTTTTCACCGCCTGTGGCTCAGAGACGATCCGCCAAAGCGGCGATCCGGCGATGGCATGGGCGACCATGAGGCGGAGGGCAAGGCCCGGACGGCCCAGCAGTTCGGCGCGCACGGCGTCGTGGCGGTGCAGGTCGATATAAGTCTGGGTGATCGAAGTCAGTTCGGGACGCGCCGCCGTGGTAGCCGCGCCTTCGTCATTCCCGGCGCCTCCATTTTCCGAGCTGGCCTTGGCAAGCCGCACGGCCTCCTTGCGCGAGAGATACCCCTCATGAATGACGACTTCGCCATTGGCGCGCACGTCGAGGTAGACCCGCCCGCCCCTGCGCTTTGCGGTCTTCTCATGCTCCCATGAATGGAAGTGGCTTTCGGGAGGAAGCACGACAGCATCTGCCCAGCCAGCCTCGAGGTAGGCCAGCCGCTTCGCTTCGATGGCGGCGTTCTGAAGGTCCCAGAATGCTGCCGTATCAACGAAATAGGCATCGTCCCCGAACAGGTCAGCGATGGTGGAAAGCCCGCTGGCTTCGACATTAAAAAGAGCATGGCCAGTCGGCACTGACTGCCCCCCGAAGAGAAATGCTTTCAGCTGGAAGCCGCGAGGAGCATAGGCATCGGGATCGTCGGCGATGGCAAGCCATGTCTTCTGCTGCGCCTTCGAAGCCAACGTGAGGTGACGCACGGTCGCTGCGTCGATTTCCTCGGCGCGGTACATCTCCCGAATACGCGGGAGGAGATTGCCGAGTGCGAGAATGCGCTTCACCGCCAGATCGGGGAGGCCGAAGGTCTGGCCGATCTCCGCAATGCTGCGCCCTTCCCTCACCAACCGCGTGAAGCAGGTCCAGCGTGAGACTTCATCGGGATCTAGCCGGGCGATGTTCTCGATCAGCGAGGCCTCGACCGCGCTCGCATCGTCGGCATCGTCCAAAATCGCACAGGGCAGCAGCCTCGCCTCGTGCTCCGGCTCCCCGGCCGCAGCGCAGGCCGCGAGCCTTTCGGCTGCGACTAGCTGCGCGGCATGAAACCGGCGGCATCCGGCGACGATCTCGTAATGGCCGGCTTCACAGCCCGGCCGAACGAGAACGGGCTGCAGGACGCCGCGCGCCCTCACGGTCGGCAGGATGTCGGACACGTCTGGGGCCTTGCGCGCGTAGCGCATGTTGGATTTGCTGACGGCAAGGTTGCCAAGTGCAATAAACTCGAGTCTCATGGTGGCACTCCATATGTGAGTGCCGGTCCGTCCTTCAGGTGGAATGGTCGGGCGGACCGGCTTAGATCGGCGGGAGACGCCCGCCAGCGTCTTCCCCCTCAGCGGGGCGAAAGCCTGATGGCAGCCGGGTCCTCACGCGTGAGTCGGTCCAGCAACAGAGCGGCATCCCGGATCGATCCCGCAAGGCGCGATGCCTCGGCCCAGACCGACAAGCGGTGCCGGGTGGAGAAGCCGGTATCGCGCTCGATGGCGAGCCCCATGGGCAAGCGGATCGCCTCGATTTCGCGAAGCGAGCAGATGCCCAATTCCGGACTGCCAAAGCCAAGGTCGGCCAGTCCATAAAGGGTATCGTTGTCGGCATAGAGTTCGGTAATCAGCCAGACCGCCCGGCCCATCGGATTGAACAGGCGCACCAGCGGGAGCGGATCGAACTTCGGATTGGCCATGCAATGCTCGAAGTTGGCACTGAGCATGGCGCGTGTCGCGGCGCGGATGAGGGTGGTCATGCCTCGGCCCTCCCCTCTTTTGCAGGCAGGTCGGCGCTGTCCATTTCCTCGCCAAAGGGAATCCGCCCCCTATCGGGAAGCGATGCCTCGTAGCGGGTAAGGAGCCATTCCGCCGCTTTGCTCGCCATGCTGGCCGCGCGGAAGATGGCGCGGTTGTCCTCACGCAGCACCTCGAGCCATGCCCCGATATAGTCTGCATGGCGAACCGTTGGTACGATCCCGAGCGAAGCGCACAGGAAAGCCGAACCCATCTCAGCGACCATTTCCTCACGGGCGTAGTCCTTTGAACCGAAGGCACCTGTCAGATTACGATTGAGACGGGAACTATGGCCGGCTCCGTGGGTCAGTTCGTGCAGCGCCGTCCGATAGAAGTTCACCTGATCGTGGAACGCCTGCTGCGGCGGAACTTGGATGAAGTCCTGACCGGGCGAATAGAACGCTTTCGTCCCGCCGACGCGAAATTCGATTCCGCTTGCGGCAATGACGGCTTCTGCCACCGGCACGATTTCGCGCTCGGGCAAGGCAATCGGCGAACCAAGAAAATCGTCCGGCAGGCCTTCGCACTGGGCCACATTGAAAACCGTGAAGCGTTTGAGGAATGCAATTGAACGGGCATCAGTGCCGCTTTCCCTCGCCCGTACCTTTTCCGCCTCAGGCGTGAAGCGGTCGGCATAGACCACTTGCGTCCCATGCTCGCCTTTGCGGACATTGCCACCAGCGGCCAGCGCCTGCTTGAAGGTCAGCCAACTTTGAGAGGCCCAGCCGCCCGCGATCACCGATCCCCAAAGAATAAGCACGTTAATTCCGGAATAGGCACGCCGGGTCAGCGCATTGACGGGAAGTCCCGCGACGGGAGGACTTCCTCCGGCGACTTCATTGCTCCACGGCTGCACCCATGGCACCCGCCCCGCTTCAAGCTCGGCCATGATCCGGGCCGTGACCTCGTCGTAGAGCGAGGCCCTGCCTGATGCATTGGCCTTCCCGTCCTGATCCGATTGGGGCCTCGCGCATTGCGGGACCTTGGGATTGCTGCGCATGTCTTACCTCCTGCACTGCCCGCAAAACCCATCATGGGCCTCCCCCGAAAAGGCGGGGGGTGGGCGGCCCGGACGACCGACAGGGCCCGCATCAAGCGGCGCCTGCACCTGAAAGGCCGGAACGGATGTGGAGGAGCCGCGACGAAGGAGCGGCTTGCAGGGGCCGATGGCGGGCCCAGACGGTTGTCGAGCCCGCACCCCGACTTTGATCGGGAGAGGCTCACAACTGATGCCGCGCGCGGGCGCAGCCTGCGCGCGTCAACATCGAGGCGGGGTATGCCCCGCCGACCGCCCCTTCCCCCTTTGCGCGCCAGCGATCGAAACCGACAGGCGTGCGCCGTTGTGGCGCGAGAAGAAAGGAGTGTTCTACCGAACGAAACTTACTGGCACAGTTTCTGCCTGACCGACTTACCGGTGCTGGTGATGAGCCGGCTGAGATTCCGAAAGGGAAACGGGACCATAGCATGTCGGTGAAGGGATCGAAGCCTGACTCCGCAGTCGGGCGGCTGACCTCCGGGCAAGGTGCGCATGGTGAAGACTGGATTGTCTGAATCCCAGTTTCCAGCGGTTAATAGGTGAGCGATGGCGAACGCGGATGACACGCCATTTCGTGCAGGGCGAGGAGCGCGGCCTAGCGAATCGCCGCCAGTCTGCACGGCGCGGCCCCGGTCAGGGGATCATGGAAACGAACGGGGCACCTAAACGCATCGCGACTCCTCCTCGTGCAACTACGGGATCGCCTAAACAGGCCAGCGTATCGGACCTGCATGGCGACGGAGCCGTCATAGTACTCAAATGCCCGGTGTAATGGCCGGGACAGCCACCGCGAGGTGGACGGACCGGCGGTACAAGCGGCGAGTGATCGCCCGTGAAATCCGCCCGGTGCGGGGGAAGGACGGCAGTTCTGCGTAACTCGACCAATCGATGGAAAGGAACTGCTGATGCAGACCGCTATTATCCTGAGAAGGCTCGAGACTCTTCCGGCCCTGTCGCGGGCGGGAAAGCGGGTCAATGGTCTTCACCGCTTGTTGAGATCGTCGCATCTCTACGAACGGGCCTATGTCAAAGTATCCCGGAACCGGGGTGCAGCGACACCGGGCGTTGACGGGCAAAGCTTCGACGGCATGACGCTTGAGAGGTTAGCCAATCTCGCCCGGCAGGTGGCCGATGGCACTTACCGCCCCCGACCGGTCAGACGGGTCTATATCCCCAAGGGCAATGGCAAAATGCGCCCATTGGGCATCCCTACGGTCGATGATCGCATTGTTCAGGAAGCGGCTCGAATCGTCCTCGCGCAAATCTATGATCCTGTGTTCTCAAAGCATAGTCATGGGTTCCGCACGGGGCGCTCGTGCCATACGGCGCTCGAAGAGATCCGTAATACCTGGACAGGCATGAAATGGCTGATCGAGGTGGATGTTCGCGGGTTCTTCGACAACATCGACCATGACATCCTGCTCAGGATTCTCTCGAAACGCATCGATGACCCTCGGTTCATCGGTCTGATCGAACGGATGTTGAAGGCGGGCGTCATGGACGACTGGATGTTCGAGCGGACCTATAGCGGCACCCCTCAGGGCGGCGTAATCTCGCCCTTGCTGGCCAACATATATCTCCATGAGCTTGATGAGTTCATGGAGGAAATGCGGGTCGGCTTCGATCAGGGAAAAACGCGCAGGGCAAATCCTGCCTACACGCGTCTATCTCGCCAGATCGCTGATTATCGTGCCGAGATCGATGCGCTCCGCGCCGGTGGCGCGGACGATGCCGAGGTTCGTAACCTGTTGAAGCGGATCAAGGCAGTCACGAAAGAAAGGCAGGCATGTCCGTCTGTCGATCCAACGGACCCGGACTTCCGGCGCCTGCGCTATTGTCGCTACGCCGACGACTTTCTCGTCGGTGTAATCGGCAGCAAGGCTGATGCAACAAGGATCAGGGCTGAAATCGAAGCGTTCCTTCGTGATCGGCTCAACCTTGAAGTGTCACCGGAGAAGACGCGGGTCAGTGATGCATCGAAGGGATCGCCGTTCCTTGGCTTCCACGTTTGCGCCTTCACGTTGCGGTCTGCCGGATCAATGGCAGGGCGGTCGAAGGTCGGTGGCGGATCACGTCGTGTCCGTCGCCGACCAACGCGGGGCAATATCAAGCTGTGGGTGCCGAGGTCGCGGGTCTATGGGTTCTGCAGGCGCAAGAAACTCGGCAACCTCGATCTGAGGAATGGCCGGGTACGTCCGCAGTTCCTCGACTCCAGTGTCGCGGAAATGGTCATTGCCTACAACTCGGAGCTACGTGGCCTCGCCAATTATTATGCGATCGCAGACGGCGTGAAAAGCTCGCTCGACGGCCTTGAACTCGTCATGTTCAGGAGCCTGCTGGCTACCATCGCGGCGCGGCAGCGCATAACCCGGGCGCGGGCCATGGCAAATCTGAAACTGGGGACGGACTATGGCGTGAAAACCATGGTTCGGGGCGAACTGCGGGTCCAGATGCTCTGGAGGTTGAAGCACCTGAACGTTCGGCCTTGGCAACGGTCGGTCGTGGATAACACCACGGTCGGCTCACGCCTTGCGCTGAGCACAAACGATATCATCACACGCCTCAGCGCACGCGAATGCGAGAGCTGCGGCGATGTTGATGGTCCGTTCGAAGCGCATCATCCCAACAGGCTGAAGGACAAGCGGCGCGGACCGATGACGGCGTGGAAACAATCGGCTCGGCGGCGCGGAACTATCGTTCTGTGTCGCTCATGCCACGTCCATCTCCACGGCGGCCGGTTGACCAGCGGAATGGAGAGCCGTGTGCATTGAAAGGTGCAAGCACGGTTCGGGGGGAGGCGCTGGAACGTCCTTGAAAGAGGCGTTCCGCGTCGACCCTACCGAGACCCTCAAGCTTGCAAAGGGGCTCGGTGCCCTATGCGCGGAAACGGGGGCGATCAGCCCTTCAGCGCGTTGGCATAGAGCGCGGTCATGCCGCAGGCGTGAGGCGCCAAGATCATTGGTTTTTCGGCCATGCCTGTTTTCGAATAAATAGCATTGCACCACAGGCGCGGTGCGCTGGCTGTCTAGCTCGGCGTGGCCCAGCTGCGCTGCGCCGTGAATACCTTCAAAGCCCTTTGTAGTCCTTCGTCTCGAAGGACGGCCGGGGCTTCGGACAGGGAAAACCACGCCCGCTCGCGCACTTTCATTTCCGGCCAGCTGTCCAGCTCATCCTCCACCATCAAGGGATAGACCTTGGCGCGGCTGGGATCCATCAGGGCAGAAGTCGCGAGCGCCTGGTTCGACACGGTCCCACGGACGCCGGGTTCCTCGAAGGTCTCGATTGCGGCACGCTGCGAGGCTGCTTCACCAGGCTCGATCTTGCCATTTGGAAGGATCCATTTCCCCTTGCGCCGCGAGGTTACAAGAAGGACCTCACAGGTATCGTCATTCAGGCGGTAGGGAGGAGCATGGGATGAGCGGGCATCCCTCGACACTTTGCGGATGATGAAAATGCGATCATGCGATCATTCGTTCCATACCCCATACGTTCCGAGAAAATTTGGAAGCCGCGCCGCAAAGGTCTGGACGTACACGCATCGTTTTCGCGCGCGCCGCCTGATCGGCAATCCCAAAGGGTATCGTAGATATCTTCCATTCGCCGCCCGCACCGAAAACGGAGACGCACAGGGGAAGAGCGTCCACTGATCAGGATACCGAATCGCGGAATAGTCGGAAAGCCGCTCGACGATCGATTGGGCAGACTCCGCTGCGACTTTTTATCGCATCTGCTCGTCACGCATGGTCATGCCGACACGCGGCCGGGTAGACGCGCTCAAGATGGCATCCAATAGCTGCTGATGATGTATCCCTTCCATCCACCGATAATGGATCACATATAGGTAACCGCTGATCCGACCCCACGCATTTATGGGATCGGTAGGTGTTGTCAGGCCGCTGAGGTCACGCGCGCGAAGGCGCACTGGTCATGGATCAGGGAGATGATTTGCGGGACCATGCGCCAGGTATCGGCAAGTGCCAGATTGGCAAGCGGATCGCCAAGTTGCTCGATCCATGACGGGCCGCCGGTTACGGTGCTGTGTGCCAGCAATGCAGTGAGTGGGTAGCCGAACTCCGGTTCGGCGATGAAGGGCTTCCATGCCTCCATGTCCAGGTGCATGGCCGTGAAGAACCCGTTGGCGAAGTCCTCGAGCAGCACCTCGCCTTCCTCGGTGCGCATGTAGATCGGCGCGTAGGCCTCGGGCTTCTCGGCAAGCTCGATGCAGATGCGGTTGTAACGCTTGAGGATCGTCCGCCGCGCAGGCGCCGAACGCGCGCTTTGAGTGTGCTCGCGCAGGATGCTCTTGATCCAGAGGTCGGGGTCAATGGCGCTGGGGCCTGCGGCGACTGCGGCCAGGAAGCCGTCGATCGATGAGACGCCAGCTACGGGGGGATCAAGCTCGTCGAGCCATATCTCGAGCTGTTCGAGCGAGAGGGTCCGGCCCTGCGATGAGCGACTTTTGAAGTTCATGCCGCCAGAGCCTTTACCGGTTCTGCGGCCGGCCGCCAGTTCCACGGTAGCAAGATGTCCAATTCGTTGATCTTCACAGCGCCCGTGACGATGCGCTCCAGCACGTCATTCAGCCAGGTGTAGGGATCCAGGCCGCCCAGGCGAGCCGTCTGCAGAAGGGATGCCATGACAGCCCATGTCTGGGCTCCTTCCTCGCTACCAGCGAAGAGACTGGACCGGCGGCCTTGGGCCACATTTCTCATTCCGCGCTCGACGGTGTTGGTATCGACCTCGATCCGGCCGTCTTCCAGGAACAGCGTCAGCCCCTTCCAGTGGTTGAGCGTGTAGCGCATGGCCTTGGCCAGATCGGACTTCGGCGACAGGCCTGGAAGCATGGTGTCGATCTGCGTCTTGATCTTCGCCATGACGTCGGCGGTTTCGGTCATGCGAGCCTGGAGGCGCTCTCCGGCGCTGCCTTTGCGCACACGCGCCTCGACCGCGTAGACCTCACCGATCAGGGCGATGATCGCCGCTGCCATCGGCGATGGCGATTTGCGGTACGCATCGACGAACTTGCGCCGGGCATGGGCAAGACAGAAGGCAAGTGTGATCTTGCCCCGGCCCGGACCACTGCGCACGAGGGCCTTGTAGGCACTGTAGCCGTCGACCTGGATAACGCCCTCGTAGCGGGCGAGTTGTGCGAACGCCTCGGCATGCCGCCGGCCGCGGGCATGGATATATACCACAGCCGGATGGGCCGGGCCCGACCAGGGTCCGTCATCACAAGCGTGTGCCCAGAATTGTGTCGTTCGGGTTCGTCTTCGCCCCTTCTCGAGGACCGGCATGCGAGTTTCATCGCAGAATATCCGGGATTGGCTGTGGATGTAGGCAAGCAGGCGATCGTAGAGCGCCTTCACCCACCATGCGATCTTTCGCATCCAGCGGCTCGGTAGCGCCCGGTCGAGGATGACGCCCTGACCTGCGAGCATCTGCAGCTGCCGATTGAGCGGGATTGACCAGGCGAAGCGCGCCGTCGCCATCCAGGCTAGCGTCGAGGTAGTGACCATCGAGCCCGGGATCGCCCGGCGTGGTGCTGGCGCCTGAACGACGCCCTCCCGGCATTCCCGGCAGGCATAGCGAGGACGCACCGTACGGATGACGCGGACAATGGCCGGCACCCAGTCGAGTGCTTCGCTGGCATCTTCACCGATCCTGTGGAGCTTGCCGGCGCAGCAGGGGCAATCCAGCGTGTCGGGATCGATCACGCGCTCCACGCGCTCAATATGGGCCGGCAGTGCCATCAGGCCTCGCTTGCGGCGGCGGCGACTGATTGCAGGCTTTTCTTCGGCGTTGCCATCGTCGTTGGCTGCGGCGGCCGGCGTGGCGACCAAGTCGCCGTGATCAAGGATTCCCTGGTCGCCCAGGACGGCGCTGGCGCGTTCTGAACGGCTGCCGAAGGCCTGATGGGTCATGCCTTTGAGCAGCGAGCGCAGCTGGGAGTTTTCTGCCTGGAGTTCACGTACCAGAGCCGCCATTTGCTTCATATCTTCAGGGAGATTGTTGGCTTGGGCGGGCATGGCTGACTATACCACACCGGCTCCTCGCCGCCACAGAAAACCGCAGATATCAGCCAAAAATCAGCGGCCTGCGCGTCTCGGGCGAGGGCAGCTTCTTCCAGTCCAGGCCCGACAGCAATGCTATGCATTGCGGTCCGCTCAGGACCATCGTGCCGCCTTGCACGGCCGGCCAGTAAAACCTTCCTCGGTCGAGCCATTTCGTCGCCAGGACCGCGCCTGACCCGTCATGACGGAGCAACTTCACCTTATCCGCGCCCTTGTTGCGGAACACGAACACATCGCCCGCACAAGCATCATGCCCCAGCACGTGCGTCACCAGTCCCATCAATCGGTTAATCCCGGCTCTGAAGTCGACCGGCTGTGTCGCCACGAAGATCCGTACGCTTCCGTCGATCGGGATCATTCCCGGATCGCCGCCAGTACCGCGCGCAGGTGGTCCATCTCAACCGCCCCCCGGATCCGAACCGTCACATCGCGGACGATCAGTTCCAGCCCGGCGCCTTCGCATCGCTCCTCCTGGGCGACCGTTACCGGCACAAACCGCATTTCCTCAACCGCGCCCGCCGCGCGTGCATGTCGCCGCCAGTAGTGCAGTAGGCCCAGGCCGACGCCGTTCGCGCGCGCAACCTGCGACACCGTCACGTCAGGAGCAAAACTCTCCGCGACAATGCGGTCACGTTCTTCATCAGGCCATCGTTCATAGCGGCGGCGCGCCGGCCTCAAACTCTCGATCAAACGCGACGCCGCACTGTGCGACGCACAAGTCAAACCGCCGTTTGACCCTGCATCAATTTCTACCGACATTGCCCGATCTCCTCATCGTCTCGGGCGAGCCTAATCATCAGCAAGCTTTCCGAATACGTGGGGCGGGTGCAGCGGTTACACATATAGAACCAGGCGCGCCCTCTTGCATGCAGCCGCAACCCGCGACATGACCCTAAATCGAAAGACCAGGGGGTTACATGAGCGACACGTGCGGAAATTGCGAAGCGGAAATCACCAGTGGCGGCATAATCAAGGGGCCCAACCGTCGTTACGGTCCTAAACAGGTCAGCATTCTCAACTTCGTTGCCGGTACGCACTACGCAGATTTGTGCGAGAAGTGCGGCAAGACCGAGTACGAAATTGCAATTGTGAATCTGAAGGCCGAGCGACAGCAATGCCAGGATTACATGACGGCAAACATCGTCGACTATCCGATGATGACAATCTCGCAGGTGCCGCCCGGCGCCGACTGCAAGGTCAAATCGATGGTCACTGCTAACGTCACGGTCGGCACGGGATTGTTTAGCGAGCTCAGCCAGGGCTTTTCCGACATGTTCGGCGCAACCAATACCGCCACCGGCATGGCCTTCAAAGTCAATAGCGGCGAAGCTACAGCCCGCTCGATCCTTGTTACCAAGGCGATTGCCATGGGCGCAAACTGCATAATCGGGGTCGATGTCGACTACGGCACCACCGCCAACAACGCAGCGACCGTCAACATGCAAGGGACGGCTGTCAGGATCAGCAATCTCGATGCCATCCTCGACGAGGACGTGCTGGAAAGGTATGTCAGGTTTGAAACGTCGCTGGCCCGCGCCCAGGAAATCTCGCGCTGGCTCGCCGGCGATTTCGGCGACGACTAGAACTACTCTACCGCGCGCATGGCGCGGCGGCAAACGATCGCGAAAGCCTCGGCAAGGACCGTTGCGAAAATGGGTAGCGACATCAAAGGTGACGCGTTCTCACGGGGCGTTCTTTCCCAACAGCGAGCAATGTTTCCCCGCTGCCATTCCTATTCGTCAAGATCTGACGCTTGGTACCCGTCCGCCCAGATTCTTGAATGACCGAGGTGGGCGGGTGGGCGGACGTTTCGGGGCTATGAACAAGCGGCAGCTATTGGGCTTGCTGTGAACGGCTCCTTTTGGCCGAAAAGTCGGGGGAAGCTGCCGTTCCTTGTGCATGAACAAGCGGCAGCTATTGGGCTTGCTGTGAACGGTCCGTTTCGGCAGCAACGTTGGGGAAAGCGGGCTAAAGCCTTTCGGCGAGCATAGCCCAAAAAAAGACTATTTCATGGTGTCACAAAGCCGCGCATTTTGAAAATTTAGGGGCGCTGTCTCTTAAGTTTTTTTAGATCACCAAAGTGAGTTCTATTCAAACTTTATGGGTGTTAGTTTTAAATTGCGGGTTTGCTTATCTACACCGCCAATCGCTTTGGTCAATTTTAAGTTGTCAACTGCATCTCGGAGAGCAACCCGAACGGCTGACTGTTGCGGCTGAGCTTCAATACATGCCGCTATCCAGCGATCGCTAAGCTGCATTCCATATGCCGGGTGCTCGCGAAGTTGCGCGTTACCTAGATGATCGAGTTCGACAGCTATCAGTGCAATGACTGCCGGCCCATCTTTCGGGGATATGACAAAATCAATCCCGCCATCATCTAGGGGAGCATTACCAATCACAGTGTAATCCGCCCGACTGATGACTGAACTTAAGAGTTCGCGGGTCAGGCCCAAAGCGTCAGATCCATATTTATTAGACATTGGGGGAATTCCTAAGATCGCTCTGATTTTTTCTTTTGTCTGCAAATACGAAGCCCAATGCCGAGAGCGCATTTCCAAGTCCCTTTAAGTGCAAGATTCAAAGCGTTACGATATAGAGACTTTTCTGTCGATGACCGCCATGTTGGCGGGTCCGGACGGGCAGCTTTTGGATTAAAATCGTGCAATCTTGCCATTCCGGTTTTGGGAGCGCGGCTGCGCGCCGCCTATGACCGAGATGGGTGGATAGCTGCCGCTGGCCCTTCTACGCTAAAGCAAATAGAGCAATGAAGTAGGTTATAATAAACGACAGGATCCCGAAAGATATCGCTAGAGACAACGCAACTTTCCTCGGGTCCAGAAAACGATCAATAGCCAGAAGAGGCAACCAAATAACTGCTGTTATCAGTGCTCCTAGAAATATCGCGTGGCTGAAGTGATCAGTCGTGATGCTCGCCATATGTGGAATTATCATCAACATGTAGAGAAGCGATATAATCAGCGCCAAACGTCTGGAAAATGTCGCTGCCCTTTTCATATTCCGCCTTATATCACGTATTCTCTGACATGGTATCTATCAGTGCCTGATGTCCGCAAGGGGGCGGGTCCGGACAGGCAGCTTTCGGGTTAAAATCGTGCAATCTTGCCATTCCGGTTTCGGGAGCGCGGCTGCGCGTCCCCTATGACCGAGATGGGTGGCTAGCGGTCGTCATCCATGATCTGGATTCCCGGAATTAGACGCGCGGCGATTCCAAAAGCCCCAAGCAGTCTGCGCTAAGTTGATGAGTGTGAGGCCGCCCAATACCGGCCAGAGCCAGGTGTCGGACACGCCTCCAAGCAGGTCGAAATGCAGACCAGCCCAAAAAAGACCAAAGAATGCGGACCCGCCAACCCATAGGTAAATCGAGTTTCGTGCGTCCTCGCTCACCAAGCTTCCTCCAACAGATTGAACCAGGATACGCCATGAACCTATGTCCGCAAAGGGGCGTGTTCGGTCAGGCTTCTTTTCTTCCCGAGCGGCGGGGAGCGGACAGGCCCCTATGGAGCGCAGTCTCCGGCCTCCTGATAGGCCGAAAGGGATGGAAGTTGGACGTCGGTTTGATCGGAATAGACGCCGAAGCCGCTCCATCCAAGACGCTCGATTGACTAGGCGACTCTCCACTCCTGCGAGGCGAGCGGACGGTTGACCTGCAAATAAGATGCTCAGGATATCTTTGCTTAGGCCATCAGGGATTGCCACGATTGCCGATGCAGAATCCTGACGCTGGCCGTCGATGAACACTTCAATGGTTTTCGCATTTGCCCATACGACAACGTGATCCGATGCCCACTCGATGTCACCGAGACCACACTCTCCGACATCACTAGATGCCTTCAAGGCGACAGTCGACTGAACTGGAATGAAAAACTCTTCAGCCCATGGTTCAAGCCAGACGAGGAGTTCATCCGGTCCGGGGTTAGAAAGGCTCCAGTCACAATCAACAATCGTCATCAGTGCAGCATTTCAGAAGTCCTGCATGTCTGCAACGGGGCGCTTGCAGTCGGACGGCTTTAGGTTTCGCGATTCTCGCGTGTGAGTGACCGCCAAGGGTGGATTGCAGTCATTGCCGCAATCGGGAACGAAGGTCTGCAATGCGAGATTTCGGTTCAAAAGCATCCTTTCCGGTACGCCGACATTGCGGACAGCCACTATTGGCTGCAAACTCGCAGGATGAAACTCATTGTCCCTTCAATGCTATTTATCGCATTAACCGGTGCCACTACAGTGCCGGTATCCGAACAGCAGGCTCTAATGATACAGATCGAGAGCAGCGTGAAATTGCCCGTGGGAGCAAATTCCATCGATCAATATTCGCGGAATTACGCTTTGAGACCGGACGGGAAGGTTGTCGCGGTCTTTGTCATTCCTCGCGAGCCAACGTGGAATGATAGCGAAGGTTTCGGCTGCGAAGTAATGCTTGAAGACCTTACGAGCCGGCCTTGTACCGAGGAAGAAATAGCCGAAAGTAAGCAGCAGGACGCGGCCACTGCGGCGAGGTTTGGTGCCGCCGATGAGGCTCGTTGGTTTGATGATTATCGCGAGCTGCCGATTATCTTAGACGGCGGCTGCATGCAGGTTGAAATTATCTTCGATCCGCACTCAAAGCAGATCGAACGTACCGAATGCAACGGATTTGCTTAGGTCCGCTCACCCCGATATTGATGCCATAGCGCTCGAAGCTGGGACGGCTTGAAAGCGGCCGCTCATTTCTCGCTAGTTGACTGGCCGACTTGGGGCGCTTGCAGTCGGACGGCTTTAGGTTTCGCAATTTTCGCCTGTGAGTGACCGCCAATGGTGGGAAGCTGCCGTTCCCATTCTGGTACGAGGCGTGGCTATAGCTGCCGTCCGTGGAGCACGCCGCCGAGGCAGCAACGCGTCAATTGCCTCCATTCGACGACGGATTTTTATTTCTCAGAAGCGGTCATAAGTCCGCATTTCCGTCGCAGAAACCTCAAAGGGGTTTAGCATAGAACCGAACCCAATATGCGCTAACAATGGCGGTGACGGAAAACCCCACAATTTGGTTTTCCGCACAATCGGGCAATCCGACAGGGTTTGTCGCGCATGTCACGAGGACATGTGGTCGCGTGACTTGGATTGGGCTGAGGCCTGCTGGAAAACATGTGATTTCCGATCAGCTTACGATCTCGGTTGCCATCCGCTATCCCTCAAGATCGCTTTAGGGTCTTTAAGATCAAGCAAGGCCCTGATCGCGGCACGTTTATCAGACGCCTTATCGTAATAGGCTTTCGCGATCTTAAATCCTACCCAATACCCCAAATCGCCGGGGTTTTCAGGTGTGCCAACTCCGTTGTAGAGCCAAGATGAAATATCTGCGTTGTCAGCGTCTGACAGAAAGCGCTGGCCTATTTCCTTAGATTTCCCCGCCGTCCATTTTCGCAGGTGAATGTTGCTCACCTGTCCTGACGTCAATTCCGCGATAAGTTCAGCGACACCTTCTATGAGTGACTGCTTAAGAACAGTCGTGTCGTCACTATCTTCCTCAAGCGCGGGTGACTGCTCAACGTGGCCGTATTCATGGGCGATCAGGTGATAGAGCCTGTCAGTCAGGTCAGGTTGCAGCCAGGCCGAACGACAGGCCACTTCCAGACCGATCAAAACGCCGGACTTACCAGTCGTTCCTCCACTATTATTCCTGCCTATCAGAATGGTGACGGGCGGGAATGTAGCTTGAGGATCAAGGTCAGCGAGACGTTGAAAAGCCCCTTGCAACTTCGACTTAACGGCAGGCAAGACCTCCATACAGGACCGGGCTTGCCTATAGGTGGTCTCCTCGTTGGCGACCTCCTTGGCGAGCGCTTCACCTGAGATAATGCGGTAAGGAACGAACTGGCGCACGCCGTCCGTTCCTGTGTCTATGTAGTCCTGTTGCAGCGCACTGGCAGAAGGCTTGCCGTTGGCGGCGTCGTAGAGCCGATAGAAAGTTGTCACATCGGACGTGCGGACCTCAACAGTCTCAGGAGTATTGGCAGTCGCCGCCGTCGCAACCATGCATCCTATAGCCCCAATCGCCCATTTCCTGCTCATGCCGTGTTCCCCTGGTCTTACTGGGTATTTCGTACCCACAGCACACTGCTTTTGTTAAGGCGGTGGTGGCGAGGCGACGAAAAACAGGTGTTTGCCGACAGCCCAGCGGACTGTCCGCCTCCTACTTTTGCCGTCCATAACCTGCCAATCCGCAATCGGCCAGCCACCGTCATAAACCGGGGGCTGGTGAACGGCGGGTTTCAGGGAATCCGCCCCATCCCTCAAATGTCCGCAACGGGGCGACGCACGAACCCGCTGCGCGGGAGTGGTGCCCGTGGTGAGCTATCCGTGACAACGAGAACGTCCCGCCTGGATTGAGCAGTGCCCGTAATGGGCGGACCCTTTCGGCTCCTTCAACATGAGGAGTCGAACGATGAACGAGCTTGTTCCGGTTGGCCCGATCAGCCCGCTACGCCAGCGGCTGATCGACGACATGACGATGCGCCGGTTCTCACGCGAGACGCAGCGCAACTACCTGCGCGACGTCGGGCGGTTTGCGACCTGGCTGGGGCGCTCGCCGCACACCGCGACCGCCGAGGATGTCCGGCGGTTCCAGATCGAGCAGCAGGACGCCGGCGTTCCGGCGCCGACCATGAACAGCATCGTCGCGGCGCTGCGGTTCTTCTTCACCCACACGCTCGACCGACCCGAGCTCGCGCGCAAGCTGGTCCGCACCGCGCATGCCCGTAAGATCCCGGTGGTGCTGACCTTGGCCGAGGTGAAGCGGCTGCTCGATGCCACGACCTGCCTCAAGCATCAGGCGGCACTGTCGGTCGCCTATGGTGCCGGACTGCGCGTTTCCGAGGTCTCGGCGCTCAAGGTCAGCGACGTCGACAGCAAGCGTATGCTGCTACGGGTCGAGCGCGGCAAAGGCGGGCGGTACCGTAACGCCATGCTGCCCGAAGGCTTGCTCGTGTTGCTACGCGAGTGGTGGCGCGCTGGTCGGCAGCAGGGGATCATGCTTCCGAACGGCTGGCTCTTCCCGGGCCAGAACGCGACAGTGCCGATCAGCACGCGGCAGCTGTATCGCATCGTCGTCGAGGCGGCCGAGGCAGCCGATATCGCCAAGCGGGTCGGCCCGCATACCCTGCGGCATAGCTTCGCCACGCACTTGCTCGAAGACGGTGTCGATATCCGCGTCATCCAGGCGCTGCTTGGTCACGCCAAGCTCAACACCACCGCCTTTTACACCCAGGTAGCGACCAAGACGATGCGCGCGGTGACCAGTCCGCTCGACCGGCTGATGATCCCGAGCGGGGGAACGCCCGACGGTTGAGGCGAGGTGCGCACCTCCATCGAGGTCGCCGATATCTTCCGAACGGCAGGGCCGGCGTATCGGTTGGCCCATGCCGGGCATCTGAGCCTGCACCAGCTCAAGATCATGTCGGCGATCGAACAGTGTCGCACGGCGGCAATGGGCGGCCACGTCGAGGCCTGCGAGGACTGCGGCCATTGGCGTGTCGCCTATAACAGCTGTCGCAACCGGCACTGTCCCAAGTGCCAGGGCGCTGCCGCGCGCACCTGGCTCGCCGACCGCGAGGCCGACCTGCTGCCGGTCGGCTACTTCCACGTGGTCTTCACCCTGCCGGCTGAGAACACCGGTAATAAAAGGGGCCATCCGTCGGCTGAGAGCACCGGGATAAAAAGGGGCCAGTCCTGCTAACCTCCGTTTTTGGGCGGAGGAGAAGGATGAAGAGAGTGGAGCTTTATCAGAAGGTCCGGCGTGCGGTGATGATCGACGGGATGAGCCGTCGGGGTGCTGCGCGTTATTTTGGCGTCAACCGCAAGACGGTGGACAAGATGCTGACCTTTCCGGAACCGCCGCAGCACGGGCGGTCGGGTAGGAGCTACAGCCGCAAGCTTGCGGAGTTCACCGAGATCATTGACCGGATACTGGTTGAGGATCGCACGGTGCATTTCAAGCAGCGCCATACGGCGTTTCGGATATTCGAGCGGCTTCGCGATGAGCACGGGTATGCTGGCGGCATCACGATTGTCCGCGATTATGTGGCGAGCGCAAAGCTCCACAGCCGCGAGGCGTTCATTCCGCTAAGCCACAAGCCGGGTCACGCCCAGGTGGACTTTGGCGAGGCGGACGGGATCATCGGCGGCAAGTTGCTGCGATTTCACTATTTCTGCATGGATTTACCGCACAGCGATGCGCCGTTTGTCAAAGCGTATCCGGCCGAAGTAGCCGAGGCTTTTTGTGAAGGCCATGTGGCGGCGTTCGCCTTCTTCGGCGGCATCCCGCAGTCCATCCTGTACGATAACACCAAGCTGGCCGTGGCGCAGATCCTGGGCGACGGGAAGCGTGAACGTAGCCGGATGTTTTCCACTCTGCAGAGCCATTACCTGTTCGAGGACAAGTTTGGTCGCCCTGGCAAGGGCAATGACAAAGGCAAGGTCGAGGGATTGGTTGGCTATGTTCGGCGTCACTTCATGGTGCCGATGCCGGTGGCCGAGAGCTTTGATGCGATGAACGCTCGCTTTCTCGAACAATGCGTGGAACGCCGTCAAGCTGTGCTGCGCGGGAATGAGCAGAGCATAGCGACAAGGATGGAGGCAGACCTGGCGGCATTCATGGCGTTGCCGGCGACTGCGTTCGATCCGTGCCATATGGTGACGGGCCGTGCCTCGTCGATGTCGCTCGTGCGCTACCGCACCAATGATTACTCGGTGCCGACCGCCTACGCCCACCAGGAGGTGGTGATAAAAGGCTATGTCGAGAGGGTTGAGGTGATCTGCGGCGGGGAACGGATTGCGGTGCACCCGCGCAGCTATGAACGCGAAGACTTCATCCCCAATCCGCTGCATTATCTGGCGCTACTGGAGCGCAAGCCACGCGCGCTGGATCAGGCTGCGCCGCTGGATGGCTGGGTGCTGGCCGAACCGATGCACCGTATCCGTCGTTTGATGGAGGCCCGCAGCGGCAAAGAAGGTCGACGTGAGTTCATTCAGGTGCTGCGCCTATGTGAGAAATTCGAGCAAACCCTTGTCGAATGGGCAGTGGCGCGGGCGCTGGAGATGGGGGCGATCAGCTTTGATGCAGTGAAGATGATTGCGCTGGCACGCCTTGAGCAGCGCCCCCCGCGTCTGGATCTGGAGCTCTATCCGCATCTGCCTCGCGCCCATGTTGGGCGAACCAATCCACGCAGTTATCTGGGCCTGCTGTCCGGGACGACTGCTTCGGCTCCTGGAGCGGCAGCATGACCGAGAACCTGATGCCGCTGCCCGCCATTGAGCAGGCTTCGACCAGCGTGCCGCCAGCGGTGCTGCTGGCCAACCACCTCAAGGCACTGAAGCTGCCGACCTTCGTGCGTGAGCACGAGAAAGTCGCCCTGGAGGCCGCGCAGGACCGCGCCGATTATGCGCGCTATCTACTGCGCCTGTGCGAACTCGAGCGGATCGATCGCGAACGCCGGATGGTCGAGCGCCGCATCCGCATGGCCAGATTCCCGCACACCAAGAGCTTCGACACCTTCGATTTTGCAGCCCAGCCTTCGCTGAACAAGGCGCTTGTGCTGGAACTGGCACGCGGGGAATGGATCGAGCGGCGGCGCAATGTCATCGCGCTCGGGCCGAGCGGCACCGGCAAGACGCACGCCGCCCTGGCACTGGGCCTTGCCGCCTGCCAGAAAGGGCTCAGCGTAGCATTCACTACAGCGGCAGCGCTGGTGCATGACCTCATGGAAGCCAGGGACGAACGCCGATTACGCACCCTTCAGAAGCATCTGGCTTCGGTAAAGCTGCTGATCCTCGATGAGCTGGGCTACGTGCCGTTCACGGCCGTTGGCGGCGAGTTGCTGTTCGAGGTGCTCAGCCAGCGCTACGAACGCGGCAGCACGCTCATAACCAGCAACCTGCCGTTCGACGAATGGACATCAGTGTTCGGCTCCGAGCGCCTCACCGGCGCCCTGCTCGACCGCCTGACCCATCACGTCCACATCCTCGAGATGAACGGCGAGAGCTTCCGGCTCGCCAGCAGCCGCAAGCGCCAGAAGGGCAAGGAGAGCAGCAAGATGCCTTAATCAAAAACGGCTATCGGCAGCGGGAAATCGGCTTCCGCTCCGCTACAGCCGCTTCCCCGCTGCCGATAGTGCCCAGCCTCAATCCGAGGCTGTTTGACTGAACCAACTGGCCCCTTTTTAAACCGGTGCCTGGCCCCATTTTATACCGGCGTTGACAGCGGGATATGATCGGCAGAGCCGCGAGGACCTCAACGATGATGGTTGGGCGGATATGCCGGGCTTTGAGCGCTTCACAGTTCGACGCCGGCTTTTCTGGGATGGCGCTGACGAATCGAAAGCGTTGCTGACCCTCGGCGTGATGGCCGAACAGCGCGACGGCGGCACCATGCGAGGCGCTGCTTCACCAGATGGTGTGCCCTTCGTGCAGGCACAACGCAGCCGTCGATATGTTCTGGGCCTGACGGCAGAGACGCCGCTGAAAGGCATCGGCACGTTTCACCTGCGCGCATCCGGCGTGACCCAGTCCCATCGCCATCGCTTCGGCGACGTCATCGAGAATGACCGGCACAGGACCGGTCTGGCCGAGGCATCGTCGGCGGTGAGCCTGGCGCGACCACATGGCTGGCGGGCGCGGCCATCCAGGCGGATGATTATCGCTCAAAGGCCTATTCTGACTTCGACTAGCGTCACCGTGCCCTCGCTCTTCGTTAAGGGGAGCATAAGCTGGGTGACAGTTTGACCCTTTCAGGAAGCGCACGATGGGACGGTCACAGCGATTATGTTTCACGCATCAGTCCACGCCTGTCGGCTCTCTATAAGGCCGGACCGTGGACGATCGCGCGTCGCTTGGACGCGGATTCTACGCGCCGACGCCATTTGTTGAAGAGGTTAAGGCCAACGGCCTTTCGCGCCTCGTGCCCTATGCCAGGTTGAAGGCCGAGGTGGCGGACAGCGCCTCGATTGATTTCGGCTATGCGCATGGTCCGTTGGAAGTCAATGTCAGCCTGTTCGCGTTTAACATCGACAATGCCGTGCAACTCCAGATGGTCGATGCCAGTCACGTGACCCTCATCAACGCCACCGGCCTGACGAAGAGGCGAGGCGCCGAGGTATTGCTCCGCTACCGCTGGAACGCGGTGACACTGACCGGCAGCTATGTTCACGTCGAGGCGAGAGAGCCTGACCCCGATGCCGCGGGTCGCCGCATAGTGCCCCTGACACCCCGCGACACCGCCGGGCTGGTCGCGATATGGGAGAAGCATGGGCGCGGGCGTTTTGGGATCGAAGCCTATTACACTGGGCACCAGTCGCTGGACGACAATCCCTATCGCACCCGCAGCCGACCCTATGTCCAGCTTGGCGCCATGGGCGAGCTCATCCTCGGCAAGGTCAGCCTTTTCCTGAACCCCCAATGATTAAGTAGCACGATCGGAACGCGCTGTGCTGGCCCCAATCAATACGCAAGAGAGATGTCTCCGACCTCCACCCGACGTGTCGGAACAGCCGCCCAGCTCTCGTGAACGTTCACTTGGACGTGTCCGGCTGAACGGTGACGACGACCATTCCCTTGGGTCGCCCGTCATGCACATGGGCGATGGCGTCGTTCAGTTCGTGGAAAGCAAAACTCCCGTCGAGCACCTACCGAATCGTGCCGCCTCGATCAAGATAGCGGGTCGAGCTAGCTAATCGTCATCGTACCGACTTGGCACCGTACTTCATCGGTTCATGCACCTGATTTAAAAAAGCAAAAGATCCGAACAGAATTGCAAGAAAAAATTTGTTGCCCCACAGGTCTGATATCGATATCAGTTTAGGTATCGATATCAGACCTGTGGGTTTGGACGACAAATCGAGGCGCGATATGCGCCCGACACGGAGGGGAAAAAAAATGAACAAGTTGCGCTTAATGTCCGTTTTGCTCGCAAGCGGTGCAGCTCTGCCTGCAATCGCGCAGACTTCTGCGGCCCAAGAACCGCAACCGCAGGCGGCCGATGCGACAGCAGAAAGCGCTACCTCGGACATTGTCGTGACCGGAATTCGCGCCAGCCTCCAAAGCAGCGTGCAAACGAAGAAGAACACGATGGAAATCGTGGATTCCATCACTGCCCAGGACATCGGCAAGCTTCCTGACCCGAACGTGGCAGAAACCCTCACTCGCGTACCTGGCGTGCAGGCTTATCGCTTCGGCGGAGAGGCATCTTCGCCAGTTGGGAACGGTTCAGGCCTGACAATTCGCGGTCTTACGGGACAGACTGGATCGCGAGTGGACGGCAGGGCCTATTTCACCGCTGGTAGCCGAGAATTCAACGTTGAAGGCGCCAGCCCAGGCATGGTGGCTGGTCTCGACGTGTTCAAAAACCCGTCTGCTGAGCACATCGAAGGTGCAATCGGTGGTTTGGTGAATATCCGCACCCGCAAACCGTTCGACTTCAAGGGACTGGCAGTATCCGCCGCTGCAGGCGGGCGCTACAACGATCTTGGCAAGAAACTCACCCCCGAATATTTCGGGATGGTGTCGAACCGGTGGGATCTGCCAGGCGGCGGGGAACTCGGCGTATTGCTGGCGGCCAGCTATTCCAAGAGTTTCAACCGCGGGGACAATACGCCAGCGGTGGGCGGAACGCAGTTCCGCCGCGCCATTCGCGGTGACAGTGCCGAGTACGCGGCCAACATCGGAACAGGACGGAACCTTAATCCTGCCTATCTAGGCCGCTCCGACGTCACCTATCTGGCGGACGTTGATCCTACCACCGTCTCCGCAAGTGAACGCCAGAACCTTCTGACGTCGGTGGGTGTCCAGGCCAACATCGCCCAGGAGGACTACGCTCGCACCCGCAAGGGCCTCAACGGCGCGCTGCAATGGCGACCAAGCCCTGATCTGGAATTCTATGTCGAGGGGAACTACAATTCCTATCTCTATCACCAGAGCTATCGCTTCCTTAACGCGACGGACAGCCGCTACGCACAGAATCTCTCCGCTCAGGCGTTCACAATCGATGAGTTGCTGGCCAACCGCAATGCTAACGGCGGCTCAAACGATCTGCTCTCGGGTCAACGCATTACCGGCGGCACCTTCCTGAATTCAGGGCTCTCGACTACCGGTGGTGACGAGCATCGCCGTTACAAGACGTTCGTGATCGCGGGGGGCACCAAATGGGCCGCGACCGACCACCTCGATGTCAATTTTGACTTTTCCTATGTCAAGGCAGACCAGTCACAGGACAATCGGTCCGTCACGCTTGCATCGGCTGCTGGACTGACGTGGGACATCACGCGCGACCTTGGACGCCCACAGCAGGTTTCAATCACCGGATCTGATTTGTCCTCGGCCAGCTCATGGGTCTTCAACAACTACTCGAATGCCACCAACCAGGTATTCCACGACGATGGCATCGCCGCAGCGCTCGATCTCGTCTACAAGTTCGACAATTCCTTCCTGAAGGACATCAAGGTCGGAGCACGATATGCTACGCAGAAGGATCGGTACAGCAACTATTCGTTCAGTAACCGGAACCTGACCACGAACGGCCTCGCTTTGGCGGCCGATCGCTCCAACGCCATATCGGTTTCGTCGATGGCCGACCTGGTCGAAACATCGCCGACTAACTTCATGGATGGCCAGGCAGGCTATTCGGGCGGATATCTGGTGTTTTCCCCTGACCAACTGCTGGGCGACAACGTAAGCGCTCGTTTCCCCAACGCGGGAATCTTGCCGGAAGATTCGCTTGCCGAAATCGTGCTCAACCGCCGATATTTCAGCGAGAAGAGCTATGCTGGCTATGCCGTGGCAGACTTCGGGTTCCTCGATGATCGGATCAAGGGCAACGCCGGGGTCCGCGTGATCAAGACCGACACCTTTGTGCGCGCCATGATTGATCCTACCAATTCAGGCACCATCACGCCAAGCGCAAGCACATCTTCATACACTTACGCCCTGCCAAGTTTCAACCTGACCGGCTACATAACGCCAGACACGCTTTTGCGCTTCGGCTACGGCAAAGGAATAACCCGCCCCGAGTTTTCAGCCCTCAATCCATCGCTCATCATCAACACCGTCAGCGGTGTGGGCACCGTCGGCAATCCCGATCTCAAGCCACAAACTGCGAACAGCTTCGATATCTCGTTGGAGCATTATTTCTCGCCGGTGAACTACGTCTCGGCCGCGCTATTTTACAAGAAAATCGACGGTTTCTTTAGCGGCGTGTCCTCCTGCCAGAATGTGGCTGGTGCCCCGACGCCAACAACCAACACCAGCTGCTCGGGCAACCAGTACTTCATCACACAGACCATTAACGCCGAGAAGGGAACGGCGAAGGGCATCGAACTCGCTGGGCAGACATTCTTCGATTATGAATTCCTTCCTGACTTCGCCCACCATCTCGGCGTGCAAGGTTCGTTCACCTACGTCGAGACGAAAAATCCGCTGACGCTCAACGGACAGCGCGTCAACACGATGCAGCCGCTCACGTCGAAGTACTCGTATTCCGTAACCGGGCTCTACGAAGACGAGACGATTTCGGCACGTCTTGTTTACACTTGGCGCTCCAAGGCCATTCTGTTTGGCCTAGCAGCGAACCCAATCGACGGCCGCTACATCCGTAGCTTCGGCTTGCTCGACGCATCGGTCAACTTCAACCTGGGGCACAATTTCTCACTCGCTATCACAGCGTCGAATCTCACGAACCAGGCTGCGGACCGCTTCGTAGGGGAACCGGATTTCGCAACCGGCATTGAGCGCCAGCACTTCATGAATGGCCGCAACTATGGGGCAACACTGCGCTACAACTTCGGAAGCTGATGCTTCTCGAGCGAGAGGGGAATCCTCCCAAAGAAACCCTCTTAAACCTCACGGGTCGCCGGCACTCCTCCTCCGCCGGCGACCCATTTTTCATCTTTGGGGCGAGACGGAGACGCTTTCCACGTACGCACCAACGTCGATGTCCTTGAGACTCAGGGCCTCCTTCGGCCCGGTAACACCAATCAGTTTGATCCCCCGTACGGACCTTTGAGGGTTGAACCCTGCAATGACGGGACGGTTGGCAGCACCCTGCCGCAAGGACAGTTTGTGCACTACGACATTCTCGATGCCGCGCCCCGGTGCGAGACTGTACTTCTGGTTGAAAACCACTTTGAAATTGAACAGCATACCTTCTTCGATCCGATCGACGCGAATGTCATCGAAGACCACGTTGCGTACCAAGTTGTTGTCACCGTCGGTGATCGCCAGCGCACCTTGATAGTCGCGATCGTCCTCGTCGTGGTCGAGAATGTCGATATTGCGAAATACTAGGTTTTCGATCGTGCGAGGCTTATCTCTGCTGCCGTGAAGACCGATGTTCACGGCATGCGCAACGTCCGCCCAGAGGGTTGAGTTTTCGACAAGATAATTTCGCGCATCGCCATGGTAGTCCCAACGATCACCGTAGATGGCCACAGTATCGTCTGACGTGCGCAGAAATACTCCGTCGATGAGAACATCTGAACACGCCATCAGGTCGATGCCGTCAGTCCATCCACCTGCACTAAAGGTACGCAGGTTCCGTATCTGCAGACCACGTGACTGACCACACATCAGGGTATAATGCTCTGGATTGACGACGATCGGACCATCGATCTCGACCGCTTCGGAATGGAGAACCGTGACCCCCTCCTTCCCGCCTCTAAGAATCCCCGGGCCGACGATGCGAACCCCGTGAGCGTCGACGACATTGACCTGTCCATCAAGGATTGCGCCGCCTTCGAGGTTCACGTCTGTGTTCGAATCGAAGCGGAAGACCTTCTGCCCTTTTGGTGGGAGATGGATGCCCGGGCCAAACGTTACCACCTTTCGGCCCTTCACTGGCTCAGAAGCCGGATATTTCGGATTGGCGAACAGGTGAAGGTTATGGAGCCGGTCACCGTCGAATTCTACCGACAGATTGGCGGGACCATTTAGCGTCAGATAAGCAATTGAACCGACCAGCCTGGCCGTCACTCCCGATGAGGCTGGGCGCACGGCGACATGGTGAACCACCCCATTGTTTTTCTGGATCGCCACCTCGACTGGGCCACTCGTTCCGAACGTAACCATCGATGCGGGTTGCGGATTGTCAAGGTCGACCATGACACGGAACTCGTACAGGTCCTGCCACTTTCCTCCAGGCTGTCGCACGCGCACCGTAAAAGTGTCGTTGGACGAGGAGTAGTAGTCGTTCCCGGGCGGCGGTGGGTAGACGTCGAGGGCCTCAGGCGCCTTAGCCGGCGCGCCTACTGCAGGAACCGCGAGAACCAGCGCGCTGAGTGCTAATGGGACCGCAAGCAGCCTCATTCACCGACTTTCCACCAGTCGAACTCGGCGTAGCCGACGGTAGTGGCAACGGCCGCCGGCGTTCCGAGAGCGGCCTGCCCGAAGAGGCCGACCTGCGCGCCGACCCAACGTCCCTGCTTGGCCTCAAACGACGGTCCCAGGCCGGCATAGTTCACGCCATCGAGGCTGTACGAGAAACTCACGTTCATGCGTGTTTCCTGCAGCATCGAGGGCCAGTAAGGCTTGAAATCAGGAGGCGGCACGTCGACCCTAGCTGGCTTGGCGCATGCCTTGAGCCAGATATGATCCTGATGGAGCACAGGGCCGCTCGTCAATTCGATTGGCGCGCCGGGGCGCTCGTCGTCTTTGTGCACCTGGACCACCCGCACACCTTCGGCCCGGTTTTCCAACCCGATCCATGCGAAGTTAATGCCGTGCACGGTCAGCCCACCCCGCTCCCCAACCCTCAAGGGGGCGAATCTCATCAATGTGTTTACACAAAAGGTCAGGCCCGGCAGTTTCTGCGATAGCACCGCGCCGGTTTCGTAGAGATCTGGAGATCCCGTCACCGATTTCAGCCGCAACCAACCGTCGCGTATGCTAACCCAGTCACTTGCCGGGTTGCTGCCAAACTGCCAGGCAAGCGAATAGCTTCCATCGAACTCGTCGTCGGCCACGGGCGCAGCAGGCGACTGCGCCGTAACACCAGGCTTGCGATACGCGAGGACTGGTTCGCCGCGCCCGTCGCCGTCGGGATCGGCCCCGATCACCGGCCAGCCGTTAATCCAGCGCACTGGTTGAAGATGAATGATGCGTCCGTACGCGTCGCGATCCTGGAAATGGAGAAACCAGTCCTCACCGCCCGAGGTATCAACCCATGCTCCCTGGTGCGGCCCATTGATAAGGGTGCTACCTTGATCCATCACGTTACGCCCTTCGTAAGGGCCCATGATGCTCCGGCTGCGAAAGACGCCCTGCCATCCGCCCTTGACGCTGCCACTGGGGACAAAGACGTAGTACCAACCGTCACGCTTGTAGAGTTTCGGTCCTTCAGTGGTCTGCCAAGGGCGTGGCCCTAAGCTGGTCGCGATTTTAGGCATGCGCTCCGCATCGATGATGATGTGCTCCGGCCCTTCTGTCTTCGTACCTTGTACGTCCAGCCTCTTAAGCGCGATCAGGTTTGATTTCCCCGCCCGACTTTTGGCAAAAGCGTAAGCCAGCCAACCGGTACCGTCGTCATCCCAGAAAGGTGCCGGGTCAATCGCTCCGTTAGTGCCATCGACCAAAACCGGTTCGCTCCAAGGCCCTTTCGGGTCTATTGACGAAACCATAAAGATGCCCCTGTCGGGGTCCGGATAGTAGATTGAGAAGCGGCCATCGTGGTGACGGATCGCTGGCGCCCATACGCCGCCGCCGCGCCGGACGGTGCGATAATGGTCGTCCGGGGAAATGCGGCTCAGCGCATGTCCAATCAGCGTCCAATTTACAAGATCGCGGGAATGGAGGATGGGCAGCCCCGGAACATCCGTAAACGAGGACGAAACAAGATAGAAATCGTCTCCGACGCGAACGACATCCGGATCCGAATAGTCTCCCGAGAGCACGGGATTGCGATAGGTGCCATCGCCTTGGTCGGAATGCCAGGGGCCTTCTCCGGCATTTGCCCCTGCCTCCACGGAAAAACATATTGCAAGAGCGGCAAATGAAAGCGCGGTCCTACTGACCATAGTTACCCTCCTCACTCGTTTGCGGCACCTTCGGCAAGCAGGAAAGCGCCTACCAATCCCGACGGTTCGCGGCACACGGGAGCTACAATCGATCGCTCCATGGCCTCCATGCTGCGCAGCGCATGAACATAGCCACCGAGAAGGTTGAGCGTGCGCTCCCGGATTAGAGGGAACAAGCGCTCTTGCTTCATAACCCCGCCGCCAAGCACGATTCGTTCAGGCCCCGTCGTCAAAAACAAGGACGCGCACAGCTGCGCAAGATAACTGGCCTCGACTTCCCAGAACGGATGGTCGTCAGGAATATGGGAAGGTTTTAGTGCCCAAGCTGCAGCCACGGCCGGCCCCGCCGCCAATCCCTCCAGGCAATCGCCATGGAATGGACATAGGCCGGCGAAATCACCATGCACCGGATGACGCCGAACCGGTATATGCCCGGCCTCAGGATGCCCGATGCCGTGGATGGCACGCCCAGAGCTTACCAGCCCGACGCCGATGCCCGTGCCGACCGTGACGTAGGCAAGATGTTGCAGCCCCCCACCGATCGCCGCGAGTTCCGCGAGAGCAGCCGCATTTACGTCAGTGTCCAATCCGATCGGAACATCGACAAGCCCGCTTGCGCGCTCGATGATATCCGTCCCCTCCCATCGTGGTTTCGGAGTTGCCAGAATTTTTCCATATTGCGGCGAAGCTGGATCCACCCCGACGGGACCGAAGCTCGCGATGCCGAGGCCCCCGATGGGCCCGAGATCCGCGGCGGAACGGAAAAAATCAGCAACGTCAGCAAAAGTGCTGTCGGGATCGCGCGTCGGGATGGTTGTCGAGCGTAGCGAACCGCCGCTGGAACTACCTATCGCGCAGACGAACTTCGTCCCGCCCGCTTCGATCGCACCGAAGGTGGTCATCCGGTCATCCTTTTGAATTTTCTGATTGCTTGCAGCGCAGCTGGTTCAGTCGGCCGGCGCGCCGGTCGAAGCTCTTTCAACGAGAGTCAGCATCTCGCGCACGTGCCGCACTTCTGGGCTTGCCCCCGAACGAGCCTCGCGAACTTGATCGCTCAGCAATGCAACAGCCCGCGATGCCATGTCCGAAATCGGCTGGCGTATGGTGGTGAGTTCCGGCCAGATGGTGGCAGCAATTTGTGCATCGTCGAATCCAGCAACGCTGAGATCGCCGGGGATACGCAGATTGAGACCATGGGCAACGGCGGTCACGGCTGCGGCCATGTCGTCGTTGCTGGCGAAAATTGCGGTCGGACGATTGGGTTGGTCCAACAATTTGTGTGCCGCATCCAGGCCCGAGCGATAGTTGAACAGACCAGGCGCTATCCATTCGTCACGGATCGTCAACGATGCACCGGCCATGGCCGCTCGGTATCCTTGCTCTCGGCGCTGGGAAGGGGAATGCGCAGGATCTCCTTGGATGAAGCCGATCGCGCGGTGCCCCAAGCCGATGAGATACCGCGTCATGTCGAACGCGCCCTTATAATCGTCAACGATAATAGCTGAGATGCCCTCCCGTGGGATGGCGGTCGCAAATGCCAGCGGGATCACGTCTGCGCTGGCGGCCAAATCGATAAGCGCTTGGGAATCGCAAAGTGGTGGCGGCAGGATGACCCCACCTATCCGTGCTTCGACGAGGCGATGGAGGCTGGCGATTGCCTCGGCTTCGGTTGCCCCTGGCTCGATAAGAAACTGGCAACCGCTTTCGCCGCTCTGGCGAAACGCGCCCATCAGGAAAGTACCAAGGTTAGATGACGAGGGGTTCGAATAGATCGCGCCTACCCGTACCGCACTGGAAAAGCTGCGGGCATTAAGATTGGGCGAATACTCCAATTCGGATATCGCGGCATTCACGCGCTCGCGCATCGCCTCGCTGACATGCCGTTTGCCCGTCATCACACGAGAAACTGTCATTGATGACACCCCGGCATGGCGGGCCACGTCGTGGATTGTCACGACGGGACGATGCGCGCTCTTGGCTACGCCGTCCTTGCGCTTCGTCTCTTTTGTCATCAAATTGCCTCTCCAGGGCCACGGCGGCCGGCGACCATCTGTTCCGATGGCGCGCTTCCCTTTCTGATATCGATAACTGGTCTTGACCTTGTGTCAAGTTAGGCCCTTGCCAAACGGGAATCTGCCCGGCATATTTGATATCGATAACAGAATGCAGCGCCTTAGAGAATTCGAATGCAGCTGCCGGACGATGAAACCTGAGAGGGTGCCGTGCTTGCTAATCGACAACGAAATTACGCTGTTTTAAGCGCCTTCCTGTTTGCGTTCTTCTTCGCGCAAGCGATGGCGATGTCATTGCTATCCATCTGGTTGACGCGCTCCCTTCAACTGAATGGTGCGCAGGCTGGCACGGTTTTCGCAGTCAATTCAATTGGTGCGATGCTGGCACAGCCCGCCTATGGCTTTCTCTCCGATCGAATGGGCTTCCGTAAGGTCGTGCCGATCGTGATCGCCTCGCTCGTGATCCTTGCCGGGCCGTTTTTCCTGTATGTCTATGCTCCCATGCTGCGTTGGAGCCTTCCGCTCGGTGCGGTCACAGGCGGTATCTACCTCGGCTTCACGTTCATGGCAGGCAGCTATGCTCTTGAGAGTTATGTAGACCGCGTCGGAAGGCGCTATGGCTTTGAATACAGCCGCACGAGACTGTGGGGATCGATCGGCTTCGCAACGGCGGCTGCGTTCTCGGGCCGGTTGTATAACGTCGACCCAGCGATAAACTTCTTCCTCGCCAGTCTCGCCGGGCTGGCATTGCTTCCTTTGATCCGCCTCGCCCGCGTCGAACCAGACGAGCAAGCGCAGAATGCTGCCGACCAACTAAGGCTGCGGGACACTCTCACGCTGTTCAAACAGCCTCGCTTCTGGCGCTTCATGATCCTGATCCTCGGGGTCACCAATCTCTATCTCGTCTACGACCAACAGTTTCCTTTCTACTTCTCCTCCCTCTTCCCCTCCCCGAAAGAGGGCAATGCGATGTTCGGTTACCTGAACGCAGCGCAGATTTTCGTAGAAGCCGGCGGCATGTTCGTGGCGCCGCTTATAGTCCGCAGGATTGGTGCGACACGCGGCCTATTGTTAGCGGCCCTAATCATGATTGTCCGCATCGCTGGATCCGGCTTCGCTATCGGACCGATCACGATCTCGCTGTGCAAAATGGCGCATGCGGTGGAGCTGCCCATCTTGGCCGTGTCGATTTTCCGCTACATCGCCTATCATTTCGAGGCCCGGTTTGCCGCCACGGTCTACATGGTCGGTGTCAGCTTTGGCCACTCGCTGGGGCTTGCGGTTCTCTCGCCTCTTGCGGGCATTGGCTATGACTTGGTCGGCTTCCAGCACACCTACTTCCTGATCGCAGGCTTTGCGCTTGTCTTTTGGATATGGTCCGCAATGGCTCTCGAGCCGACCCCCCCTGAATATTCGCCCGCCAGCCTCAAGACTGAGCAGGTGCCTGAAACCGCCGCGATTTCGTCCCCTGCGGACGCGCGCCGCTACGAGGATGCTCATTGATGAGTGAAGTTGCCTTCGAACCCTTGCCGCACCGCGCGCTTGAAAGTCCAACTCCAGAAACGCTCGACACCTGGATTGAAGCGGCGATTGCACGCATCGATCGCATGGTGCCACAGTTCGGCTCGCACTTCCCTGCCCCGTCGAGCGAAAGCAATATCTACGCTCCGATCGACAACGTCGAATGGACCAATGGCTTCTGGACAGGGATGCTTTGGCTTTCGTGGGAATTCTCTGGGGCCGACAAATATCGCAATGTTGCGGCACAAAACCTTGCCTCGTTCGCCAACCGGATCGAGAAACGCATCAACGTCGATCATCATGATCTGGGCTTCCTTTATACCCTATCGTCCTGCGCAGGGTATCGGTTAACGGGCGATCGCGCAGCGAGGGACGCCGGAATCTCTGCTGCTGCTCAACTGCTGTCGCGCTTTGATCCGGTAGCAAAGGTTATCCAGGCCTGGGGGGACATGAATGTTCCTGCAGAGCGGGGCCGCATGATTATCGACTGTAATCTCAACCTTCCCCTTCTTTACTGGGCAACGCGCGAAACCGGTGACAGGCGATTTGCAGAGGCGGCCGATCAGCACATTGAGCAGGCCGCACATCTCTTGGTTCGGCCGGATGCCTCGACATTCCATACATACTATGTCGATACCATCACCGGTGAACCGCTTCATGGTAGTACACATCAGGGCTTCTCGGACGATAGCAGCTGGGCCCGCGGCCAGGCTTGGGGCATCTACGGTTTTGCCCTCGCTTGGCGCCATACCGGTAAACAACACTACCTAGATCTTGCTTCGCGCCTTGCGAACCATTTCCTCAATCGCCTTCCCGAGGACGGCATTTGTTGCTGGGATCTCATTTTCAATTCTGACACGGATGTAGATCGCGACAGCTCTGCAGCAGCTATCGCCGCGTGCGGCCTGTTGGAACTGGCTCAGGCGCTTCCACTCTCTGACGCTCTTCGCGAAACCTATGAAGCATGGGCCGTCGCGATCGTCGAGACGCTCGGAAACAAATATCTTGCTCCGATCGACGGATCGAACGCCGTTCTACTCCATGCTGTCTACCACATGCCGAACAAGGCCGGCGTTGATGAAGCCTGCATCTGGGGCGATTATTTCTACCTGGAAGCTTTGATGCGCCTGCGCCGTCCCTGGCAACCTTACTGGGCGTGAGCCCTCACGAATCTCTCTAATTCTGGAGCTTATCGCATGTTCTGCAAGACCTACCACGCCACCCATCCCGACATGATGGAGTGCGTCTCCAACGAGGAACTGCGCGATCGCTACCTCGTGGGCGACATGTTCGAGGACGGCAAGGTCAACCTCAATTACTCGCACAACGAACGCTTCTTAATCGGCGGCGCGGTGCCCTCGCAGGGCCCCCTCAAGCTGCCCCCGCAGACCGAACCGAAGAGCGCCGAGGGTCATCCCTTCCTCGAACGCCGCGAAGCAGGCATCATCAACATCGGCGGCCCCGGCGCGATCACGGTGGACGGCCAGCGCTTCGAGATGCAGAACAAGGAATGCCTCTACCTGCCGATGGGCACCGACGAGGTGATCTTCGAAGGCGAGACCGCGCGCTACTACATCGCCTCCGTTCCCGCCCACAAGGCCTGCCGGATCAAGCACATCACGCTGGAACAGGCCAAGCCGCTGGCCCGCGGCGACCTTGCCAATTCGAACCAGCGCACGATCTACCAGCTCGTCATCCCCGGCGTCTGCGAGAGCGCGCAGCTGCTGCTCGGCCTCACCGTGCTGGAGGAAGGCTCGGTCTGGAACACCATGCCGCCGCACCTCCACGACCGTCGCAGCGAAATCTACCTCTATTTCGACCTGCCCGAAGAGAACGACCGCATCTTCCACTACATGGGCGAGCCGGACCAGATGCGCCACATCGTGATAGCCAACGAAGAGGCGGTCATCAGCCCCCCCTGGTCGATCCACATGGGTTCGGGCACCAAGAAGTACGCCTTTATCTGGGCCATGGGCGGGGAAAACCTCGACTATACAGACCTCAACGTGCTGGACATCTGCCAGCTTCAGTAAGCGTAGCGGCTTGGCCCCGGTTCGATCCCTCCCTCCCTTCGTCATTGCGAGGAGCATGGCGACAAAGCAATCCAGAGCCGCGTAAACCGCCGCTGGATTGCTTCGCTACGCTCGCAATGACGAACTGAGGGGATGGAACGTCTGGGTTAAGGCCACATAGGACCGATCCTTGTTTGGTCGGTCGGATTGGGACAGGACGGAACTAATGGCGATTTCCTTCGGCCTCGAAGGCAAGGCCGCGCTCGTGACGGGCGCCAATACCGGGATCGGGCAGGCCATTGCCGTGGCGCTTGCCGAAGCGGGCGCCGACGTCGCCCTCGCGGGTCGCAGCGAACCGGCCGAGACTCTCGCGCTGATCGCAGAGACCGGCCGCAAGGCGGTGAACATCAAGGCCGACCTCTCCTCGATCGAACCCGTCGGCCGGGTGATCGACGAGGCGGTGGCCGGGCTCGGCAAAGTGGACATTCTCGTCAACAATGCCGGGATCATCCGCCGCGACGACCTGCTCCAGTTCTCCGAAGCGGACTGGGACGCGGTGATCGACACCAACCTCAAGACCCTGTTCTTCCTCAGCCAGGCCGCCGCGAAGGGCATGGTGGAAAGAGGCGCCGGAAAGATCGTCAACATCGCCTCGCTGCTCACCTTCCAGGGCGGCATCCGCGTGCCCAGCTATGCGGCGGCGAAGTCGGGCGTGGGCGGCGTGACCAAGGCCATGGCCAACGAACTGGCCGCCAAGGGCGTGCAGGTGAACGCCATCGCGCCGGGCTACATCTCCACCAACAACACCGCAGCCCTGCAAGGCGACGAGACGCGCAACCGCCAGATCCTGGAACGCATCCCGACCGGACGCTGGGGCGACCCCAAGGATATCGCCGGTGCCGCGGTGTTCTTGGCTTCGGCCGCATCCGACTACGTCAACGGCCACTTTCTCGCCGTCGACGGCGGCTGGCTGGCGCGCTGATCTGACACGATGACCGGACATGTGACCTGCTTCGGCGAAGTCCTGCTGCGCTTCACCACCCCCGCGCACCGCCTGATGGTGCAGTGTGACACGCTCGACATGGTGGTGGGCGGTGCCGAGGCGAATGTCGCCTCCGGCCTCGCCGCGCTCGGCCATGCGGTGCGCATGGTCACGCGCCTCCCCGCCAGTCCGCTGGGCGACAAGGCCCGCGCGGCTCTCGGCGCGGCGGGCGTGGATACGCGCCATTTCACCGGCGGAGCAGGCCGCATGGGGCTGTACTTCCTCGAAAGCGGCGCGGGCCTGCGCCCTTCCGCAATCACTTACGACCGGGTGGGCAGCACCTTCGCGACAAGTGCGCCACAGGACTTCGACTTCGCCGCCGCGTTTGACGGTGCGCGGCTGCTGCACCTCTCCGGTATCACCCCGGCGCTCGGCCCCGGCGGTGGCGCGCTTGCCAAGGCGGCGGTGCGTGCGGCGCAGGAAGCCGGCGTGCCAATCTGCTTCGACGGCAATTATCGCGCGCTGGTCTGGGAAAGCTGGGACAGCAACCCGCGCGAGGTGCTGACCGAACTGGTCTCCGCCGCCACGGTGATGATCGGCAACCACCGCGATATCTCGCTGCTGCTGGGCAAGACTTTCTCCGGCGACGGCGAGGACCGCCGCCGCGAAGCTGCCGACGCTGCCTTCGCCGCTTTCTCGAACCTCAGGATCATCGCCTCCACCGCGCGCCATGTGGTCAACGCAGCGCATCACCGCATCGCCGCGCGGATCGACTCCCGCGAAAGCGGATACCAGACCGACGAGGTCGAAGTGACGCAGATCGTCGACCGCATCGGTACCGGAGATGCCTTCGCGGCGGGCGTGCTGCACGGCTGGCTGAACGGCGCTGATATTCAGAAAATGGCACAGGCCGGGCTGGCCTATAGGGTGCTGAAGCACTCCCTGCCCGGAGACATGTGCCTGATCGGACCGGGAGAACTCGATGCCTTGTCAAAAAATGGCGGTGACGTGCGGCGGTAAACGAAACCCGTCTGCGTAACCCGGCGAAAATGCCAAATCATCTCTGGTATCGATACCCACTTGCACCCCCCCACTGATATCGATATCAGACCTTTTAACAACTGGACGCCCTTGGGAGAGCGCTAATGAGTTTCAAAACCTTGCTCCGTCCCGGCGGATGCGTTTACGCGACCGCCAAGCTGACCCCTTTCCTGCTCGCCTCCTGTTCGGCGCTACCTGTCTTTGCTCAGGATAATGTCGCCGGTACGAGCCCGCAGGAAGCAACTACCGACGAAATCATCGTCACGGGCGTGCTTAACAGCACCGCCAAGCGAGATGCCGCTGTAGCCGTCTCGACGATCGATTCCGCGACCATCCAACGCTCAGCCCCGGTCAGCGCTGCCGACCTTCTTAAGAACGTACCCGGCGTCTACGTTAACTCGTCGATTGGCGAGGCCCGCAACATCGTCTACGCACGAGGCCTGTCGGTCGGCACGCAGTCGGCGACCTCAGGATACTATTTCGTGGCGCTGCTCGATGACGGTTTGCCGGTCATCGGCATTCAGGGTAGCGGTTTCCAACCCGACAGCTTCTACCGCCAGGATTTGACCTTGAAGCGCGTAGAAGCGCTTCGCGGCGGCAGCGCGACCGTCACAGGCCCTAACGCGCCTGGCGGCCTATTCAACTACATCTCCAAAAACGCGCTCACGGATCATGATGGCGGGGTCGCATCAGTTCGCATCGGGCTCGAAGGCAGGAGCCAGCCCTATCAGCGTGCCGACGCTTACTACGGGACCGAGTTCGGCGAGAGCGGGGTCTATGGCTCAATCGGCGGCTTTTATCGCCGTTCATTTGGATCAAGGCCAACCGCATATCCCTTTAACCGCGGCGGCCAGTTGAAGGCATCGCTTGGCTGGATCTACGGTTCTGGGTCGCTGGTACTTTACGGCAAGTACCTCGACGATCACAATGGATCCTACGATTCCGAGCGCATCCCATCAATCGGCTTCGACAACCCTCAGATTGCGCCGGGCCTATCGCGCTACGACAACTATACGCTGGGCCGCAAATCCGCCTTCACCATACCAGGATCGGGCGTGGTGAGTAGCCAGCGCTTTGATCCGGACAATCTCGACCATGCCGTGGCCCGCACCGTGGGCCTGAAATGGGAGCACGACATCGATGACACACTGCAGATCAACAACCATTTTCGTTTCAACGACAATCGTCTGAAACTGAACCAGAACGGCGTCGGTACGTTTGGGCTCGACAACCAGAACCTATGGAACAACCTCGGTTTCAGCGCCGCGGGCCTCAGCCGCGTGCCGGGCACGATTACCGTTGCCGGCAGCAACGGGCAGGTGCTGGCGCGCGTGGCCAGCGCTGCCAGTGGTTATACGGTACTGGCCAACAACCTTCCGAACCAGCAGGTTCTGGCCAACGGGGTCATCTCCGGAGCCGGCACATCGACCGACTTCGATGAGCAGTCGTTTATCGACCAGCTGACGATCTCCAAGCGCATCGGACGCTTGACCGCGACGGCGGGAGGTTATCTCTCGCGCTCCAAGTTCGTACGTGAATTGCTTCCCCCTGGCGGTTACATCGCGCCGATCCAGTCTGACATGGAGGCCGCGCAAGTCACGTTTACCGATGCCGCCACGGGCAAAGTATACCAGCTGACCAATGCCGCCGGATTCGGTTCCGTTGCCACGGCGCCAGCACGAAATTACGTTAAAAACCGTTCTACGTCATTATTCGGCGGACTCAATTGGAAGACGACCGACAAGCTTACCCTTGATTTTGGTATTCGCTACGAAAGCTTTGGCTACAAGGGCACCAATCTGCTGGCGTCTGCAAATCCGCAAGCGCGCGATCGTACTTACGGCGGCGTCGATGGCGATCCGTTGACAATTTATGATAACCTGATCGGCGTGCTCAATCGCGAGGTTCCTTTCGACAAGAAGCTGAACTTCGTGAACTACACGGCGGCGGCAAACTACCGCTTCTCCGATCGTTTCTCCGCCTACGTTCGCTATGCGCGCGGGAAGAAGAACGGTGATGGCCTTTGGGGAGGGTACGACACCGTGTTCAAGGCGGAGAACCAACCGATCACCCCGCCACTGATTACGCAGTACGAAGCCGGTTTCAGCTATGTGAGCCCGGCCGTTCGCTTGACCCTCACCCCCTTCCTTACGCTCCTCGACAAGGTGAACGTAGTAGGACAGGGCACCGATCTTGACGGGACGACCTATGTTACCGCTCCGGCATTCAACAAGACGAGGGTTTACGGTGTCGAGATCGAAGGCGATGCCCGAATAACCCGGCAGTTGCATCTGACAGCTGCGGTCACACTGCAGAAAGGCAAGGCCCTCGAATGGTACAACTGGAACATGGGGCAGACGGGCCGCGCTGACGACCGCCTGGAGGCCTACCCCAACAGCGCGCTTGAGAATCTTGCCAAAATGCAGGGCCGCATCGGCGTCGAGTATGCCACCGGTCCGTTCTCCGCGCTTGTCAATTTCACCTACCTAGGCTCTCGCCCTTCGAGTTTCACGGGCTTGACCAAATTCCCGGCGCAAAGCCAGACGGATCTCTCGTTGTCCTATGATGTGTCACCGGACTTCCGCCTCGGCTTGAACGTGAACAACGTGTTCAACGACATCGGTATTTTTTCTATCCAAAACCCGAATTTACCCATCTCTGGCCTCTCGCAAGCGCAGATCATCAGCATGTACCCTGATGCAACGACGGGTATCTTGACGACACAACCCCGCTCATTCTTCCTTACCGGTACAGCGAATTTCTAATGCACCAGCTTCACGCGCGAGCGATTGCGATGCCTCGAAACCCTATCTTCCGCCGGCTGACACTCGGATTTGCGGTGATGACGCTGACCGGCGGTTATGCCCCCATTGCGAGCGCTGGAGAGGATGTCTTGCGAGTCTACGACGTACCTAGGGGCCTGTTATACTCAGCCCACAATGATGACTACACGGTACGCGTCCGACAGCCTGGCGGCAATTGGCAGGATTTGTACGAGTATCGTATTCAGGTCGATACCGATACAAAGCAAAATGCATCCATGGTCTACTTCGATTTCGCGGGAACCGTTGAGCTCGAAGTCCAGAAGAACAACGGCGACTTCCAGAAGGTATCCGTAGCGCCGCTGTCAAGCACGCTCGGCCCGCAACGTAGGGGCAGTGTCGTGCACATGACACTAACCCGCCCGGAAAGCTTTTCGCTCCAGTTCGATGATGATCGGCTGCATAATCTGCACGTCATTGCCGGTGCTCTGCCGGCGCCGACGCCTACTGGTCCCAATGTGCGCGTATTTGGTCCCGGGATGCACGTCCCGCCGGAAGGCACCGATGTGTTCCCCGTCAAGTCCGGCGAGCGAATCTACCTCGAGGGTGGCGCGGTTCTGAAGGGCGCGTTCGCTCTGGAAGGCGTTCACGATGTCAGCATTTCCGGCCGAGGAATGCTCTGGGATCCAGGGCGTGCGATCGACGTGGAGAAGGCAAAAAACATCGTGATCTCAGATCTTATAATGGTCAACAGCGACCGCAAGGATGCCGCGCGGGTCATGAACATCCGCAATTCCAGCAACGTCTCGCTGCGCAATTTGACCGGCTTCACATCGGGAAAATGGTCCGACGGGATCAACATATCCACGTCGCAGCACATCTCCGTCGATAGTGGCTACCTTCGCGTTTCAGACGATGCAGTGGTCATCTACGCCGTAGCCGACTGTCCATTGTGTCGCCAACGCACAGCGCAGACTGGAATTCCAGACATCAACCCGCCGGGTGATACGTTCGATATCACCGTTCGCAACCTGCGCATCTGGAATGACGTTGCCCACGCGCTCTACATTGGACACTTCGGCGACAATACCAATCCGCGAACAATCCGCGACGTGACCTTCGATAACATCGATATCGCCAATCTTGATGAGGATGACCCTGATTGGGAAGGTGCGATCGCGGCCTATTCAGGTGACAGCACCCTGATAAGAAACATTACTTTCAACAACATTCGCGTAGACCGGATCGAAGAAGGCAAGCTGATCAACATCGTCGCCGGCAACAATGCCCGGTACAACAAAGCCCCCGGACGTGGGATCGACGGGGTGACCATACGCAACGTCACCTATAGCGGCGAAGGTATGCCGAGCCAGTCGATTATCTCGGGTCTATCGGCTCAAACTGCCGTTCGCAATGCGACAATTGAGAACCTTAACATCAGCGGTCAGCGAATCGACACCCCTCAAGCGGCCGACATATTCGTCGGAAAGCACGTAGAACAGCTACGCATCCGCTAATACCAGGGCGGGCATCGGGAGAGAGAAACAGCATGAAGACGAACCGTCGAACCATCCTTGCAAGCCTTGGCGCCGCCGCTACCGGGATGGCCACGACTATCCCCCTTGTCCGTGCTGCCGCTCCAGCAGAAGCGCAGCGCCTGACCGTTTCATCGCCCGACGGCCGGACCACGCTGGAACTGCTCGTTCCCGCATCGCGCGGAGATCACCCGCGCTGGGCGGCGCGTCACGGCGATGCAATCATGCTTGAGCCCTCGCAAATGGCGCTGGTGCTGGCAGATGGCAGGCGTCTTGGGCCAAATGCGAAATTCCTTGGCGCCGAGGTAGTGTCTATCGATGACACTTGGCGGCCACCTTACGGCATTGCGGCAAGCTATGACGGCAAGGCCAATCAGTTGGATGCCCGGTTCGAAGATCGCAAGTCGGGCATTCGCTTCTCGATCCGCCTCCTGGCGCACAATGACGGGATCGCCTGCCGCTTTGTCTTGCTTTCCGCACCGCAGCGAAAAGTCAAACTCGGAGGTGAACAAATCGAATTCCGCATGCCCGCCGGGACCCGCGTTTGGACCAGTCGCGACGAAGGCGAATACGCTATTTCCCGACCCGGTCAGATCGCCCCAGTCCCGCACCCTGAACTAACCGCCAGTACGGACAAAGGCGCATTTGCCGATACTCCGGTTCTTGCCCAAACCCCCTCGGGCCTTGCACTATTACTGAGCGAGTCGGACCGATTGCATTATCCGCGCCTGATGTTCGCGCCCGGCGCCGACGAGCACACCACGGTTAGCCGTCTAATGCACTTCCCGGGCCGCGCCACCGGTTATTCCGGTCCTGGTGATACCCATGCAGCGCCGGTGTTCACAGTTGAAGCACCTTTTACTACGCCGTGGCGCATTATCATGGTTGCCAATCGTCCCGCGGCGCTGATCGACAAGGCTGGGCTTGTGCCAACGCTCGCATCGCCAGACAGACTTAAATCCGATAGTTGGATCCGCCCAGGCCGGGCGTTCCGCATTCGCAAGCCCTACTCCAACATAGGCGCTATGGAAGGCATTGCTTTTGCCCATGCGCGTAAGCTCGACTACATCGAGTTCGACGCGCACTGGTACGGCGATGGCACCGACCCCAGCGACGCCACGCGCCCCATCGATGGCTTCGACATCGAAAGCATCGTCACCGCCGCTCGCGAAAAAGGCCTCGGCACTATCGTCTACGTCGATCGCGTGCCCGCCATGCGCCAACTCGATGCGATCGTGGCCACATATCGTGGATGGGGCATCGCAGGGATCAAGTTCGGCTTCATCTGGGAAGGACGGCAGGAAGACGTAGACTGGATCTACAACCTCGTGAAGACATGTGGAGACAATCACCTGCTGGTGAATCTGCATGACAACCTGCGTCCGGCTGGACTGGAGCGAACCCTTCCGAATTATGTCGCTCTCGAAGGTGTCCGCGGAAACGAACAGTTTCCCACTGCGCGCCATAACGTCACACTGCCCTTTACCCGGGCACTATCCGGGCCCATCGACTACACGATTTGCTACGATCATTACATGAATAAGACCACAAACGCGCACCAGCTGGCGATGGCCGCGGTCTATTATAACCCGCTTACATTCCTCTACTGGTATGACACACCCGCTAAATACCAGGTGGGGGCTTGGCCCGCACTGCATTGGTTTGACGAGTGTCCAACCACCTGGGACGAGACCCGCGCAATCAGTGGCGAACCTGGCGAGTATGTCGCGGTCGCAAGGAGAAGCGGGACGCGCTGGTTCTTCGGAGCCATGACCAACGAGGAAGCACGGGCGGTCGAAGTCCCTCTCAACTTCCTCGGCGAAGGAAAGTGGCGGGCAACGATCTATGCAGACGGCGCACAGGTGGAGACGCCTCACCTGACTGCCGTCGACATCTCTCAGCACGAAGTCGACGCCGCTGCGACCATCAGCGTCAAGATGCAGCCGAGCGGCGGTCAGGCAATCCTGTTCGAAAAGCTGATTTAATCCTGGTCAACCAAGCAAGGACCCGCCGTGTCGCCGGCAGGGCGAAGGAATAACTGAGATGAAGCATATCGCTTTGGCGGTCGCAGCCCTGACGATCGCGACTGTCCCCGTGATGGGGAAGGCGCAGGATGCAGCGGCCATGCCTCCCAGACTTGCGTTCAATCCGACCAACATCGCGCGCGTGAAACAACTCATCACCAGCGACGCCGAAGCGCGCGGCCGATGGAAGGCCTCGCAGAAGGTCGCAGACACGGCTCTTACCACGCCTCCGAAGGGCGAGCGTGAGATCGACGCAGCGCTGGAATCTCTCGCACTAGCATTCCGCGTCACCGGACAGGTGAAGTATGCACGCGGTGCCAGAACCCTTCTCCTTCAGCGCGCGACGAAGGCGGACTGGCTGAGCGACACTCCGCTTGCCCGCCGCGATCCGCCCTGGAAATCCGACCTTGGAATGGGTTACGCGGCCGCCAGCACCGGTATCGCCTACGACGCCGTACGCGAAACGCTGTCTGCCGCCGACCGCCAGACGATTACCCAGGGGCTGATCCGAGGCGCAATCTTGCCGATTATGAATGACTGGGTAGACGGGGCCACGCGCATCCACACCCTCGACACGATGGGCCACAACTGGTGGGCTCACATCGTGTTCGGCGCCGGCGTGGCCGCACTCGCCGTGCGAGACGACGATTTCCGAGGAATGGAATGGGCTCGCCGCATTGACGAGGCAAGCGTCGAATGGTTCGAGTTCCCAGGCACACGCATCGGGACGAAACCTCCCACTTTTGGAAGCGATGGCACCTATTCGGAGACTGTATCCTATGCAGAGTTAGCGCTGCATAGCCTCATGCTCTTCCGCCGCTCGTGGACCGAAGCGATGGACGGCCCGCCTTCCCAGATCAAAGGCCTAGACAAGGTCGCTGACTACTTCCTCGCAGCAGGCTATCCGCGCAGCCAAGGCTGGGTCTCGCTCAACTTCGGCGATAGTCGGCCTCCCAGCTGTGGTTGTTACACATTGGCCGACATGTGGGCGCTGGGCGACCGAAAGCCCGAGTACCTCAAATACATCGCGGGCTATGCTGGAGTTAAAGCGAAGGACGCCTGGAAGGACGCCACCAACCTTCCCTATTTCCCGGATGCAGCAGCGCGTGCAGCCGCCTCCGCGCCAATTACCGCTCCTCTCACCTTTGTGTCACACGACCAAGGTCTGCTGACCATGCGCGACAGCTGGTTGGCCGATGCCACCCTCCTCGCGGTAAAGTCTGGTTTCACCTGGAACCACAACCACGCCGATGCGGGCAGCTTCATACTCTATCACCAAGGGCACACGCTGCTGGCCGATTCAGGACATTCGAGCTATTCGACCCCAGAGTACGACGGCTACTACCGTCAGAGTGAGGCACACAATGTCGTCACCATAGATGGTCATGCCGAGCCGAGCAGTGATCTCTACGATGGCTCAGCCTCTAGGGGCACCATTGACCACGTCCTCGATACACCAAACCTCCGATATGCTTGGGCCGATGCCACAGGGCCAACGAGCCGCTATTTCCAGCGCAATTATCGTAGCTTCCTGTGGACGGACGATACCATCGTTATCGTCGATGATTTACGGAGCCGCGATGCCGGACAGTTCGAATGGCTTTTGCATCACGGAGGCACCGCTTCCGTCAACGGCCGAACCGTAGAAGTACGCGAAGGCGTTGCAGGGGTAGATGTAACGCCGCTATTTCCAGAACCCCTCCCCGAAGGCGGTTTACCGACCGATTACCCTTACGCGCTCCGTCTCGTAACGCACGAGGGCCTCGCCGACGAAAATCCCAAAGAGAAAAAAACTTACATCGGTTTTCAGCCGAGCGGCAAAACTGACCGCGAGAAGTTCATCGTTGCATTGCAACCTCGCATCGACGGCAAGGCCCCTTCGCGCCTTGAACGCCTCGAGGGGCCGAATTGGATTGGTGTGCGCATCACTGGAACGGAACGCATAACCGAAATTTATTTAAATCTCCTGGCCGATGGGCGTGTTCGTCACCGTAACGCTAATGCAAATATCGCCGGCATGGAAACGGACGCTTACCTCATTGCTTTCAGTCGTCCAGCCGCGAGCCCGATCAACTCAGAATTTGACGAGGTAACGCTCGTCGATGCAAGTTACCTTCGTCGTCCGGGCAAGGCCCTTATCGATTCTATCTCCAAGTTCACCGCGCACCTCAAGCTCAAAGATCCTACAAAAATTCATTTTGATGGCCCGCACGGAAACATCCGGGTGGCATGTTCTACTTCCGTGCACGTCACTTCTCAGGAGGTGTCGGTCGAATGCTTGAACGGTAAAGCCCTTTTGCAGCGCACGAATTGAAACGGGGACGGCCCTCGCCTCAGCCCCCCGGGGACGAAGGCGTCCCACTCCCCAAAAAGTCGGGGGAACTCCCGTTACCCAGTATTCGCGATAGTGCCACGTCCTCTCCAGTGTACTTTCGGACCGCGCGTCTGCGTCATAACCCATCGCAGAACGATCAAGGAAGTGTTTCTCAATTTCTGCCGCGCCGTAGGGCCAGTTCCCTTTGACTGGCATATGGAGAGAACCTCTAGTTGGGATACCGAACTGAACCGCACCGGGATTGCCGGACGCCCTAACTCCTGAGAGAAAGGGTCTACGATGAGCAAGACGACAAACAAGTTTGCGCCTGAGGTTCGTGAGCGAGCGATCCGGATGGTTTTGGATCACGAGGGTGATCATCCTTCCCGCTGGGCGGCAGTCACATCGGTGGCCGAGAAGATCGGCTGCTCCGGCCATACTTTGCTCGAATGGGTGAAGAAGGCCGAGGTGGACAGCGGTAAGAGCAAGCCCAATCGGACGGTTACGGCCATCTTGACGATTGCGCTTGATAAGAAAAAGCGCCGTTCGAAACGAAAGGCTCAGGCAGCGTCGAAGGGCGATCGTCGATTTGTGATTTCAGATGGTTGCGGGGGATCGCAACCATTACAAAGTGCGCTCATTCCTGTACGATATAGCAGCCGTAATCAGAACATCGCGCGCACACCGAAGACTGCCGAGACACCGGACACACCCTCACCCGAAGCGCGTGCTAGATTTGCCGTTCCGCCAAGCTTGCGCTCCCAATTGACGCCCACATAAGGCGCCAGCGATCGGTTACGCTCGTACCGAAGACGTGCGCCCAGTTCGAGGCGCTCAAACCCTGCCCCGACGTTCAGAGCCGGTACGTCCTGAAGTGCAAAATCCACCTCGACCTCAGGCTCGACCACCAGCGACCGGGTGATGCGCTGGGTATAGCCCGCCTTGCCCCGCGCATGGATGTGGCCCTTGTTCGAGACGAGCAACTGCCCTTGCAATTCGAACCAGTACGGCGCCAGTCCCTCGATTCCGATTAGCGCGTAAGTGCGCTGCGGATCGGGCCGGAAATCCTGTCGCATGCCGAGTTGGAGATTAAACCAGGGATCCAGCGCGTGACGCCAGTAGGCATTAAGTTCGATACGCTCGGCTCGCTCGCGGAATGTGCCCTCCCCCTCACTGGCCAGGACGATTCGGTCGATATCGCCGCCGTACCACGCCTGTCCCTCCCAGCCGAAGCCGTCGCCGCTTTTGCCGGTGCGAAATTCCAACTGGTCGACGTGAAGCGCAAAGGTGTTGAATTTCATCTCCTTCAGCATCGCCGCGCGCGAGGCCGACATGCGGTCGGACGCGAAAAAGCGCTCGGCAAGAAAGTCTGTCGGCACCGGGGGCGGCGGGGCATCGCCCGGTTCGTCGGAGACGGTGCTTGCGGGCATGGCGTGGGCTGAGTGATCCATGCCCTTCATGTCCGGCGCGCTCATATCCATGCCGGACATGTCCATCTGCGAATGATCCATGCTGCCATGGTCCATCCCGGCATGTTCGTCGGCCTGCGGCAGTGTGGAGCCGGTCTCTTGTGCCTTCACGGCCAAAGGGCAAGTCGCCAGCAGCAGCGAGGTGAGGACCGGGAAGAGCCGAGCCATCAGGCTTCACCCTCCCGGCGCACGGTAACGACGCGCATCATGCCTGCGTGCATGTGCAGCAGCATGTGACAGTGGAAGGCCCAGTCGCCTTCGGCATCGGCGGTCAAATCGAACGAGACCTTGCCGCCCGGCAACACGTTGACAGTGTGTTTGCGCGCACGGCTCCCTGGCTCGCCACTGACCAGTTCGAAGAAATGGCCGTGAATGTGGATCGGATGCGGCATCATCGTGTCGTTTATGAGATTGACGCGCACGCGCTCGCCCAGACGGAAAGGGATCGGTGCCGGGTTTTCCGACATCGTCTCACCGTCCATACTCCACATATACCGCTCCATCGCCGCGGTCAGATGCACATCGATTTGACGGCTCGGCACGCGGGGATCGGGATTGGCATCGTGCGAGCGCAAGTCCGCATAGGTCAGCACGCGGTGATCGACGTTTTCCAGTCCGGTCGGGCGGTCGGCAAGCCGTTCCACCGGCATCGGCGAGAGGGTGGCGACGCCCGGCCCCATCTTCACGCCCGGCGCGACGGAAGGATCGCGCATGGACATCGAATGGCCGCTCATGGAACTATTGGCAGGCTTGCTGAGGTCGATCACGCTGCCCTCACCCATGTCCATGCCGTCCATGTCCATGCCCATGTCGCGCATGGTAAGAACAGGCCGCTCACGTAGTTTCGGCGTTTCACCGACAAGGCCGGGCCGCTGGGCCAGTGTAGCGCGCACGAGCCCAGAGCGGTCGATAGCCTCGGCGATCACGCCGTAGCTCTCCGCCGCGCCCGGCTCGACGATGAAGTCGTAGGTTTCGGCAATCGCGATCTGCACTTCGTCTGTCTCGACCGGTTGCACGAGATTGCCATCCGCGGCCACCACGGTCAGCGGCAGTCCGGGAATGCGGAAGTTGAAGTTGGTCATCGATGATGCGTTGATGACGCGTAGCCTCACTTTCTCGCCTGGAGCAAAAAGTCCGGTCCAGTTCTCGGCATTGCCATGGCCGTTGACGAGGAAGCTGTAGGTCGATCCGGTTACGTCCGAGATATCGGTGGCGTCCATGCGCATCTGCCCCCAGGCAAGGCGGTCGGCCAGCGACTGGTCCTTGCCTGCCAGCAGCCCCGCGAGCGTCTGGCGCTGGCGGTTGAAGTAGCCGCTCGTCATCTTCAGGCGGCGCATCTGTTCGTGCGGGTGGATCGGGCTCCAGTCCGAGAGGACCAGCACATGCTCGCGGTCGCAGGCGATCGGATCGGGGCCGGCGGGATCGATCACGATCGGGCCGAACAGCCCTTCCGCCTCCTGCATGCCCGAATGCGAGTGGTACCAGAACGTGCCCGAGTGAGTGAGCGGGAACTCGTAGACGAACGTCTCACCCGGATCGATGCCCGGGAAGCTGACGCCCGGCACGCCGTCCATCTGGAACGGTACCAGCAGCCCGTGCCAATGGATAGAGGTTTGCACTTTCAGGCGGTTGGTGACGGCAATGCGCACCGTCTCGCCTTCGCGCAGGCGCAGCAGCGGGGCGGGCAGCGTGCCGTTGACGGTAACCGCGTGGCCCGAACGGCCGCCGGTCGAAAAATGGCTCTCGCCGATTTGAAGCGCGATGGAATTGCCTGTCAGGACGCGGGCATCGTTGCCGGCATGAACGATACCCGGCGCACCGCTTCGCGCCCAAGCCGGGAACAAGCCACCGACGCCGAGGCTTCCGGCGAGCCCCCCCCCAAGGACCAGGAAACGTCTGCGCTGAAGCAGGGAGCGATGGAAGCTGTCATTCGGCGTCATTCCAGGGATACGCGGCAAACAGGTCTATCCCGCACCAACGCGTGACAATTTTTGTTACCTGAAAGAACTGCCGACATCGGCTTGCTCAATCAACCGGTCGCAACCCGCAAGTCACATTGGACCTGGCCGCCTCCAATTTCGCCATTCGACTTTCAGCAACTTGGTCAGCGGCATCGTACAGCATTGGCTCCTCGAGATGAACGTACCCCATAAAAACCTCAACGCGGCGATGCGCGGTCAACGCCATACCCAGCTTGAGCGGCACTCCTGAATTTGCGATATCGGTCGCAGCGCGATGACGTATGCCATGAGTCCCGACGTGCTCAATCCCTGACACTGCTAACGCCTTCCGCCATGCACGATGATACGCGCCGTACATTGCCGGTCGGCTTGGGTCGTTTGGATTCGGGATGACAAAAGGGGAATCGCCAGCGGCAGATGCTGCGAGTTGAAGCAGAGTTAGGGCCTCTTTCGAGATGGGCTTCCAAATTGGGCCAGTCTTACTATCGGGCCAATCGACCCTCCGCCTCTCAAAGTCCACCCATGCCCAACGCAGTTGGAGAATTTCAGACACCCGCGCTGCAAACGCAAACTGAAGTCTCATAGCCAGGGTGTACGCCGATCTGCCCCCGCCTTCTCCTTCCGGCAACTCGAGATAGTCCATCAATCGAACCATTTCTTCCTGACGGATAAGTCTAGGGCGCTTCTTTTTTGCGAGCGTAGTGACGCCCTTGCAGGGGTTCGTATCCTCAGCTCGATAACCCCACTCCTCTGCCCGCTTGAACATGGAACTTAAAATTCCAAGGGAGATGTAAGCCATGCCGGGGGCAAAGCTAAGATCATCCACGAATTCTCTGATTTCCTTCTTACTAACGGAATCAATTTTACAATAACCCAACCTCTTCGATATGTATTTTTCGAACATATATCTGTGCAATTTTTGGGAGCTCTTTTTATTCCGCACCAATGTCCAGCGTTGGTAGAATATCTCCTCGAATTCTCGGACGGTCACGCTGGCACGCCGTTCCGCCCGAGTGCGTGAAGGATCTCCACCCTCACGCACCTCCGCAAGCCATTTCTGAGCGATCGTTCGAGCTTGCTCGACGGTTAAATCGCCAAACAGCCCAAGCGCCGGCTTTCGCTTGACGCCCTCATAATTGCGATACTGCAGCATGAAGGTCTTGCGACCGGCGGGCGAAACCTTGCACAGAAGACCGACGACTTCGGTGTCCCGCAATTCATACGGCTTGGATTTGGGTTCAGCCGCTTCTAAGGTACGCTTGGTCAGCTTCAACGTGGGCATTTTCGGACCTCCGAAAGCGCTCAAATCTGGGAGCCACATGGGAGCCACGCGACATCAAGCTCGAGCGAAAGTGTTCCAAGGCCAGAGTATTATAAGCTTTTTCAAACCCCTGAAAAATAGACATTTATCTTAGTTCATCGTACTCCAGCTGAGCCGATGGTAGATCGAAATTGCATGTAGCGCTCCATGTTGGCGGTGAGGTGGACGTCGATCTGGCGGCTCGGCGTGCGCGGATCGGGATTGGCGTCGCGTGCGCGCAGCTGCGCATATGTCAGGACGCGGTGTTCCACCGTCTCCAGCCCGGTCGGCCGATCAGCCAGCCGGTCCACCGGCATCGGCGACAGCATCGCGACCCCCGGACCCATCTTCACGCCCGGCGCGACGGACGGGTCGCGCATTGACATCGAGTGACCCTCCATGTGGCCGGTCATTTCGCCGGACGCCGGCTGGCTGAGGTCGATGACGCCGCCGGCTCCCATGTCCATGCCGGACATATCCATACCCATGTCGCGCATGGTGAGCACCGGGCGGGCGCGCAGCTTCGGCGCCTCGGCCACCAGGCCCGGTCGCTGCGCCAGCGTGGCGCGGACGAGGCCGGAACGGTCTATCGCCTCCGCCACGATGGCATGGCTTGGGGCCGTCCCCGGCTCGACGATGAAATCGTAGGTCTCGGCAATGGCGATCTGGACTTCGTCGGTCTCGACCGGCTGCACGGGATTGCCGTCCGCCGCCACCACCGTCAGCGGCAGGCCGGGAATGCGGAAATTGAAATTGGTCATCGAAGAGGCATTGATGACGCGCAGGCGCACTCTCTCGCCCGGCGCGAAGAGCCCGGTCCAGTTCTCGGCATGGCCGTGGCCGTTGATGAGGAAGCTGTAAGTGGAGCCGGTCACGTCCGAAATGTCAGTGGCGTCCATCCGCATCTGCGCCCAGGCAAGCCGCTCGGCCAGGGTCTGGTCCCGCCCGGCGAGCAGGCCCGAAAGCGTCTGCCTCTGCCGGTTGAAATAGCCGCCCCGCATCTTGAGCCGGCGCATCTGCTTGTGCGGATGGATCGGGCTCCAGTCCGACAGCACCAGCACATGCTCGCGGTCGCAAGCCAGCGGATCGACGCCCGCAGGATCGATCACGATGGGCCCGAACAGCCCTTCGGCTTCCTGCATGCCGGAGTGCGAATGGTACCAGAACGTGCCGGAATGGGTGAGCGGGAACTCGTAGAGGAAAGTCTCGCCCGGTTCGATGCCGGGGAAGCTGACGCCGGGAACGCCGTCCATCTGGAACGGTACGAGCAGACCGTGCCAGTGGATCGAACTTTGCACCTTCAGGCGATTGGTGACGGCGATCCGCACCTTGCGACCTTCCCGCAGGCGCAGCAGCGGCGCGGGCAGCGTGCCGTTCACGGTCACGGCATGGGTAGAGCGGCCTCCGGTGGTGAAGTGGCTCTCGCCGATCTCCAGCGCGATGTTGTCTCCATAGAGCACTTCCGATCCCGCGCGGGCGTGAGCCAGTCCAGCCGTCCCGCTGCGCGCCCAGGCGGGAAACATACCGAGCGTTCCGGCCACGGCACCGCCGAGAGCGAGAAAACGCCTGCGTTCCAGCAGGAGGCGAAACTGACTATCGTGGAGCGACATGCACCCGATACGCGGCGCGGCGCGCTATCCCTCGGACAGAAACGACAATTTCTGCCGCGCGCGGTAGATCCGCGTTTCCACGGCCTTGCGGCTGATGCCCAGGATCGCGGCGGCCTCTTCCTGAGAAAGCCCCTCCACGGCGCAGAGCAGCAACGGCTCCTTCAGGGCATCGGGCAGTGCGGCAACGGCAGCGTGAATGCGCTCCACCGCGCGGCGGGAGGAGAGCGTTTCCTCCGGGCCGGGCGCCGGGTCGACAAGGCCGGCCGCCGCCTCGATCGGCAGGGCGAAGGCGAAGAAGCGCCGCACTTTGCGCCGGCGCGCCCAGTCGTGGCATTTGTTGAGGGCGATGCGCAGGACCCACCCGCGAAACGGACGCGCCGGATCGTAACGGCGCAGCGCCAGGAAGGCGGCGACGAAGCTCTCCTGCGTCACGTCGAGCGCATCGGCCTCGTTGCCGAGATGGCCGCGTACCATGCGGAACACCGCGTCGCGGTGCCCCTCCATCAGCGCGGAAAAACCGGCCTGCCGCCCGGCCAGCGCCGCCGCGGCCGCTTCGGCCTCCCAGCGGACCGCTTGCGTGGCTGCCCCGGACACGCCGGGTCAGTCCTGCGGCGCGGTGGTCAATGCCTGGGCGACGGCCCGGTCGAAGCGAGCGGTCTGGTCGGCGCGCAGCACCGCGCGCATGGCGAAGACGTGCCGGAGCGTGGCTTTCTGCAATTCGCCCATGGCGACGTGCGAACGGTCGACCGCTTTCTCCACGTCCGGGCCATAGGCATGTTCATGTGCGATGGCGCGGGCGAGATCGGCGTTGGCAGCCGTCAATTCGCCTTCGAGCTGCTTCCGCCGCCCGGCGAAATCCTGCTCCAATCCGTCTATCCGGCGCTTCTGGCCAGCGTCCAGATCGAGTTCGCCGTGGAGCAAGGCGTGAATGCGGCTTTCGTCCGGCGCATCGGCGCGCAGCTTCTGGCCGATCCACAAGGCGGCCAGCGCCACCAGGAAGGACAGCAGGGCGACAAGTCCATAGCGATAGGCCTGCCGCACGATCAGGAGGCCAGCAAGTGCGAGGGAGCAGCCGCCGGCATGCCCAGCAGCGGTTCGACATGGGCATGGCGATGCTGCGTCGGTGCCAGCGGCATCGACAAGCCGCCCCAGAGCCCGACCACCGCCGCCACGCCGCAGGCCAGCACGAAGCCGCGCCGCGCCGACAGTCGCTCCCGTCCGGCGGCCAGGCCTGCCATGACCGGCCCCTCCAGCCCGCCGAGCGCCGCGGGCACGGATTCCCGGCGCAGCCGCGCCAGCATGTCGTCGAGTTCGTTCATCGGCCCGGTTCCATTTCCAACCTTCTGCTCGCGATACGCACGGGCGTAGCGCATCCCTTGAAGGCCGCGGGTAAAAATTCCTGTCGAGCGCGCAAGGGATCGGCTGCGGCCCTGCGTATGGTTTCAGGCAAGCCGGAGCAAGCAGCATCGCCCGCCCCCCTTATCGGAGCTTTCATGCGTTTTCCTGCATTCCCGCTTTCCCTGCGATCCGTCCTGGCCCTGCACCTTGCCCTGGGCGCGGCCGGGCTGGCACCCGCGGCATTCGCCCGCCCCGCCCTCGTCGCCGCCGATCCCGCTGCCGATGCCGCCGTGACCAAGCCGACTGTCCTGACCCTGACGTTCTCCGAAGCGCTCGACGCGCCGCTCTCGGGACTGGACCTTGTCATGACCGCGATGCCTGGCATGGCCCACCATCAGCCGATGCCGATCAAGGGCTTCCCGGTGAAGGTCGAAGACCGCAGGATCGCCGCCGCGCTGCCCCGTGCCCTGCCGGCCGGCACTTACCTCCTGACCTGGCATGCCGCCGGCGCCGATCGCGACGGTGCCACGGGCAGCTACAGCTTCACGGTGCGTTGAACCTCTGTTCCGGCGCGGCGAATTGGGGCACAGTCACCCCATGGCCGCGCTGAGGATCCCCGGGCCCACCCAGGCCCTGCGCAACCTGCTCGTGCGGCAGGTTCGCGCCGTGTTCAACGATCGCAGCAAGGGCGAAACGCCGGTCGTGCCCTCCCGGCATGCCCTGTTCGAACCGGACAGTCCCATCCGCATGGTTCATGCCGATGTCGTGGCGATGATGGTGGGCGGCATGCGCGCCCTGCTGCTGCAGATGCTGCATCCGGCCGCGCTTCAGGGGGTGCTGGACCATTCCGATTTCCGGGAAGACGTGGAAGGCCGCCTGCGCCGCACCGCGCGCTTCATCGCCGTGACCACCTATGGCCACCGGGACGAGGCGGCACGCGTGGTCGGGGTGGTGAACGCCATCCATTCGCGCGTCATGGGGACCCTGCCAGACGGCACGGCTTATTCGGCCACCGATCCGCGTGTGCTCGCCTGGGTGCATCTGGCAGAGGCGACCAGCTTCCTCGAAGCCTATCTCGCCTACGGCAACCCCGCCATGCCACCCGAGGCGCAGGACCGCTATTTCGAGCAAAGCGCCGTGGTCGCCGAGATGCTGGGCGCCGCGCCGGTCCCGCGCGATCGCGCGGAAGCGGCGGCGCTGATGTCGGAAATGCGGCAGGACCTGCGCGGCAGCGCGGCAGCCCGCGAGGTTGCCGCGTTCCTGCTGGAGGGAGAGGGAGCACGGCGGCCCGGCGCCGCCATGCGCGCGCTGGGCGCGGCGGCCGTCGACCTGCTGCCGCCCTTCGCCCGCACGATGCTGGAACTGCAGCGGCCGGGCCTCTCGGCCATTCCCGCACTGGCCGGAACCCGCGCCATGGCCGGCGCCATTCGCTGGGCCTTCGCGGGGAGCCGCTAAGCGCAGCGCAGGCGGCGCGCGAGGAACGGCGCCCTGCGCGGGCCGAACGGTCGGCCGGCGGGGATATATCGCGCTTCCGCCCGCGTTCTTCTTCCATGTCCGACCAGCTCGCGTCCGACAAGCTCGTCACAGAAAAGGAAGTTCACATGGCAGATCTCAGCGCAATCGCCGATCACATGGAAATCATCGGCGCCGACGGCGTCCACATCGGCACCGTCGATCATGTCGAGGGCGACCGGATCAAGATGACCAAGGCCGACAGCGGCTCCCACGGCAGCCACCACCACTACATCCCGGGCGGACTGGTCGCTGCGGTGTCGGACGGACAGGTCCGCCTCTCGGCCGCGGGTGACGTGGCGCTCCTGTTTGAAGAGGAACAGGGCGGCGAAGCCATTTCCGACCATCGCGCCTGATCGGCGCAATACGCCGGATCAAGCTGCGCGATCAGGCAGGCTGATCAGGCAGCGAGAGGCAGTTCGCGTGCGGCGGCAGGAGCTTCGGCTTCGGTCGCCGCAGGCGTTTCGGCCTGGGCAGTAGCCTGCGCCAGCGCGGGGATGTGGCGTTCGGCCATGACGACATCACGGCGATAGGCGAAATAGAGCGAAACAAGCGAGAACATCGGGAATACCTTTGGCGTGCAGCGCAGTGCTGCATTGCAACATTCCCGCTATGTGATCCCAACTTGCGCTTGCTGCAAATGCAAGCACTTCGCTTGGGGTTGCATATTGCGCAATTGAAGGCTGGCACGGCTGTAGAGATGTCGCGCCCAGCGCCGCCATTTTCGGCAAAGCGTCGCAATTGACGCTAATGCAAGCTTGATCGTGCAAGCCGGGCAAAGTGAGCTCCCTGCCCCTTGCACCGTTATCCCCTTCATGAAGAAAGACGGGACGGTTCGGCCGGACAAACCCGGCTGCCTATACGGTTGGGAGCGGCAAAAATCGGCTCGGTGCCGCGAAAACTCAGACCGCGATCCGATATTGCGTAAAACGCAATTTTGCATGTGCGAAGCGAAACAGACCGGCAATCTTTGCGAGTCGACCGCCGCGCCGGGTGGGCGCGGCGGTCCTCGGCTTATTCCTCGTCCGGATAAGGGCCCTTGCCGCCATCCTTGATAAGCTGGTCCACGCGCTGGTCGATCAGGGGCAGCGGCACGCCGCCTAGTTCCAGCACGGCGTCATGGAAGGCGCGGATATTGAACTTGGGACCAAGCGCGGTCTCCGCCTTCTTGCGCGCGTCCACGAAGGCGAGCTGGCCCATGTAGTAGGACAGGGCCTGCCCGGGCCAGGAGATGTAGCGGTCCACCTCGGTCTCGATCTCGTGATCGGAAAGCGCCGTGTTGTCGCGCAAGTACTGCTGAGCCTGCTCGCGGGTCCAGCCCATGGCGTGGATACCGGTATCGACCACCAGGCGCGAGGCGCGCCAGGCCTGGTAGCTGAGCATGCCGAAGCGGTCGTAGGGCGTTTCGTACATGCCCATGTCCTCGCCCAGCGCCTCGCAATAGAGCGCCCAGCCTTCGCCGTAGGCCGAGAGGTAGCTGTCGCGGCGGAAGGCCGGCAGGTCCTTGTTCTCCATCGCCAGCGGCATCTGCATGGCATGGCCCGGCGCGGATTCGTGCAGGGTCAGCGCGATCTGCGAGTAGAACGGGCGGCTGGGCAGGTCGTACGTGTTGACCAGATAGATGCCGGGACCACCGCGGCCACCGGTGTAGAAGGGCGCGATGTCGTCCGGCACCGGCTTGATGGCAAAGCGGCTGCGCGGCATGTGGCCGAAGAACTGGTCCGCCTTGCCGTCAAAGGTCTTGGCGATCCAGGCAGCGCGATAGAGCAGCTCGTTCGGAGTCTTGGGATAGAACTGCGGATCGGTGCGCAGGAAGTGCAGGAACGCCTTGAGGTCGCCCTTGAACTCCACCTGCTGCATCACCTCGGCCATCTGCGAACGGATGCGCGCCATTTCGCTGAGGCCGATCTGGTGGATCTGCTCCGGCGTCCTGTCGAGCGTGACGAACTCGGCGATCTTCGACTGGTAATAGGCCTTGCCGTCCGGCAGGTCGTAGGCCGCCAGCGACTTGCGCGCGCCGACCTCGTATTCGCTGCGCATGAAGGTGAGCAGCTTGGCATGGGCCGGCACGACGCCGCCGGAAATGAGCGTGCGGGCCTCGGCGCGCAGCTTTTCCTGCTCGGCGGCAGGGATGGTCGAAGGCAGCTTGCGCAGCGGCTCATAGAATGGCGAGGCTTCCGCCGTCTTGGCCTGGACCACCAGCTCGATGCCCTTGTCACGCCCGGTCAACGTCACTTGCGGGCCGGTGAAGCCGCGCTTCAGGCCCGCGCGCATGTTCTCGATCTGCTGGTCGTAATAGCGCGGGATCTCGCGCAGCATCGCCAGGTAGTTCTCGGCGGCGGCCTGGTCCTTGACCGGGTTGCGCGCCCAGTCGGCCAGATCGCCCCAGAAGCTGGTGTCGGCGTTGAACGGCTTCTCGTAATCGCGGAAGCGCTGCGAGGCGAGGAGCGCGTCGACCTGGCCCTTGTAGACGGCGAAGTTCACGCGGTTGGCGGGCGAGAGCTGCTTCTGGTCGATGGCGGCAAGCTGGCCTTCCACCTGCTCCCAGCGCGCGAGGCGTTCGGCCTGCGCCTTGGGGCCGAGGTCGGGCAGGGTGACCTTGCAGTCCTTCGGCGTGTCCTCGCAGGGCGCGAACTGGCTCTGGCGCCAGGTATATTCCGCCGTGTAGACCGCCTCGAACGCCTGGTCGGCGGTCTGCTTCACGGCATGCTGGGCGGCAGGAGCGGCGGCAACCATGGAGGGCGAGGCGGCCAGAGCGGCGCCGGCCAGCAACATGGCCCGGCCAACCGAATTCTTCACGTCATTTCCCCTTTCGAGAACCTCGAGAATGTCCTGGTGGAGCTTCGCCGGAATGCGCAGCCCCTCCTTGTCGGATCGCGCGCGCGCGATCAGGCGGCGCGATCCCGGCAGGCGCGCGCCCTGCCCTTCGATCATGTCGAACATGGCTTCGGCGCGGCGCAGATGCTCCTCCACACCCGCGCCCAGGAAGCCTGCAGGGTCGATGGCGATGATGAATTCGCCGCCGATGGGAGAGCCGCCGCGGTCCTGATCGGCCGCCATAGATTCCGCGCTGGTCATGTCGCCGATCAGCGGACCTGCCAGCAGTTCGACCATCGCCGCGAGCGCCGAGCCCTTGTGGCCGCCGAAGGTGCGCATGGCGCCGTCGAGCACGGCCTTGGCATCGCTCGACGGATTGCCCTCCGCGTCATAGCCCCAGTCGAGCGGAATTTCCTTGCCCGCGCGGCGGTGCAGTTCGATCTCGCCGCGCGCCACCGCGCTGGTGGCGAAGTCGAACACGAAAGGCGCGCGATCGGGGCGCGGCCAGCCGAAAGCGATCGGATTGGTGCCGAACACCGGCTTGGTCCCGCCCGCAGGCGCCACCCAGGAATGGCTCGGCGTGAAAGCGAAGGCGACGAGACCCTGCTCGGCCAGCGCCTCGACCTCGGGCCAGAGCGCGGCAAAGTGGACGACATTGTTCAGCGCCATCGCGGCGATGCCGAACTTCCGCGCCTTTTCCACCAAAAGCGGCATGCCGCGCTCGAAGGGAAGCTGGGCGAAGCCGCCCTTCCCGTCCACGCGCACCAGCGCCTGGGCAGGCTCGCTCACTTCGGGCACCGCATCCGGCACCACGACCCCGCGCTCGACCGAATTGGCGGCGACGAGGAGGCGGTAAAGCCCGTGCGAGGTGCAGCCGTCCCGCTCGCCCGACACCATGGTGTGGGCGACCGCGGCGGCATGATCGGGCGCAAGACCCCAGGCTTCGAGCACCGTGCGGGCGAGTTCGTCCGCCTCGGCTATCGTCAGGGCAACGTCTTCACTCAAGGATAGGCTCACTTCTTCTCGGTAAACAGGCGCACGCCGAAGACCGGACCGGCCGAGCTGCGATCATGCGGCACGAAGCGCACCTTCACGCTGCTCTTGCCCTTGGTTAGCGCCTCGGGCAGCGGATAATCGACGTCGAAGAACTTGCCCGCCGCATCGTTGTCGAGCTTCTGGGTGGCGATCTTCACGTTATCGACGAGGATGTCGAACACGCGCGAACGCTCGCTGCCCCAATAGCTCGCCTGAAGCAGCAGCGGGCCGGGCTTCACCTTCATCTTGAACTCGAAGAAGCCGCCTGAGCGGGCATCGCGTCCATTGCGGCCACGATAGGAGACTGGGTACGAGATTTCCGAGGTCAGCTCGTGGTCGCGCTCAGGCTGCATTTCGCCCAGGTGCATGACGTCGATCGAGCGGGCGGCGAGGTCCTTCTGGCGCGCCTGTTCGGCCAGGAACGCGGCTTCTTCCGTCTTCCAGCCGCTTTCGGTGAAGCGCTTGAAGTAGACGGCGCTGCGGCGGTCGTACTGGCTGTAGAACGGCGCGAACATGCGGTCGCCCGGGCGGATGATGCCGGTGGTCTGGTAACGCGGACGGTCCGAGACCATCGGCGCGAAGGCGGCCAGCGGATTGTCGCCGACCATGGCGGGCTCGACCCCGGTGAACTCCATTTCGGCCGGGCCGAGATCGGCGGCCATGACCATCGGGCCGCGCACCACGGCCACCACGTCCTGCGAGCCCTGCGCGGTTTCAAGGCGCAGTTCCAGCGGCAGGTTGAGCGCGATCACGTCGCCCTTCTTCCAGCGGCGGTCGATCACGGCATAGCCGCCGACCGGCGTGGCGGGCACCGGAGCGCCGTTGACGGTGATGGTGGCCTTGCCGTTCGACCAGCCCGGAATGCGCAGCGCCACGGCGAACTTGCCCTGCTTCACCGCGTCCAGCGTGATCTTCACGTCCGACTTGAAGGGATATTCGGTGGCAATGGTGAAGGCCGCGCCCTTGGCCTTCCACTGTCCGGTCGAGGGGATGTAGAGGTTGACGAAGAACGTGTCATCGCCTTCCCAGAAGATCGAATCCCCGTGCTTGGAATGGCTTTCCATGCCCGAGCCGACGCAGCACCAGAAGGCTTCCTCGCCCGGGCCCGAATAGCCGCGCGGGGCGCCGCTCATCATCGGGGTCATGTACGTGAAGCCGCCCGTCTCGGGGTTCTGTGCCGACATGACGTGGTTGAGGTGCGCGCGTTCGTAATAGTCGAACAGCGCGCCGTCCGGCTGCCACGCGTAGAGCTGACGGGTCAGCTTGAGCATGTTGTAGGTGTTGCAATGCTCGCAAGTGGATTCCGTGAGGTGCAACGCGACGGTATCGGGCTCGAAGAAATACTCGCGGTCGGCATTGCCGCCGATCACGTAGCTGTGGTGCTGGGTCACGCGTTCCCAGAAGAAGCGGGCGGCGCGGCCCGGCTCGTCCTTGCCGGTCAGCTCGTGGATGCGCGCCAGGCCGATCAGCTTGGGCACCTGGGTATTGGCGTGGAAGTTGGAGAGCTTGTCCTCCTGCGCCACCAGCGGATCGAGCACCTTCTTGTCGTAGATGCGCTCCGCCACCTTGAGCCAGCGCAGGTCGCCGGTCTGGGCGTAGAGTTCGGCATAGCTTTCGTTGAGGCCGCCATATTCGCAGCCCAGCAGTTCCTGCATCTGCTTGTCGTCAAGCGCGGCGAAGACCTTCTCGAAGTACCCGCCGAGGCCGATGACCACTTCCAGCGCCTTGGCATTGCCCCAGGCCGAATGGATATCGAGCAGGCCCGCGAAGTACTTGTGCACGGTGTAGAGCGGCGACCACGATCCGTTGAGGTCGAACCCGCCGGACTTGATCTCGCCGCGCATGACCTCGGGGAAGATTTCCTGCCCGTCGACGACCTTGCCGTCCTTGGTCTTGCGGCCGAGCGCACCGATGTAGCCGTCCGTGCGCTGCGCCTGGCACAGCGCCAGTTCGTCGACGATATAGTCGGCGCGGCGGCGGCATTCGGGGTTGCCGGTCTGCTGCCAGGTCAGCACCAGCGCGGTCATGTAGTGGCCCAGCGTATGGCCGGCGATGGTATCGGATTCCCAGCCGCCGTAGATCGGCGCCTTGGGCTCCAGCCCGGCGTACTTGCGGAAGTTGTGCAGGAAGCGATCGGGGCTGAGCGACATCAGGTAGTCGACATTGACGTCCACCGCCGTGGCATAGTCCGACGGCGCCAGGCGCACGTCGGTCAGCGGCAGCGGCTTCGCCTTGATCGGCAGCTTGGGAGCGACGACGGCCGCAAAGCCCTTGAGAGGGACAGAGCAAATAGCCAGCGCCGCCACGCCAGCCATCCATTCGCGCCGATTGGCCTGCATTTTAAAACCCCTATCGAATATCGTATACGGTATTGATAGAACGAGGGGGTCTGGAGTCAATCCTTTCTTTGCAGCAATTCCGTCACGACTTCAGCGGCGCAGCGCCACTTGGGTATCGGCATGGGCGAGTTCGATCAGCGTAATCATCGCCTTGCGGGCCTTTGCGGGATTGCCCTCGGCGATCTGCGCATAGAGGGCGTGATGCTCGGGCATAGGATCGCGCGGACTGTCCTGCATGCCGTGCTTGATCGCCGTCGTCGAGGCGATGGCGGTCGAGATCGAGTTGGACAGCGCCAGCAGCATCTCGTTGCGGGTGGCCTCCATCAGCAGTTCGTGGAAGCGGATGTCCGCCGCCCGGCCCTTGGGGCTGGTGAGGGTATAGCGCTCCATCGAATCCAGCGCGTTGGCCATGTCCAGCAATTGCCGCTCGTCTCGCCGCAGGGCAGCCATTTCCGCTGCTTGCGGCTCCACCACCATGCGCAGTTCGAACAAGTCGCGCAGGAATTCGTCACTGGCGCCGCACTGGATCTGCCAGGAGAGCACATCGGGATCGAGCAGGTTCCACTTGCGCCGCTCATTCACGCGAGTCCCCGCCTTGGGCCTGCTGCTGACCAGGCCCTTCGCCGTCAACATGCGAAACGCCTCGCGCAGGACCGAGCGCGAGACGCCGAGCAATTCGGCATGCTCCACTTCGGCCGGGAATACGTGCCCCGGAGGATAGTCGCCATTGACGACATGCGTGGCCAGTCTCTGGGCCACTGCATGATGCAGGCGCCCGCTCAACAGCGGAAGCGCTTCGCCGGCCTCGCCTGATTCCATGCCCGGCCTCTTGTTTGCCATCATGCTCGCTCTCGTCGTTTGCATTTGGTCTGTAATATCGAAACCGATCTGGCTAGCCTGAAAATGAACAGATTATATATCGTATATTTTTTTAAGGCATCAAGAACGTCGAATGGCGGGTGGAAGATGGCCCTGCAACGGCATGCTATAATGGCCTGACGGGAAAGCGCAGCACCACGCTCAGGCCCGGACGATTGTCGCTGAAGACGACCCTCGCCCCGTGAACTTGCGCGATCGCGGCGACCATGCTGAGCCCAAGCCCTTCACCGGGGATTCCCGCCGAACCCTCGGCGCGGTAGAACGGCTCGGTCACCCGCGCAAGATCGGCCGGGGACAGGCCCGGCCCGTTGTCCGCCACGGCCAGCAGAAGCTCAGCGCCCTGCCGCCCGGCCCGCACATCGACGCGGCTGCCGTCCGGCACATGCTTCAGGGCATTGTCGAGCAGGTTGGACATCGCCTGGAACACCATGTCCAGATCGAGATCCGCCACCAGCGGCCGCCGCGCGTCGAGCACCAGATCGATAGCGCGCCGCTCGGCCTCCGGCTGGTAGAATTCCACCACGTCTTCCAGCAGTTGCACGACGTCTGTGCGCTGAAGATGCACCGTCGCCCGGCCGCCTTCCAGCCGCGAGATGCGGATCAGGGCTGCGAAGATCGCCCGCAGCCGGTTGGCCTCGACGATGGCTTCGGCCACCGCCTGCCGCGCGGCGGGATCGCCTCTGAAATCCTCGCCAAGATCGTGTTCCAGCACTTCCAGCTTGCCCGCCAGACGCGCCAGCGGGGTGCGCAACTCGTGCGCGACATTGTCGGACACGCGCCGCACCGCCTCGAACAGGGTCTCGATCCGCGACAGCATCAGGTTGAGCGTCGCGCAGAGCCGGTCGAAATCGTCGCGCGTGCCGCGCACCGGGACACGGCCGGACAAGTCCCCCTCCATCACCTGGAGCGCGGTGTTCACCACCGCCTCGATCCGCTTGCCGATGGCCTGGCTCATCAGCCAGCCGCCGGTTATGCCCAGCGCCAGCGAGCCGAAGAGCATCCAGAGAGCGCCGGTGCGCAGCAGGTCCTCGTCATCGACGATGTCCTGCACGTCGCGCCCCACGATCACACGCGCGCCGTCCGGCATGGCCCGGTCGCGGACGAAAGCGGAATGGTCGATCTCGAACCCGTCGACGAACTTGTCCGCCTCGATCACCGAAAGATCCCGCGCCGGCCGCGGCGGCCAGCTCGGCAGATTAGCGGCCACGATCTCGCCATCGGGCGCGACCAGCACATGAAAGGGCACGCGCGCCGCAGCGGTATGCGCGCGCCGGTCCAGCGCCGCGCGGGCCGCAGCGATCCCCGACTTGCGATAGATCCGCGCCACCTCGCCCGCCTCGGCCTCCACCGTGGCCCGTACGTCCGCCATCGGCCGCACCACGCGCCACCAGTACCCCGCGCCGAACAGCAGGCCGACGGACAGGCTGAACAGCAGTGCATAGGTCAGCGCCAGACGGAACGACAGGCTGCGAAAAAGGCGGGTCATGGCCGCATCATCCCGGTATCAGGCCGCGGTCATTCGGGGCGCATGACATAGCCGAGGCCCCTGATCGTATGGATCAGCGGCGCCTCGTCCTCCCGCGCGATCTTCTGCCGCAGCTTCGAGATGTGCTGGTCGATGATATTGGTCTGGGGGTCGAAATTGTAGTCCCAGACGTTCTCCAGCAGCATGGACCGCGTCACCACCCGCCCGGCATTGCGCGCCAGATAGGCCAGGATTCGCAGTTCCCGCAGGGTCAGGTTGATCCGGCGCCCGGCGCGCGAGACGACATGGGCGACAAGGTCGATCTCCAGGTCCGCCACCCGCAAATGGTCGCTCGGCTCCGCAACCGCCGCGCCGCGCCTGCCCAGGCTCTCGACCCGGGCGAGCAGTTCGGACATGGCGAAGGGCTTGGCCATGTAGTCGTCCCCGCCCGCGCGCAGGCCGCGCACGCGCTCGTCCACATCGCCCAGCGCACTGACGATCAGCACCGGCGTGGCGTTCTCCGTCGCCCGCAGCGCCGCCAGCAGCTTGAGCCCGTCGAGCGAAGGGAGCATGCGGTCCAGCACGATCACGTCGTAGATCTCGCAAGTCGCCTGGACCAGGCCCTCGCGCCCATCCGCGCAGTGTTCCACGACATGCCCGGCCTCGCGAAGGCCTGCCGCGACATGGGCGGCCAGGCTTTCATCGTCTTCGACCAGCAGTATCTGCATTGTTCGTGTCCGGGCGGGATTAAGGACGGGAATCGTGCTCGTACCGGCACGAGGCCGCGCCGTCGAGAGCGGGGTCGGCGCGGCAAGATGGGCAAATCCAAATGTTTCCGCAATCATCCCGCGACGGAAATCGCGCATGGAGGCAGGATGTCCGCTTTGATTGCAGCCCCCTCGCACGTTCCCATGCCGCCACCCGCCACCACGCTGCGGGGCGCGAAGCCCGGCCTCATCCATGTCCTGGCGATCGGCGGCGCGCATCAGTTGCCTCATATCGTCCCGGTGGCCTGCGAACTGGAGCGGCGCCATCCGGGCACGGTGAAGATCTTCGTGCCCAAGGCCGCCGATGCCCGCGCAGTGCGCGATCTTGCCGCCGGCATGGGGCTGCCGCTGCCGGCCCTGGTGGAGATGCGCCTTCCGCCCGCACTCGGCGCGATCGTTCCGGGCTTCGCGCGCAAGCTGGCCCGCCTGCTCTACTGGTCGCCGCTGCTGCGCGATGCCGAACTGATCCTCTGCGCCGAGCGAACCTCGACGATCCTGCCGCGGCTATGGAAGCAATGCCCGCCGCTCGTGCACATTCCCCACGGTGCCGGAGACCGCGCCGTCGGTTTCGAGAAGCGCTTCGAGCTGTTCGATCACGTCATCGTGGCCGGCGCCAAGGACCGCGACCGCCTGCTGGAGGCCGGTCTCGTCACCCCGGAACGCTGCACCGCCGCCGGCCCGATCAAGCTCGCCGCGATGCTGCGAACGGGGATCGACCGCGCGCCGCTGTTCGCGAACGGGCGCAAGACGATCCTTTACAACCCGCACTTCACCAGGAAGCTCAATTCCTTCGACGCTTTCGCCCGGAAACTGATCGAGGCCGTGGTCAAGGACGGCCGCTACAACCTGGTCGTCGCGCCGCACGTACGCATGGCCGCGCGCTGGTCCGCGCGCCAGCGCCGCGAATGGGAAGCGCTGGCCGTGCCGGGGCAAGTGATCGTCGACCTGGGCTCTCCGCGCTGCAACGACATGACGTATACCTGCGGCGCGGATCTCTACCTGGGCGATGTCAGCAGCCAGGTCTACGAGTTCCTGATCCGCCCGCGCGCGTGCCTCTTCGTCAATGCCCATGGCGCCGACTGGCAGGACTGCGAGGACTACGCCATGTGGCACTTCGGGGATGTCGTCACGCCCGATGCCGACCCGATCGCCGCGATCGACCAGGCTTTCGCCGATCACCGCGCCTACGTGGCCTGGCAGAAGGAACGGATGCGCTATTCGATCGGCGGCCTCGACTGGAAGCCCGACGGCACCCCCTTCATCGCCGGCGAGGATCCGATCCGCATTGCGGCGGATATCGTCTCGCGCACGGCCGGGCTGCAACCCGCGGCGGCCTGAAACGCGGAAATGCGCCCGCTCCTTCCGGCACGGGCGCATTTCCTTGCACTTCATTCGTCGTCCGAGCGGTGTGAGCCCTAGCTCATCCCGCCCATGGCGCGGACATAAGCCACATTGGCCCGCATTCGCGACGTCTGGACGCTGATCCACGAACGCTGCGCGTCCAGCGCGTCGGTCTGCGCCGTCACCACTTCGAGATAGTCCGCCGCGCCGTCGCGGTAGCGCGAGAGCGCGATCTCGCTGGTGCGCTTGGCCGCCTGGGCCGCCTCGCTCTGCGCGCCGGCCTGGTTTTCGAGGTGATGCATGGCCGCGATCGCATCCTCCACGTCCTGGAACGCGCCCAGCACGGTGGAGCGATAGTTCGCCGCCACTTCCTCGTACTCCGCACGCGACATCTTGACCTGCGACTTGCGCGCGCCGCCGTCGAACAGCGTCAGCAATGCCGAGACCGGGCCGAGCGACCAGAACGTGTTGGGCGTCTTCAGCAGATCGCCATGCGTCGTCTGCCAGCCCCCTGCCGCGCCAAGGCCGATCGACGGGAACCATGCCGCTTTCGCCACGCCGATACGGGCATTGGCGGCAAAGACCCGGCGCTCTGCCGCCGCGATGTCAGGACGGCGCTGGAGCAGCTCCGACGGCACGCCCACGGAAACGCCCGGCACGTCGAGCGGCTCGCTGCGCATCGGCAGGGAGAATTCGGCCGGCGTCAGCCCGATCAGCGCGGCCAGTTCATGCTCGGTCGCCGCGCGTTCGTTGGCGACGGCCGAGACTTGGGCGCGGGCATTGCCGAGCACAGTGCGGGCGCGGTTGACGTCGATGCCCGAGGCGATACCGCCCGAATGGCGCGTATCGGTAAGCTTCAGCGCCCTTTCGAACGCCTCCACCGAGCGGTTCAACAGGTCTGCCTGCGCATCCAGCCCGCGCAGACGCAGATAGGCGTCCGCCACCGAAGCCTGCAGGCTGAGCCGCGCCGAGGCGAGATCCCCGCCGGTAGCGACCGCTTCCGCATCGGCTGCCTTCACCGAATTGCGCACCCGGCCCCAGAGATCGAGTTCGTAGGACAGGCTGCCGCCGACCACATAGTCGTTGTAGGTTCGTGCCGAGCCGGTCGACAGCGGCCGGCCCGCCGAGACGCGATCGCGCGAGGCTTCGCCGCTGACGCCGACCGTGGGATAAAGGTCCGATGCGGTGACACCGGCAGCGGCGCGGGCCTGGTCGTAGCGGGCGAGCGCGGCGGCCAGCGTGGGGCTGGCGGTCTCTGCGCGCTTTTCCAGATCGTCCAGCGTGGGATCGCCGAACATCGTCCACCAGTCACCGCGGGCCTCGGCATCGCGCGGGGCGGCCTGCGACCAGCCCGCAACCTCGCGGAAAGCGGGCGGAGCAGCGGTTTCCGGCGCATGATAGTCGGGCGCCATGGAGCACCCGGCCATCGAGCACCCGGCAAGCAGCAGCGCAGCGGCTGCGCCGAACCTAGCCGCCATGGGCCGCGCCCTTGGCATCGGCAGGGGCTGCAGGCTTCTGGATCTTCACCGCGTCCCCGCTGCGCATCGAATCCGGCGGGCTGTCCACCACCCGCTCGCCCTGCTTGACGCCGACCGAGACCACCACCGTCTTGCCCAGATCGCGGGCGATGGTGACCGGGCGCACCGTCACGCGGTTGTTGGCGCCGACGATGGCCACGCTCGGGCCCTTGTCGGTGTAGAGGATCGTGCTGCCCGGCAGGGTCAGGCCCTGCACGCCGCCTGCCACGTCGAAGTGGGCCTGGACGAAGGCGCCCGGCTTCAGCGCGCCTTCGCTGTTGTCCGCCTGCACTTCCACGAGCACGGCGCCGGACTGGGCATCGACGGCCCCGGCGCTGCGGGTGACGGTGCCGGGGAACGTGCGGCCCGGATATTCGGGCAAGCTCAGGTCGACGCCGACGCCCTGCTTGACTTGCGCCGAGTATATCTGCGGCACGCGGACATAGACGCGCATGCGGTGGACGTCGGACACGGTGAACAGCGGCTGCGCAGCGGCATTGCCGGCCACGACAAGCGCGCCGATCTGCGCCGAACGGCTGGTCACGATACCTGCGAACGGCGCGGAGAGCCGGGTGAAGCCGCGCGTGGCCTCAAGCTCGCGCACGCTGGCGAGCGCGGCATTGGCAAGCGCGGTCTTGGCGGCGAGATCGCCCGCCTTCTCGTCCACTTCCTGCTGCGAGACCGCGTCCTGCTTGAGCATGGCGCTCCAGCGCTTCGACGTCGTGGCGGCAAGGCGCTGGTTGGCCAGCGCGGTCTGATAGTCGGCCTTGGCCTGCGCCAGCTGCTGGTCCACTTCCGGTGCGTCGAGCACGGCCAGGGTCTGTCCGGCCCCCACCTTGTCGCCGATGTCGGCCTGCCAGCTGCGCACGTAGCCGTTGGTGCGGGCATAGATCGCCGCGCTGTTGAAGGCCTGCGCGGTGCCGGGCAGCGCAAGGCCGCCGGCATCGGCCGCGCCGGCCGGAGAGACGACCGCGACGGTGGGCACCGCCGCGTCTTCGGCCACGACTTCCAGATCGCGCGTGGCGCTCAGGCGGCTGGCGATGCCCGCGCCGACCACTGCCAGCGCGATCACCGCGGCGCCGATTCCGACGCGCTTGAGGGTGCGGCTCTCCGGTCCGGTGGACTGGGGAGCAGGTTCAGAGGTCGAATCATGCATGGGCGGCCTGCACTTCCTGGGGGGCGGCCTTCTCGCGGCGACGGCCGTGGACGAAGGCGAAGACGGTGGGAACGAAAAGAAGGGTTGCGATAGTGGCGCAGATCAGGCCGCCGACGACGGCGCGGCCGAGCGGAGCGTTCTGCTCGCCGCCCTCGCCAAGGCCGAGTGCCATGGGGCCCATGCCGATGATCATCGCCAGCGCGGTCATGAGCACCGGACGGAAGCGGACGAGGCCCGCCTCCATGGCCGCCTTCACCGCGTCGCCGCTTTCCGCGAGCTTCTCGCGCGCGAAGCTGACGACCAGGATCGAGTTGGCCGTGGCCACGCCCATGCACATGATCGCGCCTGTCAGGGCCGGGACCGACAGCGTGGTTCCGGTCGCGAACAGCATCCACACGATCCCTGCCAGGGCGGCTGGCAGCGCGGTGATGATGACGAAGGGATCGAGCCAGGACTGGAAGTTGACCACGATCAGCAGGTAGATCAGCACGACCGCCGCCAGCAGCCCCCAGCCGAGGCCGGAGAAGGCGGTGTTCATCGTCTGGTACTGGCCGCGGATGGTGATCGTCGAGCCCTTGGGCGCCTCGGCCTTGAGCGAGTCGATCGCGCGCTGCACGTCGCCTGCCACGGCGCCGAGGTCACGGCCCTGCGGCGTGCCGTAGATGTCGATCACCGGCGCGATGTTGTAGTGCGAGACGACCGGGGCCGTGGTCGAGCGGGTCAGCGTGGCCAGCGCGCCAAGCGGCTGCGGGCGGGTACCGGCGGCGGCCCCTGAAACCGGCAGGTTCGACAGCTTGCTCATGGAATCCACCGCATATTCCGGCGCCTGCGCCACCACGGCATATTGCACGCCGTTGTCGGGATTCACGAAGAACACCGGCGCGGTCTGCGAGGTTCCTGCCAGCGAGTTGCCGAGGCTGGTGGTCACGTCCTTTTCGGTGAGGCCATATTGACCGGCGCGGGCGCGATCGACGTCGACGTCGAGTTGCGGCGAGTTCGCCGGCTGCTGGAGGCGCATGTCGGCAAGGCCGGGGATGCGCGTCAGCTTGGCCATGAGCTTGCGCGCATAGACGCGCGAGGCGGCCAGATCCTTGCCGGCGATCTGCACGTCGATCGGCGAAGGCGAACCGAAGTTCAGGATCTGGCTGGTGATGTCGGCGGGCAGGAACGAGAACTGGGTGCCGGGGAACGCGCGCGGCAGTTCGCGGCGCAGCCGCTCGACATAGCCGTCGGTCGGGGCATGGCCCTTGTTCAGCGTGATCAGCATGTCGCCGTCCTGCGGACCGATGGTGCCGCTGTTGTTGTAGACGGTGTTGATGGAGCTGACCGGCAGGCCGATATTGTCGGTGATCGAGGCCACTTCGGCCGCGGGGATCATCTGCCGCACTTGCGCGCCGATGCGTTCGAAGCGCAGCGCCGTCTCGTCGATGCGGGTGCCGACCGGCACGCGGACGTGCATGGCGATCTGGCCGGAATCGACGGTGGGGAAGAAGTTGCTACCCAGGAACGGCATCAGTCCGAACGAGATGACGACGACCGCCAGGAAGCCGATCATGAAAGTCCGCTGCCCCTGAAGCGCCCGGTGCAGCAGGCCGAGATAGCCGTCGCGCAGCTTCTCGAAGCGGGCTTCGAAACCGCGCTGGAAACGGACCAGCGGATTGCGCGAATCCGGCGCGCCGGCATTGTGCGAATTCTCGCCATGCGGGGCGTGCGGCTTCAACAGGTACATCGCCATGGTCGGCACCAGGGTGCGCGACAGGATGAACGAGGCGATCATCGCGAAGACCACCGAAAGCGCCATCGGCACGAAGAGGTAGCCTGCGACGCCCGGCAGGAAGAACATCGGCACGAAGACGATGCAGATGCAGAGCAGCGAGACGAAGGCCGGGGTGACGATCTGGGCGGCGCCGTCGAGGATCGCCTCCATCACGCCCTTGCCCTGTTCGAGGTGCCAGTTGATGTTCTCGATGGTCACGGTCGCGTCGTCGACGAGGATGCCGACCGCCAGCGCCAATCCGCCCAGCGTCATCACGTTGAGGGTCTGCCCGAAGACCGCCAGCATGGCGATCGCGGCCAGCACCGCCAGCGGGATCGACAGCGCGATGATGACCGTCGAGCGCCAGGAGCCCAGGAACAGCAGGATCATCAGCGAGGTCAGCGCGGCGGCAATGGCGCCTTCGTGGATCACGCCGTTGACCGCGGCCTTCACGAAGAGCGACTGGTCGCCCACCGGCAGGATCTTGAGATTGTCCGGCAGGGTCTCGGCGATCTTGGGCAGGGCCGACTTCACGCCGTCGACGATCGAAAGAGTGGAGGTGGCGCCGTTCTTGAGCACGGTCAGCAGGGCCGAGCGACGGCCTTCCACATGGACGACGTTCTGCTGCTGGGCGCTGCCGTCGCGCACGAAGGCCACGTCGCGCATGTAGATGGTGGCGCCGTTCACGACCTTGACCGGCAGGTCATTGAGCGCCGCGATCGAATCCGGGGTGTTGTTCAGGCGAACCGAATACTGGGTGGCGCCGATCTTGACGAAGCCCGCCGGGTTGATCTGGTTCTGCGCGGCAATGGCATTGCCCACGTCGACCGCGGAAAGGCCCTTGGACTGGAGCGCCTGCGGATCGAGGTCGATCTGGACCTGGCGCTGGCGGCCGCCCGAGGGGAACGGCATGGCCAGGCCCGGAATGGTGACGAGGCCGGTGCGGATCTGGTTCTGGCCGATGTCGAAGAGCTGCTGCTCGGTCATCCCCTCGCCGGACAATGCCAGCTGGAGGATCGGCACGGTAGAGGCGCTGTAGTTCAGGATCAGCGGCGGCGTGATGCCGGGCGGCATCTGGCGCAGCACCGTCTGCGAAACCGAGGTGACCTGCGCCGTGGCGGTGCGGATGTCGGCGCCGGGCTGGAAGTAGATCTTGACGATCCCCATGCCCTGGAACGACTGGCTCTCGATATGCTCGATATCGTTGACGGTCGTCGTCAGCACGCGCTCGTATGGCGTGATGATGCGATCCGTCATGTCCTGCGGGGCGAGACCCGAATAGGTCCAGGCCACCGCGATGACCGGCACCTTGATTTCGGGAAAGATGTCGACCGGCGTGCGGAAGGCCGCCAGCAAGCCGCCGATGGCGATGATGATGGCCATGACGATGAATGTCAGGGGGCGGTGCAGCGCGGTCTTGACGATACCTAGCATCGAGAACTCCATAGGCCGCCCGGCACGCGGACACGCGCACCGGACAGGCGAATTCCTCTCCGAATCATTTTTTGGTTGAGTCCCCGCCGCTGCGACCCTCCTCTGCCGGGGCAGCGGAAACGGACGGGAAATCCTGCTGGAATAGTTAAGCCCCTAACGACCCTCTCGGCGATAGAAAAATGCGCTGAACGGAATACTCTCATGAATCGATTTCATGATTGTTGCTGGTCCGTATCGCCGCCGACCTAGTGGCGAGGCGATTCAGCCGCGCGTTTCCGCGGGTTGCAGGAAGACCACCCGGAAATCGCCACGCTCCACGTCCGCCAGCGTATGCTGGGTAAAATGCAGTAAGCCCCGATCGGGGTGGCGAAAACTTCGCGTTCCGCCCTCCCGCGCCAGCACCGTCTGCGCGTTCCACGACTCCCGAAACTCGGGGCTCTGTTCCTGCAGCCACTGGACCACGCCCTGCACGCGCGGATCTGCCAGGCCGTGGCTGTAGTCGCGCCGGAACTCCGCGAGCAAGCGCCCGGCGCGGGCGTTCCAGTCGGGCAGAAGCGCGCGTGCGGCCGGGTGCGTGAAGACATAGCGCAGCAGGTTCGGCGCGGGATCGTCCTCGAACAGCCCGACGAACAGCTGCCGCGCCGCCGGATTCGCGGCGCAGAGCGTCCATGCCGGGTCGAGTGCATAGCACGGCCACGCGATCTCCCCCACCAGGGCGGCGATGGCCGGGGGAGCCGCCTGCCCTGCATCGGCAAAGGGATCGACCGGATCGTGCCGCCCGGCGAGAGAGAAAAGATAGTCGCGCTCCGCCGCCGACAGGCTCAGCCCGGAGGCCAGCCGCGCCAGTGTTTCGGCCGAGGGACGCACGTCGCGGCCCTGCTCGATCCAGGCTACCCAGGTGGTGCCGATGGCCGCGCGGGCCGCAAGCTCCTCGCGCCGCAGCCCGGGCGTGCGGCGGCGCCGGTCGTGTCCCTCGGGCGTCATGCTCTCGCGCCGGGTGCGGACGAAAGCGCCCAGCAGCCGTCTTTGCTCCTCGTTCCGCATGGTAGCCTTTATAACAGGATAACAATGTTCATTGTAACAGGCTATAGTTGCGCCGATCGGGGCTTCGCAAGGAGAAACCCATGACTGAAGACCAGACCAAACCCAGCCGGCATGCGCTGGTGGACCGCCAGTTCGGCGCCACGGCCGCCGCCTACGTCACCAGCAAGGTCCACGCCGCCGGCGCCGATCTCGACCGCATTGCCGAGCGGGCGCGAGAAGCGCGGCCCGCCCACGCGCTGGACCTCGGCGCAGGCGGCGGTCATGCCGGGTACGCCATGGCACCGCATGCCGGAAAAGTGACCGCCTGCGATCTGGCGCCGAGAATGCTGGAAGTGGTGTCCGCCGAGGCGGAGCGCCGCGGCCTCGCCAATATCGCCGTTCAGCCCGCTGCTGCCGAGGCGCTGCCTTTTGCCGACGGCACCTTCGATTTCCTCGCCTGCCGTTTCTCGACCCATCACTGGCGCGGCGCGGAAGCGGGCCTGCGCGAGGCGCGCCGCGTGCTCGCGCCGAACAGCCCGGCCATATTCATGGACGTGGTCGCACCGGCCGATCCGGCGGCGGACACGCATCTCCAGGCAGTCGAACTGCTGCGCGATCTCTCGCACGTTCGCGACTATTCCGCGGCGCAATGGCTGGCCATGCTGGGCGGCGCAGGCTTTGCCGTCACCCGGATGACCAGCTCGCGCCTGCGTATGGACTTCGCCGACTGGACCGGCCGCATGCAGACCCCGCCCGCCCAGATCGCCGCCATCCGCGCGCTCCAGTTGGCCGCGAGCAGCGAGGTATGGGCGCACTTCGAGATCGAACCTGACGGTTCCTTCACCATCGACACGCTCCTGATCGAAGCGGTCTGAGCCGCCGAAGCCTCCGCGCGCGAACCGGCGTTCGTGCACGGAGGCGGCTCCAGCCGGTCGTCGAACGCAGTGCCCCGCATCGCCAATCCGTCGGGCCGCCAGCGCGAAGTCCGCGCCGCCGATACGCGGCAAGGGCGCAGGCGCGGATCACCAAGACCATTGCGATCCCCCGCCCCTGGGCCTACGCGAAACGGACAAACCTGCAGAGACGAATTATGACATTCCAGACATGGTGGCTTTACGCCTTCGCCGTTTTCCTACTTTCCGGCACGCCCGGACCGAACATGCTTCACGTCATGACGCGAAGCGTGGAATTCGGCTTCCGCCGCAGCATGGCGGCCATGGCGGGCTGCATGCTGGCCATCACGCTGGTCCTGGCCGCCTCGGCCGCGGGCCTGACCGCCCTGCTCAAGGCGATCCCCGGTGCCTTCGAAGTGCTGCGCTACTTTGGCGTCGCCTACCTCGTCTATCTCGGCATCAAGTCCTGGCGTGCGAAAGTCTCTGCCGAAACCGTGGTCGACGAAGGGCTGACCCGCCGCAGTTCGCCCGCCGCACTGTTCCGCGGCGGCTTCACGATCGCCATCAGCAACCCCAAGCTGTTGCTGTTCGCGGCGGCCTTCTTCCCCCAGTTCATCAATCCCGCCGAGCCCAAGGCGCCGCAGTTCGCCCTGCTCGTCGGTACGTTCGCGGTGATCGAAATGCTCTGGTACTGCACTTACGCGCTGGCGGGCGGATCGCTTTCCACCCATTTGCGCAAGCCTTCGGTGAAGCGGCTGTTCAACCGCGTCACCGGATCGATCTTCGTCGGCTTCGGAGCGGCGCTGCTTACCTCCCGCACGGCCTGAGGCGCAGCTCGCCAAGCTTCAAGCGCGGCTGGCTTCAAGCGCGGCTGGCCGTGCCGGCATGGTGGCGCGCGGCCCGTTCCGCCAGCAGGAAAGCGCCGACAAGGCCCGAGGGCTCGCGGCAGGCGGGGCCGACGATCCGCTGCTCCATCGCCGCCATGTCGCGCGCGCCCTGCACATAGCCGTCCAGCAGTTCGGCGGTTCGCGCCCGGATCAGCGGCAGCAGCCGCTCCTGCTTCATCACCCCGCCGCCCATGACGATGCGCTCCGGCGCCATCGTCAGGAACAGCGTCATGCAGAGCTGCGCAAGATAGTCGGCTTCCACCGCCCAGAAGGGATGATCGGCCGGCAGCTCCGAAGCGGGAGAGCCCCATGCCGCGCTGACGGCGGGTCCGGCGGCAAGGCCTTCCAGGCAGTCGCCATGGAAGGGGCAGGTTCCGGCGAAATTCCCATGCGCGGGATGGCGGCGGACCAGGATATGGCCGGCCTCGGGATGGCCGATGCCGTGGACCGCCCTGCCCTCGCTGACCAGTCCGACGCCGATCCCGGTGCCGACCGTGACATAGGCAAGCTGGCGCAAGTCACCGCCCACCGCTTCGACTTCGGCCAATGCCGCGGCATTGACGTCAGTGTCGATGGCAAGCGGGACATCGCGGAATGCGCGGACGCGGGCGAGCAGGTCGGTCCCTTCCCAGCCCGGCTTGGGAGTCGCCAGGATCCTGCCGTAATCGGGCGAGGCCGGATCGACGCCCACGGGCCCGAAGCTGGCGATGCCGATCCCCGAAACCGGGCCCAGATCGGCGGCATCCTCGAAGAAGGCCGCCACTTCGGCGAAAGTGCTGTCGGGATCGCGCGTGGCAATCGTGGCCGTGCGGAGCGAGCCCGTTTCGGCGGCGCCCACGGCGCAGACGAACTTGGTGCCGCCGGCCTCTATCGCTCCATGGATCGTCATGCGCTGGATCATCCTGCAGTTTCGACACGGACGGGAACAGCAATGTCCCGCGCCGCTTCATCTTCTCCATTTCGCCTGTGCCATTGCCGATGGGCAGGCTGCAACCGTCTTGACCGCCGATAAAGCTGCGCCCGCGGATCCGGCTGGACTCGCGGGCGCAGAAAGGAGCGTTGGAGACGTCAGGCCACGGAGGAGAGACGGAACTCCTGCCTGCGTGCGCCGGTATCGAAGCGGGCGGCCTGGTCGTTGAGCGATCCGGCCTCGGTGGTGAGATTGCGGGCGGCGGCGGAAGTTTCCTCCACCATCGCCGCGTTCTGCTGCGTCGAATGGTCCATCGTCGAGACCGCCACGCTGATCTGGGTGATCGCGGTGGACTGCGCCTGGTTGTCCTGCGCCATCTGGCCGAGCAGGGCATGGACCTCGCCCACGCCTTCCGAGATCGTCTCGAAGGCGCCATCGACGCGCTGGACGGCATCGACCGCGGTGCCGATGTCGGTCTGGGTGGCGGTCAACTGCTCGCGGGCACGCTTGGCTTCCTCTTCCGAGCGCATGGCCAGCGCCGAGACGAGATCGGCCACGACCGCGAAGCCGCGCCCGGCATCGCCGGCCCGGCCCGCCTCGACAGCGGCATTCATGGCCAGCACGCGGGTCTGGAAGGCGATCTTGTCGACGCCCTCGATCACCGAATCGATGCCCTTGGCGCTCTGGCTGACGCGGTCCATCGCCGCCACCGCCTCACCGGCCACGGCACGTCCGCCCGAGACCGTGGAGAGTGCCTCGTCGGCACGGCGCACCGTCCGGGTCGAGGCCGAAGCCGAGGCCTTGAGGCGCTGGTCGATCTGCACCAGCGCGGCGGACGTTTCCTCCAGGCTGGCGGCATTGGCCTCGGTGCGGCGGGCGAGATCCTCGGAAGCCTGGGCGATTTCCGCCGAGCCGGTCTGGATGCCGCTGGCGCTGCCCGCGACCGCACCGATCATGCGGCGCAGTTCGGCCAGGGCGGCGTTGAAGTTGTCCTTCAGCGCGGCATAGCCGGCCGGGAAGGCTTCGGTGATGTCGCGCGTGAGGTCACCCTGGCGCAGTGCGTCGAGCCCGTCGCCCACGGCGCTGGTGACGATCTTCTGCTCCTCGGCCGAGCGGCGGTCGGCTTCCGCGCGGTCGGCCGCGGCCTGGCGGAACACGTCGGCGGCGCGGGCCATGGTGCCGATCTCGTCCTCGCGGCCCAGTTCGGGAATGGCGCAGTGCTCGCCCTTGGCCAGACGGTCCACCGCGCCCGAAAGCTTGGCCATGGGACGGCCGATGATGCCGCCGGCCGCATAGAACAGCGTGGCCAGCACCGCCGCAACGATCACCAGGCCACCGATCACCAGCTGCCAGGCCATGCTGCGTGCAGGCGCGGCAATCGTCGCCTCGGGAACGTCCAGAACCAGCGCCCAGGTGGTGTTCAGGCCTTCGAACGCGATCGGTCGGACCACGCGGCGGGTGGCCACGCCGTCGACGTCGATATCGGACACGACTTGCACCTGGCCGCTGGTGAGCGCGGCCTTCACTTCGTCAAGGCCCGCGCCTTCGTAAGGCTTGCTGAGCTTGGAGGAATCGGGATTGGCGACCCAGGTTGCCGAGGCGGAAAGGAGCATGACCCGGCCCGTGCCGAACGGCTTGAGCTTGGACAGGCGCTCGGACACGCCGCCGAGGTCCATGTCGACACCGACGACGCCGATCACGCGCTCGCCCGAGCGGACCGGATAAGTGATCGACGTCATCAGCATCGTCGTGCCGTTCACGTCATAGGAATAGGGGTCGACGATGGCGCCCGCGCCGCTTTCGAAGGACTTGCGGAAATAAGGCTTTTCATAAGCATCCGCCTCGTTGTTCGGAGACATCGTCAGCACGCCGGCAGCCTTGACCCAATAAGGGCTGAAGCTGCCATTGCTGCCCGATCCGGGCTGGCCGCCCTTGCCGGCGTCGCCGCCGTCCCACTGGTCCGGCGCGATCATGGCCCAGCTGCCCTGGGCGACCTTGGACTTGAGCAGGTCGGTCTTCAGCACGCTCACCGCCAGGCCGCGATCGCGCGTGCCGCGCGCGTGCATGTCACCCAAGGTCGAGGCCAGCGCGCGGGCGGTTCCCGCGAAAGTCGCGACTTCGGTCTCTACCCGATTGCCCTCGGCATCGGCCTGCGCCACGGCGGACTGGTCCGACAAGGCACCCACGGCCGAGCCGGTCTCCACCACCACGGCGGTGAAGCCCAGCAGCAGCAGCACGGCGATGGCCAGTCCGGCGACCGTCATCAGCTTGCCCGCTATATGCATGCGGTTGAAAACGTCTCTCATTTTCCAGCTCCAGGAGGTATCTTCAGAAGGCCGCGGTAAGCGAGAAGAGCGCGGCGGCATCGGCAGCGGAGGCGCTGCCCAGATCGGTGTCAACATAGGCAAGGCCCAGGGTGACGGGTCCGAGAGCCGCGTCGGCGCCCAGCGACCAGTCGTAATATCCGCCGGGTTTCGGGCTGATCGCGCCCTTGCTGCGGCCACCGTGCGCTCTCAGCGTCAGCGGCGTGCCGGGGATCGGCGCGGCGGTCTCTCCGAAGAGATAGAGGTGGTCGCCGCCGAGTGCCGATTGGTCCCAGCTATAGCCGGAACCGACCGTGGCACTGAGCGGGCCGAAATCGTGAGTGAGCCGGGCGGTCGTCTCGAAATACTCGATCTTCGCCGCGCCGCTCCCCGTCGCCGGGCGTTCGCCGCCGGGATAGCTGTAATAGGCCAGGGCGACATCGAGCGTGGTGGCGGCAGCCACCGTCCCGGCCCAACCGCCGTAGAAATCCACCTCCGTGGGGCCGTAGCGATCGCCCATGTCGAGCGAGGAGGCCCAGGTTCCGAGGTAGACCCCGCTCTTGTGCGAGAGATTGATCGTCGCCTGGACCGCCGGATCCTTGCCGGTCAGCGAAATTCCGCGAAAGCGATAGTCGCTGATGATCGTGGCGGCACCCGAGACAGAAAAGTCGGGCGTATCGTCGGCGGCCTGGGCAGTGACGGGCAGGAAGAACAGCGCCAGGACCAACCCGGCGGAAGAAGCGAAATGCATGGAAGTCCTGTTATGGGACGATAGGGGGCAGTGGCATTATAGGACGCCATGCCCCCGGACGGCCGGGATGCGCGTCGCTCCCCGCCGATCCCGGCAACAGAAATTTACAAATGCTTCATTCGACTGGAAAAAATTCCGCGACCGGCCGGGCCGGGCGCGGCATCGAAGTTACGCCGGGGCCAGGTCTACCGGCCCACCGGCCTGCTCGATTGCGGCCCGTTCATCCGCTGCCGCCTCGCCCCGCGCAGACTGGCCGATGGACGCGGCCTCGAAAGGTGTCGTCTGGTAGATCTCGTTGATCCAGTTGCCGAAGAACAAGTGGCCATGGCTACGCCAGGCATTGATCGGCGGCAGCGAGGGATCGTCGTTCGGGTAGTAGTTTGCCGGGATCGGGCCGCCATCCCTGTTGTATTCGTTGGCCAGCGTGTCGCCGTCGTACTCCAGATGGTTGAACATCAGCAGCGCGCGGCGGGCCGGATCGTGGAGCAGGCAGAGCCCGCTGTCGTCGCTCTCCGCCAGCACCCGCAAATCGCCGCCCTCTGGCAGGTCGGCGCGGCGCACTTGCGTCCAGCGCGAGACCGGCACTGCGAATTCGTCCGAGATGCCGCGCAGGAACGGCGAGTTCGGCGCGCGGTTGCGATGGGGGAATACGCCGAAGGCCTTGGCGTCGAGCGCATGCTTGGGCACGCCGTGGAAGTGGTGGAGGAAGGCCTGCGCGGCCCAGCAGATCGTCAGGCAGCTATGGACGTGCGTACGCGTCCAGTCGAAGATGCGGCGCAGCTCCGGCCAGTAGCGCACTTCCTCGAAGGCCATGCGCTCCACCGGGGCGCCGGTGATGATGAAACCGTCGAACCGCTCGTGCTGGACATCGCACCAGGGGCGGTAGAACGCTTCGAGATGCTCGGCCGAGGTATTGCGGGCGACATGGTCGCTGATCCGCACCAGGGTCAGCTCGATCTGCAAGGGCGTGGCGCCCAGCAGGCGGGCGAGCTGCGTTTCCGTGCTGACCTTGTCGGGCATGAGGTTGAGCAGCCCGATCCGCAGCGGACGGATATCCTGCCGCACCGCATCGCTTTCGCGCATCACGGCCACGCCTTCGGCTTCCAGGATGGAGCGGGCGGGCAGATCGTCGGGAATCTTGATGGGCACTTGCGTCGGTCCTCTTTCGGGGATGACGCTGGTGGCTTGATCCGTTGATTGCCGGGTCGGCCACATCCTCCCCAAGGGGAGTGCCACCTTGCCCGGATCGGCAGGTTGGCGTTGGGCGTCATCCCAACTCTTGATGCTGGGAAGCGTCATAAGCGCTTCGGCCCGATCTTGCAACGGCCTGTCCGAGAGGCGGCGAATGGGCGCTTGGGCGATGCGACAGCCATCGGCCGGTCCAATTGACGAAAGCGTAAATCGAGCCTAGCGGCCGGAAAGCCCAGCGGAATTGCCTGATCGCGGAAAAATCGTCTTCGCTGCAGAGACCGCGATATGCTAAGGACCATCGAATGAGTTTGCCGGCTGCCGCCGTGGCGTTGTTGATGACGGGCCCGTCGGTGCCCGACGCTCCTGTTCACTTCGCCGTCGATACCGCGGCAGAGGCGGGTGATCTGCAAGTTGGCAACCCGCAAGTTGGCGCCCTTCAGTTGGCGGCACTTCAGCCTGCCGATGAGACCACTCCGCCGGTCTCCGATCCTGCGGCCCCGGTAAATCCGGCCCCGGTAAATCCGGCCCCGACGGTTCCTGACGCGTCTGCGCCGGCCGCCTCTGCCACCCCGCCGGAAGCCGCTTCCGACGAGCCCGAATCGGTCATCGTCGTCACTGCGCCCGAACCGGCACCGCCGGGCGATCCGCTGCAGAAGCTGAACATCGAATCCTTCAAGGCGGTCCAGGCCGTCGACCAGGCCGTGCTGGAGCCGGTCGCCAAGGCCTACAACAAGGGCCTGCCGCGCCCCGTCCGCCAGGGGCTGCGCAATTTCTTCACCAACCTGAGCGAGCCGGTGGTCTTCGCCGCCTACCTGTTGCAGTTCAAGCCCGGCAAGGCGGCGGAGACCGCAGGCCGCTTCGCGATCAACACAACGCTAGGCGTGGCCGGCCTGGTGGACGTGGCCAAGAAGAAGCCGTTCAACCTGCCCTATCGCCCCAATGGGCTGGCCAATACGCTGGGCTATTACGGCGTCGGCCCCGGTCCGTTCTTCTATTTGCCGATCGTCGGCCCGACGACGCTGCGCGACATCATCGGCGATTCGGTGGACAGGCTGCTGGTGCCCGCCGTCGTCGGCAAGCCCTTCACCAATCCGGCGGTCGTGCTGCCGATGACCATCGTCGACCAACTGGGCGAGCGCGCGGCCTTCGACGAGCGGATCAACAAGATCCGCAAGGAAGACAAGCCTTACGCCGCCTACCGCGAACTCTACCTGAGGCAGCGCAAGGCGGAGATCGAGGCGCTCCACGGCCGGATCACGCCCGACGTGGTGCCGGTCTACGGCCCGAGCATGAAGACGGCCGACAACAAGGACGAGGCCAAGGCGAAGGAAGCGGAAGCGGAAGCGGAAGCCAAAGCCAAGGCCGAAGCGACGAAGGACGCGGCGGAGCAGACACCGGCACAGCCCGCCGTGCCCGCACCGCAGGGCAGTCCCCCCGCGGCCCCGGTCCAGCCGGCCCCTTCCGAGCCCGCCCCCGCTCCTGCCACCACCGCCGCTCCTGCCGCTCCCGTGCCCACCCTCGAAACGGTACCCACGCCCTAAAGTACGGAGGCTCCTGCCGGAAACCGGCGGGGAGTGCAGCGCTTGGGGTGGCCTTCGGGCCACATCCCGGTTAGGCTGGCCGGTATCTGCAAAGGCATCGGGCCATGTCCGCCGCCTTTTCCCACCCGCCATCCCGACGAGAACGCTCGACATCGATGCCCCTGCTCAAGCGCCCCCGTTCCGCCCTGCGCGCCTTCCTGCACAGTGAGGCGTCCGGCGGCATCCTGCTGATGGTCGCGGCAGCTTTGGCGCTGATCGTGGCCAACAGCCCGCTTGCCGACACCTATTTCCACACGCTGCACGTCATGATCGGGCCGATGTCTCTCGCCCACTGGATCAACGACGGGCTGATGGCGCTGTTCTTCCTGCTCGTCGGCCTGGAGATCAAGCGCGAGTTCGTCGACGGACATTTGTCCACCTGGTCCGATCGCGCGCTGCCCGCGATCGCCGCGGCCGCCGGCATGGTCTGCCCGGCGGCGATCTACCTCGCCATCGCCGGGTCCACGCCCGGACTAGCGCGCGGCTGGGCCATTCCCGCCGCTACCGACATCGCGTTCGCCATCGGCGTCATGGCGCTGCTCGGCAAGCGCGTGCCCGCCTCGCTCAAGCTGTTCCTGACGACGGTGGCCATCGTCGACGACATGGGCGCCGTCGCGGTGATCGCGCTGGCCTATACCAGCGAGATCAACGGCGCCGCCCTGCTGGCGGCCGGCGTCATCATGGGCGTCATGTTCGTGCTCAACCGCGTGGGCGTGAAGGCCTTGTGGCCCTACCTGATCCTGGCCGCGGCGCTCTGGCTGGCCGTGCTGCTGTCGGGCGTTCATGCGACCATCGCCGGCGTCCTGGCCGCAAGCCTGATCCCGATCCGCGCCACGCCCGGCGCGCCGGACAGCGAGGAATCGCCGCTGCACCGCCTCGAACACGGGCTTCACGGCTGGGTGGCTTATGCCATCGTGCCGCTGTTCGGTTTCGCCAATGCCGGGGTTTCGCTGGCGGGGCTGGGCATGGAGCATCTGATCGCGCCGCTTCCCATGGGCGTGGCGGGGGGCCTGTTCCTGGGCAAGCAGATCGGCGTGTTCCTGGCGCTCTGGCTCTGCGCCCGTCTGAGCATCGCCAAGCGGCCCAGCGGCGCCACCTGGATGCAGACTTACGGCATGTGCCTGCTCTGCGGCATCGGCTTCACCATGAGCCTCTTCGTGGGCGGACTGGCCTTCAGCGATCCGATCCTCATCGACGAGGTCAAGATCGGCGTGCTGGGCGGCTCCATCGTGTCCGCCCTGGCCGGATTCGCCGTCCTGCGCCTCACGGCTTCGCGCCGGAAGGCTCCGGTCGAAGCGGCCTGAAAGGACTGAACATCCGGGCGCCGCAAGGCCGGACGGCCCGGGAACGAAGAAAGAGAAGGGACCGCGCATGGCAGAACAACGGGGACCGGTACTCGTCGCCACGGATCTCAGCCCGCGAAGCGACCGCGCGGTGGATCGGGCGCTCATGCTCGGCGGACAATGGCAGGTGGAGACGTGCGTGCTCCACGCCCTCCGCCCCGAGGAACGCGTGGCCGAAGACGACGTGCGCCAGACGCTGCCGGCCGATCCCGGCAATGTCCGCATCCTCCTGCCCGCCGGTCCCGCCCCCGACACCATTGCCGACGTGGCGCAGGACCTTGCCCCCTCGCTCATCGTGACCGGCATCGCCCGGTTCAATCACCTCGGCGACTATTTCCTGGGCACGGCGGTAGACCATATCATCCGCAATGCCGCCGCTCCGGTGCTGGTGGTCAAGCAACGCGCCCGCACGCCGTACCGGCGCATGCTGGTGGCCGTCGACTTGTCGGTCGATGCCTTGCGGACCTTGCGCACTGCCGGCGAACTCTTCCCCCAGGTACCGATCGAGGTGGTTCACGCCTATCACGTACCGTTTCGCGGCTGGGTCGATTCCGACGGCATGCGCGAGGAACTGCGGCGCGAGGCAGGCGCGCGGCTCGACGAATTTCTCGCTAACGAAGCCCTGCCGGCGGCGCTTGCCGCCAGGATCACGCCGCGCCTGGAACTCGGCGCGCCCGACGAAGTGCTCGCCCGCGCCATAACGCAGTTCGCGCCCGATCTCGTGGTCGTGGGCAGCCGCGACCGGAGCGGACTGGCGCAGGCGACTTTCGGCAGCAACACTTCGGCGCTGCTGGGCTGGATTGCCGCCGATACGCTTGTCGTCAAAAAGACACCCGAAGGCTGAAGCATGTTCCAATCGGGTGGAATCACCTGATGACCTGGAAGATCCGGCGAACCAGAAACCTGGCCCGCCTCAAAGCTCTCCGGCTGCGAAGCCCAGCACATCGAGCAAGGCCGCGCGCGCGGAGCGGCAGCGGTGCCACAAGTCCGGCTCGCCGAGGTCCTCAGGGGCGATGTTTTCCGGCCATTCCCGCGCGATCACCGCCTCGATCCGGTCGCAGGCGTGCTCGTCCAGCAGGAACCGCGGATCGATGGCGGCATGGGCTTCCCGCGACACCGCAACGCGCAGGCGAAGGCAGGCCGGGCCGCCGCCGTTGCGCATGGATTCGCGCACGTCGACCACTTCCAGACGGCGAATGGGATTGTCCGCCGCGACCACTTCCTCCAGCCATTCCCAGACAGCAGAGGCCTCCCGCGCCTCCTGCGGCAGGATCAGCGCCATGTCTCCGCCGGGCAGCGTCACCAGCTGCGAATTGAACAAGTAAGTGCGGATCGCGAGGTCGAGGCTTATCCGCGCGGCCGGTGCCTCGACGATGACCGCGCCCGGCACTCGCTGGCGCAGGACGCGGTAGACCAGATCGCGGTCGGCAAAGGCCTGTTCGTGAGTGAACAGCACGTTTTCATTGGCTACGGCTACCACGTCATTGTGGAAGGCTCCCGCCGCGATGGCGATCTCGCCTTGCGGGACGAGCGTATGATCGGCGGCGGCAAGGCCGTGGCGACGGGCGATGGCCGCGCTGGCCGCGCGGTGCTGACGGGCAGGAAAGACCTGCCCTGCACTGCCCTGGACCGCGCGCTCTCCGTAGACGAAGACCTCCAGGCTCCGCTCCGCGTGGCTTTCGCCCAGACGCATGAAATTGGCGGCGCCTTCATCCCCCAGACCGGGCGGCAGGGCCGGATGAACCGCAAAGAAGCGCGCGTCGGCAAAGGCCAGCCGCAACTGGCGGAAGGTCTGGTCATGCTCGATGCCGCGGTGGAGCATGGTGGAGAGGTTGGCCACGCTCAGATGGCAGCGTCCGTCCGCCGTATCCGGCGCGGGCGAGACGGTGGCGGCATTGGCGGTCCACATCGATGAGGCCGAGAACGCATTGCGCAGCAGCGCCGGGTCCTGCTCCCAGGCGGCGCGCAGAACCGCATCGTCGCTGCCCGAAAAGCCCAGCTTGCGCAGCCAGTCCGCATCGGGCCGGTCCTGCGGCAGGAGCAGCCCCTGCGGCAGGCCCAGTGCCAGCATGCGCCGCATCTTGCCCAGCCCTTGCAGCGCCGCCATGCGCGGGGCCGACGTGGCGCCGGCATTGGAAGCGGAAGCGATGTTGCCCAGCGAAAGGCCCGCATAGTTGTGGCTGGGCCCGACCAGCCCGTCGAAATTGATCTCGCGCATCCCGCAGCTCCTTCCAGCCCCTGCAACACCGTCGCACAAGGGGTCCGCGCGGCCAAGCGCGGCGATCTTCATGCATATTTGGCATGTTGGCCGATATCTTTTCCGCTAATAACCCCAATTCCACGCATGACGATGTGAGCGAATGGAATGAAGCCGGAGGACCGCCGCTACCTGCCACCGATGGCCATGCTGCACGCTTTCGAGACCGCGGCCCGCCTCGGATCCTTCTCCCGCGCCGCGGAGGCGATCGGGCTGACGCAAGGCGCGGTGAGCCGCCATGTCGCCAATCTCGAAAGCTGGCTCGGCACCGCGCTGTTCGACCGGCATGGCCGCCGCGTGGTGCTGAACGCGGGCGGAAGCGCCTATCTGGAGGAGATTGCCCCCGCGCTCGCCGCAATTCGGCGCGCCACCGGCCGCCTGATCGACCCCGAACCGGAGCATGTGATCGAACTGGCCGTCCTGCCGGGCTTCGGCATGCGCTGGCTCGCCCCCCGCCTGCCGCGGCTCACCCGGCAGCACCCGGACCTGGTGGTCAACATCGCCGCGCGCACCGACATCTTCGATTTCTCCGCCGAGCCCTTCCACGCCGCCATCCACGTTGGCGCAGCGGACTGGCCGGGCGCGGAGCACGACCTGCTGTTCCAGGAGCATGTCGTGCCCGTCGTCGCGCCAGGCCTGCGCGACAGCCACGGGATCGCCGCACCGGAGGACCTGCTGCGCGTGCCGCTGCTGGTGCAGTCCGCGCGGCGCGATGCCTGGTCGCGCTGGTTCGCGATGTTCGGGATCGCTGCGCCGGCCATGGAGGGACTGCCCGGCCTCGGCCATTTCCTGATGCTGGCGCAGGCGGTAAAGGCCGGCGGCGGCGCGGCACTCCTCCCCAGCTTCCTGATCGCGCCCGAACTGGAAGCCGGCGAGCTGGTGATCCCCATCGACGCCCCGCTGGCCGAAGACCGCAGCTATTGGCTGGCCTACCCCGAACACGCGCGCAGAAGCCCCGCGCTGGGCCGCTTTCGGGCATGGCTGGCGCAGGAGTGCCGGCCCCAGCCATGATCTGTCATGGAACAAAGCGGCGCGGCGCAAGGTTGATCGGGGACACCCTCTATCAGGCGCACCCCCTAGCATGCTCGAAATTCCGACGCCGACCGAACCGCACAGTTTCGACCCGCCCCCCGAGGCGGCGGCGTTCTATGCCGACAGCCTGAAACTGCTGGGGTCCTGGGACATCCCCTACCTGCTGTCCGGCACATATGCGCTGACCTGCCACACCGGCGTCGTCCGCCCGACCAAGGATATCGACGTGTTCTGCAAGCCGGGAGACGCCCCCCGGCTGCTCGCCCGCTTCAAGCAGGAGGGTTACGACGTCACCGTGGAGGACGAGCGCTGGATCGCCAAAGTATGGTCCGGAAAGAACTTCTTCGATGTGATCTTCAACATGTCCTCCGCATCGATCCCGATCACAGACGCCTGGTTCAGCGATGTTTTCACGGCCGAGGTCTATGGCACCCAGGTCCGCATCACCCCGCCGACCGAATTCATCGTCTCCAAGGCCTTCATCCAGGATCGCTATCGGTACGACGGAGCGGACATCGCCCATACCATCCTGCGCAAGCATGACGCGATCGACTGGCACCGCCTCCTCTCGCTGATGGAACTGCACTGGGAAGTCCTGCTGCTCCATGTGCTCAACTTCCGCTTCATCTACCCCACCGAGCGCGAGGCGATCCCGCGCTGGCTGTTCGACACGCTGATCGAACGCATCCGCGCCCAGGCCGAGCTGCCCCCCGCCGAAGTGCGGATCTGCCGCGGACGCCTGTTTTCCCCGCGGGACTACGTGATCGACATCAGCGAATGGGGTTTTGCGGACCTGGTAGGAAAAGGACTGGACGAGAAGCATGAACGACATGTCTGACACGCTCCGCCTGGCGGCGATCGGCGACCTTCACGTCACCGAGCAGGACGGCGGCTCCTACCGCGACCTGTTCCGCGAAATCTCCGACAATGCCGAAGTCCTGGCGCTGTGCGGAGACCTCACCAATTTCGGCAAGACCGGCGAGGCCGAGCGCCTGGCGGCCGATCTCTCGGCTTGCTCGATCCCCGTCGTGGGCGTGCTGGGCAACCATGACTACGAATGCGGACAGCCGGAGGAAGTCGCCAATATCCTGCGCCAGGGCGGCGTCACCATCCTCGACGATCAGGCCGTTGTGGTGAAGGACGTGGGCTTTGCGGGGGTGAAGGGGTTCGTCGGCGGCTTCGGGCGCGGCGAGCTGGGGGCCTTCGGAGAGGCGGCGATCAAGAGCTTCGTCGACGAATCGCTCAACGAGGCGCGCAAGCTGGAGAACGGCCTGCGCTCGCTGCGGACGGAGCGGACGGTGGCCGTGCTCCATTATGCCCCGATCCCGGAAACGGTCGCGGGCGAACCGCCGGAAATCTTCCCGTTCCTGGGCTCCTCCCGCCTTGCCGATGCCGTGGACCGGTTCGAGAACGTCAAGGCCGTGGTCCACGGCCACGCCCATCGCGGCACGTACGAGGGCAAGACCACGCGCGGCGTGCCGGTCTACAATTGCGCGCAGTTCGTGGTCTCCGCCCGGTTCGGGCGCCCTTACGCCCTGCTGGACGTCTGAGCGACAGCGCCGGAGCATGGAAGCCGCCGACGTCTTCACCAAGCTGGACCTGGAGCTGCGGCCCGATCCCGCGCGCACGGTGATACGGCCCTTCCACTTCGCCTATCCTGCCGCCTTCGCGGATCACCACCCGCCCAAGCCCCAGGTCATCGTCCAGCGCATCCTCTCGCTGGACGAGGACGTGCGCGAGCGGATGATCGGCTTCGTGATGGGTCCGATGCGCGAGCGCCATTGCCACGCCGACGCCTTCTTCCTGCGCCAGGTCGACAGCCTGGCCGGCGAACTGGGCGATATCTCCGCGCTGAACCACCGCGACCGCCTGCTGCTGGGCGCCTATTTCAGCCAGGAATACGCTTTCGAATCCGCCGCCCTGTTCAATCCCAGCATCGTGCGGATCCCGATCGAGGCGCAAGCGCAGGAGGCGCTTGCCCCCGGCGCGCCCCTGCGCTTCCTGCTCTCGCTGCGCGGCATCGGCGAGGGGCACATTTCCTCGGTAACCTTCCGCACCGGTTCCTGGGACGGCGGCGAGACCGTCACCATCGACCCGGCGTGGCCGCATTGCATCCCGCCCCGCATCGAAAGCGACAACGAGGGCTGGGTCCGCCTCCAGTGCGAAGACAGCCAGGACGTATCGGAAACCGTGATCTTCCCGGTCCTGCCCGAACAGCGGCAGGGGGTGGAGGACCTCCGCATGGTCATGTTCGTGGAGGACGACGGCCAGCGCTTCCTGATCGGCACTTACACGGCCTACGACGGCCAGAACACGCGGCAGGAGATGCTGCGCGGCGTGGACTTGCGGACCTTCGAGATGCGCGCGCTGGCAGGCCGGATGACCGGATACAAGGGCATGGCCCTGTTCCCCCGCCGGATCGACGGCCAGTACGTCATGCTCGGGCGGCAGGATGGCGAGAACATCTGGCTGCTGCGCTCGGACGACCTGTTCACCTGGGAAAGCGGGGAGCCGATCCTCGGGCCGGCCTACCCCTGGGAATTCGTGCAGATGGGCAATTGCGGATCGCCCATAGAGATCGACGAGGGTTGGCTGGTGTTCACGCACGGCGTCGGCATGGTCCGCGGCTATTGCATCGGCGCCTGCCTGCTCGACCGCGACGATCCCTCGCGCGTGCTGAAGCGCACCCGGGCGCCGCTGGTCTTTCCCAGCGCCGAACAGCGCGGCGGCTACGTTCCGAATGTGACCTACAGTTGCGGCGCCCTCATCCACGGGCGGCGCGTGCTTCTGCCTTACGGCATCGGCGATGAGCTTACCGGCTTCGCCACCTGCTCGCTGGACGATCTGCTCGGCGTGCTGGTTCCGGCCTGACAACGTCGAAGCCCCCCTTCTCACGGCCCGCTTCGATCACCATCTTCGCCCGCAAGGAGAACCGATCCATGCCGACTTACGAAAAGACCGAAGAAGCCATCGCGCGCCTGACGCCCGAGCAGTTCCACGTCACTCAGCGCAGCGGCACCGAACGCCCCGGATCGGGCGAATACCTGAACAACAAGAAGCCCGGCATCTACGTCGATATCGTCTCGGGCGAACCGCTCTTCGCGTCCTCGGACAAGTACGAATCCGGATGCGGCTGGCCCAGCTTCACCAAGCCGATCGAACCGGCGAACGTGAACAACCTGGTGGACCACACCCATGGCATGACCCGCACCGAAGTGCGCTCGGCCCATGGCGACAGCCATCTTGGCCACGTCTTCGAGGACGGCCCGCGCGATCGGGGCGGCCTGCGCTACTGCATCAATTCCGCCTCGCTGCGCTTCGTCCCCCGCGAGGACATGGAGGACGAAGGCTACGCCAGCTACATCGACCAGGTCGAAGACATCGACTGATCCGGCCCGACCGCATGCCTCACCGTGCCCTTGCTGTCAGCTTGCGGCATCGGTGAGGTAGGCGCGCGGCTTCACGTCGCGCATGGCCAGCGTCGTGTTGAAGTGGCGCACGCCCGGAAGCCGGCGCAGGCGGTTGCGCAGGAAGTCGTCCAGGTCGGGAACACCGCCGGTCATCACCAGAAGCAGATAGTCGAAATCCCCGACGACAGCGTGGCACGTCAGCACCGCCGCTTCATCCAGCACCGCGCGTTCGAACGCCTCGTGCCGGTCGAATTTGATAGAAACATGGACGAAGGCGCTGGTGCCCAGCCCGATCGCTGCCGGGTCGATCACCGCACGATAGCCGGTGATGACGCCAGCCTTCTCCATGGCCTGGACCCGCTTCCAGCTTGGCGTCTTGGACAGCCCCGCCACCTCGCCCAGCCCCGCAAAACTGAGCCGCGCGTCCTGCTCCAGCGCCGCCAGGATGCGCTTGTCCGCCGCGTCGAGGGTCATGCTCTTCTCCACCGAAACGTCCGTTCTCTCATCGTCACCGCACCGCGCCAATCGTTCTTCTGGAATAGCCCATGGCTTGTGGATTGGGACCAATGTCCCGCCCGGCCAGTGCTAATGTCCTCTCACAGCAAGCCCGGGAAGACAACATGGAACGCCGCAAGGTCTACGAACTGCTCGAAGCGCCCGCCGCGCTCGACTACGAACTCTATCTCCAGACCGATCGTCTGCTGACCTGCCAGAAGCCCTTCGACGATCTGGCCAATGCCGACGAACTGCAGTTCCAGATCGTCCACCAGGTCGAGGAGCTGTGGATGAAGCTCATGGCTTATACGATCGTCGCCGTGGACGAGCACTTGCGCGCGAAGCAGGCGTTTCGGGTGACCACCCTGCTCGGCCGCTGCCACCGCATCATGCGTATGATGACCGAGCAGCTCGACCTGCTGGAAACCATGTCGCCCAAGGAATACCAGCAGATCCGCCTCCAGCTCGGCAACGGCAGCGGCCAGGAATCGCCGGGCTTCCGCGTGCTGCTCCGCATCATCCCCGATCTCTGGCAGACTTTCGACGCGGCTTACGTCTCCGGCGCCGGGCGGACGGTGCGCGACATCTACGATCATGGCTATGCGCATGACGAAGCTTACGCCGTCGCCGAGGCGCTGATGGAGTTGGACGAGCTTTTCGGCAAGTTCCGCTGGCATCACTTGTTCCTCATCCACCGATCGATCGGCATGGGCTCGGCTTCGCTGAAGGGGCGCTCCGTCGATCTGCTCCAAGCCGGTGCGAAACATCGCTTTTTCCCCCAGCTCTGGGACGTGCGCGTGGAAATGACCGACGAATGGGGCCATGACTATGGCCGCGTGCGCGACAGCATTGCGGAAAAGGCGAGCCAGTGATCGATGCGTGACCTGTTCCATGTTCCCGAGGGTGGCCCTTATCTGATGAGCCACTCGGTCGGCTGCCTGCCGCGCGCGGCGCGCGCCGCGCTGGACGCGTGCTATCTCGAACCATGGCAGACCACCGGCGGCGCTGCCTGGTGGCCATGGCTGGAAACGATCGAGAAGTTCCGCGCCGCCCTCGCCGGGCTGATCGGCGTGGCGGCGAACGAAGTCGCGCCGCAGCAGAGTGTCTCCTCCGCGCTGTTCTCGCTCCTCTCCGGGCTGCGACCGACCCCGGAGCGCAACCGTGTGCTGATGTCGGAGCAGGCCTTTCCGACCGTGGGCTACGTCGCGCAGGGACTGGAACGACTGGGCTTCGAGACACGGCTGATCCCCGCGGCCCAGTCGCCCGGCGACGCCGCCACCTGGGAAAGCCATTTCGACGAGAGCGTGGCGGCGGTCGTCGCCATGCACGTTCACTCGAACACCGGCGTCACCTCTCCGCTTGCCGAGATCGCGGCGATGGCCCGTCGCCACGGGGCGCTCTCCATCGTCGATGCCGCCCAGTCCGCCGGGATCCTGCCGGTAGCACCGCACGCCTGGGGCGCGGACGCTGTGATCGGATCGAGCGTGAAATGGCTCTGCGGCGGCCCCGGCGCCGCGTGGCTCTGGCTGCGCGGCGATCTGACGCCCGGCATCGAGCCGCTCGACCTCGGCTGGTTCGGCCACGAAGACCCTTACGAATTCGACATCCGCAGCTTCCGCCCCGCTGCCGACGCGCGCCGGTTCCAGGGCGGCAGCCCGTCCATCGCGCCTTTCGCGCTCGCCCTTGCCGGCATCGAGACGGTGACCGCGCTGGGGCAGGACAGGATCCTGCGCCACAACCGGGACTGCATCGCCGCCTTTGCCGAGGCCGTGGACCGGCCGATCGACATGACCGGCCGCGGCGGAACGCTCTGCCTGGAATTCGCCGATGTCGACCGTCTTCACGCGGTGCTCGCGCCCGGCGATTTCCGCTACGACGTGCGCGGCCGCTGCCTGCGGGCCTCGTTCCACGCCTGGAACAGCCCGGAAGAAGCGCAGGCACTGGGCCGGGCGATCACCGAAGCCGGGCTGGAGTTTCGCCTCGTTTCGTGATCGGACCGCGGTCCATCGTCGATAGTGCAGGCATTCGGCGTCCGCGACTGTCGAAATCATAAGGTATACATATCGACATACGTTGGGGGATCGGCATCATCGGCCGCCTTGGATCGACCCGATTCAGCACGCCATCAACGGCCGACCGGCCAAGGAGTATCGATGACCTCCCCCACGTTCCGCGCCTCGCGCAGCGCCCTGCGCGCTCTGGCCCTCGGCGGCCTTCTTTCGGCATCGGCCATGGCTTCCGTGGCCCTGGCGGCGCCTGCCGCACCCGCCTTCGACGTCGCCCGCATTTCGAACGACATCAAGACGCTCTCCAGCGACGCCTTCGAAGGACGCGGCCCGGCCACCCCGGCGGAAAAGAAGACCATCGACTACATCGCCGCGCAGATGAAGGCCGCGGGCCTCCAGCCGGCCGGGCAGAAGGGCACCTGGTTCCAGGACGTACCGCTGCGCAAGTCGGAGATCGTCGGCGCGCCCAGCCTGGCGATGACCATCGGCGGTGCCGCCACGCCCCTGTCGCAGGGCCAGCAGATCGCCGTCCGCGCTGCGGAAACGGGGCAGTCCTCGGTGGCCATCAAGGACCTGCCGCTGGTCTTCGTCGGCTACGGCGTCAAGGCCCCGGAACGCGGCTGGGATGACTTCAAGGGCGTGGACCTCAAGGGCAAGATCATGGTCGTGCTGGTCAACGATCCCGATTTCGAAGGCGGCGGTGCGGCTGATGGCGGGGCCGATTTCGGCGGCAAGCTGATGACCTATTACGGCCGCTGGACCTACAAGTACGAGGAAGCCGCCCGCCAGGGCGCGGCCGGCGTGCTGGTGATCCACGAGAGCGAGCCCGCCTCCTACGGCTGGGCGACGGTCAAGAACAGCAACACCAACACGATGTTCGACATCGTCCGCGCCGATCCGAAGGCCGCGCATACGCAGATGGAAGGCTGGATCCAGAAGGACCTCGCCGTGCAGCTCTTCAAGGCTTCGGGTCTGGACTTCGAAGCCGCCAAGGCCGCTGCGCGCAAGACGGACTTCAAGGCCATGCCGCTGAAGGCAACGATGAGCGCGGACTATGCGGTGAAGTCGGAGATCATCACCTCGCACAACGTGGCCGGGCTGGTGCGCGGCTCGAAGTATCCGGACGAAACCGTGATCTACTCGGCCCACTGGGACCACCTCGGCGTCGGCCTGCCCGATGCCAAGGGAGACCGCATCTACAACGGCGCGCGCGACAACGCCTCCGGCACGGCAGCGCTGCTCGAACTGGCGCGGACTTTCGCCAGGTCGAAGCCGGAACGCTCGGTGCTGTTCCTGGCCGTGACAGCGGAAGAAAAGGGCCTGCTCGGCTCGGAATACTATGCCGACAACCCGCTGCGCCCGCTGGCGACGACGGCCGGCGTCATCAACATGGACGGCCCGCTCTCGATCGAGAAGACCACCAACTTCAGCATCTCGGGCGCGGCCAAGCTCGATCTGCTGACCATGCTGACCGAGGAAGGCCAGAAGCTGGGCCGCCACTATACCCCCGATGCGCGCCCGGAAGCGGGAAGCTTCTACCGTTCGGACCACTTCCCGATGGCGAAGCGCGGCGTCCCGGCGATTTCGTTCAGCCCGGGCCGTGAACTCGTCAACGGCGGCGACGCCCGCGGCAAGGAACTGTCGGACATCTACACGCGCGACAAGTACCACCAGCCGGCCGACGAATACGATCCGAACTGGAACACGTCCGGCTGGAACAGCGACATGACGCTGCTCTACAGCGTCGGCAACCGCCTGGCTAACGGCCGCGACTGGCCTAACTGGTCGCAGGACAGCGAGTTCCGCGCCGCCCGCGACGCGACTTCCGCCTCGCGCAAGTAAGGCAGGCAAAGCCAGGTCGATGCATTGCCCCGGCGCCGGAAAACGGCGTCGGGGCCATGCAGCCGGCCGGGCCAGTTGCCGCCGCGTTCAAGAAAGGACCGTTCCGGTCTACTCTGTCCGGAACCGTGCAAACCACGGCCCCGGATCCTTTTCTTCGAATGGAATGAAGGAGTTCCGCCAAGACCGGCACATTCGGTCAGGTGCAACGGCACCAGCAGACATTCCCGATGTCCTTCGGAATACTGCCTTTTTAACACCGCAATGACTTTTTTTTCACTTGTTCGGATCGCAGCTCTGCGGCAGCAATTCATTGCGACGAAACAAGAACTAGCCGCACTTCCAAACCCGTCCTCGGGTCGCACTTCGAAACGTTCGCACGCCGATAAAGAGGCCGAAACAAGGCCCTTCGATACCGAAGCCTGAAACTGCATCGCCCGGCCGGGAAACTCGCAAAGGCGCTTCATGAAGCCCTCGACGAGCACGTCGGCACATAAAAAAATGGCCCGAAGGCCATAAAGACCTCCGGGCCAAGGAATAGGGCTGCTCTGTACGAGCCGCCTTCGGGTCGCGCCATTTGTGTACGCCTTGAATTGCCCTTGGCGCGTGACGGGGATCACGCCTCATCAGGAATCGACACCTAGCTTCTTCCCCTAACCCGCCTGGATGGGTTAAGCCCGATGCAGTCGTGCGGCGTTCGCCGCATCGGCTAAGGGGCTGTGTCTTTGGATTTCGAAAGTCAGATCGAGGCTATCGGGGCGATTTTTCGGTGCGATCGGCAATCTGCCGAGTCCCTTGCCCGCGTCCTGATTCCGCAGCGCCTGGCCACCAAGGACATCCTGGCCCGCCAGGGCGAACCCTCGCACAATTGCTGGCTGGTCATCGACGGCGCACTGCGAGTCGAGACATATGGGCTGGAAGGGCAGCGCCAGCAGGTGGCGCAGCATGGGCCTGGAGAATTCTTCGGCGCCTATCCGGCCGCCACGGTGCACCGCGCCGAGATCAGCGCCTTGCTGGATTGCCAGCTACTCTGCGCCGAAGCCCCGAAAATTGCCGAACTCGTGGCCGGAAACGTCCAGATCGCGGCGGGTATGGCGCGGCTCCTCGCCCGCCAGCTGGACCGCGCGCTGGACCGCATGGTAACCCGCATGACGTATAGTGCGGCCGGGCGGGTCTATGCCGAACTGGTCGCTTTGGCCGACGGTCGCGACCGGATCGTGCCCTCGCCCCGGGTCACCACTCTGGCGCTCGGCGCCAACACCACCCGCGAAACGGCGTCGCGCGCCATCGCCGCCTTGATCCGCCGCGGGATCATCAGCCGCGACGACGAGCAACTCACCATCCATGCACCGCGCATGCTGGCCGAGTTGATCTGCTGAAAACGATTCGCGCTGCGATCAGGCGGCAGTGAGGCGGCAGAACAACCCGATCGGCACGTCGCCAAGGCTCGTGACGATCTCCCCCGCCGATTCGAAACGGTAGCGCGGCGCCAGGATATCCAGCGCGGCCACTTGCGGCCACGATGCACAGATGCTGCCCGGCGGGGCCGCGCGGGCCAGCAGAACGGCCAGTTCGCCCGAAGCTTCCAAGGCTTCCTCCACCGCCACGGCCCGACTGTCGAGCCCCAGACGGACCTCCGGCGCGAGTCGCAGGGCCGCCTCCGCATAGCTCATGGCCGTCACCAGGTCTGCAAAGCCCAGGATTTCACCGCCTTCCCCATGCACCTGCGCGACAGGTTCATGACCGGCAATCGCGGGCAGCGGCTCCGCGGAAGCAACGATCGCCAGGTTCGAGGCCGGGTCCAGTGCCCCGCCCCGTGCCGGTAGCCAGTTTTCGAGGTTCACCTTGCAGACCGGCAGGTCCTGTGCGCGCCATTCGGTTTCGGCAAGCGCCGGATCGTCGGTCGGGCGCGAGACATGGAGCGCCAAGGCCCGTGTCGCCAGACTTCGTGCATGGCGCAAGGCAAGACCCATGGCCACGCGCGCGCCGTTCAGGATCGCCGCCTCGGACAGGCCGGCATTGCCGCCCAGCACCTCGACCACGTCGGCCTCCTCGATCAGGCGATCGAACCGCTCGCCCCACTGGCTGTCGTATTGCGCGACCGAAATTTCCCGGAACCGTGCAATCGCCGTCGGCAGCACGACATGAAGCCTGGCGCCGCGCGCCAGGGTCATTTCCGCCACGAGGATGTCCGCACCGGCCGCCAATGCGCCGAAGACGGCGCCCGGCCGGATCTCGTCGAGCACGCTTTCCAGCTTCGCGCGCACTTCGGCCTCGTCGTCCGGAAGACCGATGATCCCGTAGAAATAGAGGCTGGGCGGCGGCTGAAGATGATCGAACAAGTCGGGCGACCGGCCCAGCCGTTCGAGTATCTGCCGAAACTGCCGCAGCGTTACCGCGTGGTCTTCCCAGGCCTCCGGGGCCGCCTGCATGGCCCGTTCCAGCGCTTCGCGGCTCGCCTGCGGATCGTCCAGCAGCAGCAGCGCCTCGGCCTCGGTCGCGCCCAGCCAGTAGCGTGTCTCCGGCTCGTGTGCGCCGCTCGCCAGGATGTCCAGGATACGGCTGGCGATATCCCGCGCCTCCTTGGGACGGTCGTTGAGGAAGGCGATGGTGGCCGCATTGATGAGCGGATAAGTTGCCGGGCGGCCGCCCGCGGCCTGCAGGTAGGCCTCCTGAGCCTGTTCGAGCAGGCTGGCCCGGTCGCCGCCCAGGCTGCGCAGCCCGCGATCCTTGAGCAGCCGGCCCTTGAGGCTGAGCGCATCGGGGGCGGAAGAGGCGCCGAGGCCCGTTTCCTCGAACATGCGCCAGGCCCGCAGGGTGTCGCCCGCACGCGCGATCTGCCTGATTCTGGCAAGGGCAGGAAGAGTCACGGGCGCACCCCTTGGAGGATTGGAAATTCAGAAGCGCTGCGGCGGCGGGTTCTTGATGTCGGGATCGATGGTAAGACCGATCCAGCGGGGGTCGCAGCGGGTGCCCTGCAGCAGGTCGACGTTGATGTTGAACGGGTGCCTGGTCCCGAACTTCCCGCCGCGATTGAAACGCGCCTGGAAACGGACGACCTTGTAGCGATCGAGTTCCTCGTCGTATTTGCTGTATTCAAGGCCGCCATAGAATGAGGAGAGCGCTTCCTTGGTGGTGATGGCATCCCACTGCTTCGAGAAATAGAGCTGGTCGCCTACCAGTTCGATCTCCACCTTGCTGTCGCAAGTGATGGGAATGTAGTCCAGATCCTTGCCGTCCACCACTTCGTAATGCAGCGAAATCTGCTCATCCACGACTTCGAGCGTCACGCGGAACGGCACGACAGTGGCATCGTCCGACAGGCCGAGATCGAAGGACGGCGAGAGGCCGTACTGGGTATAATTGAGCGTAGACATGCGTTTTCCTCTAAACTTCTGAAAAGCCTCCCTTCAGAAGCCGCCGGCTTCTGAAGGGAGGCCCGGATTCGGATCAGTCTTCCAACGGACGGGCCAGCTTCATCTGCCAGAGCCGCCAGTCGTTGTTTTCCGGATCGGATGCGATGAGCCGGGCGACATCGTCCCGCGCTTCGTCCCGCAACTGTTCCGCACGCCCCTTCTCGCCGAGACTATAGAGCAATTGCGCATTCGAATAGCGCGCCAGCATCCAGTCCTGCTGATAGGTGGCGTTCTTGGGATCTTCCCGCACCAGGCGCTGCACGATGGCCGCCTGCTTCGCCCGCTCCCCAAGCGCTTCCACGTCGCGCCCCTGCGCGCGCAGGGCGTCCGCCATCCAGGCGTGACGGTTGGCGATATCGGCATCGAGGCTGCGGTCCTGCGGCTCCATCCGGGCCACCCGCTCCATCGTGCGAAGCGCATTGCCGCATTCGGCAAGCTGCTCTTCCGGCCCCTTCCGGGTGACGGCGATCGTGCAGATATTGCCTTCCGCATAGGCCAGTTCGCGCCAATAGGCCTGGTTGCCGGGCACCAGGCGCACGAGGTGTTCCGCCAGCGCCCGATAGGCCAGGAACCGCGGCAGGGCCTTGTCGTAGCGCTTGGCGATGAAGTCCACGTAGCCGAGCCAGAATTCGCTCTGGGCATGGGCGAAGATGCGCGAGGGATCGCGCGGATCGGCTGTCAGCAAAGTGCCGGTGACGCGGTGCGCCTCGCTGAACTTGGCCAGGGCGCCGGCATGGTCGCCGCGCTTGTGGTCGTCTTCCCCCATTGCATGGAGGATGCGGGCGCGGCGTTCCAGCGAGTCGGCCGGGAGGGCCTTGAGGTCCGACTGGTCGGCATAGAAATCGAGCGCGCGTTCGTTGACCGATTGCAGCACATCCAGGCGGCCCACGCCTTCCAGCCGCTGTCTGAGATCCGTCAACATGAACTCGATCAATCCTTCGGCCTGCTGTCGCTGATGTTCCGCCTCCATTTGCGCACGCAGCGCAAAGATAAGCATCAGGGCCATGGATAAAGTAAGCAGCACCGTAAGGAGCGTGATGGCAATCACACGGCGCAATTGACGTTGCGCATCGCGCTGGATGATCTGGTCCAGCGCGATGCCGGTAAGGCCGGCGACGATCTTGAGCCGGGCCAGCTTGCGCCCATCATGCTCGGCGCGGAAATCCGCCGCGATCGGTTCGTGGACCACGCCGTTCGCATCGGGACCGACCAGCGAGACCGGGAAGCTGTCCTCCGGTTCTCCCTCCAGCAGCGCGGCGATCACCGGCCGGTCGGGATGGAGGCTGCGGAACAGCTCGATCTCGGCATCGACCCAGCGCGAATTGCGCGCCGCGGGGGAGCACAGCACCAGCAGCACATCGGATTGCGACAGCGCCTGGCGCACTTCCTGGTCGAGGCTGGAGGCCGCGGGCAGTTCGGCGCGATCGCGGAAGATCGGCGTGACGCGGCGCGGAACTTCCCCCGCGCGGGTGACGGTGCCGACCAGGTGCGCAGGGATGCGATAGGATTCCAGCCAGCGATGCAACTGGCCGGCAAAGCGCTCGTCGGCATGGCTATAGCTCAGGAACGCGCGGTAGCGGCGCGTTCCCTCATTCCCCGCGATGTCCTGTTCCGCCGTCATCGGCAATAAACGACCATCTGCCAACGCCCCTGAAAGCCTTTGAATCGGCTCCATCCCTTATGGTTCAATAGCGGCCCGCCGCCTGTTCGTCGCCCCAGAGTCCCGCCGTCTTCTCCCCTACCAGATGGGCAGGGCGGTGCAACGTTCGAAAAGCGCTGCGAAATTTCGCGCGTGAACCGGGATTTTCCCTGAGATCGCGCCGTTCCCAGAGGAGCCGTTTGACTTCATCGGTTGCAACCGTGATCCTGCGCGCAGGAGATGCGATGAGTCGGAACGGCCCCAGCCCCGAGCTGCGCCACATCGATGTGGTTATCGACGCGGTACGTTCGCCGAGCAGCGCCGGTGTTTCGGCCGTGACGGCGTCATGGTGCCGCTCTCTCCTCCACCATGGACTCGATCCCGGCACGGGCGCCAAGCGCGCCCGCGTGGACCTTGCCACCCTTGGCCATCGGCGCAGCGAACATGCCGCCCTGCTGGCCGTGGCAGGCCCGGTGCTGGACCAGATGTACCGTTCCGTCGGCAGATCGGGCTGCGGCGTGGTGCTCAGCGATCCGACCGGCATCGTGCTCGACCGCCGGGTGGGCGATGGCGACGCCGCCGAGTTCGACGCGGTGGGCCTTGTGGAAGGCGGCCGCTGGGGCGAGGCGGAGGAAGGCACCAACGGCATCGGCACCTGCCTCTTCGAGGACCAGCCCGTCGTCATTCACCGCGACCAGCACTTTGCCAGCCGCAATGTCGGCATCAGTTGCATGGACGCCCCGCTCCACGATCCGCACGGGCGGCTGGCGGGCGCTCTCGACGTCTCCAGCTACCGCCAGGACCATGGCCCCGCGATGGCGGAACTCGTCTCCGCCCTGGTGCGTGACGCGGCCCGCCGGATCGAACGCGATTACTTCTGCCAGCATTTCGCCGGTTCGCGCATCGTGTTCCTGGCCGACGATCCGGTTCACGGCACGGCTCTCCTGGCCACCGACCGCGACGACCTGGTGATCGGCGCCAGCCGCGGGGCGCGTACGCGGCTGCGGCTCACGGACGCCATGCTCTGCCGCCCCCGTCCGCTTGACCAGGTGCTGGGCGCGGCGTCGTCCGGCCCTTCCTTCGAGGACGGCGACCGCACCGTCCTGCGCCAGGCGCTGGCGCAGGCCGGAGGCAACGCCAGTTCGGCGGCGCGCATCCTGGGCGTGGGCCGCGCCACCCTCTATCGCCGCATGGCCAAGGCCGGCCTCTCGCGCTAGCGCCATCGGGCTCAGGTCATCGGGCCCAGGAGAAATCCGCAAACTGTCTCGCGGGTGAGACACCAAGGCCGGCTTGCCCGCCCCCACCCGCTTCCGCAATCCTTTCCACTGCGCAACACTCATCCTCGACGAGACGCCATCAGGCGCCGCAAGAGAGGATATATCCGTGGACGCACTTGTTCAGGACCGGACCGCACTCCAGGCCCCCTTCGCAGAACGCTACGACAACTTCATCGGCGGTGCCTGGGTCGCGCCGAAGGCCGGTCGCTACTTCGACAATATCTCCCCGATCACCGGGCAGGTCGTGGGCCGGATCGCCCGCTCGGACGCTTCCGACATCGAGGCCGCGCTCGACGCCGCTCATGCCGCCAAGGACGCCTGGGGCAAGGCCTCCGTCGCCGAACGCGCACGCGTGCTCAATCTCATCGCCGACCGCATGGAAGAGAACCTGCAGCGCCTCGCCACGGCCGAGACCTGGGACAACGGCAAGCCGATCCGCGAGACCCTGGCCGCCGACGTACCTCTCGCCATCGACCATTTCCGCTATTACGCCGGTGTGATCCGGGGTCAGGAAGGCTCGATCAGCGAGATCGACCAGGACACCGTCGCCTACCATTTCCACGAGCCGCTGGGCGTGGTCGGCCAGATCATTCCCTGGAACTTCCCGCTGCTGATGGCCGCCTGGAAGCTTGCCCCGGCCCTGGCGGCAGGCAATTGCGTGGTGCTCAAGCCCGCGGAGCAGACGCCGGCCTCGATCATGGTCTGGGCGGAGATCGTCGGCGACCTGCTGCCGCCGGGCGTGCTCAACATCGTCAACGGCTTCGGCCTGGAGGCGGGCAAGCCGCTCGCCTCGTCCAGCCGCATCGCCAAGATCGCCTTCACCGGCGAGACCACGACCGGCCGCCTCATCATGCAATACGCCAGCGAGAACCTCATCCCGGTGACACTGGAGCTGGGCGGCAAGTCTCCCAACATCTTCTTCGAGGACGTGGCCGCCGCCGATGACGACTTCTTCGACAAAGCGATCGAGGGCTTCGTGATGTTCGCGCTGAACCAGGGCGAAGTCTGCACCTGCCCCAGCCGCGCGCTGATCCAGGAAAGCATCTACGATCGCTTCATGGAGCGCGCCCTGCAGCGCGTGGCCGCCATCGTCCAGGGCAACCCGCTCGATCCCGCGACGATGATCGGCGCGCAGGCATCCTCCGAACAACGCGAGAAGATCCTCTCCTACTTCGACATCGGCCGCCAGGAAGGCGCCGAGATCCTGATCGGCGGCGAGGCGGCGCAGCTGGAAGGCGAACTTGCGGGCGGCTATTACGTCAAGCCGACGGTGTTCAAGGGCCATAACAAGATGCGGATCTTCCAGGAGGAGATCTTCGGCCCCGTGGTTTCGGTCACCACCTTCAAGGACGCGGACGAAGCGCTCTCCATCGCCAACGACACGCTTTACGGGCTCGGCGCGGGCGTGTGGAGCCGCGACGCCAACACCTGCTACCGCTTCGGCCGCGAGATCAAGGCCGGGCGCGTCTGGACCAACTGCTATCACGCCTACCCGGCCCATGCGGCCTTCGGCGGCTACAAGCAGTCGGGCATCGGGCGCGAGACCCACAAGATGATGCTGGACCACTACCAACAGACGAAGAACATGCTGGTCAGCTACAGCCCCCGGAAGCTCGGATTCTTCTGAGCTTCACCCCCGGCGCGCGCCGCACCGCTCTCTCCCGCTCGCGGCGCGCGCCCCCCAACCCCCGATCACTTGACTATCCCCCGAGAGGAGTGTTGCAATGGCCAAGACCATGAAGGCTGCCGTCGTGCGTGAATTCGGAAAACCGCTGACGATCGATGAAGTACCGGTTCCCGAAGTCGGCCCCGGCCAGATCCAGGTGGCGATCCAGGCCTCCGGCGTCTGCCACACCGACCTTCATGCCGCCGAGGGCGACTGGCCGGTGAAGCCCAACCCGCCGTTCATTCCGGGCCACGAAGGCGTAGGCTATGTCAGCCAGGTCGGCGCGGGCGTCACTCATGTGAAGGAGGGCGACCGGGTGGGCGTGCCCTGGCTCTACACCGCCTGCGGCCACTGCGTGCATTGCCTGGGCGGATGGGAAACCCTTTGCGAAACCCAGCTCAACACCGGCTACTCGGTCAACGGCGGCTTTGCGGACTATGTGGTCGCCGATCCCAACTATGTCGGCCATCTGCCCGGCAATATCAGCTTCACCGAGATCGCGCCGGTGCTCTGCGCAGGCGTCACGGTCTACAAGGGCCTGAAGATGACCGACACCAGGCCCGGCGACTACGTGGCGATCAGCGGCATCGGCGGGCTGGGCCACATGGCCGTGCAATATGCCGTTGCCATGGGCCTCAACGTCGCGGCGATCGACATCGACGACGGCAAGCTGGACCTTGCCCGCAGGCTGGGCGCGACGATCACGGTCAATGCCCGCAACGAGGATCCGGCCACGATCATCAAGCGCGAGACCGGCGGCGGGGTCAACGGCGTGCTGGTGACGGCGGTAAGCGAGAAAGCCTTCGAACAGGCCATCGGCGTGACCGCACGCGGCGGCACCGTGGCGCTCAACGGCCTGCCACCCGGCGACTTCCCGCTCAACATCTTCGGCATGGTGCTCAACGGCATCACCGTGCGCGGCTCGATCGTCGGCACCCGGCTGGACTTACAGGAATCCATAGATTTCGCAGCGCAAGGCAAAGTCAGGGCAACGGTCGAGACCGCGAAGATCGAGGACATCAACACCATCTTCGATCGCATGCACAAGGGCCAGATCGAAGGGCGCGTCGTCCTCGACATGGCCGGATGAGGCTGCAGCAAGGCGGAACGACGCAAGGTCGAACGAAGAGAACAGGAGTTCGCCGGGGTGACGAATGAGGTAAAACGGGTCGCCGCCACCCCGGCGGCACTTGAACTGGTCGCGGAACTGACCGCCGAGTACGGTCCGGTGCTGTTCCACCAATCGGGCGGCTGCTGCGACGGGTCTTCCCCCATGTGCTACCCGCAAGGCGAGTTCCGCATCGGCGAGGGCGACATCCTGCTCGGCGAAGTGAGCGGCGCGCCCGTTTACATCGGCCGGGCACAAGGCATGGCCTGGGCGCATACCCAGCTCATCCTGGACGTCGTTCCCGGCCGGGGCGGCATGTTCAGCCTGGACAACGGCCGCGAACGCCGCTTCCTGACGCGCGGCCGCGTCTTCACCGAGGACGAGTTGCGGCAGTTGGACAAGGGTTCGGGCACGCCCTGAAGGCTGGCGCTGCCCGCTGCGCTGGCAACCGCAACGTCACCCAGAGCGCCCGCAGACCCCGCGCGCCGCAGCAACCCCGACAACGGATCCTGAAACACGACTAGGATCCCGCTGCTGCCAAGAAACGAAGCGTCCTGCGAAACGGCACATGCGCGTTCCGCCGGCCGCTTCAGCGGGGCCCCGGCGCGCCGATGGTGAACGCATATGTCAGCGGCTTCAGCGCGATGCGATAGGGCATGTGCGCCCGGCCATCGAGGTTCCAGCCGGTGTCCCCGCCCACGCCCGCCTGCGCCGCATCGATCAGCAGGGTGCCGTTGCCATGCGGGCGGATGTCGGCGCTATGGGCCTGCCCGGGCGGCTTCATGGCGAGGTCCGCATAAGGGAAAGCAAGCGCATTGACCGACAGCGGCTGCGCGCCGGTGACGCGAAGTCCGGTCCTGGCGCCTGTCAGTTCGATCCAGCGCACGTCGGTCTTGTTGCCCGATTCCTGCGGCCTTGCGTAATCGTGGAACTGGTCCGCGAGGGTGCCCTGCCACTGGGCGACGAGGCCGCCGGTCTTGCGATCGGCGTAAGTCTCCTGCGGACCGCGGCCGAACCAGCGAACCTGGTCGAGCACGGCGGGCGTCTCGAAAGCCAGGCCCAGGCGGAGCGGATCGGGCAGCGTGTCGCGCAGCGGCTCGAAATGGACAGTGACCCCCACCGAGCCGTCGGCGGCCATGGTCCAGCGCGTTTCGGTCTTCACCGAGCCCACACCCATGTCATGGCGCACGACCACGGCATTGCCGTCCCGCTCGACCGCCTCGACGCGGCGATGCTCGGAGAAATACTGCCACATAGCGTGGCTCTTGGGTACGCCAGCGCCGACATCGTTGTCAGTGGGCGATCGCCAGAAATTGGGCGCTCCTCCCGTAAGCAGCAGCTTGCCGCCGCGCGCGTAGCGGGTGACGAGGCCGGTCGCCTTGTCGATCTCCAGCACGGCATCGCCCGAGGCGAGGCGCATGGCAGATGCGGTTTCACTGGGCGCGACCGTGCCTGCCGCCGCCGCGACGACGGCCGGCGCGGTCAAGGCGAACTGCTCCCAGCCCACCACATGCCCGGCGGGCTGCGTCGGCACGGCGCCGGCCTTGGCGCGGGCACGCAGCACGAGGATGCGCTCGGCCGAGCCGTTCCTGGCCGCCGGAACCGGCACCACCAGCGCAGCAGATCCCCCCGCGGCCACGTCCGGCGTCGCCAGAGCGCCGCTGGCGACATCCTTGCCGTTCTCCATGACCGTCCAGTCGAGCGTGAAGCGCGAAAGGTCGATATGGTCGTGGCGATTGACCACGCGGTAGCCGCCCGCATCGTGGGTGAAGGCGATGGGCGCCTGGACCTTGGCGAGTTCGTAATATTCGGGATCGGGCGTCCGGTCGGACTGGATCACGCCGTCGCCCACCGGGCTGTCGTCGCCGTGCAGGCCCCCGTCCTTCGGATCGGGATCGTAGTCCAGGCCCTGACCCCAATAGGCCCGCCCGTCCTTGTCCTTCAACTCCATGGTCTGGTCCACCCAGTCCCAGATGAAGCCGCCCTGCAGCTTGGGGTAGCGACGCATCGTATCCCAGTAACCCTGGAGATCGCCCAGGCTGTTGCCCATCGAATGGGCATATTCGCACAGGATCAGGGGCTGGGTGAACGCCGGGTCCTGAGCGTAGTCGATCATCTTCGGCACGTCGTCGTACATCGGCGCGAAGATGTCGACATAGCTGTTCACCGGGTGGCGCCAGTTGCTCATGCTCCAGCCGAGGAAGTTGATCAGGCGGCTGGGATCGTTCGCCCGCACCCACTTGGCGGCGGCTTCGAAATTGGTGCCGATGCCGGTCTCGTTGCCCAGCGACCAGAAGATGATCGAGGGGTGGTTGCGGTCGCGCCGAACCATGCGCTCCACCCGGTCGAGATGCGCGGCCTGCCACTTGGGATCGTTGCCCAGCAGGTACTGGGGATCGTTGCCATGTTCCTGCGAGAGGCTGAGGTAGCCGTGGCTCTCGATATTGGCCTCGTCCATGACGTAGAGGCCATATTCGTCGGCAAGGTCGTACCAGCGCGGGTCGTTGGGATAGTGCGAGGTGCGCACGGCATTGACGTTCGCCGCCTTCATCAGTTCGATGTCGCGGCGCATCGTCTCTTCGGAGACGACGTGGAAGGTCTTCGGGTCGTGCTCGTGGCGATTGACGCCGCGGATCATCACGCGCTTGCCGTTCACGCGCACTTCGCCCCCGGCGATCTCCACGGTGCGGAAGCCGATGCGGCGGCTGGTGGCCTCCACCAGCTTGCCGTCGGCGTCGAGCAGTTCGACAAGCAATGTGTAGAGCTGCGGGTCCTCGGCCGACCATGTCCGCACCGCGGGAACGCCCGCCTCAAGGGACACCGTGCCCCCTTGCGCCGTGCCGCCGCGCGTCAGCACTTCCCGCTTGCCGTCGAGCAGCGTCGCGCGCAGGCGCATCGCCTCGGACTGGCCAGCCAGGTCGACTTTCACGGTCAGCTTGCCGTCGCGATAACCGTTCTCCAGCCCGGCATCGACCGTGAGATCGCGGATATGCGTGGCCGGCGCCGCGTAGAGCGTCACGCTCCGCTCGATCCCGTTGACGCGCCAGAAGTCCTGATCTTCCAGATAGCTGCCATCGGCGAAGCGGTAGAGTTCGATGGCGACGGTGTTGCTGCCAGCATGGGCATAGCGGGTCACGTCGAACTCGGCGGGGAGCTTTGAATCCTCGGAGTAACCGACGCGCTGGCCGTTGACCCAGATGTAATAGGCCGCGCCCGCCGCGCCCACCGTCAGCAAGAGGCGGCGGCCGGACCAGTTCGCAGGCACCGTGAAGTCGCGGCGATAGGAGCCGACTTCATTGAGGCGATGGTCGATCCATGGCTGGTCGCGCGGGAAGGGATAGCCGCTGCCGACGAAGACCGGGCGGCCGTGCCCATCGGCCTGGAGAATGCCCGGCACTTTCATGGTGCCCCAGCCGCTCACGTCGAAATCGGGCTTGAAGAATTCGGCCGGGCGGCTTTCCGGCGTGGGGGAGAGATGGAACTTCCAGTCCCCGTCCAGCGACAAGTGATAGCGCGATTTCGCCACGTCGCGCGAAAGGGCACCGGCGCGTGTCTCGAAGCCGTCGAACGTGGTGCGCATGGGCTCGGCGCCTTGCCGGACCACCTGGGGCTGTTCCCATTCTGCCGGGGCCGAACGATCGGCCGGAGACGCCGCGGCGGGCTGGGTCGTGGCGGTCTGGGCCATGGCGGCTTGCGCCAGCAGGAGCCCGGTCATGAGCCCGCCCACCGCGCAGCTGTTCAGGAAATGTCGCACCAATCCGCCCCTTGCCGACTCCCACCGGGCCGCCCCGCGCCGGGACGCCCCTCGCGGGAATGAAACCGTGAAAGCCGGATCGAGCCGGCCGCTTGATATATCGTATACTTCGTGAGGCGAATTGCAAGGCAGCGGGCAGCGGCTTTCCTCTGCCGAGGAAGCATTCGCTGAGCCGCGCGGACTGTGGTATGGCCATGCCATTCGGATCGGGAGCACGGGAATGGGCGTGACGGGTATCGGCGGCTTCTTCTTCCGGGCGAAGGACCCGGAGGCGCTGAAGAATTGGTATGCCGAACATCTCGGCGTCGGCGCATCGCCGCATGGCGCCTGGGATACCCAGGCCGGCCCAAGTGTTTTCGCACCCTTCCCCGCCGATAGCGACTATTTCGCGGCCGAAAAGGCGTGGATGCTGAACTTGCGGGTGGACGATCTCGACGCGCTTTGCGCGCGGCTGCTGGCCTCGGGCGTGGCCGTGGCGACCAATCCCGAATGGAACATGCCGGGCGTCGGCCGCTTCGCCCGCATCCATGATCCGGAAGGCAACCCGCTAGAATTGTGGCAACCTGACGACTAGGCCCGAAGTCCGGCCCCCATCCCTGCCGACCCCTCAGCCTGGGCCGGCCTGCCTCAGAATGCGATTTCCTTGCCTTCGAAATCGAAGAGCTTGCCGCTGTCAGTCACTTTCAGCTCTTCGATCACGTCCAGCAACTGCAGCGCCGCGCGTTCGGCATCGAACAGGCTGCCGGCCGGAACGTTGCCCTGGAACGGACGCGACAGGGCCGTGTCGACCGTGCCGGGATGGAGCGCCACCACGATGGTGCGCTCGCTGCGGCGCCGTTCCTCGATGGCGAGATTGCGCACCAGCATGTTGAGCGCCGCTTTCGACGCACGATAGCCGTGCCAGCCGCCCAGCCGGTTGTCGCTGATCGAACCGACCCGGGCCGAGAGCGCCGCGAATACCGATGGCGCCCTGCTGCCGGTTCCCGCCCCCGGTCCCGTCCGCGTCCTGGGCATGAGCGGCAGGAAATGCTTCGCCACCAGCGCCGGCCCGATGGCATTGACCGCATAGAGCCGGGCCAGCCATGCAGGATCGAGATCGCGCAGCGCCTTCTCCGGGCCGTGGTCCTCCTCGTGGAGCAGCCCGGTGGCCACGATCACCAGCCCCGGCGGCGGCCCTGCGGCCACGCGGGCGGCGGCAGCGGCAATGCTGGCCTCGTCAAGCAGGTCGAGGTGATCCGCTCCGGTACGCGATCGCGCGAAGCCATGGACGACCTCGTAAGCGCCTTCCTCGATCAGGGCCGCCTCGAACGCGGCGCCGATCCCGCCGGATGCGCCGATGACGACGGCGGAGGACCGGCCCGCGTTGCTCACGAGCGCGTGAACCGCCAGCGGTCGGCATCGCTCTCGGCGGCATCGAAGCGATAGCCGTCGCTGTCGAAACCGCGCATAGCGTCGATCTCGGTGACATGATGTTCGCAAAGCCAGCGCGCCATCATGCCGCGTGCGCGCTTGGCGTTGAAGCTGACGAAGCGCGGGCCGTTCGGGCCGGGCTCACGGAACTCCACCTCGATCACCCGGACGCCCGGCAACTTTCCGGAGACGGCCGCGAAATACTCCTGGCTGGCCAGGTTGAGCACGGTTTCCGAACCCTCTTCCGCCAGTTGCTCCAGCAGGAACCCGGCGATGCGATTGCCCCACCAGTCGGTCAGGCTCTTGTGGCGCGGCGCCCAGCGCGTGCCCATTTCCAGTCGGTAGGGCCGGATCGCGTCGAGAGGGCGCAAGAGTCCGTAAAGGCCGGAAAGCATGCGAACATGATCCTGCGCGAAGGCGACCCCTGCCTCGTCCAGGGTATGCGCCTCGAAGCCGGTGTAGACATCGCCGGCAAAAGCGAAGAGCGCCTGCCGTTCGGGCAGTTCCGCGAAGTCGCGAAAGCGATCGGCGTTGAGCTTGGCGAGACGCGGCGAGATGTGCATCAGCTCGGAAAGCCGCTTCTGCGTCAGGTTCGCCGCAGACCGTGCCAGGCTGCCCGCCTCCTCAGCGAAATGCGGGGTGGTGACGGCAAGGGGCGGCAGGGCGCGCTCGAAATCGAGCGTTTTCGCGGGAGACAGGAGAGCGATCATCGATCGCGCGGTAGCGGGGGCGGACGACCACGTCAAACCGCCCCGCATGCCTCGGAAGCCCGGTCAGCGGGGGCACTTCACCGGGTCGTTGCGCTTGCAGGCGGGATTGGCGCGTTCCCAGGTCGTGCGGGCCGCCTGGTAGTCCTGCACGGCCGCGTCGTGCTGGCGCACGGCTTCGGCATAGGCCGCCTGCTCGCGGTCCTGCCGCGCGGTCTCCGTGGCGATGGCGGCTTCACGCGCCTGTTCGCGCGCCACGTTGTCCTCGACTTGCGCCCGCGCCGCCTGCGCCTGCTGCTCGTTCAGTGCCTTGCGCCGCGCTTCTGCGTCGCCCGCCTCGGCGCCCTGAGGCAGACCCATCTCGGCCACGCTCTGCCCTGCAACCTTTTCACGATGCGCGCCGGCAGTGGGCTCCGGTTGGGCCAGCACGCTGACAGGCACCAGAACAAGCGCGGAAGCCAGCAGGGACAGGTTGCGGATGCGTCTCATAAATGGATTCCTTCGGTAATCGTCGGGGTCGCTCGCGGATGACACTAATCCGCAAACGGGAACGGCGTCGAGGCTGAGAAACGACCAGCGGCCCGGCCCGGTTCCAAACAGGGAAACCGAGACCGGGCCGCGGCGAAAACCGGCGTTTGCGCCAGCCCGTTACGCGTCGAGATCGACCGCCATTTCGCGCGGCCAGCGACGCAGCGCGCGGCAGGCCTTGAGGAAGGCGCCGGCATCCTTTGCACCGTCCAGTTTCAGGCAGGCCTCGTCGAGATCGCCGGCGATCCCGGCCTTGGCGAAGATCGCCTCCGCCGCGCCGGTGTAACCGATGAACTTGCAATGCGCGAAGGCGTCAGTGACGAAATCCTTCGCCGCCGCATCCATCGCGAGCAGCCCCGCGCCCTCCCCGGACACCACCAGAGCCACGGCATCGAACAGCACCGAGGGGCCGCCGTCGATCTTGTGCTTGGCGGCCAGACGGGTCCCGTCCGACAGCGTCACGCCGCCGACTTTGGGTGCAACCACCTCATAGACGGCGCCCTCGGCCTCCACCGCTTCGAGCAGGGCAGAGAGCACCGCCGCGTCGGCGCCGTCACTCACGAGGATGCCCAGCTTGCGGCCCTTGAAGTCCGCTGGACCGTTCTTGACGATGCTCAGCTTGTCCGAAGCGGGAAGGTTCGCGATCGGCTCGCGCGCCGCGACCGCGGGATCGGGCAACGGCAGGCCCAGCCCATCGGCCACGGTGCCTGCCAGCCCGGGGTCGATGCGGATCAGGTGGGAGACGGTACGCGCGCGAATGTCCGGGCGCTCCACTTTCGACAGCTCGAACACGAGGGCATCGGCAATGTGCTTCTGCTCGACGGGCGTCTGGCTCACGAAGAACTGCCGTGCCTGGCTATAGTGATCGGCGAAGGTTTCCGACCGCACCCGCTGCTTCGGGCCATCTGCCGTCTCGGCATAGCTGGTGAAACCGCGCACGGGATCCTCGCGCGGGCCGCCCTGCTCGGCGCCCCAGCTGTTCGGTTCGTAATTCGCCCGACCCTTGGGATTGCGCATGGCCATGTGCCCGTCCTGCTGGAAATGAGCCATGGGGCACTTGGGCGCGTTGATCGGAATATGCGTGAAGTTGGGTCCGCCCAGCCGCTTGATCTGGGTGTCGAGGTAGGAGAAATTGCGGCCCTGAAGCAGCGGGTCGTTCGAGAAATCGATCCCCGGGGGCACGTTCTGGGTGCAGAAGGCCACTTGCTCGGTCTCGGCGAAGAAGTTGTCCACCACCCGGTCGAGCACCAGGCGGCCGACGACGCGGATCGGCACGAGTTCCTCGGGGATGAGCTTGGTGGCGTCGAGCACGTCGAAGTCGAAGCTGTCGGCAAAGGCATCGTCGAACAACTGGACGCCCAGTTCCCATTCGGGGAAGTCACCCGCGTTGATGGCGTCCCACAAGTCGCGGCGATGGAAGTCCGGATCGGCGCCGTTGATCTTGACCGCCTCGTTCCAGACCACCGATTGCAGCCCCTGCTTCGGCTTCCAGTGGAACTTGACGAACGTGGACTTGCCCTCGGCGTCCAGCAACCGGAAGGTGTGCACGCCGAAGCCTTCCATGGTGCGGAAAGAGCGCGGAATGGCGCGGTCCGACATGGTCCACATGATCATGTGGAAGCTTTCCGGCGTCAGGCTGACGAAGTCCCAGAAATTGTCGTGCGCGGTCTGGGCCTGCGGGAAATTGCGATCCGGTTCGGGCTTGGCGGCATGGACGAGATCGGGGAACTTCATCGCGTCCTGGATGAAGAAGACCGGGATGTTGTTGCCTACCAGGTCCCAGTTGCCCTCCTGGGTGTAGATCTTGACCGCAAAGCCGCGCACGTCCCGCGCGAGGTCGAACGAACCCTTCGATCCGGCCACGGTGGAAAAGCGGACGAAGGCGGGCGTGCGCTCGCCGACGCGCTGGAACACGTCGGCCCGGCTGACATCGGCCAGGCTATCCGTCAATTCGAAGTAGCCGTGAGCGCCGTAGCCGCGCGCGTGGACGACACGCTCGGGGATGCGCTCATGGTCGAAGTGGAAGATCTTCTCGCGGAAATGGAAGTCTTCCAGAAGCGTCGGCCCGCGCGCGCCCTGCTTCAGGCTGTTCTGGTCGTCCGAAACCGGCACGCCCTGCTGGGTCGTCAGCGCCGCAACGCCCTCCCCGGCGCTCTGGCGGGTTTCTCCGCCGGATCCTTGCGTCTCGGCGTAGCTATGGGAGATCGCGGCGTCAGCCGGAACCGGGTCGGCCTTGGCGGGCGTTTCGCCGCCGATATCGGCGGCGGTGACGTCGGATGGGGCCTTCTTCGATGGCGTCTTCGACGGGCTCTTCTGGGCAGGTGCACGCTTCGCGGAAGCTTTCGTGGGGGTCTTGGCCATGGGCTATCCTCGCTGGGATGAGATGGCACCGATGCTCTCGCAGGCCGCCGCTTCAGCATACCTGCATGCTCGGTGTCTGTGCCCGATAACCCCGCCCGCGAAGGGGAGTTGCCGCCGATCCGCCGAAATTAACCTAGGTCATCGCGATTATGCCCGGGCCGGGCGCAAGGCGGTCTTCCCGCGCGACGGAAGCCTCTCCTCGGGCCGCAGGGTGAGGACGCGCACGCCATTCCGGGTGACTGCCACCGTGTGCTCGAACTGGGCGGACAGCTTGCCGTCCACCGTCACCACCGTCCAACCGTCATCCTCTGTGCGGACCAGGCGCCGTCCCTGGTTCAGCATCGGCTCGATCGTGAAGACCATGCCTTCTTCCAGTCTCACGCCGGTACCCGGCCGGCCGAAATGGAGCACTTCGGGCTTCTCGTGCATTTCCCGGCCGATGCCGTGTCCGCAATATTCCCGTACGATCGAATAGCCGGCTTTCTTGGCGTGATGTTCGATGGCGTGGCCGACATCGCCCAGCCGCGCACCGGGCCGAACCGCCTGGATGCCTTTCCACATGGCCTCATATGTCGTCTTCACCAGACGCGCGGCCGCAGGCGCGATCTCGCCGACGGCATAAGTCTTGCTGGAATCGGCAATGAAGCCGTTCTTTTCAAGGGTGATGTCGAAATTGACGATGTCTCCCGCCCGCAACGTCTCGGTCTCGGAAGGGACCCCGTGGCACACGACATCATTGCGGGAGCAGTTCAGCACATAGCCATAGCCGTACTGCCCCTTGCTGGCGGGCCGCGCCGCCAGTGGGTGGACGATCATGTGCTCCACCAGGTCGTTGATCTCCATCGTCGTCCGCCCGGCGAGCGGCTGTCCATCGAGGAACGTGAACACCGATGCCAGAAGACGGCCGGATTCGGCCATGAGTTCGATTTCCTCCGGCGTCTTGATCATGGCACGCGCGCCCCGCAGGCCAGATCGTCAGGGTCGACTCCCGCCTCCCTGAGTTCGCGAATGACGATCTGCTGGAACGTGAGCTGGGGGTTCAACTCACAGAGCATGCCGATCCTGATCCAGAAAGCCGCCTGCGCGTTGATCGAACGATAGGACGCCTTGCTGGCCTTGCGGAGCTGGTCGTGCAGCTCATCCTCGATATTGACGATACCCATGCAACCGGCCTTTACCATATGAAACATATACGAATCATAAATGGTTCATATGCAAGCCGACGAGTTCGGGCAAGGGGCAGCTTCTTCCGGGCTAGGCGTCTGAACCGGACTTTCGCAGCAAGTAGACATCCATGATCCAGCCATGCTCCGCACGAAGCGCGGCACGGCGACGCACGATCTGCGGGCCGATTTGCGTTAGGTCGCCCGCGATCAGGCATTGTTGCGGCATGCCGAGGTAAGCGCCCCACCAGATCGACAGGCCCTCCGGCGGCAGCGCGGCGAAGGCGCAAGTGCCGTCGAGCATGACCACCAGGGTTTCCGCGTCGGCTGGCCATCCGCCGTCGCGCAGGCGCCGTCCCGTCGTGATCGTCACGGGCGCTCCCAGACCGTTCAGCGCAATGCCGTGAGCCGCCGTGAGGACCTGGATGCTGGTGATGCCCGGCACGACATGAACCCTCAGCGCCCGCCCCCCGCGCTGCAGCCGCTCCGCGATCCGAAGGGTGCTGTCGTATAGCGAGGGGTCGCCCCAGACCAGCAGCGCCAGCGTGCCGCCTTCCGGCAGGTGCCGGTCGATCTGACTCGCCCAGACCTCGGCAATCGCGGCGTGCCAGGCATCCACGGCTTCGAGGTAGGGCGGGTTTTCCGAACGGACGGGGAGATCGAACTCCACGACCCGCGTCTCTTCCGTCAGCACGCTGTCGCAGATCGACCGGCGCAGATCGAGCAGATCGGACTTCGCCTCGCCCTTGCGGGGCAGCAGGATCAGGTCCGCCCCGTTCATCGCGCGGATGGCCGCAAGCGTCAGGTGGTCCGTGTTGCCGGTGCCGATGCCGATCAGGTGAAGATCCACCGTGCCGGTCATGGCTCCAGCTCCCCGGCCAAGCCCGAGGAAGCGAAAGGCGATTGCGCCGATTGCGGCCGGAAGCGGCGATCGTAGTCGGGGGCATAGAGGCTGCTTTCCGCCGCCACGCCCTCTTCCACGTCCAGAGCCCGTCCCACCAGGATGAGGGCGGTGCGCTCCATCGTTCCCGCCACGGCTTGCTCCACACCGTCCAGCCGCGCCCGCACGACTTTCTCGTCCGGCCAGCTCGCCCGCCAGACCACCGCCACCGGGCAATCCGCGCCGTAGTGTGGCACGAGATCCGCGACCACCGCGGCAAGGTTGTGGATCGAAAGGTGGATCGCCAGAGTGCTGCCGGTCGCGGCGAAGGCGGAAAGGCTTTCGCGCTCCGGCATCGCGCTGGCCCGGCCCGGTGTCCGCGTCAGCACCAGCGACTGCGCCAGACGCGGCACCGTCAACTCGGTCTCCAGCGCCGCCGCAGCGGCGGCGAAGGCCGGTACGCCCGGCGTCACGCTGATGGGGATGCGCAGCGCGCGAAGGCGGCGGATCTGCTCGCCCATGGCGGACCAGATCGAGGGGTCGCCGGAATGGAGACGGGCCACGTCATGGCCCTCGGCATGGGCCTGCGCGATCTCCGCGAGGATCGCGTCGAGATCCAGGGACGCGGTGTTCACGATCCGCGCGCCGGGCGGGCAATGCTCCAGCACGGCAGCGGGCACCAGCGAGCCCGCATAGAGGCACACCGGGCTCGACGCGATCAGGTCGCGGCCGCGCAAGGTCAGCAGGTCTGGCGCGCCCGGACCGGCGCCGATGAAGTGTACGGTCATGAACTGGCTCCCTGGGCCATGGCGCAAGTGGCCATGCGATCGGACGAGATATGGCGGGCCGTCAGCAACCGGGCGCCGGGACCGGCCGCCGCCAGGGCCGAGGCTTCGGCAACGCTGCCGGTACGGCGAGCGGCAAGGCTGGCGGCGGACAGAGTCACCGTCGCCGCCGCTTCCAGCGCTTCGCCAGCGACGGGGACTGCCGGAACCTGTCGCTCCTGAGCAAGCAAGCGCAGCGGCGCGATCTTGTCGGCAGGCGCGGTCAGAACGTCCGGTTCGGCGCCATCCGCGCAGGCCCGCGCCAGAGCGTCACGCAAGGAGGAGAGGGATGCGCCTGCGCGAAATCCGAAGCCGGCCACGATCACAAGGTCACGCTCCATTGTACGACGGGATAGTGGGCTTTCCAGCCGCGCCGCGTGCCCAGCGGCGCGGCCTGCGCCAGTTCGATGCGCAGCAGCGTGCCGCCCACCTCGCCATGGACCCTGGCCAGCAGAGCCTCGCTTTCCAGCGTGACGGCATGGGCCACCAGCCGGGTGCCAGCGGGGAGACCGCAGAGCCGCTCCAGCAGGGGCGTCCCCAGCCCGCCGCCCACGAAGACGGCATCCGGCAGGGGCTGGTTTTCCAGCACCTCAGGGGCGCGTCCTTCCACCACGCGCAGATGATCGACGCCCAGCGCCAGGGCATTGCCCCGCGCCCGCGCCGCGCGCTCGCGATCGACCTCGAAGCCCACGGCCCGCATGTCGCGGTGAGTGAGCAGCCATTCTATCGCGATCGAGCCCGATCCCGTGCCGATGTCCCAAAGCATCTCGCCGGGCCGGGGCGCGAGCGCCGAGAGCGCCAGGGCGCGCAGCGGGCGCTTGCTGATCTGCCCGTCGTTCGCGAACCAGTCATCGCCGCGTCCGGACGTCCGGGGCAGGACGCGGCCTTCCCCCGCACAGAGCACGCCCACGGCGACGGGATGAGCCACGTCGGTCAGATCGAAGCCCTCGGCCGCCGCCTGCCGGATCCGTTCGCGCGGGCCGCCCAGCGCTTCGAGCACCGTGAGCTGCGATGCCCCGAACCCTTCCGCCGCGAGATAATCGGCCAGTTCCGCGGCAGCCGCCCCCTCGCGCAACAGCACCAAGGCCCGCTGCCCCGGCGCAAGGTGCGGACGCAACCGCGACAGCGGCGCCGCGTGGAGCCCCAGACACGGTGTCGCCTCGACCGGCCAGCCCAGCCGCGAGGCCGCGAGGGCGAAAGTCGAGGGCACAGGGTGCGCGGTCCATTCCGAGCGGTCGAGCGCCCGTGTCACCACCGAACCCGCGCCGAACCAGAACGGATCGCCGGAAGCCAGCATGACCACCTGCCGCCCCCGCAGCGCCAGCAGCGCGGCCAGCCCGCTCTCGAACGGCACTGGCCATGTCCGACATTCCGCACTAAGCCCCGCCAGCAGGCCGAGGTGGCGGGCGGCGCCGGTCACCACTTCGGCCGCCGCAAGGGCGGCGCGCGCCGCCTCGCCGAGGCCGGACAGACCGTCCTCGCCGATACCGACGATCGTCAGCCATGGCTTTTGGGGAGCTTCAGACATGACCCGCGTCCTCATTCTGGGCGGCACCACCCAGGCGAGCGCCCTCGCCGCGGCATTGGCCGAGCGCGAGATCGAAGCCGTGCTGAGCTATGCCGGACGGGTGGCCAGCCCGCGAAGCCAGCCGGTGCCGGTCCGCGTGGGCGGCTTCGGCGGCATTGCCGGGCTGGAGCGCTATCTGCGCGAAACCGCCGTCACCCATCTGGTCGACGCTACCCATCCCTTCGCGGCCACGATGAGCGCTCATGCCATTGTCGCCGCCAAGGCCGCCGGCATTGCGCTGGCGGCGCTGACGCGGGCGCCCTGGGCACCGCGCGGCGGGGATCGCTGGCACCGGGTCCCAGACCTTGCCGCCGCCGTCGCCAGCCTGGAGGGTCCGCCGCGCCGGGTGATGCTGGCGCTCGGCCGGATGCACGTCGAGGCTTTCGCGGCCCAGCCCCAGCACCGCTATCTGCTGCGCTTCGTGGATGCACCCACCGAAGCGCCGTCCCTGCCGCATCACGACCTCGTGATCGACCGCGGACCCTTCACGCCGGAGCGCGACACGGACTTGCTCCGTGCGCACCGGATCGACCTGCTGGTCTGCAAGAACGCGGGCGGCTCCGGCGCGTCGGCCAAGCTCGATGCCGCGCGGGAGCTGGGGCTTGCCGTGACGATGATAGACCGCCCCGCGATCCCGCCCCGCCGCGCGCTGGAACGGGTGGAGCAAGTGCTGGACTGGCTCGCTCATTCCGCCCACCGCGGCGTGTAGAGCACCGGGCCCCGGTCTCGCGCCACAAGCCGGGTGCGGCTCGATCCGACGATGACCATGGTGCGCATGTCCGCCATCTCCGCCCGCGCCTCGGCCAGCGGCACGAAGGTCAGGACTTCCTCGGGCGTGGAGACGGCGCGGGCGAAAAGGATCGGGCGCTCTGGCCCGCAAGCCTCGCGCAGGATCTCAAGGACGCGCGCGAAACCTTCCGGCCGCGCCTTCGAGCGCGGGTTGTAGAAGGCCATGGCGAAGTCCGCTTCCGCCGCCAGCCGCAATCGGCGCTCAATGAGTGCCCAGGGCTTGAGATTATCGGAAAGGTTGATGGCGCAGAAGTCATGGCCCAGCGGCGCGCCCGCCCGCGCGCTCGCCGCCAGCATGGCGGTGATGCCCGGCAAGACCCGGATATCGAGTTCGCGCCAGTCGGCAGGGCCCTGCTCCCAGGCCTCGTACACGGCCGCCGCCATGGCGAAGACGCCCGGATCCCCGGAGGAGACCACCACCACGCGCTGCCCCTCGGCCGCGAGCGAAAGCGCATGGGCCGCGCGCTCCAATTCGACGCGGTTGTCGCTGGCATGGAAGCGCAGGCCCGCGCGCGGCGCCACCCGGGCGACATAAGGGCCGTAGCCGATCACGTCGGTGGCGGCATTCAGGGCCGCAGAGGCCTCGGGCGTGACGAGCGCCTCGTCGCCCGGCCCCAGCCCGGCGATGGCGAGCCAGCCGCTCATGGCCGGCGCCCCTGTCCGTGGATCAGCAGGATCGAGAAGTAGGGCGTCACGGCTTCCGCCTCGGCGAGCGGCGTCACCCGCTGCTCGGCCATCGCGGCATGCTCCACCAGCCAGGCCTCCCCCTCGCGCCCGGCAGCGATGACGGCGCGGCGCAGCTTGGCCAGGTTGCGGCCGATCTTCATGACCACGAGCGCGTCGGTATCGCGAATGCGCCGCGCCAGATCTGCCTCCGGTAGCGTGGCGGTGAGGACGGTGAGGACATCGTCGCCCCAGGTCATCGGCGCGCCGCATGCCGTCCAGGCGCCCGACATTCCGGTGATCCCCGGCACGACGGCGACCGGCACCGGTGCCGGCCCTGCATGGCCCCCTGCTTCGGCCAGGCGGGTATAGAGGTGCATGAACGAGCCGTAGAAGAAGGGGTCGCCCTCGCAGAGCACCACGACATCCTCGCCCTCGCGGACGAGCTTCGCCAGTTGCTCGGTCCAGCTTGCGTAGAAGCGGGAAAGGCAGGCGTTGTAGCGCGGGTCTCCCAGCGGAATCTCCGTGGTCACCGGATATTCCATCGCATGCTCGACGACATCGGCGCGGAGCATGCCCTCGACGATCCGCCGCGCCTGACCGGGCCGGCCGGCCTTGCGGAAATAGGCGACATGCCTGGCTCCGCGCACCAATCGGTCGGCGCGAACGCTCAGCAGGTCCTGCGCGCCGGGGCCCAGTCCGACGCCGTGTACGGTTCCCACGCTCATTCCGCGCTGCTCGCGATGGCGTTGACCGCGGCCACGGTGATCGCGCTGCCGCCCAGCCTTCCTTCGACGATGCAGCAGGGCACCGGGCAGGCATCCCAGAGGGCGGCCTTGGACTCGGCCGCCCCCACGAAGCCGACGGGACAGCCAATGATCGCTGCCGGGCGCGGGCAATCGGGGTCCTCCAGCATGTCGAGCAAGTGGAACAGCGCGGTGGGCGCATTGCCGATGGCCACCACGGCCCCGCCAAGGTGCGGCGGCCAGAGTTCGAGCGCCGCCGCCGAGCGGGTATTGGCCATCGCCTGCGCCATTTGCGGGACTTGCGGATCCTGGAGCGTGCAGATCACCGCATTGTCCGCGGGAAGCCGGGCGCGAGTGATCCCTTCGCCCACCATGCGCGCATCGCACAGGATCGGCGCACCCGCCTCCAGCGCCGCCATCGCCGCGCGGGCGAATCCGGGCGAGAAGCGGATGTGCCGCGCCAGCTCCACCAGCCCCGAGGCGTGGATCATGCGGACCGCGATGCGCTCCTCGTCAGCGGGAAAGGCGGCGAGGTCCGCCTCGGCGCGGATCGTCGCAAACGACTGGCGATAGATGGCCGCGCCATCCTTTTCGTAGATATGCGCCATTCATGAGGCTCCGAAATGAGCAAGGACATGGTCGGGAGAAAGGCCGCCCAGCGTCGGCGGGTCGCCCGCGCGGCCACGGAGGGCGAGGTCGAAGACGCCGTCGCGCCCGGTCAGGACCACGTCGCTCGGTCGTGCGCGCGCGCAGCCTTTCGCGCAGCCGGAAACGTGCAGGCGCCCGGACACATGCGGCGCCAACCGGCGCGCCAGTTCGCGCGTTTCGACCGTCGCCTGCGGGCATGTCGGCGCGCCCGGACAGGCATCGGCGCGCAGCAGCGGGTCGCCGGGATCGCGAATGAAGCCCTCCACCGGCTCTCGCACCTCGGATTCGGCCAGAAGCTGCCGCCAAGACGTAACGCGAAGCGCCGCAGCGCCGGTCGCTGCCATCAGCCGCACCATTGCCTCCCCCTCGATCCGCCCGAACGGCACCCCGTAGCCATGCGGCGCAGCGGCTCCGACGGCGGGACGGCCATCCCCCCGCGCCCATTGTGGAAGAGCGGCCGTGTGGCGCGAGGCCCGGCGGGCAGCGGCGCCGCCTGTCTCCACGAACCAGTGCGCGAGCGCGATCAGGCGGTCTGTGGCCTCTTCCGGCAGGATGGAAACCCCGCTCTCGCGCCCGTCGAGGCGGAGCAGCAGGCCGCCGGCTTCCGCGCGCTCGATGCGGAAATCCGCAGGGCTGTCCAGCAGCGTGGCGACGGGGCCGGCATCGACCGCGATGCCCATCTTTCCGGGCAATTCGGGCAACTCGCCCAGACGGCCCAGGAGTTCTTCCGCGATCCGCGCGGTATCGTCCCCGCGATCCCAGCCGGGTGCGACAAGGAGGTTGCGCCGCCCCTCCAGAGCAGCGTCGGAATCGACCAGGCCCCGGTCGACCAGGGCGCGCAGCAGATCCTGCCAGCCCTGCTCGCGGACACCGCGGATCTGGAGATTGGCGCGATTGGTGATGTCTATCGCACCGCTGCCGAAACGGCGCGCCAGATCAGCAAGCACCGCGATCTCGGCCGCGGTCAGGCGCGCCAGCCGGGGCTTCACGCGCACGATCAGCCCGTCTCCGGCCATCATCGGACGCCAGGCATCCGGGCACCATCCGCGCAAGGCGAAGCCTGTCATCGGGACGCGCGTTTCATCCTGCCCCACGGCATCATCCTCTCGCGCGCAGCGACGATGACCGGGGCTTGCCGACGGGCGTCGGTCCGCACGCAACGACGGGCGGGCGCGATGAACGCCCGTCCTGCGCGCCGATGCAGCCCCAGCCGCACGGCTTCGTCGCTCACGCGGAGTACCGAGCCTTGGCCTATCCCTGGGCCAGGGCAAGAGCGACCGATGCGCCGGCAGGTCTCCTGGCTTGCGGGTCAAAGCGCGATGCTCGGCCTTCCCGGTCCGTGGCGCCGGGCGCCCGCGATCCAGTGGCCGGCTCCCCGGGGGAAGCCACGGCATCTTGCTCACCGCTCACAGTTGCAGGGACAGCCGCGGATTCGAGGGACGAACCCTCTCACCGCGTTCCCTATTAAGCCTCGTTCGAGGCACCGGCGCGATCTTGCCCGCCGATCCTGACGGATCGGGCGGGCACCGGGGCGCTAACGCAGGAAATGCCGATCCGCAAGTCTCATGGAGCCACGTCCAAACAGGGACGCGCGCCGGGAACGTGGTTAGAGACCCCCGGTCAGCGGTAGCTCAGCTTCGGGAAGAAATCTCCGCGCCCCTCGGGCAGCAGGTCCAGCAAGCCCCAGACCGGGTCCAAAGCATCCAGCGAGCGATGGTGCTGGTCCGGCTCCTCCGGGGCGTAGAGCAGTTCGCCGCCCCAAAAATGCCGAACCTCGCCGCCGTCCTTACGGAAGACATTGATCATCGGCTCGTCCCAGTCCTTTCCGTCCTCGTACCCGCGCTCCTGGCGCATGGCGGGGGTTACGCCGGCCGTGTTGCCGAAATAGTCCCGTGTGTAGCTGCTGCCTTCGGCCGAGAGGAACCGGAGATGCGGCCAGCGGCGCTCACGCGCCCAGGCCACCAGACGGGCCAAAGGCGAACGGGCGACGACGTAGAACGCCGCAGCCTGCGGGACATGCCGTGCGGCCCCGTCCAGCCCGTCGAGCAGATGCGTGCAACCGGTGCAAGGCTCGTCGCGCTCGGGACCGAACATGTAGCTGTAGAGGATCAGGCTGGGCTTCCCCGCGAACAATTCCGACAGCCGCACCTGCTCCGGGCGCTGATGATCCCCGACGCGTTCGAAGACGTAGTCCTCCTTGATCGTCCCGCCGGGGGGCAGCGCCCGGCGCATCGCCGCAACCGTTTCCGTCTGGCGGCGCAGGTCCATTTCGGCGTCGAGCAGTTCGTTGCGCGCGCGGCGGTATTCGGCGCTTTCGTTGGGAAAACTGAGATGTTCCATGATCGGGCTCCTCCCTCCGGTTGCTCCCCTGACGCTCGCAGCCTGAACGCCCGAACGAAGGCATGAGTTCACGCAAAGGAGCGGCAAATCGCCGCCCCCTTCCGGCAACGCGGCAAGCCCCTGACGCAAGGCGATATTCCGACCCCGTGCTGTCATGATCCGGGGCTAGTCGCGCAAGGGACACACCCTGCCGCCCCGCCAGGAGGCGGGATCATGGCCGCAGCGCCGCGCTTCTGCACGGGGTACGCTGCCCGCGATCCCTGCCTTGAGCCCGGAGATTACCGCGATGAACCACCACCCGGCCGAAACCACCCTGTCCCGCCGCGGCATGCTCCTTGCCGGCGCTGGGGCAGGCGCCGCCACGCTTCTCGGCCAGGGCCCCGCACTGGCGGCGCCGCAGAATTCGGTCGCGCATACTGGAGGCGCGCGCAAGAAGCCGCTGGTGATCGGCCACCGCGGCTGCTCGGCGCTGCGGCCAGAGCACACCCTGGCGTCCTACGCCAAGGCCATCGACCAGGGCGCGGACTTCGTGGAGCCGGATCTCGTCTCGACCAAGGACGGTGCCCTGATCGCCCGGCATGAGAACAACATCGCCGAAACTACCAATGTCGCGGACCATCCCGAATTCGCCCAGCGCCGCACGACCAAGGTGATCGACGGGGAAAAGGTCACCGGCTGGTTCACCGAGGATTTCACCCTCGCAGAGATCAAGACCCTGCGCGCAGTCGAACGGCTCGGCGCCATGCGCCCCGAAAGCAAGAGCTACGACGGCCAGTTCCAACTGCTCACGCTTGAGGAAATCGCGGACTTCGTGGCCGCGGAATCCGCCGCACGCGGCCGCAAGATCGGCCTCATTCCCGAGATCAAGCACTCCACCTATTTCGCCGGGATCGGCCTGCCGCAAGAACAGCGCTTCCTCGACCGCGTGGCCGCTAGCCATTATCTCTCGACCGCCCCGGTGATCGTCCAGAGCTTCGAGGTGGCCAATCTCAAGTGGCTGCGCCCGCGCATCGCAACCTATCGCAGCCTGCAACTCCTGCAACTGACCGTGCCTCTGGACATGCACCCCGCCGATGTCGCCGCCTCCGGGGGCAGCCTCACGTTCAAGCAGATGCTCACGCCCGCCGGTCTGGCCGAAGTCAGGACTTATGCCGACTGGATCGCCCCCGTGCTCCAGGGGATCATCCCCTTCGGCGATGCCACGGGCAAGTCCGGCCCGCTGGGCAAGCCGAGCACGCTGGTGCGCGATGCCCATGCGGCCGGCCTGCTCGTCTCGACCTGGACGGTGCGGCCGGAAAACAGCTTCCTGCCCACGGACTTCCGCGGCCCGGGCGGCGATTCGGCGCGTCAGGACAAGGCCTGCATCGAATTCATGCGCCGCTTCATCGCGGCGGGTGTCGATTCCTTCTTCACCGACGATCCGGGCCTCGGACGTGCGGCCGTGGACGGCACGGCCTGACACAGCACTCTTCGGCAAGCCGCCCGCCCACACGAACCCGGATCGCCTGTCGCTTCGCTGCATGGTAGGATCCCGCATTGCCGGGAGCCTCGCCATGACGATCACCATCACCGCTTTCGAAAACTCGCCCGACCGGGGGCGGGGCCTCGCGCGGGACATGCGGGTACGCTGGGCGCTGGAGGAACTGGGCCTGCCTTACGAAGTGCGGTTGCTTTCGTTCGAAGCGCTCAAGAGGCCCGAACATCTCGCGCACCAGCCCTTCGGGCAGATCCCCAGCCTGGAAGACGGCGATCTCGTGCTGTTCGAATCCGGCGCCATCGTCCTCCACCTCGCCGGCACACACCCCGGTCTCCTGCCCGAGGATGCCGATGCCCGTGCCCGCGCCGTCGCCTGGCTCGTCGCGGCGCTCAACACGGTGGAGCCACCCATCGTCGAATGCACCATGGCGATGATATTCGAGCGGGAGCAGGCCTGGTTCGCAGCGCGGCAGCCGATGCTCGAAAAGCGCGTGCAGGCCCGCCTCCAGCAACTGACCGCCTCGCTTGGGAGCGCCGAATGGCTGGACGGTGCCTTCAGCGCGGGAGACCTAATGATGGTGACCGTGCTGCGCCGACTGGTCAGTTCCAACCTCCTCGACGCCTGGCCCCCACTGCTGGCCTATATCGCCCGCGCCGAAGCACGCCCCGCCTACCAACGCGCCTTTGCCGACCAGCGCGCGGTATTCGAAGCCGCATCCTGCGCCGGCCCCGAAGCACCGGCCTGAACGCCTGCCCCTGACCGCGCCTTTCCGGCACCCCCGAAAGAATACATATCGCCGGGTTAGGCTTGCGGAAGGTTTCGCGCGCTAGACCCGCGTGCGGTGCAGTCACGATCGAAACCGAAGGCGCTTGCCATGGACGCCATCCTGTTTTCTCCCCCCAGTGCCCCGGGATCGCCCGCCGAGCCCTCGTCGTGGTACATTTCGGCCATGGAGCGCCTCGTCGCCGCGGTGCAGGACTTGTCCCACGCGCGCGATCTGGACGCCGTCACCGCCATCGTCCGGGACGCCGCGCGCAACCTGACCGGAGCTGATGGCGCCACGTTCGTCCTGCGGGACGGCGACATGTGCTACTACGCGGAGGAGAACGCCATAGCGCCCTTGTGGAAGGGCCGCCGCTTCCCGATGAGCACATGTGTCAGCGGCTGGGTGATGATCAATGCACAGAGCGCGGTGATCGAGGATATCTACGCCGATCCGCGCGTCCCGGTCGAAGCCTATCGCCCCACGTTCGTGAAGAGCATGGCGATGGTGCCGATCCGCCGCACCTCGCCCATCGGCGCCATCGGCAACTACTGGTCGTCCCGCCGCGCGACGACGGCCGAGGAACTGGCCATTCTCCAGGCCTTGGCCGACACCACCTCGGTCACGCTGGAAAACGCCGAACACTACACCCGCCTCCAGGGCAAGGTGCATCGCCTCCAGGAACAGCAGCGGCGCATCAGCGAGCAACAGACAAGCGATTGAGGGACATGCTAGTCATCATGTGCAGCGGCTCCGACTATGGGCCGGACCAGCGGCGCTCGGTCGAACTCGGCGCGGCGGGATATCTGCTCAAGTCGCCCCGTTTCTCAAGCTTCCGGGACATCGTCGCCGGCCAGCCGGGGCTTCGCCTGATCGAAGATGAGAGCAGCCTGACAATGCTGCGCGCCTGCGCCTGAATTTTTCGCCTATAATAGGAAAAAGGGCGCGCGGGGCGAGACAGCCGCTGTCCCAGGGTAGCGAAGATATTTCCGGCACCCGACTGTCTGGTTGCGATTTGTTGACGAAAGCAGGTTAATGCAATCGCTTCGAAGGACCCAGAAAGTCGGGGACCAAGTAGGGATCGCGAATGCTTAACGGCCATAAATTAGCGGGTCACCGGGGGGTGGCAGCGATAGTTGGTCTTCTCGGGCTGACGCTGGGCGGTTCGGCGGCACTTTTCGTGACCTCGCAGTCCATGGACCGAATCGCGGCAAACCGACAGCAGCAGCAAGTCGAAAAGACCATCGCGCGCACACTTTCCGGTGCTGCAGCCCAGGCCGCGGCCACCAGCGCGCGCATGGAACCTGCGCAGCGAATCGCAGCGCTCGGCCCGGACGAAGCCGCCAACTGGCTGGACAATGAGCTGGGACGGCCGACCGTCAGCGCTGAAACCACCCGGACCGTGGCCATCCTCTCCCGTTCCGGCGCGATCTACGGCTATACCCGCGGCGGCCGGGCCGACGAGGCCGATCTGGAGGAAATCCAGGACACGGCCAAGGATCTCGCCAGCTCGCTCCACGCATCGCCTGCCTCGGAAGGAACAGCCGCCAAGGCAGCGCCGGATGCCAAGGCTGATCTCGCCTCGGTTCGCGGCGTTCCCGTCGTCGTCGCTGCGTCCCGCATTCCCGCGGCGGGAGAGCCTTTGTCGCTGGTGACCATCACGTACCTCGACGATCCCCTGCTCAATCGTTGGTCCAGCACGCTAATGCTGGATGGGTTCACGGCCCTTGGCCCGCGCACCGCTGCGCCGTCCAACATGCGAAGCGTCCAGTTGTCAGCCTCGGACGGCACCTCGCTGGGCCGCCTCGCATGGCGGCCGGCCATGCCGGGGGAAGCAATCCGAGAATACGTTATCCCGGCCACCCTGGCGATCGGCGCAGCCGTGCTCGGCCTGTTCCTCATGGTAGCCTATCGTGCGAGCAACCTGAAGGACGAGGCCGAAACGAACTCGCAGCGCGCGCGTTATCTCGAACTTTTCGACCCCATCACGGGGCTGGTGAACCGCACGACTTTCATCAAGCAGCTTGAGCAGATCGCCGGCTCTCAGGCCTGCCAGCTCATCCTGCTGGACATCGACGATTTCAGCGCCATCAACGAAGAATTGGGCCATCGCGCCGGGGATCAAGTCATCCTCGACTTCGGCAAGCAGTTGCTCAAGGAATTCCAGGGTTCCCAGTGCCTCGTCTCGCGGCTCGACGGGGATGAGTTCGCCGTGCTGATCGTCGGCAATTCGGACATCTTCACGCTCGGCCCCCGTGCCACCGGCATCGCCATCACACGCGAAACGCGCGACGGAACAACCGTCGCCGTCACGATCTCAGCGGGCATCGCCGCTGCTCCGGAACATGGTCATACCGCCAGCGACCTGATGCGCCATGCCGACATCGCCCTCGGCGCTGCCAAGACGGCAGGACCGGAACGCCACGTCGTCTACGATCCCGCACTTGGGGAGGCCTTCAAGAGCCGCAAGGGCCTGGAAGCGCGGATGAAGAAGGCCATCGAGGACGAAGGCTTCGAGCTGTTCTATCAGCCGATCATCAGCCTGCGCACCATGAAGCCAGCCGGGGTGGAGGCGCTGTTGCGGCTGAAGCGCGGCGCCAAGGACACGCCCGCCGTTTTCGTCCCGGTGATCGAAAAGCTCGGTCTCATGCCGCAACTCGGCGCTTGGATCATCCAGCAAGCCTTCCGCGATAGCCGTCGCTGGCCGGACCTGCGGACCTCGATCAATCTCTCCCCGCTCCAGCTCGAGAACCCGGCGCTGCTCGATCAGATCGACTTCAACCGCGCCCGGTTCGACGTTTCCCCAAAATCGATCGGATTCGAGATCACCGAAGGCGTCCTCCTGAACAAGTCGCCCACCGTTCACGACAACCTCCAGGGTCTGCGCGACCGCGGTTACGTGATCGCTCTTGATGACTTCGGCACGGGATACTCATCACTCAGCTACCTCTCCGAATTCGAAATTCACCGACTGAAACTGGACCAGAGCTTCGTTCGCGGCGGCCGCCTGATCGAGATGCGCAGCGCCACGCTGATCCAGGGCGTGATCGACATCTGCCACAAGCTGAATATCGACGTTGTCGCAGAGGGCATCGAGGAAATCGCGGAAGCCGCCACCCTGCGCCAATGGGGATGCGATTTCGCCCAGGGCTATCAGTTCGGCAAGCCCGCCCCCGCCAGGATCGCCGCGCAAAACCTCATCACCCTCCAGAACAACGCCGCCGCCATCGTCGATTACCGCACGGGCGAGCCGATCCTGGGCGTGCTCTAACTGAGACCGGGCACCAGATTGTTGGCCTCCTAACTTCGCCGTCCACTCGCTTGATCCTCCCTGCAACATAGCCACCGACGGCGCCTGTCATTGGCGTTCAACAGCAAAACGGCTAGCAATCGCGGTACGTAGAAATCACTAGCACCGCTGGCCTTGCAGCTATGGCAATGCCCGCAATCACGGATATCGCGCCCGAAGTGCATCAGAAGCGCAAATGCCATTTTTATCACACCACGACCCGCGCCGGACTTAGCGTCAAGCAGCTGTGGGGAAATGGCAGCGCCAAGATTTGCGTGCGCCGCCACTTCCGCACCCTCGACGCAGATACAGAGTGCTCACATAAGTCGCAATGATCCCATACCGACACGATATTTATAAATATCCATTCGTTCCCCGCCCGATCACGTACAAACGCTGCCAAAATCGCACCAAGTAATTTCGCCCTCTGCCACCTACGATGCGGCTGCAAATTCACGGCCAGCGCAACCGTGTTTATTCTTTCAATGAGACCCTTTCGCCGCCAGAACCCCCGGCAACGTCTTGGCCATCAACCACGAGCGAACGCCACTCTTTTACTGCTCACGTAAGCCACATCCATGGTGACGCGTTGCTGATAGGAAGTGTCGCTTCTGCCACTGGTTTGCCAAATGCCCGTGAGACTGGGCCTGACACGGCAATAATGCTTGAAATAGGACCTGTATTTCTGGATTTCCTGCCCGACGATCGGCCTGGGTCCTGCCAGGCTCACTTCACCCGACAGAACATTGAGCAATTGCAGAAATTCATATTGCTAAGGGTTAGCGCTCGCCGCGAGGCACGACATTCACCGGTTCGTGTCCGATGCGGAGCTACGCGCGCTCTACGAAGCCGAGGCCATTTTCGTTTTTCCATCCTTGACCGAGGGCTTCGGTCTTCCCCCGATCGAAGCCATGCATTGCGGCGCGCCGGTTGTCGCGGCACGGGCAGGCGCCATGCCGGAAGTTTGCGGGGATGCCGCCCTTCTCGTCGATGCCGACTCGGCCGGTTCTTTCAAAGAGGCGATCCTGGCCGTTCTGGAAGGTCCCGCCTTAGGCTAGGCACTCTCCTTACGCGGGCGTATCCGCGCCGGCCAATTGACCTGGGACCATGCCGGCGAGCGGCTTCACACGATCATCTCGAGGATACTTCGGGAAGAACCTCCGTCTGAACGTCGCGGCCGGCCCGGTTCACCGTGACTCGCAAGTCGTTTGCCTGCCAGGCCAGCCAGTCTGCGCCCGGCGCCTCCCAATCCTGCAGGGACATCTCGGCGTCCTGTGCGTTCAGCCACCGGAGGTTCGGGGCGAGACGAGCGAACTGCCCCGGACGGGCGGCTCGAATGGCGGAAAGTCCAGCGACGTGATCTTCCATCTCCCGGTCGCGGTATTCCCAGTCAACCCAGCCGATGGCATTATCCTGGCAATAGGCATTGTTGTTACCTTGCTGGGTTCGGCCGAATTCATCGCCGGCGGTCAACATGATGGTGCCTGTGGAGGCGAAAAGCGTGCCGAGCATTGCCTTCATGTCTGCGCGGCGGGCCGCCACTATACCGGGCACGGATGTCGCACCCTCCGCACCGTTGTTCCAGCTGAAATTCTCACCGTGCCCGTCGCGGTTTTGCTCGCCATTGGCCCAGTTGTGGCGTTCCAGGTAAGATACTGTATCGGCCAACGTGAAGCCGTCATGAGCGGCCAGGAAATTGATCGAGCGGCAAGCATCTTCCATCGGTCCGAACAGATCTGACGAGCCTGCAAGCCGCGTCGCCAGTTTTCCAATGCCCTCCTCATGCTTCCAGAAACGGCGCACGTCGTCACGGAACCGATCGTTCCATTCCAGCCAGTTTGGCGGAAACTGACCGAGTTGGTAACCGGAAGGCCCGATGTCCCAAGGCTCTGCGATCATGACACGGGTGGACAGGATCGGATCGGCCGCAATTTCCGTAAAGATCGGCGCTGCAGGATCGAAACCGGGGCCACGCGCGAGGATAGGGGCAAGGTCGAAGCGGAACCCGTCGACGCCGCAGGTTCCCGCAAAGTGCCGCATGGCATCGAGGGTCAGGCGGCGCACCGCCGGATTGGCGAAATCGAGAGTATTGCCGCATCCGGTGTCGTTGATCAGCGATCCGTCCGGCGCATGGGCATAAGCTGCATTGTCGAGGCCGCGCAGGGACAGGACGCCGCCATCCACGTCGCTTTCGCCGCTATGGTTGAACACCAGGTCCAGCAGGACGCCGATGCCTTCGGCGTGGAGGGCCGCTACCGTCGATTGCAGTTCGGCAGTTCCGCCGGGGCAAAGACCGGGATCGAGCGCCATCATCGCCACCGGATTATAGCCCCAGGCGTTGACGAGCCCGAGCGGCGGCAGGTGGCGCTCGTCGATCCAGGCGACGATCGGCATGAGTTCGACGGCCGTGACGTGCAGCTTCTTCAAGTGCGCGATCACGGCGGGATGAGCGAGCGCTGCTACGGTTCCACGCAAGGGTGCGGGCACTTCGGGATGCAGACGCGTGAAAGCCCGGACGTTGAGTTCGTAAACCAGTCCGCCGACGACGAAACGCGGGGGCTCAATCAACGCGGGTTCGACGAGGGGAGGCACGAGCGCGCGCGGGACGATATCGGCGGTATCGTCGCCGAATGTAGCGAGCCTGGGGCTTTGGACGAAGCGGCGGTCCAGTTCCACGGCGTAGGGATCGACGAGCAGTTTTGCGGGATCGAACCAGAGCCCGCGATCGGGCGCCCATTCCCCCTCCGCCCGATAGCCGTAGCGCGCGCCGGTGAGGTCGCCCGGCATTTCCAGCACCCAGTTCGGGCCGTTTCGCACCATGGCGTAACGTCGTTCCCCCTCGCCGTCGAAGAGGCAGAGCCAGACTGCCGACGCAAGGGGACTGCGCAAGGCGAAACGGGTCATGCCTTCGCAGACCGACACGCCGAGCGGAATCATGCTGTCAGGGCGCGGTAGAGGTCGGCATAGGCCTGGCCGCTGGCCTTCCATGAGAAGTCGCACTTCATCGCGTTCTTCTGGATCGTGCGCCACTGCTCAGCGCGGTTATAGAGGTCCACCGTACGGGTCAGTGCGGCTGCAAACGCATCGTAATGGATGCCGTCGAATTGGACGCCAGTGGCCACGCCCGCGGCCAAAGCCGCCGGATTGGCATCGATCACGGTATCGGCCAGGCCGCCCGTGCGCGCCACCACCGGCACACAGCCATAAGCGAGACCATAGAGCTGCGTCAGGCCGCAAGGCTCGAACCGCGATGGCACCAGGATGGCGTCGCCGCCGCCCTGCATCCGGTGCGAGAGCGCTTCGTCGTAGCCGATCCGCACAGCGATGCGCCCCGGATGACGCGCGGCGGCCTGATGCAGGGCCTCTTCGATGGCGCTGTCGCCCGAACCCAGCAGGGCCAGGCGTCCGCCAAGGCCGACGAGATGGTCGAGCACTTCCAGCAGGACGTCCATGCCCTTCTGCCAGGTCAGCCGGGTAACGACGATGAACAGCGGCCCCTCGTCGATCTCCAGGCCGAATTCAGCTTCCAGCGCGCGTTTGTTGGCCGTGCGCCGCTCCAGCTTCTTCGCCTCGTAAGGGGCGGCCAAAGCCGGGTCTCGCGACGGGTCCCAGAGGCCGGTGTCGATGCCGTTGAGAATGCCGGACACTGCCCGGCCCCGCGCTACGATCAGGCCTTCCAGCCCCATGCCGAAAGCAGCGGAGCGGATTTCGCGGGCGTAAGTGGGGCTGACCGTCGTCACGGCATCGGCGCAAGCGAGACCGGCTTTCAGCATGCCGAGGCCGCCGTGATACTCGACCCCGTCGATCGACCAGGCCTCGCGCGGGAGGCCAAGGCGCGGGAAGACTTCAGCGCCGAACCAGCCCTGGAACGCCATGTTGTGGATGGTCACGATCGAGGGCACGCGGCCCGCCTCGCCGCCGAAAGGTGCGAAGTGGAGATAGGCCGGCGCCATGGCGGCCTGCCAGTCATGCGCATGGACGAGATCGAAGCGCCGGGGCTTGCCGCGGGCCACCATGGCCCCGCCGGCAATATCGGCAGCGGCGCGGCCCAGCGCCGAAAAACGCTGCCAGTTATCGCCCCAGTCCTGCCCGGCAACATCGGCATAGGGCGCACCGTCACGGGCATAGAGCGCGGGAGCATCGAGGACGAGCAAAGGATATCCGTCGATCTTGCCCGACAGCAGCCGCGCGGGAACGCCAAGCAGCAAATCCCAGGCATGTACGGAACGGGCGCGGCCGATCGCCTTCAGCACTGAGGGGTAGCCCGGCAGAAGCGTCGTCATTTCCACCCCGTGGCCCGCCAGCGCGGCGGGGAGTGCGCCGACGACATCCGCGAGACCGCCGGTCTTAACCAGCGGCACGGCCTCGGAAGCTACGGACAGGACTTTCAAGCGGATTCCCCGCAGGCCGCGATCGCAGACATGACCCTCACAGACATCACTTTCACAGATTCAGGCGATCGATCATGGGCTTGGTAATGAGGCAGACGCCATTGTCCGTCCGGCGGAAGCGGCGGCCGTCGAGTTCAGGATCCTCGCCCACCACCAGTCCTTCCGGGATGCGCACTCCGGAATCGATCACCACGCGCGAAAGGCGGGCATGGCGGCCGATGTTGCAATAGGGCAGGATCACCGCCTCGTTCACCGAGGAAAAGCTCCCCATCTTCACGCCTGTGAACAGCAGCGAGCGCCGCGCGAGCGAGCCGGAGACGATGCAATCCTGGCTAATCAGCGAGGAAATCGCCTGGCCGCGCCGTCCTTCCTCGTCATGGACGAACTTGGCGGGGGCGGCCACGACGGTATCGGTCCAGATCGGCCAATCGCGGTCGTACATGTCGAGCTTGGGCACGGTGTCGGTCAGGTCGAGATTGGCCTCGAAATAGGCGTCGACGGTGCCGACGTCGCGCCAATATTCCTCGATTTCCTCACTAGCGCGGATGCAGGAATTGGTGAAGCGGTGCGCCTGCGCCTTTCCGTGCTTGACGATGTAGGGAATGATGTCCCCGCCGAAATCGCGCTTGGAATCCGGGTCGGCAGCGTCGCGGCGCAATTGCTCGAACAGGAACTCGGTGTCGAACACGTAGATGCCCATGGATGCCAGGGCGTGAGCGGGATCGCCCGGAATCGAGGGGGGATCCTTGGGCTTTTCCAGGAACGAGGTGATCACGTCGTTCTCGTCGACATGTATCACGCCAAAAGCCCTCGCATCCTTGCGCGGCACCACCAGGCAGCCCACCGTCACGTCCGCGCCCGAATTGACGTGCTGCTGCAGCATCAATTCGTAATCCATCTTGTAGATGTGATCGCCGGCCAGGATGACCATGTACTTCGGCGTGTAGGAGGCGATGATGTCGATGTTCTGGAACACCGCGTCAGCCGTGCCTTCGTACCAGAGCAGCTCGGATATACGCTGGCTGGCGGGCAGGATGTCGAAGCTTTCGTTGCGTTCGGGCCGCATGAAGTTCCAGGCGCGGTTCATGTGCCGGATTAGGCTATGCGCCTTGTACTGCGTGGCCACGCCGATGCGGCGAATGCCGGAATTGATCGCGTTCGACAGGGCAAAGTCGATGATGCGGCTCATTCCCCCGAAATAGACCGCAGGCTTGGCGCGGTTGTCGGTCAATTCCGCAAGTCGGCTGCCTCGCCCCCCTGCCAGCACATAGGCCATGGCATCGCGCGCGAGTGGCGATCCGGTCGGCGTCCTCATTGCACTCACTCTCCTTCGTGTCGCCGTTTTCAACCGGCGTATTCGAGCATAATGGTTGCCAACGGCGGCAGTGTGACCAAGGCATGACCGTCTGCGGCTTCGACTTGGCCCAGGTTACCCTTGCCGGTTCCCCCGTAATGGGGAGAATCGCTGTTCAAGATCTCGTTCCATGTGCCGCCGCAAGGCAGCGGCAGTCTATAATCCGTGTGCATGGCCGGGGTCATATTCGAGATGATCGCGATCGGCGTCGCACCGGGCGCCTTGCGCAGCCAGGCGAAGACAGAATTGGCCGCATCGTCGACCACCAGCCATTCGAAGCCGTCGCCATCGCAATCGCCGCAGTGAAGCGCGGGCTTGTCGCGGTAGAGGTGGTTGAGGTCCTTCACCAGGTTGCGGATGCCTTCATGTGCAGGGGCGTCGCGCAAGTCCCAGTCGAGCGCGCGTTCCTCGCTCCATTCGCGGCGCTGGGCGAACTCCTGGCCCATGAACAGCAGCTTCTTGCCCGGATAGCCCCACATCATGCCGTAATAGGCGCGCAAGTTGGCGAATTTCTGCCAATCGTCCCCGCTCATCTTGTTCAGCAGCGAGCCCTTGCCATGGACCACTTCGTCATGGCTGAGCGGCAGGACGTAATTTTCGGAAAACGCGTAGACCAGGCCGAAAGTGATGTCGTTGTGGTGATAGCGCCGGTGCACCGGATCACGGGCCATGTAGCGCAGCGTGTCGTGCATGAAGCCCATGTTCCACTTGAAGCCGAAGCCCAGCGCGGAAGCATGCTCGCCTTCCGGCACGTCATAGGCCGGCTGGGTGACTCCGGGCCATGCGGTCGATTCCTCGGCGATGGTGAAGACTCCGGGATACTGGCCATAAAGCGCGCGGTTGGTGGCGCGCAGGAAATCCACCGCTTCCCAGTTCTCGCGCCCACCCTGCTCGTTCGGGATCCACTCGCCGGCCTTGCGCGAATAATCGCGGTAGAGCATCGAGGCGACGGCATCAACGCGCAGCCCGTCGACGTGATAGCGATCGGCCCAGAACAGCGCGTTGTTGACGAGGAAGCTCTGCACCTCGCGCCGCCCGAAGTTGTAGATCAGGGTGTTCCAGTCCGGTTGGAAGCCCAGCCGCGGGTCCTGGTGCTCGTAGAGTGCGGTGCCGTCGAAGCGGACCAACCCGTGATCGTCTTTCGGAAAATGCGCCGGCACCCAGTCCAGGATGACACCGATCCCCGCCCGATGCGCGCCGTCCACGAAACGCGCAAACCCCGCGGGTTCGCCGAAGCGGGCGCTGGGGGCATAGAGCCCGGTCGTCTGGTAGCCCCAGGACGGATCGTAGGGGTGCTCGCTGATGGGCAGGAATTCGATATGGGTGAAGCCCATCTCCACGACATAGGGGATGAGCTTGTCCGCCATGTCGTCCCAATTGAGGAACCAGTTGAAGCGGTCGCGCTGCCAGGACCCGGCGTGGACCTCGTAGATCGATACCGGCACCTTGCGCGGATCGACCGATGCCCAGTGATCGCGATGGGCCTCGTCACCCCATTCGAGCTTGGCGGGGTGAGCGGTCATCGACGCGGTGGCCGGACGGATTTCCGACATGAAGGCGAATGGATCGGCCTTGAGCGGCTGCACGCTGCCGTCCGCGCCGACGATATGATACTTGTAGGCACGGTAATCAGCGATGTCGGGGATGAATATCTCCCAGACGCCGATGTCCTTGCGGCTGCGCATGAGGTGGCGGCGGTGATCCCAGTCGTTGAAATCACCCACCACGCTCACTAGGCGGGCGTTGGGTGCCCAGACGGCGAAATGGACCCCGTTGGCGCCCTCGTGCCGCATGATATGCGCGCCGAGCTTATCGAACAGGCGAAAATGCGTGCCCTGCGCGATCAGCAGGTCGTCGATGGGGCCCAGCACCGGCCCGAACGTGTAGGGATCGGTGACCAGCCAGTCGCTGTCGCCGGCGGTGCAGCGATAGCGGACAGGCTGCGGATTGCCGAGCAGCTTGCCCTCGAACAGGAAGCGGTCGTCCACTTTGCCCAGCATGCCGAGCCGGCGGCCGTCCAGGCTGAAGGCCTCGACCGTCTCCGCGCCAGGCAGGATGGCGCGTGCGTAACACCCGTCAGGCCCGGGATGGAGGCCGAGAAGCGAGAACGGATCGGCGTGGACGCCTTGCAGCAGGGACTCGATAGCGCTTTCGGGTGGCTTCACAGGACCTTCCAGATGTCTTTGGCATACTCGGAGATAGTCCGATCCGAGGAGAACCAACCGACATTGGCGATGTTCCTGATAGTTGCCGAATGCCAGCCCGCCATGTCTTCCCACCGGGCGTCGATCGAGCGCTGGGCGGCGGCATAGCTGTCGAAATCGGCAGCGCACATGAACCAGTCGTGGTCGTAGATGCCGCCGATGAGGTCCTTGTAGCGATCCGGGTCGTCGGGCGAGAACACGCCCGAGGAAATCGCCGAGAGCGCCTGGCGCAGTTCGCGCGATCCGTCGATCACTTCGCGCGGGTTGTAGCCGCTCGCGCGCTTGGCTGCCACTTCTTCCGCCGTGAGGCCGAAGATAACAATATTGTCGTCTCCCACATGGTCCTTGATCTCGACATTGGCGCCGTCGAGCGTGCCGATGGTGAGAGCGCCGTTGAGCGCGAACTTCATGTTGCCGGTGCCGGAAGCTTCCATGCCCGCGGTCGAGATCTGTTCGGACAAGTCAGCCGCCGGGAAGATGCGCGCCCCCAGGCTGACGTTGTAATTGGGCACGAAGACCACTTTCAGCAGCCCGCCGACCGAGGGATCGGCATTAACGCGCCGGGCGATGTCATTGGCCAGTTTGATGACCAGCTTGGCGTTGTGGTAGCTCGGCGCGGCCTTGCCCGCGAAGATCTTCACGCGCGGCACCCAGTCCCGTTCGGGATGGCTGCGGATCTGGTCATAGAGCGCCACCGTCTCGATCAGGTTCAGCAGCTGGCGCTTGTATTCGTGGATGCGCTTGATCTGCACGTCGAACAGAGCGTCGGGATCGAGCCGGATGCCCATTGTCTTCTTGATGTAGTCCGACAGCGCCATCTTGTTGGCGCGCTTCACGTCGGCCACCCGCGCGCCGAACTGCGCATCGGCCGCGAAAGCGTTGAGGTCGGAGAGCTTTTCCGCATCGTCGAGGAAGCCGTCCCCGATCGCCTCGCGGATCACCGAGGTCAGCCCCGGATTGCACTGCTGCAGCCAGCGGCGCGGCGTGACGCCGTTGGTCTTGTTGTTGATCCTGTCGGGATAGAGCTTGTGAAGGTCCGCGAAGACCGTCTTCTTCATCAGGTCGGTATGAAGCGCGGCCACGCCGTTGACCGAATGGGCTCCCACGAAGGCCAGGTTGGCCATGCGTACGCGGCGCTCTCCGTTCTCGTCGATCAGCGAGATCGCCGAGATTTCGGCATCGCTGCAGCCGGCCTTGCGTGCTTCGCGCAGGACGCGGCTGTTGATCGCGTAGATGATCTGCATGTGGCGCGGCAGCAAGCGCTCGAACAGCGGCAGCGGCCAGGATTCCAGCGCCTCCGGCAGGAGCGTGTGATTGGTATAGGACACCGTGCGGCGGCAGATGTCCCAGGCTTCGTTGAATTCAAGGCCGTTTTCATCGACCAGCAGGCGCATCAGCTCGGCGACGGCCACCGAGGGATGGGTATCGTTGAGCTGTATCGCCGCCTGCTCCGGCAGGGTGCGGATATCGCCCAGGTACTGGACGTGACGGCGCACGATGTCCTGGATCGAGGCGGCGGTGAAGAAATACTCCTGCCGCAGCCGCAGTTCCTGTCCGGCCGGGCTGGAATCCGCGGGATAGAGCACCCGCACGAGGCTGTCGGCGCGGACCTGCTCGGCCAGCGCGCCGAAGTGGTCGCCGGCGTTGAAGGCGTCGAGCTTGATCGGATCGAGCGGGCTGGCGGTCCAGAGGCGCAGGGTGTTCACGCGCTTGCCACGCCAGCCGACCACCGGCGTGTCGATCGCCGTGGCCTCGACCTGCTCGGCCGGGTGCCAGAACACGCCGTCCCCTTCGGCCACGACCTCGCCGCCGAAACCGATGCGGTAAGTGCTCTCAAGCCGCTCAAACTCCCAGGGATTGCCGTGGGCCAGCCAGGTTTCCGGCAGCTCCACCTGCCAGCCGTCGTCCACGCGCTGGCGGAACATGCCGTTCACGTAGCGGATGCCATAGCCGTAAGCCGGAATATCCAGCGTGGCGAGGCTCTCCATGAAGCAGGCTGCCAGCCGGCCGAGACCGCCGTTGCCGAGCGCCGCATCGGGTTCCAGTTCCTCCAGAGCCGCAAGGTCAAGGCCGTGGCCCTTCAACGCGGCTTCGAACTCGCGGGTCATGCCCATGTTCGAGAGCGCGTCGCGCAGCAAGCGACCGATCAGGAACTCCATCGAGAGATAATAGACCCGCTTGCCCTGGGAATCGTAAGTGCGGCGGGTGGAATCGATCCACTTCTCGATGATTTCGTCGCGCAGGGCGAGGATCGAGGCGGTGTACCAGTCATGCTGCTTGGCCGCCCGTTCGTCCTTGCCGACGCGCTGGCGAAGCACCCTGACGATGTGCTTGTCCATTTCCGAGGGCGCTTCGGCCTTGCTGTTGGAAACAGGTTCGGTCGCCACGGGCACACTCCTGGTATTGGACGTGCAGGATGGTTTGAAAAATCCTGCAATCCGTATGGTTTAGCGTCAGGGAAGCAAAAGCGGACCGCTGCACTTTCCCGCGCTTCCTGATCATGGCTAGCACAGCGCCCGCTTGCGGCAAGGGGCATTGTGCAGTGCCGCAAAAAATTCGCGCCGGGCTGCCCCGCTGGTGATATGATCGCCCGCAAATACCCGCGAAAGGTGCTCATGAGCCTGATCGAATCCGACGTCGCCCCAACCCCTTCCATTCCTGGCGCCGCTTCCGGCCTTCCCTCCGCTTCTCCAGCCCTCGATTCGACCCGTTCCCCCTGGTGGCAAGGCGCGGCGATCTACCAGATCTATCCGCGCAGCTTCCAGGATTCCAACGGCGACGGCGTGGGCGATCTTCCCGGCATCACCCGCCGCCTGCACCATGTCGCCCGGCTGGGCGTGGACGCGATCTGGATTTCGCCCTTCTTCACTTCTCCGATGCGCGACTTCGGCTACGACGTCGCGGACTATTGCGGGATCGACCCGGTCTTCGGCACCATGGCCGATTTCGACGCGCTGGTTGCCCACGCTCACGACCTGGGCCTCAGGGTCATCATCGACCAGGTCTATGCCCATACCTCGGACCTCCACTCCTGGTTCGCGGAAAGCCGCTCGGACCGCGGCAATCCCAGAGCGGACTGGTACGTCTGGCACGATCCCCGCGAAGACGGCACCCCGCCCTGCAACTGGCAATCGGTGTTCGGCGGCCCGGCCTGGACCTGGGATGGCCGCCGCCGCCAATATTACATGCATACTTTCCTGAAGGAGCAGCCGCAGCTCAACATGCACAATCCCGCGGTGCAGGACGCGGTGCTGCAGGCGGCCCGGTTCTGGCTGGAGCGCGGCGTGGACGGCTTCCGGCTGGACGCGCTCAACCACGCGATGCACGATCCGCTGCTGCGCGACAATCCTCCCGCCCCGGCCGACGGCCGCCTCCGCACCCGCCCCTTCGACTTCCAGCTCAAGACCTACAGCCAGTCCCACCCCGACATGATCGGCTTCGTCGAGCGGTTGCGGGCGGTCTGCGACGAATATGGCGCCATCCACACCGTGGCCGAGATCGGAGGAGACCATCCGCAGGCGGACCGGCGCGGCTATACCGCCGGGGAACACCGGCTGAACAGCGCCTATGGTTTCGACTTCCTCTACGCCCCCGCCCTCACCGCCCGCTTCGTGGCGGAGACCTTGCAGCGCTGGGAGCTTGCCCCGGACGAGAACGGCGGCTGGCCGAGCTGGGCCTTCGAAAATCACGATGCCCCCCGTGCCCTCTCCCGCTGGTGCGCGCCAGAGCACCGGGCCATCTTCGCCCGGACGAAGATGGCTCTGCTCATGGCCCTGCGCGGCAATGTGATCCTCTACCAGGGCGAGGAGCTAGGGCTGCTTCAGGACGAGATCGCCTTCGAGCAGTTGCAGGATCCCGAAGCCATCGCCAACTGGCCACTGACCCTCTCGCGCGACGGTGCCCGCACGCCGCTGCCCTGGGAGGACCTCCCCCTCGGCGGCTTCACGCCGGTGTCGCCCTGGCTGCCGCTTTCCGCGGAGAACCTCACCCGCGCAGTCGCCATCCAGGAGAGCGATCCCGCCTCGCTGCTCCATTTCACGCGCAAGCTGCTGGCCCTGCGCCAGTCGAGCCCGGTGCTGCGGCACGGCGCGCTGGAGGATCTCGCCTGCGACGGCGAACTGCTGTCCTTCCTGCGCGTGGAAGGGGAGGAGCGCCTGCTCTGCCAGTTCAATCTCTCGCCCGAGCCGCTGGCGCCCAGCCCCGCACTCCAGGCCCTTGCGGTGCAGGGCGATATCGTTCTTGCCATCAACGGCGCGGCGCCGGCTGCCCTCCCGCCTTACGGCGTGCTCTGGGTGAGGGCCCGATAAGGGGCGCGAAGAACCGCCGCGGCCGCCCTTCCTGGCACGCGCCGACCAACGATTTCGCTGGCTGGCACGGCTGCGCATTGTCTAGAGGGCCGGCATGATCAAAGCGCCTTCCCTTGCCCTGCTGCTCTCCGCGCTCCTGCTTTCCGCGGCTCCCGCTGCGGCCCTGGCGGAAACCGCCGTGGTGACTTCGCCCGAGCCGCTTCCGCCCCGGCACGATCGCCCGCGGGTGTTCCTGGGAGGCAGCATCGACATGGGCTCCGCGCCCGACTGGCAGAAGCAGGTGATCGAGGCGCTTCGCGGCGAGGACGTGGTCCTGCTCAATCCGCGCCGCCCGGACTGGAACCCAGCCTGGAAGCCCGAGGCCAGCGAGCCGGAGTTCCGCCGCCAGGTCGAATGGGAACTGGCCGCGCTCGACAGTGCCGACGTGATCGTGCTCTACCTCGCGCCCGGATCGCAAAGCCCGGTGAGCCTGTTGGAACTGGGGCTGCATGCACGCTCCGGCAAAGTCGTGCTGCTCTGCCCGCCGGGTTTCTGGCGAAAGGGCAATGTCGACATCACCGGCGCGCGATACGGCGTGAAGCAGGTGACCAGCCTCGACGAACTGATCGCCGAGACGCGCCTGCGCGTAGCGGCGGCAGCGCAGGGCCTCACGGCCGAGAAATGACCCGCGCCGCCCGATCCCGCGGTTCCGTTGCCTACTGCTGCGTCCACTCCACCCGGTAGAGGTCGAAGCGCCGGTCCTTCAGGTTCTGCACCGCGCCTGACTGACGGGCCGTCAGCAGCGCATCCAGGCTGAGGTCGGCGATGGCGATCGTCTCGGTATTGGCCGCGGTGTCCGCCGCCACTCCGTCGCGCGCGAAGGGGAAATCAGACGGCGTAAGGATCGCGCTTTCCGCGTAGTGGACGTCCATGTTCTCCACGTTGGGCAGGTTGCCGACCACGCCCGAGGTCACGACGTAGCACTGGTTCTCCACCGCGCGGGCCTGGCAGCAATACCGCACGCGCAGGAAGCCGCGGCGCTCATCGGTGCAGAACGGCACGAACAGCATCAGCGCCCCCTGGTTCACGAGGTGGCGGGAAAGCTCGGGGAACTCGCTGTCATAGCAGATCATCACGCCGATCGGGCCGCAATCGGTGGGGATTACGTTGGCGCCGTAGCCGCCCTTGATGTTCCACCAGCGCCGCTCGGACGGGGTGGGATGCAGCTTCTGCGTCTCGTGCACCGCACCGTCGCGCAGGAAGGTATAGGCGATATTGCGGATCTCGCTCTTGCCCTGGCCCAGCTTGACGCGGGTGGGATGCGAACCGCCGATGATGTTGATGTTGTAGCTCACCGCCATGCGCTGCATGAATTCCACGAAACGCTCGGTGTAGTCCGCGATCTTCTCGATCGCAGCCGCGGGTTCCAGCTTGGTCTCTTCGATCGACAGCAGCTCCAGCGTGAACAGCTCGGGGAAGACCACGAAATCGCTCTCGTAATCGGCGGCCACGTCGATCCAGTATTCCACCTGCTCCTCGAACTGGTCGATCTGTTCGATCTTGCGCATCATGAACTGGACGGTGGCCACCCGCACGGTCGAAGGCACGCGCTCCTTGAAGCCGGGCACCGCCTTGCCCGTATCGCGCGGGGCGAGCGGGTTGGTCCAGTACATCAGGACCGCGTTGCCGCCGCTTTCCTTGTCGTTCGGGATGTAGTCCGGCAGAATTTCGCGCGGCTCGTAACCCTCGTTCATCTGGAACTGGATCACCTGGTCGCGCACTTTCTTGTCGCGCACGGCCTGGAGGTAGTCGGCCGGGTCGGGATATTGGCGCATGCGCCGCGAATAGCCCGGCATGCGCCCGGCGAAGGCGATGCCCTTCAGCTCGAAATACTGGCAGACTTCCTTGCGCTTGCGATAGAGCCGCTGGCCGATGCGCAGGCGGCGGTAATCGGGGTCCACGCAAACCTCGAAACCGTAGAGCACGTCGCCATCGTCCGACGGCGGACGGCCATAACCGCCGTTGCTGATCTCCTCCCAGGTATGCGGGCGGAAGGCCTGGGCGGCGGTGACGATCATCGTCGCGCAGTGGCCGACGACCTTGCCGTCATATTCGGCAACGAACTGTCCTTCCGGAAAATTGATGACCTGGCCCCGGATCTCGGCGCGGGTGAAGGCATCGGCCTTGCCGTAGACTTTCACCGAGAGCCGCGCGATCGCGGGTGCATCGGCTACAGTGGCGGGGCGGATGATGAGCTTGGCTTTTGTCTGGTCCATGAAGGCGTTTCCTACGCATGAGACCGGCAGAGGTTCCAGCCTCGAAAATGACTCTTTTCCCGTCGCTTGCGGGATATTTTCGGCCGGGCGCCCGTTATCCCCTTCGAAAGGAGAGACGAATGAGCGCTACACTCATTGCCCTCGCCCTGTTTGGCTGCAGCGATGACGGATCAGCTTGCGAGAGGCTATCGACGCCTGTGCAAACTTACGAATCGCGCGCCGAATGTACCGCACGCCTCGATGACGCCCTGGCTACGGAAGCCGCGTTGAAGGCGGAAGCGCCCACGGTTTACGCCCAGTGCCTGAGCAACCGCCAGATGGCCTCGCTTGGCAAGGGAACTGTCGATCTCAGGCGCGTGAACGGCGTCCAGTTCGCCGCCAGATAGCGTTACGTAACCCGGCACGGACCTTGGGAAGCGTGGGGGCAACTTCTCGCGAAACCCTGAGGGAAAGCTCGGGGCATAGGGGCGTCGGCACAAGCCGGCGCCCCTGCTCATCATACCGAAACCAAAAACCGGTGCCCGGCACGGGCTGACCGAGCCGGTCAGCCGCGGCCACGGTAGCCCTGCACGCCCTGGTCGGGAACCCAGAGCCCTTCCGGCGCCGCGCCGGATTGCCAGAACACGTCGATGGGAATGCCGCCGCGCGGATACCAGTAGCCGCCGATGCGCAGCCAATGGGGCTTCATCTCGTCGAACAGGCGCTGGCCGATACCGACAGTGACGTCCTCGTGGAAGCCGTTGTGGTTGCGGAACGCGCCGAGGAACAGCTTGAGGCTCTTGGATTCGACGATGGTTTCCCCCGGTGCATAGTCGATCACCAGGTGCGCGAAATCGGGCTGGCCGGTAACCGGGCAGAGCGAGGTGAATTCGGGCGCGGCGAAGCGCACCAGATAGAGGCTGCCCTGGCGCGGGTTCGGCACGTAGTCCAGCACGGCGTCTTCGGGAGACGTCGGCAGCGCGCTGTTCTGGCCCAGATGCAGCGGAGTCATGGTGGTGTCAGTCATGTCGCCATTGATAGGTGCCCCGGCGCCGCGCTTCAAGCCATGCGACCGAGACGGCGGCCGGGACCGGGACCGGAACCGTGACGGACATCCGACCCTGCAATGCGGGCCGCCGCAAGTGCGGCGGGGAAATGCGCCAAGGGCGCGATTGCCCGCGCGCCCCGCATTGGGCTATGATCGCTCACGTCTCGCCGCGCTGGAGCGGAGCATTAACCGCGGGTTCAGCGCATGGTCTAATGTGGGGCTGGGAGTTTGATGCGGGGCCGATGTGACTAAATTCGCGACACCACTTTCACGCGCGGCACTTGCGCTCGGCCTCATGGCGGGACCGACGACGGCTTTCGCGCAATCGACCTGGAGCCTGCCGCCCGGCCAGCAGGAAGGCCAGGGCGCGCCGCGCCCGCAAGGTCCGGTGGACCCGCAGAACCCCACCGTCACCCCGCGCGACACCGCTCCCGATGCACCGGCCGCAGCCCCCGCCGCAGCGCCCACTTCGCGGCCGACACCGGTGCCGACCATCGCCGCCCCGCCGCCGCCCACCGCGCGCGCCAGCGACCGCCCGCAGCAGCGTGCGACCCAGCCGGCCGCCACGGCCACGCCCGCTCGTCCGGCGGAGCCATCGCGCACGGAACCCGCCGCCGCCGCGCCCTCACCCGCCGTCACCCCCTCGGCCCAGCTGCCGGCTCCGGCTCCGGCGCTGGCACCCGCCCCCACGCCGACAGCGAGCGAAAGCGCCGCTCTGCCGGCCCAGCCTTCCGCCGCGCCGGAAGCGGACCTCGCAGGCCCGCCCGCAGCCACGCCGCATTGGCCGGAGTGGTGGCTGGCCATCCCCGCTGCCTTGGTCGCGGCCGGGGTCGGCGTCTTCCTGCTCCTTCGCCGCCGCCGCGCACCTGCCACGGCCTGGGAAGAAGCCGGTCTCGAACCTGAAGCCGAGCCCGAGGACGAAATCGTCCAGGAGACGGCCGATGCCCCCGTCGCAGCCGCCGCCATCGCCGCGCTCGACCCCGTAGCCCCCGTTTCGCCGGCCCCCCGCGTGCAGCCGCTGCGCAATCCCGGGCCGCAATCGCCGTCGCAGCCGGCACCAGCTGCGATACCGACCCCTAATCCGGCGCCGGCAAGGGCCCCGGCGCCGTCCGGTCCGGGCGTGATCGCAGTCGATTTCGAACCGGTGACGCTGCGCCTGTCGCTCGTCTACGCCACGCTGCAATATCGCCTGACCTTGGCCGCGCCGGAAAGCGGCCTTGCCGAGCCCTGGCGCGTGCTAGGCGACATGATCTCCGCCCACGCCTCGCTATCGCAAGTAGAGCAGCTCGCGCCCGAACCTGCCGCCTTGCCGCTGCGCCACACCCTCGAAGCGCTCGCCCCCGGCGAAACGCGCACGTTCAAGGGCGAACTGCAATTGCCGCTCAACGCGATTCGCGTGATGCGCCAGGGACAGGCCAGCCTCTTCGTGCCGCTCGTGCGCCTGTGCCTCGTGGACGAGCATGGCCATGCCGAGCGCCGCGTGTTCTCGCTGGGCGTTCCGGGCGAAGGTCCGGATCCCGCGACTGTCCGGCTCGCCCCCATCCGCCTCGACACCGGCCCGCGCGACCATGCCACGATCGCCGCCCGTGAAGTCGAAGCCGCCCGCGACATCGGGCAGGATCCCAATTCCCCGATGCGCCGCCTCGCCTGATTCTCAGGCATGCCGGGGCCTGAGCGGGCCAATTACCGCTTCGGCCACCTGCCGCCATGAAGCAGCCGGCGCCATCACGGCGTCCGCTGGCCGTCTTGCCTCTCGACCCCCGCCCCGCGGGGCGGTAGTGCTGGAAGCGCAAGAGCGGAGAGCACTTTGAGCGATTTGGACAATTTCGACGACCTCGCCCCATTCACCAAGCTGGTCGGCGGAGGCCGCCGCAAGGAGTGGACCGGCGCCGTCGTCAACCCGCCGGTCTGGCGCGCGAGCACGCATCTCTACGAAAACACCGCCGCACTCGCGGAAGGCCCGCGCCGGAACGAAGACGGCCGGTTCTTCTACGGTCGCCGCGGCGCTCCCACGCAATGGGCGCTTTGCGAGGCCCTGACCAAGATCGAGCCCGGCGCTTACGGAACGGTCATCTATCCCTCGGGCGTCGCCGCGATCGCCGGAGTCATGCTCGCGCTGCTCCGTCCGGGCGACGTCGTGCTCATCACTGACAATGCCTACGATCCCACCCGCTCGATGGGCACCGGCATGCTTGCCGACTTCGGGATCGAGACCCGTTTCTACGATCCGCTCAACATTCCCGCCTACGAAGACTTGTTCTGCGAACGGACCCGCGCCGTCCTGATCGAGGCGCCGGGCAGCCTGTCGATGGAAGTTTGCGACGTTCCCGAACTGGCCCGCATCGCGCGCGCGAAAGGCGCCGTCTCCGTTCTGGACAACACCTGGGCCAGCCCGCTCGGTTTTGCCGGACTGGAAAAGGGCGTGGACGTGACCGTCATGGCGCTCACCAAGCATGTCGGCGGCCATTCGGACCTGATGATGGGCAGCGCCAGCGCGGGCGAGGAACTCTATGAGAAGCTCCGCAAACGCGCGCAGGATCTCGGCATCGTCGTCTCGCCCGACGATGCGGCACTCGCCCTTCGCGGGCTGCGCACCCTGGGCGTGCGTTTGCGCCAGGAAGCCGAATCCGCGCTGAAGATAGCGCGCTGGCTGGAAGCTCGCCCGGAAGTGGCGCAAGTGCTCTGTCCGATGCTGCCCGGCTCGCCCGGCCACGACATCTGGAGGCGTGACTTCACTGGCGGCTGCGGCCTCTTCAGCTTCGTGTTCAACGGCGGCACCATGGCCGACCGCAACCGCTTCATCGACGCCCTGAACCTCTTCGCCATCGGCTATTCCTGGGGCGGATTCGAAAGCCTGGTCGTGCCGATCGAACCGACCCGGCACCGCGAGATCATGCCCTGGCCTCCGGGCCAGCACGAGGCGTCCGACCACTACGGCGTGCGCCTCGCCGTCGGGCTGGAAGACACGGACGATCTCATTGCCGATCTCGAACAGGCGCTCGCGGCCATGAAGCGGACCGGCTCGGCGACATGACCAACCCGGTCGTCCGCATGGTGATGCCCAGCCCGACGCCGTCGCCCAGCGGCACGGCTGAGGCTGCGACCCATGCGGCAGGCCGTACGGGGGCAGACCAGCCGCTGGCGGGAGCGGACGGCCTCAAGAACGCAGTAACCTCGCACGGCGGCTTTCTCAGCGATCTGGTGGACACGCTGGACCGGCTGGCGGTGCAGGTCGGCTCCAGCAGGATTTCGGTCTGGGATCTCGTCGTCCTGCTCTTCGTGCTGGGGCTGGTCATCTCCATCGCCTGGGGTGCCAGCCGCCTTTCCAGCCGTGTGCTCCGCTCGGCAACAGGGCTCGACCAGACCCAGCGCCTGCTGGCGGAAAAGCTGGTCAGCCTGCTGATCTGGACGATCGCGATCCTCGTCGGCATCGACGTTCTGGGCATAGACCTCACCGCACTGACGGTGTTCTCCGGCGCCTTCGGCCTTGCCATCGGCTTCGGCCTGCAGAAGACGTTTGGCAACCTGATCGCCGGAATCATCCTCCTGATGGACAAGTCTATCAAGCCCGGCGACGTCATCACCATCACGGATGCCGCCGGAATGTCCACTTTCGGCCAGATCCGCCGCATCGGCATCCGCGCCGTATCGCTGACCACGCGCGATCAGAAGGAGTACCTGATCCCGAACGAGAACCTGATGATCAATCAGGTCGAGAACTGGTCCTATTCGAGCAAGAACGTGCGTATCCAGGTTCCCGTGGTCATGCCCTACGCCTGCGATATCGAACGCGTGGAACATCTCATGTTGGACGCCGCCAAGTCGGTAAGGCGCGTCCTGGCCGCTCCGCCGCCTACCGTCTGGCTCGACAGTTTCGCGGAGCGCGGCGTCAGCTTCGTGATCCACGTCTGGATCACCGATCCCGAGGAAGGCGTCGGAAATGTGCGGTCCGACGTCTTGAAGGCGCTCTGGCGCCTCATGCGCGAGCAAGGCATCGAAGTCCCCTACCCGCAGCGCGATCTCAACGTGCGCGACACCGAAACGATGCGCCAGGTGATCGAAGCGCTGCGTGGAACACACCAGACGCGCTCACCCACTGACCCTTCGGTTAGCACTTGATCTCGCTTCCTCGGCAGATATCCATCGGGCAGATCCGAGCCACCGTTTCCGCGCAAGCAGCTGCTCGCCTAGCGGACGCCCTCGGGTCGCCAGCACGGCCGGAGCCGGGAAATCCGCGCGAAATCGATACTTTATCCGTCTACAGCAGTACGGTGGCATCATCGTGTCTTAAGCACACCGAACGCATGCGGCTGGATGTCAATCAGACATCTTGCCGAGACGTTCTTTGCAGATCGCCTTCACTTCGGTTTCCAGCAGTTCGATGCGCTCCACAAGCCACTCCAATTCAACGTCCCGAATGACGTAGTGGGGCGAGTAGCGACCCTTGACATAGGCCTGATAGAGCAGTTCCCAGCACCGGTTTGCGAACTTGGTATTGCGAGGCCAAATGGGGATCAGGTCGCGAGCGATATCCTCTCCTCGACCCCGCAGGAATTTGAGGTTGTGCGACTTGGGGCTGTACAGTTTCAGCACAAGAAGCACGGTGTGGTAAAAGTTCTCGGTCGCCTGATGAAGCAGGAACGCCGCCTGGTTTCCGGCGCCATCGGAAATGAGAAATTTAGCGGCCCGAAGGAAGGCGCTCGCGCTTTCGAACCACTGTTTGAAATGGTTCTCCGCCTCTACGTGCGCGAGGCCAGTATCAAGGAGCCTCGGCAACTCGAATTGCTGCGCTTCTAGTTCATACAGCACTATACCCTCGCGCACGACGTCGACGAAGAAAGGCCGTCCGCGCGAAAGCTGAAAGTTGGCGTCCGCCATCGAATGGACCGTCAGTCCTACCGGAGCGGAGATCACATGGGCTATATCGTAGGCCCGGTTCAGATGATCCTTGGCCTTGCCCCAGTATTCGGCTTCGTCGGCAAGGCGTTCGTCATTCACCACCACAAGAATATCGTAGTCCGAATAGTATCGACCTACAGGGTCCGCAACCCAGTCGCCGCGCGCGTACGAGCCGTAGAGGATGATCTTCATGATCCGCCCCTGCTTCTTCCAGCCCTGCATTGCGAGAGCCAAAACGTCCTCGAATTCGGAGAAGATAATCTTCACCACGCGCTTCAGGTCGGTGCGCTTGTCTTCAGGAAGATGGTCGAGATCGGTCTTCATAGTCGCCTGATACTAGTCAACTTTGGCTCAAGAACAACCGCAGCGTTGCTGCACGGGAAGAAATCCCTGCGCCGTTTCCAGCGCGGAGATCGGCGCGGACGGCGCGGTCAGTCGGCAGGGTTCCATGACCGTACTCCTCCATTGCACGAGGGCCTGATCATCGAATTGTCCATAACCCTCTGCCCAAGGATTTGACATTCAATCTCCGCGGGTTTTGATAAGACGGTGAGGATCAGAGGGAGCGGATGATTGGCTAACGGCGTCTGGATAGTTCGCGTGAAGCGCAACAAAGTATCTGTCGGCATCTTTGCCTGTTCCTCGGATGACCTCATCCACCTCGTGGACGAAGTCTGCGATCCTAACGCCTGCGAATTCAAATCCATGCCTCCCGGCGGATTCGTGTTCGGAGGCACAGTAGTGCTTCACGAAATAGACGAGGAACAAGCAGAATACGCCCCCGTCCACATCGGCGACGGCTATCTGACGGAAAGTTGGGCCGAGCATGCCTACGACGACGACGGCACTTGGTGGCCCTTCATAATTGCGGAAAACGACTAGCCAGTTGCGACATGACGCCCGCGGAGTGCTGTCCCCACCCCAGCCCAGCCTTAGCCATACGGGCTCATCCATAGTCTGATCCACTCATTAGTCCGCCGGTACCTCCTGCCTCTCGACCTGTAAGGCGCCCAGGGGAACTGGGGGCGGGATATTGGGCAAGTGGGAAGCGCTGCGCATGCAGTGCGAAACTATCAATGCATTTGCACGGACCATCTATGCTACCGAGATCGAGCTTGGCGTTCGCGCCTACCTCACCGAACTCATCGAGAGGGCAAGGATCTCAACGCCACCGCATGTGCGCGGAAAAATGCGCTTTCTCCCGCTTGTACCGACGAGGCAGCTGCGACATCCAGTTCATGCTTGCCCGGCTAGGCTTTGCTGGTAGCTGTTAACGCAGATCGCCCGCTCAGATCTTGCCCTTACCGTCTTTTCGGCACCATCGAAAGGCCAATTAGAAGTCTAACAGCCTGCGGAAAAAGGAACTTCCCTTGAGGCCGTTGAGGTGATTCAAGTCGCCTCGACCGAGGTTGAAGGATTGAAGATGCGCGGCGGCGATCACCGGAGCGAAGGGCTGTTTTCTTACGTGAGCTGCGAAGCTCGGGTACCGGCGGATCATCCGCTGCGGGCAATCCGTGCAATTGTCGACGAGGCGCTTGAGGTGATGTCGGGGGATTTCGACGCGATGTACTCGCGTATCGGCCGGCCGTCGATCCCGCCCGAGAAGCTGCTGCGTGCGCTGCTTCTGCAGGCCTTCTATACGATCCGCTCGGAACGCCAGCTGATGGAGCAGATGGATTACAATCTGCTTTTCCGCTGGTTCGTAGGGCTGGCGATGGATGCGCCGATCTGGGATGTGACGGTCTTCACCAAGAACCGCGAGAGGCTGCTTGGCGGCGATATCGCCGCCAAGTTTCTGTCCGCGATCGTAGGGCAACCGCGCGTGCAGGCGCTGCTGTCAGACGACCACTTCTCGGTGGACGGTACGCTGATCGAAGCCTGGGCGAGCATAAAGAGCTTCAGGCCCAAGGATGACACCGCCTCGGACGGTGACGACGACGACAGCGCTTCGGGTACCGGACAAAACGCTCACGCCAAGGCCAAGGGGCGCAATGCTGAACGCGATTTCCATGGCGAGAAGTGGAGCAACCTCACCCACGCCTCAACCACCGATCCTGATGCCCGGCTATTCAAGAAGGCACGCGGTCAGGCCGCGAAGCTGTGCCACATGGCCCATGTCCTCATGGAAAACCGGCACGGTCTGGTTGTGGATGCAACGCTCACCCATGCCACGGGCACGGCCGAACGGGAGGCCGCGCTGACCATGCTTAGCCGTATGAAGGGGCGTCATCGCATCACGCTGGCGGCAGACAAAGCCTACGATACCGTCCACTTCGTCGCCGCGTTGCGCGAGATCGGAGTTACCCCGCACGTGGCACAGAACGTCAATGGCAGGCGCTCCGCCATTGATGGGCGCACCACCCGCCACCCTGGTTACGCCGTTTCTCAGCGGATCAGGAAACGGATCGAAGAGGTCTTTGGCTGGGCCAAGACCAGCGGAAACCTGCGCAAGACCCGACATCGAGGGCAAGCCCGCGTGGGGTGGAACTTCACATTGACCGCTGCGGCTTACAATCTCATCAGGCTGCCGAAGCTGCTGGTGGCAGCATAACTGTGCCCGAAATCCGCAGAAAGAAGGGTCCTGGCAAGCGCGGCAGTCAACAGATACCGATGACACCACCCCGTTGGCGCTAAACCTAATCAAAATCCGGCGCTCAAACGGTCCGAAGCTGACTTTTTCCGCGGCGTGCTAAGCGACAGGCGATTGAAACGTAGACCTATGCGGACCTACCGATCGATCGCGCTGGCCCGTCTCTCGTAAGGGAAAGAACGTGAACTGATTGGAATCGGGAATGGCCGGATAAGTCGACAAGCCGTTCCATGATAGACTCGACGAGCTCCACTGCGGCCTTGTCCGGCTTGCGCACGTCGCAAATGGTTATGACGATGCAGATCCCGACATCGCTGCTGATCATGACGATGCCTCCGCCACCGACGATGTGCGCCGCCGCCATAGACGCCGCGGACGTTCACTGCCAGCATGACGTCCAGTTCATCGGGCGCCACCGCCTCGAGCGTGTTCATGCGAAACAAGCCGCCTTTGACGAGAACGATCTTTTCGAGACGATCGACGAAGCAAGCAACGGCTGCAGTGATCGCGGCCGTGTCTTCGCTATCGGCGCGAATTGCCAGTGCCTCGCCGCCTTGCGCGGCGATCGTCTCGGCCAGCGCCCCGGCCTGTTCTTCGCTATTGACGTAAGTAAAGCCAACGGAATAACCGTCCTGCGCCAGTCGTTTGACGGCTCCAGCGCCGATGCCGCGTGATCCCGCCGAAGACGAGCGCAGTCCTGATCGCGGGTTCGATATTCATGGCAAGTCCTTCTTGAGAATGATGGTAAGGAAAATCAGGGGATCAGCAGCAGCTTGCCGGTGGTCGCGCGGCTTTCCATGTCGCGGTGCGCCTGGGCCGCATCGGCCATCGGGTAGACGCCGCCGAACCGCACCTTGAGATCGCCTTTCAGGACCCAATCGAACAGGCGCGCGGCGTGCTCCCGAAACCGTTCGGGGCTATGGATATGATCGGAGAAGACTGCGTAGCCGAGCTTGATGCTGCGGGGCAGGGCAAGGAGATCGATCGGGCCAGGGCCGCCCAGAACGGGGCCGTACCAGCAGAAGGTCCCGCTCCGCCGGAGAGAATCGATCGATCCTTGAAATGTCGTCGGCCCGGAGCCGTCATAAACCACATGCACGCCTTCGCCGCCGGTCAGCGCCAGCACTTGCGAGGCAAAATCCCCCTTGGCATCGACGATGACATGGTCTGCGCCCGCTTCCCTGGCGGCGGCCACTTTGTCCGCGCTCGACACGCGGCCGATAACGGTTCCTCCCCGCAGTTTCACGATCTGGGTCAGCAGCAACCCCAGTCCGCCCGCCGCCGCATGAACAAGGGCGATCTCGCCTGCCTGCACAGAGTGGAAATCCGTGGCGAAATGGCTGGCCGTAAGCCCCTGCATCATGATCGCGGCTGCGGTTCTGTCATCCAGCCCATCGGGGATGGCCACGAGCGCTTCTGCCGGCAGCATGATCTTCCCGGCATAGCTGCCCGGGGCGTAGACCCAGGCGACGCGCTGGCCGACAGCCATAGCAACACCCGCGCCCACCGCGACGATGCGGCCTGCACCTTCCACACCCAGGATCTTGGGATTGGGCATTTCCGCCCAAGCCATCCCCTGGCGAACGCCGATGTCCATGAAATTGACCCCGGCAGCGGTAATCTCGACGAGAACCTCGCCCGCTCCGGGTGTGGCAGGCGGATCGGGAACGTCAGCAAGATCAAGCACGTCCGCCCCGCCCACTCCGGTCATCACAATGGCTTTCATTTTCCGTATCCTTTTGTTGAATGATCGTTCCATAATTAGGCAAATAAAAAGACGCCCGGCGCCTATCGCAAAGCGCGTAGGGCCAGATCGCCAAGAGCACGCAAGTCCTCGTCTCCCGCACCGGCCCGCGCGGCAATCCGCAAACCGGAAAAGCTCATCACGATGAACGAAGCGATCGTATCGGCAGACACATCCTGGGCAACATCCCCCTCGGCCTGCGCGCGCGCTATAGTATCGGTCAGGATTGCCCGCATGGCAGCGTCGGCAGCGTCGCGGATGGCGACCAGTTCCGGCCGGCTACGGCCGAATTCGCAGATCGAGCCGACGCCGAGACAGGCATCCCGGGCATTGTCGACCACCCGGTCGACCATCGTCTGGATACCGTCGATGGCGCGCGGCTTGCTTTGCAGCATGGCGATATGCTCGCCGGTTTCATCGGCGGCATAGCGGCGCAGCGCCATCTGGTAGAGCTGCCATTTATCGCCAAAGGTGTTGTAAAGACTCTGCCTCCCAATGCCCATGGCATCGACCAACATCCCGGCCGACGTGCCCTCGAAGCCATGTTCGCGAAATACCGCCATGGCTGCGTTCAGCGCTTTGTCCTGATCGAATTCCCTTGGTCTTGCCATGAAGTGCCAGATAGGCGTTATGGAACGATCAGTCAAGTATTGATGAATGGATGCCCGGTTTGCGGCAGTCCTCGCCTTTCAGGAAGCCAAGGCAGCCTGTCCACGCTTGGAGCAAAAAGATCCTATGTAGGCCGCCAGTCTGAGTCGGTATTCTGACGGCAGTGTCATTCAGGAGATTGGCCATGACGACAGAACAGGAGCTTGCCTTCCGATCGGCGACCAGCGAAACCGTTTATGCGGCAATCGAGCTGAGCAAGAAGAGTTGGGTCATATCCGTAGCCCACCCTGACCAGCCCAAGCCGAGCATCTATCGTCTGCCAGGCGGCGATTTTGATGCCTTGGTGACGCGGCTTCGCAAGGTCGCCGGATCGATCCCGAGAATCGTGATCTGTTATGAGGCGGGCTACGATGGGTTCTGGCTGGCGCGCCGCCTGACCAGTTCAGGGATCGAGTGCCGGGTACTGGATCCCGCCAGCCTGCAGGTGAACCGTCGTGCACGCAGGGTGAAGACGGATCGCATCGATGCCCTGATGCTGCTCCGGGCCGTCATCGCGATTGACCGGGGCGATCATCATGTATGTGCTGTCGTGCGCGTTCCCGATGTCGAAGAAGAAGATGCGCGCCGATCGCACCGGGAACGGCAACGTCTAATCCACGAGCGCACAGCCCACATCAACCGGATCAAGGGCCTGCTTTTTGGACAAGGGATCAGGGGTATCGAACCAAAGCTGCGCGCGACCCGGATTGATTTTGCCTCCCTTGTCACCGCCGAAGGTAAATCGCTTCCCGAACGCCTACGCCATGAACTCGAACGTGAATATGCACGGCTGGCTTTGGTCGAAGAGCAAATCCGCTGCGTCGAGAAGGAGCGCGACATGGCTGATGCGCAAGACCCCGCCATCGAGCAGAAGCGCCAGATGCTTCGCCTGCTCCCCGGAATCGGCGGAACGACTGCCGCCATCATGGCGCGGGAAATCTTCTCACGGCAGTTCAGCAGCCGCTCGCACCTGGGTTCCTATCTCGGGCTGACACCGAGTGCCTACGACAGCGGCTCGACGACGAAATGTCAGGGCATCTCAAAAGCTGGCAACAGCTGGGCTCGGCGCATCCTCATCGAGATCGCCTGGATCTGGCAGCACAAACATCCCGAAAGTCCGCTGACGAAATGGTTCAGGGCGCGAACACAGGGGCAATCGCCGCGCATGCGCCGGATCATGTTGGTGGCTATGGCCCGCAAGCTGGCAATCACGCTGTGGCGCTATGTCGAAACTGGCCTCATACCTGAAGGATTGGTGATACCAGACAAGGCTGCTGCGGCCTGATAATCAGCCTTTGAGAGTTCAGGCCCCGGCCAGGGCCTGAAAGCGGGGTGACGGGCTTCGAGAGTACGATTGGTGCGAATGCACCGACAAAAAGTGTGAAACCGTCCCCTTGAACGTCTGAGCTGTGCATGCAGGATTGTGGCAAGCCGTCATGGAGCTGCCGGATATAAGTTGATGCGCCAGGCGCACGCCTGCACGAAGACGATCAACCCCGCCGATCTCGACAGAATGAAAAAGGCAACCGGACAAGGTCTGCCGCAGGTTCTGCGCGCGCCACTTGACACGAGACGCCACATATAAATCGGATCCTGAATAAGCTGCCGACTTCACAGGACCATGGGAAAGATACCGCGAGCCGACCTCGCTTCTATCCATCACCCCCCTGCAAAATGCCGCTCGAGGCGCGCGGCTTCGCCGGGCGTGATCGGCATTACCGCGCCGTGCTTCGGACCGGCGAAGTTGGTGGCCTTCATCGGCGAGCCGGCGTCGTTGAACCGGCCGAGGTTGCGGAAATGCTTGAAGTCGCTCGTTTCGGAGAAGCCCATGTTGTTCGGCCTGGCTCCAAACACGTCGTACATCAGCACATAGGTGTTCGTTCCGGCCCGGCGCCAGAGATTGGGTGCCTCGGTTCCCACGGTCTCGGGATCGACGGGTTTGGGATCGAAACGATAGCCGCCGTCGATCCTGTCGGAGACGGCCTGGCGAAGATGGCCGGGCTTCTCGTGAGCGACATAGAACAGGCGATACTTTTTTCCGACGCGGCTGATGTCTCCATCGATTGAGCCGACATTGGCCTTCGGGTACGTGAACAGCGGACGCGGTGGCTGGGTAAGCGTCGTGAACGCGTCGTCGGCATAGGAATAGACCATGTGCTCCGTCCCGGCTCCGTCGCGCGTGGTGTAATAGACCATCATCTTGCGGGCCTTGGGATCGTAGAGCGTCTCTGGCGCCCAGGCCGCGCCGAGGCGAGAAGTTTCGGAAAAAAGCTTGTCGACCGGGACGATGGCATGAGTCCAGTGGATCAGATCGCAGGACTTCATGAATATGAGCGAGCGGTTGTTGCCCCAGCCATATGTTTCCTTCGGCCGTTCCCATTCCGTTTCCCGCAGTCCCTCCCGCTGCGCGTTAATGTGAAGATCGGTCATGCTGAGGTAGAAGGCGCCATCGGGGCCGCGCATGATATGGGGATCGCGGATGCCCTTCTGTTCGGCGATGTCGCGGCCGTCCAGCACCGGCTTGCCGCCGTTGACGTCCGTGAACGAATAGCCGTCGCGCGAGACCGCGATGTGCAGGGAATGGGTCTCGTCCTTGAAGTAGACCAACAGATAAGCGGTAAGCGCAGAAGCCGAAGGAACCGGCGAGGCTTTTTGATCGGCAAGGCCCTGCACGATCTCAAGCTGCTTTTCTGGCACGCCGCCGCCGGGCTGCGCCATGCCAAACGTCCCCGGAGCGCCGAGGGCAGCAAGCCCGATCGCCGCCAGACAGGCAAACTTCACCTTCATTTTCCTGACTCCCCTCGATGGCCCGTCAGCGCATCTCATTCCACTTCCAGCACCGTTACCGACTTGGCCGGCAGTTCGAGGTCCACGCCGCCGCCGGCGAGGCGGGCCGGCAGCGGACGCGGGACGAACGGGTCCGCCTTGTCGAACGTGATACGGGTATCGATCCGGTCGGCGGTGAGCACCCGGGCGTTCGCGCGGTGCCAGCGGCCGCCATCCAGGCGGATGTTCAGCCGGTTAGCGCGGGCCGGATCGAGATTGGCGATCGTCACATGCAGCTTGCCGCTCGCATCGCGCGATGCCGAAACGTCGATGGAGGGCAAGCGAACGTCGCCCTGCACGTAATCCGGCGTCCGCACCGTGGCGGGCAAGGCCTGCGCCCCCTGATGGACCTGGTACATCTCGAAGACGTGGTATGTCGGGGTGACCACCATCTTCGAGCCTTGCGTCAGCACCAGCGACTGGATGACGTTCACCATCTGCGCCAGGTTCGCCATTCTCACCCGGTCGGCATGGCGGTTGAAGATATTGAGGCTCTTCGCTGCGATCAGCGCATCACGCAGGGTGCTTTCCAGATAGAGCTGCGAAGGGGCGTTCTTCTCGCTCTGGAACCAGGCACCCCATTCGTCCACCGCGAGCGCGACGCGCTTTTCGGGATCGTAGCGATCCATGACCTCCGAATGGCGGCGGATCAGATCGTCGGTAAGGTCAGCACGCGCCAGAGCCGCCGCCCAGCCGGCTTCGTCGAAGCCCACGTTCCGTCCCTTGGCATGCCAGTCGTTGCCGGCGAAGGTGTAGAAGTGCAGCGAGAGGCCCCAGAGCAGCGGCCGGTCCGTCGTCAGCGACAAGGGGGTCGGCTGCGGGCGCCACTTCATCGCCTGCGCCATCACGCGGTCCGTCCACGCATAATCGTCGGTATCTGCGCCCACGGCGATGAGTTTCGCCCGCTCGCCGGAGTATGTGCGCAGGAAAGCGGCATAATGCCGGAAGGCCGCGGCATAAGTGTCCGCGGTCATATTGCCGCCGCAACCCCAGCTCTCATTGCCGACGCCGATGAAAGGCACTTCCCAGGGTGCCGCATGACCGTTCGCTGCCCGCTCCTGCCCCGGCGCACTGTCCTGCGGGGCGGTCATGTAGCGAAGCCAGTCGTCGGCCTCACGAACGCTGCCGCTGCCGAGGTTCACCGAAACGAACGGCCTGGCGCCGATCTGGTCCAGGAAATCCATGAACTCATGCGTGCCGAAGGCATTGGTTTCCGGAGATTTGTCCCAGGCGGCATTGATCCCGCGCGGCCGCTTTTCTGCGGGACCGATGCCATCCCGCCAATGATAGCCGTCCGCAAAACAGCCGCCCGGCCAGCGGATGTTCGGAACCTTGATGCGGCGCAAGGCGCTGACCACGTCCGAGCGAATGCCACGCACATTCGGGATGGTGGAACCTGTGCCTACCCAGATCCCCTCGTACACGCCTCGCCCGAGATGCTCGACAAATTGGCCGTAGATGCTGGGATCGATCGTCGGGCCGCCGCTGTCTACCGAAATAGACACCTCCGAACGCAACGGCTTCGCCGCCTCCTCCGAGTCCTGAGCCTTTCCGCTCGGAGAAACGCAAAGACTGCCTGCAGCGAGAACCATCGTGACCCGTCCCGGCCACCGTCTGAATGTTCGAAACATCCTTTTCTCCCAATTGTCGGAGTATTAATGCCTTAAACTGGCTGAGGTCAATTGCTAAGCGGAACACCAGTCCACATAGAGGGCCGGCGAAGATCGAGATGCCAGAGCTTGCATCTGCAAGCGCCTTCATCCGTTCAGCCTGACCCTTCGGGAAGCGTCCGGAAGGTCGCGTCTCGGCGCGCTCATCGGCCTGGGATGAATGCCAACTTACGCCCCGCCGTGCATTGCGCTTTCGTTGTCTCCTGGCCGCGGTGCGACGGCCGACGGGGGCGAGAATGAAAAGTCTGGCAATGGTGGCGGCATTTCTTGCCGCATGGTGCGTGACCGGGTCTGCGCTGGCAGAGGATTTCGCCGTAGTGGGCGCCCGGATCTATGCCGATCCCCAAGCAAAAGCTCTCGAAAATGGCGTCGTGATCGTCCGCGACGGCCGGATCGCCGCCGTCGGCTCCCGCGCGCAAGTATCGGTGCCCCAGGGGATGAAGACCATCCCGGGTGCAGGACGCACGCTCGTCGCGGGTTTCTGGAACAGCCACGTCCATCTGATGACGCATGACTTGCTTCACCCGGACGCGGCCGACCCTGCGAAGCTGGAAGGGCAACTGCGTGACATGTTCACGCGCTGGGGCTTCACGACGGTGTTCGATCTCACCTCCAGCACCGCCAGTGCGACCACGCTACGGCGCATGATCCAAGAAGGACGGTTTGCCGGGCCCCAAATACTCACGGTAGGTGATCCCTTCTTCGCGAAGAACGGCACGCCGGTCTACGCGCGTCCGGTCTATGAGGCGGAGCATATTGCGGTGCCCGAGATACGCTCGACGCCAGAGGCCGTAGCGCGGCTCGATCGGCAGGCGCAGGCGGGTGTGGACGGCGTAAAACTGTTCACCGGCGCCATTCTGGGCGCCGAGGACGTCATGGTCATGCCGGCAGACCAGATCCGCGCGCTGACGGCCGCAGCGCATCGCCATCGCCTGCCGGTCTTCGCGCATCCCACCAATCGCGAGGGCATGAACGCGGCGGTGGAGAACGGCGTCGACGTGCTCGCCCACGCCACGCCGATCGCGGGTCCCTGGGATGCGGCGCAAGTGCGCAAGTTGGTCTCGGCCCATGTCGCGCTGGTGCCGACGATGATGCTGTTCGAAGTCTATCCGGCAGACAGCACGCCGGTCGCCACTGTCGTCCAGCAGGTCCGCGCACTCAGCGAGGGCGGCGGCGAGGTCCTGTTCGGCACCGACGCCGGCTTCATGGACGTGTTCGACCCAAGCGCGGAGTATCGCCTGATGGCGCAGGCGATGGACTGGCGCCATGTGCTGGCGGCACTCACCACCACCCCGGCGCGGCGCTTCGGTCAATCCCATGTGCGGGGCCGGATCGGGCGGGGATTGGCAGCCGACATGGTCTTGCTCGATGGCGACCCTGCACTGGACACGGCGGCCTTCGCAAAAGTCGCCGTGACGATCCGCGCGGGGGAAATCCTTTCCTCGATAGAGTGAGAGTGTGCACATCTTCCGCCTGCCGGGAAGACGCGGCCGTTTCCGGCACAAGTCGCTGCTTGCGGCCAGCGCTATCGCGAGAAACCTGCCCCGCCGGAGACTACGAAAGGGACGGCAGGCAACTTTACTTCGGCTGAAAGGCCCTTGAACCGCTCACACAGTCATCGCGGTAGCTTTCCCGTTTCCGCGTAAGGATGGGATCTGGCGATGGGTCGTGACCGTTGCCGATATGCCTTGTTCCTCCAGGGCACTTATGGCCTGTTGGACTACGGACGTGGCTTGAACGCCTACCAGACACTCCCTTATACGTCTCGCCTCTTCCACGTAATTTGAGCCCATTTTGTCCACGCCATCCAGAATTTCCGCGGCAGTGGTGCTTCTTATGTCGAAGACATAGTCCTGCTGCTGGAAGAGTGCCGCAAGGTCAGTATATTTGCTGGCCCACCCGAGTACGACTGCAGGGACACCGCTTCTGTAAGCGAATACCACCGAATGATAGCGCGACGCGACGACATATTTGAATCGCGCGAGGATGTCGATCAGCTCCGGACTTGAGAACTCTCCGGAAATTACCTGAACCTTCTGGCTATTTCTCACTTTGCCAAGGACTTGCTTGACCAGATCCGTGTCAGCGGTGGACGTGTTCAGAATGTAGACATTTTCGCCATTTTCGAGCAATCTCTGGAGCATTTTCGCATAGAGATCGATTACCGCGGAAGCGTCACCGATCCTGAATACGTTCTTGTTTATAATGAAGCCAATGGAGTTTGGCGCTGGGTAATATTCCTTTACGTCTCTGTGCCTGGTGGAGATTTGGCTGGCGCTGGGAAAAATCTTTCCCCTTATCACCATGTCTGCCGACAATTCGACATTCTGCAGGCCAAGAGAAGTCAGGCATTCATACCCCTCGCACTCGCGCGCATATATCTTCAAGGGGTACGTCAGTTCTTTCTTTACCTCGTCGATGAAGTCGGAATCCTCTTTCTCACCCCAGTCGAATGGACCGAAGCTCTGCGGCATGAGGATGATCTTCTTGTTGAAGCGGCGAGCGATCCTGATTGTGTCCAACAACATTCGCCCGCTTTGCTTGGGCCACCCGGAGCCCAGCGTGTATCCACTCGCATCGAAGATAGCGTCCGCTCTTTGCAGGGCCTTCTTCATGTCCGTGATCTTGTTGCGCCACTTGTCGCTTTTCCTAAGGTACCCGACGATGCCGGTCGCTATCGGCACCAGGAACGGCACCTTGTACAAACCGTATCTCAAAGCAGGGCGCGTGAAATCGTCGTATGGCAGTAGCGGGAAGGTATACTGTTCCGGATCGTCGTATTTGCTCGCGAAACCGATTACTTCGCACTCGCCGTAGATCGATTTCAAGGAATAGCTCAGGGAGAGAAACATGGCCTGCGCGCCTTTGTTTCTCATCTGGATCCCGGTAATGATGAACGTCTTCATATTACCGACCCCGCCCCTTGATAATTGATCCGTCTCAGCGTGTCGGTACCAGTCATGTCCTTCTTCGAACGTCCCACCGGTCCGTACCAATGACTGAGCGATTGGCCACTCATCTGCTCTAATACCTCGATCGAGGGACCATAATAATCGTTAAGACGCTTTCGCAACTCATCGGTTAGCGGCGGGTACTGGATTTCTTGCGCGATAAGATTGCGAACGGCCCGGAATGCGGTGGTGCCTCGCAAGGGACGGGCGATCGGTTTCATCCAGGCAAGACGCTTGCGCAATCCAGCGGGCACGACCGGCACCGTCTTGTCCTTCACTTTATCCTGTCCGCCCGGTGCCAGAGGCCGCGGCGGCAAGCCCAGATGCGCCCGGATCCGCGACATCTGCGTTTCCGGGTCGCCTGCCACACCCTCGAAGAAGAGGGTAAGAAGAGCCTCACGCCCATAAAGCTCGATATAGGACTGCAAATGCGAGGCAAAGTTGCCGGCAACCAGGAACCGCAAATTCTCGCCCAGCGAGGGATCGAGGTAGTTTCCTATATCTCCCCCCACCTCGCCGCGCCTGAACAGCATGCAGTAGTCGGAATAGGCCCGCTCGACCGGGTTGCGTAGCTGTACAATCAGTTTCACATGCGGCAGGTGGCGGTGGAGGCGGGCCGCTGCTTCGGGCACATAGAGGTAGGAGTTGGACTTCTCGCCGACGATCTTGCCGGCCCCCTCCTCGCTGAACTGCGACAGATACCAATCTTCTCCCCGGCCGTATTCCCTGGAAAAATAATGCAACTCCGGATCGGGCATGTAAACGGCCGGATCCGACTGCAGCTGTGCCTGAAGCCAGGTGGTTGCCGATTTCGCCGCGCCGATAATGATGAAGTCAATTTTGTCGAACTGCATAGTATACTGGCGCCTCCAGTTAATGCGCTGGTACGGGGAGCGGTGCACCTCGATGATACCGCGCAAATGCGGTCGGCCTTGCGTAAGCTGGCTCCGGCAAGCACTGTCTTCGGGGTTTCAATCGTCCATGTCGCGCTCGGCGTTGGAACGGCTCCTTCCGACGCGCACAACATAATGGCAGCGACCACGATTGTCCTGCCGGGCACACCAAACGCATTTACCGAAGATCGCTGAATCGCGGCGCACAACAACTCCCAAATTGCGTTTGGAAAACATAGGTGAAGCGCAGTCGAAACAAGAAGTGTTCTTTTGGCTTAGACCCAATGCGTCCGTTAAGGTTGTTCCGCAAGCAGGGCCACCGGCATGAAAGATGATCCTGCCAGTCGGCCCGGCTGAAAGGCGGTTCTGGACGCCATCGATGGCGAATGCACGATCGGCGGGATCGTCGAGATCGCGGGAGGCGAGGCAAAGGATCGTGCCCGAGCCTTCTTCGAGGCCCTGTGGTCCTAAGACCAGATCACGGTCGACGCCACCGCCGCGCGGAGCTAGCGACGGCGCAAAAGCGCGCTTGCCGGGCGCGGGGATCGACGCCATTACGGTAGCCGATGTTCGGAGCGGCTTCACGAGGCGGTCCCCGGCCATAGCCCATATCCACGCGAAGATTGCTGAACTCGACGGAGACAGATCATGACATCGTGCCCCCATAGCAGCACCATCAATCAGGTCACGCCAAGCGCGCGCGGCTGCGAGGAATGCCTCAAGATCGGGAGCCCCTGGCTGCACTTGCGCATCTGCCGCAGCTGTGGCCACGTCGGCTGCTGCGACCAGTCCCCGCACCGCCACGCCACCGCGCACTTCCACGCGGCACACCATCCTATCATCGAGGGATACGACCCGCCCGAAGGCTGGGGCTGGTGCTACGTCGACGAGGAAATGATCGACCTGCCCGACCAGACGCCGCAGCTGGGGCCGATTCCGCGCTACTACTAGGGCGTGAACGCAGGTACCAAGGCGGCCGAGGGGCGTTGAGCAGTCTCCCGGTCGTTGCATGATGGCGCCCATCCTTGGAAGAAGCCGCTGGTTGGATCGCCCCCGCCGCAACGATGATCGAGGCCATCATGACCGCGTCCAACCTCGGCGCCCGCGTGACGGGATGGGGCTTTGTCGTGTTTACCCTCGGCTCCATCGCCTGGTCGGTGATCGGGCTCTCGTCCGGCCAGACCAACCTGCTTGCCACCAATGGCTTCCTGACGCTGGTGAGCCTGATTGGCGTCTGGCGCTGGCTCGGCAAGCAGCGCGCCTATGAGGACGGCGACAAGTCCGCCACCGAGGAGAGCCGGCGCTCTGCCTCTCCCACGCTGTTCACCGCCAGCGGGATCGCCGGAATGCCCGTGACCGCCAGAGACGGAACATCCATCGGCAAAGCCGTCGAGGCGCTGATCGCTTGCGAGGACGCGGCGCTGAGCTATGTCGTGATCGCGTCGAGCGGTGTCGGCGGGATTGGCGAGGAACTGCGCGCCGTCGCCCGGGCCGACCTCACCTTTGCAGGCGACAGTCTGAAACTGCGGCGCGAAGCGGCCTGGTTCCAGGCCTTGCCGCCGCTGGCCGATGGCGACTGGCCACCCGCGCCGGAATAGAAACCGCTGCCAGAGCGCCCTGCCAAAACTATCGGGGAACGATGGCAGGCCCAGCGCCGGGCGAGGGGTCCTGCGTGATCCACACCGGGTTAGAATAGCACCACCGATCGGCATCGGGGTCTTCGCCCTCTGCGTCGAGGACCGGTTCGCCCTCTCCGGTATTGGTGCCGCGAAGCCGGATGTAATAGGGCGTCGAGGCTGGCGGCAGCGGGAAATCGACGACGACCTCGCCCCTGTTCACCTGCTTTTCCGACAGCACATGGCGCTTCGGCACATGGCTGTCCGGGGCACCGGCCCGCACGGAGCCCAGGATCACATCCACGTGATCCCATCGTTTATGAACGGGTGTTCGTAGCGGTTCGAAAGTCCGTCTCTCAGGAGGCGGAATATGTAGTGTGAATGGCAATCGGGCCGGAAAGGCAAGAAAGATCGGGTGCGGCCGCCCCGTTCAACGCCCCGGCCGATTACTGCGGCCCCGCGCACCGGAAGCTGGCGGCGCGCTTCGGGTCTCCGCTGCCAAGGTAGCGGGCGGCCTGGGGATAAGGGCATAGCGGGCGCTCTGCCGCGACTTTGCCGTTTTCGCGCTTGATCGACAGGATCGCGCCGGGGACCGTGCCCGTGTCGAGCCAGCGTTCCAGCGCGGAGAGCATGTCATGCTCGGGCGCCCGGTCCAAGCCCTCGCCGCCGGTGGCGCCGAACAGGTCGGGGCCGGTGCCGCCCACGCAGTGGTCCATGCCCGGCACCATGTAGAGCCGCAGGAAGTCCGACACCCCGCCCATCCGCGCCGTCACCGCGTGGAAATAGCCGGTGGTCGACTGCGCCAGCACCAGCGGATCGGCCCAGCCCTGGTACATCAACAGCTTGCCGCCCCGCGCGCGAAAGGCGGTGAGATCGGGATTGTCGGCATGGAGGTTCATCACCCGGTCGATGGCGGGCAGATCGTCGGCAATGCGGAAGGTGGCGGCATCCCAGGTCCGGTCGCGATGAACCCCGTCTCCGAACAGCGACACCGCCAGATAGGGAGGCCCCGGCGTGAACGGCTCGGGCAGCGGCGTGGCGCTGACGGGAACGCCGGGCAGAATGCCGGAATCGATGCGCTTGCCGTTCTCGTCGTGAAGCGGACCATAGATCCGCCGGGCGAAAGCGATCTGCGCGGCGCTGAGGCACGCGCCGGAGCCGGGGCGGCAGAGCAGTTCGCCCAGGTCGAAACGGCAGGCGGCCGGGTTCGAGACAAGACCGTCCCTCACGCCGTCGTCGCCATCGCACCGGGCGGCACCCCTGCGGGCCACGAGCGTCCAGTCGGCCGCGGACATCAGCCCGGCATGGCGACGGTGCTCGATCATCTCCCACATGCGCCGCGCGCTCATGGCGGGGGTGTTGACGCCGGGTGCACCGGCCAGGATGCCGTCGTAGTCGCCGGGATAGCGCTGCGCCTCGGTCATGGCCTGGCGGCCCCCGCCCGAACAGCCAGAGAAGATCGCGCGGCGCACCGGCTTTTCGTAGAAGCCGACGATCGCCGCCTTGGCCTTCACGGCCAGCAGGTGATTGGCACGCTCCGCATAGTTCGCCGCGCGCTGCGGATCGCCCAGCAGCCAGTGCGGGTCGCTTGCCTTGTGGCCGGTGTCTGTGCTGGCGGCGGCATAGCCGCGCGACACGCCGCGTGCCAGTTCCCGGTAGTTGAAGCTGCCAGCCTGCCCGCCGACGCCGCCGGTCAAGAGATGGCCGTTCCACGCGCGCTTCACCGGCAGCCATAGCTCGAAGCCGATCTCCTTCTCGATCACGCCTTCGATGCGGCAGAACCCGGCCTGCACTTTCGGCGCGCGGACATCGGGCGAGGCAAAGCCGCTCCCCGCCGCGACCGGGCTGGCCCGCGTGATCCGCAAGTCCGGCACCGCGATCCGGACCGCACCGTCGCAGGCCCCACCCGCCTCCACCGGCCCGGCGCCCAGCGACGTGGCCGCGAGCAGCGCCAGCAAGGTCATCTCAGCCTTCCTTTGCCGGGATCACGGGAAGGGCGACGGAGGAGGCATGGGTCCGGTCGAAATAGACGGTGATGCGCGGCGGGGTGGCAATGTCGCGCGCGCGCTCGCGGTGGTCCGAACCGGTGACGGTGATCTGCATGCGGTGGCCCCTCCGGAACACCCAGGAGGTGGGCATCATGTCGAAGTGCAGGCGAACGGCCTCGCCCGGCTTCAGCGGCTGGGCGTCTTCCTTGTAGGCGCGGTGCCAGGGCACGCCGGCCGGCATCTTCCAGGGCGACGGCGCCTCCTTGCGCAGCGAGGCCTTCAGCCGCCCTTCGGTAACGACATGCACCGCACCGTCCGGTCCCACGTCTTCCAGGTAGGCGAAGACATTGGCGTCGGGCTGGTCGGCCGAGATCCAGAGGTCGGCGATGGCATTGCCGGTCACCTCGGTATCCGCCGGAAGCACGGCGCCCGCCATGCTCACCCCGTTGCCCGCGACATGGCAGGGCTGCACTTGCGATCCCGAACCGGCATCGGGGCACTTCACGTCGTAGTTGGCGGTGAAAGTCACCGGCTTGCCGCGCCCCGCTGCGGCCGAGAGTTTTGCGCCGTCGAGGAAGAAGGCGCGCATCTGCGTCTGCCTGAGCGGCCAGTCCGTCGTCGCCCGCCATTCGGTTCCGGGAGCGGCGTTGACGGTGAAGTAGTGGATCGGCGCGTCCTTCTCCACGCCGGTCTCGATGCCCTTCAGATAGCGATCGTAGAAGCGGTGCATCTCTTCGAGCAGCGCGAAATCGTCGCTGTTGCAGTGCTTCCACGGGCCGATGACGACGCGCGATCCGGGAATATTGGCATGGGCGATGAAGGCCTGGTCGCGCAGTTCGTCATTCCACCCGCCCTGGATGTAGAGCGGCACCCCGCCGAGACGGATCTGGTCGGCATAGCTGGACGCGCTGCCTTCCGCCCAGAACCGGCTGGCGACCAGAGACGACCAGCTGTCGCGATAGGGAAGCTGCTTCCACATGTCGTAGAGCGGCGTGGAAAGCTGGTGTTCCTCGGCGGCCTGACGCAGGATCACCTTGTTCTCGTCCCCATCGACGGGCGAGACCTTCATGTCGTTCTCGATCGTGCGCGTCGGGCCGGTGCCCCACTGCGCGAAGATGCCGCCGCGGCGGAAGGCATCGTACTTGTTCCAAGAGAAGCAGCCCGCGAAGACAGCCTTGAGCGCGGGCGGACGCATGGTCATGACATGCATCGCCGCATCGCCGGTGTTCGAGCAGCCGTAGACCCCCACCTTGCCGTCCGACCAGGGCTGCGACGCCAGCCACTGCGTCATGTCGAAGGCGTCCTGCGCCTCGTTGCGATCGTGATAGCCGCGCCGCACGCCGGTGGACTGGCCGTTCCCCCGCCGCGCCACTTGCACCACGACATAGCCGTAGCGGGTGAGTTCCTGGATGCGGCGATAGTCGCTCACCCGCTCGCCCGCCCCGTCGGCGGTCTGCTGCGAGATCGACAGCGTGTGGTGCCAGATCACCGGGAAACGGCCGTCGACCGGCTGGCCGTTCCTGGTCGGGCGGTCCACCCGGATCGCCAGCTTCACCCCGTCGCGCATCTCCACATAGCGCGAGGAGGACGCCATGCCGTCATAAGTGGCGGCGGGCTGGTAATGGCCGAAGCTGCTCTGCGGAACTTGGGCATGCGCCGTCCCGGCCGAGAGGGCTGCCATGACGAGAGAGGGGGCGAGAAGAGATGCGGACAGCGGCTTCATCATTTCAGACGTACTCTCGAATGGAGACACACAGGATCAGGCACGGGGAGCAGGCGGATCACTGCACCGGGAACTGGGCCTCGGCATCGCGGCGGGCCTTGGCCTTGAGCGCGGCGGCATCCTCGGGCAGCAGCCAGCGCTGCTTCACCATGGCGTCGACTTGCGTATCGTAGCGGCGGACGAAAGCCTGCGCCGAGCGGTATCGGGCCTTGAGCGTCGCGGCGTCCAGATTGGTCCGCACGAAGATCGGGCGACCCTTGGCAGGCGTGCAGGCAGGCAGGTCAGTGCCCTTGTAGGGGCCGTAGGAGGCCAGCGGCACCTTGAACTCCGCCACCGGAAGCCCGCCCACCGGATTGCCCGTGGCATCGCGGCGGATCTTGTCGCCGTCCCACGCCAGCAGCGGCGCGTGCGGCGGCGCAACGCCCTTGTCCGCCCATTGCCGCAAGTTCTCGACCGCCGCGCGCGCCAGTGCGCCATGAGGGACATCGCTGATCGGCAGGCGGCAGGTGTTGAGCGCGTCCTCCCCCTTCACGCCCGCCAGCGGATAGCCCTTGGCCGCCAGCTGCAGGAAATTCGGGCGCTTCTCGCGCGGTGGATTGCCGTCGATCATGCTGGCGCTGTGGACCACCGCGCCGAGCTGGTAGATCCGGTGCGCCCCCACTCTGGCGTCGCTGTCGGGCGTCTGCGGTCCGGGGCCGGTGCCCACCTCAAACTCGGACATGAATTCGATCACCGGCACGTCAATCGGCTTCAGGCTGCGGCGCGGATCGTCGTTGCGGGTCTGCGCTTCCTCGCTGTTGAGCGGGATATAGCCGCCGCCATTCCAGCGCGAGGATATGCCGATCAGGTAGCCGTCGAACACCGGCCTGCCGTTCGGCAGGCGCGCGCGGTCATGGAAGCCCTCATTGATGAAGGTCCGCTGGACGCTGCCGGTGAAGGACCAGCCGCCCACCAGCATGCGCCGAACCTTCAACCCGCGCAAAGGGTTCTCCGCGCGGTCGCTCCGCAGCAGGGCGCCGATATCCGCCATGACCTGATAGCGGATGCCGTCCTCCTTCGGCCACTGGATCGCGCCGTAGCGCTGGGGCTCGAACCACTGGAGCACCTGGCTCTGCGCGGTCGGCACCGGTCCCTTGGCCGAGATCACGCGCGAGGGTGCATCGTCGCCCAGCCCCGCCGCCACGTAGATGTCGCCATGCGCCATCATGTAGCCGGACATCGCCACCCAGTGCGACGTGCCGCCCTGGGAGGGGTGGATCGGCTCGAAATGCACGACGCCGCTGAACTTCGCGGGATCCTTCGGGCGCCGCACGATGATGCGGGTGCCATAGGGAATGTCCTTGGCCAGCACCGCCAGCACGCCCGAGGGATCGCGCCGGTAGGCATCGGCCGTGCCGTGGAGGAAGTATTCCTCCTCGACATAGCCCGCCGCGGCCAGGTCCACGGCCGGTACCGCGCCCGGCACCCAGGCCGTGTTGTAGACCCGGCTGTCCGCCGTGACGGGGATCGGACCGTCGACCTTGTCGATCCCCGCCCAGGCCGGGACCGAGGCCGTGAGCGCCCCGGCCAGGATCATCATCGGGCCGCACACCGCCCGGCGCATCGGACCCGCCATCAGAACGTCTTGCTCAGCGAGAGGGAGACCATGCGGCCGATGGCACTGGTGGTCTGCGGATCGAAGCCGCCGCCGCCGCCGTTGGAGGTCGGCGCAAGGTCCACGAACGGCGGGTCGCGGTCGAACAGGTTCTGCACGTCCAGTCCGATCTTCACGCCCTCGGTGCCGGGAATGCCGGTGCCCTCCAGATCGTAGGACAAGCGCAGATCCACGGTGGTGTAGGACTTGATGCGCTCGACCGGGGTGACATACGTGTTGTTGTAGCCGTTCTGCCAGGCCACCACCACGCTGCCGTCGAACCCGCCCTTGGACCAGCCGGCGATGCCGCGTGCCCGCCACTTGAGCGGATAGTCGATATTGTTGGCCTGATCGATCACCGGGCTGTCCGGTGTGATGCCGACCTTGTAGGTGAAGAAGTGCGTCCCCCGCAGCGAGAAGCGGAAATCGCCCGCGCTCTCGGTCGGGATCGGGACCGAAAGCCCGAAGTCGAGACCGCGCGTGATCGTCGTGCCCAGGTTGCTGGGGCGCCCGTCGATGAAGACCCCGGCCGCCTGCGCATTGGCCGCCGTGCCGCCGTTGACGTTGAGACCCGAGGCCACCAGATCCGCGATGCGGGACTGTGCCGCCGCGCCCCGCGTGATGATCGAGCCGAACAGGTTCTCCTGACGCAGCACGTTCAGGTTCGACAGATACCCATTGATCTGCCCTTCGTAGACGATGTCGAAATAGTTCAGGCTGAACACGGCGCGCGGCAGGAAGGCCGGCGAATATTCGCCGCCGAACGACCAGGTCCGCGCCGTCTCGGGCTTCAGATCGGTATTGCCGCCCGAAAGCGCCACGCCCTGCACCGTGGTGCCGACGGTGGGGTCGTAGTAGTTCTGGATATAGAGCTGGGTGCCGCCGGCACTCACCAGCTGCGTGAGCAAGGGCGCGCGGAAGGATTCGCCGTAGCTGCCGTGCAGCTTCAGGTCCGCCACCGGTTCCCAGTTGATGCCGATCTTGGGGTTCTTGGTGGTGCCCACGTCGCTGTACTTGTCGATACGGCCGGCCACGTCGAGCTGCAGGTTGTGGAAGCCCGGGATGGCATTGCCCGGTCCGAAGATCGGCACCAGCACTTCGGCATAGGCCGACTTCACGTTGCGCGAGAGGCGGAGGTCAGTGCCGGTCTGGGCTTCCAGCCGCCCGCGCAGCTGCCCCGTGCGCAATTTGAGCTGGTAGTATTCCGCGCCGATGGCCAGCTTCACGTCACCGCCGGGCAGCGTGAACAGGGTGCCGTCCAGCTTCGCCTCCGCCGCCTTCATGCGGCTGATGCCCTGCGTGGTGCTGACGTTGTTCATGATCGCGGCGATCACGTCGGGATCGTTGACCGAAGTGCCGAAGGGATTGAAGGCCATGGCCGGGTTGCTGCTGGCCAGAGCGGCAGCCAGTGCGGCGGAATCCGTCTGGCTGCCCTGGGTGAACACCCTGTCCTTGTTCCAGCCGTAGCTGCCGTAGGCGTCCAGCTGCCAGTCTCCGAACAGGTCCGCGGTGATCCCCGCCGTGCCCTGGATCGTCTTGGAGGTGATGTCCGAGGTCGAATAAGGGCCGTAGTCGTTGACGAAGGAATACTGCACGATCTCGCTGGCAGGGCTGGTTCCGGCAGGGGCCACGAAGAAGGCGTTGCTGCGCGGCACGTTCAGGTTCTGCGCCGCCACTTGTCCCCGCCGCACGGCATCGCGCCGAGAGGCATAGACATCGGCGTAGAAGCGGATCCCGTCCGTGATGTCCTGGTCGAAGTTGATGGTGCCCGCGTTGATCTCCTGCTGCGGCACCAGATCGATGGCCTTCAGGTTGTCGCACTTGTTGCTGGTGCCCGCGACGAGGCCGCCCGGCGTCGCGCCGCCCGCGGGGATCGCGTAGCTGCGGCCGCCGGTCACGATATTGCCCGGCGCGCACTGGGTCACGCGGTAGTCCGCACCCCCGCGCGCGGTCAGGTCGGCGCCGTAGAAGTCGCGGTCCTGGCCGCTCAGGTTGCTGCGATACGTGTGCTGGAAGGTTGCGGTGACCTGGCCGGTCGACCACTTGTGGCCGGCGATCATGCCGATCTGGCTTTCCAGGTAGTGATCCGCGACGCCGTGCTGGACTTCGATCTGCGCGCCTTCGTAGTTCCGGCGCAGGATCAGGTTGGCAACGCCCGCCACCGCGTCAGAACCGTAGACCGCCGAGGCACCGTCCGCGATCACTTCCACGCGCTCGAGCGCCAGGGTGGGGATGGTGGAGGGGTCGATCGTGGCCCCGGTCGTGCCTTGCGGCACCGCGCGGCGGCCGTTGATGAGCGTCAGCGTGGCATAAGGGCCGATGCCGCGCAAATTGATGGAGTTGCCATAGACCACGTTGCCCGCGCCGCCCGCACCGCTGCGGCTGGTATCGGAAACGCCGTAATTGGTGATCTGCGGGGTTTCCTGAAGCACCTTGATCGTGGTGGTCGCCGCCGACTGCTCGATCTCCGCGCGGCCCACGGCAACCAGCGGGGAACCGACCGGGGCAGCCCCGCGAATGCTGGTGCCGGTAACGATGATTTCCTGGATCGTCGGCGCTTCGGCTTCCTCTGCCTGCGGCTGCGGAGCCGCATCCTGGGCCCAGGCCGGCGTCGCCACGAGCGCGAAAACGGCCATGGCCCGACGAGAAACCAGGCGGGAAACGGGGTGACGCAAGGTAATGCGCGACATGTATTGACCTCCCAACCCGGCAGCACCGGGCATTTATCGTTTCGGCGATCTCACCGGCGCGAAGGGAGCAACAGCAGGGTGCCCGACCAGGCACGACACGACCTCTCCACCCGTCGCAGCGGCGTTATCGCCGTCCGCAGGCGCTCCTTGGCGCCATCGACAACACAATGATGGGGCTAGATCGTGGAGATTGTCAACTATCTTTTGATAGGACGGTATTGTTTTTCTTTATAGCGATATCCCCGGCTCGTCATAAGCCAGATACATACGGTCCAGCAGCTCGCGCAGAAGCGCCAGTTCGGCCTTTGTCAGCTGATGCAGAACGGCATCTTCCGTTTCCGCCAGGATCCCGAACAGTTCGTCCAGATAAGTCTTGCCGGCTTCGGTCACGAACAGCGCATGGCGGCGGCGGTCAGTGGGCGAACGTTCGCGCACGGCCAGTTCGCGCTTCTCCAGCTCGTCCACGATCTGCACCGTGATCGACTTGTCCAGACCCACCGCCTTGGAGAGTTCGTTCTGTGAAATCCCCGGATTCGCCGCCACGATCGAAAGCGAGGAGAACAGGCCCGAACGCATGTTGCGATCCGCCGTTGCCGCGGCGAAATCCCGCGAGAGCTGGTTCTGGATTCGCCGCAGGCGAAAGCCGATGAATTCGTCGAGCCGGCCGAGCTTGATGCCCGAATCCGCTGCTTGCGCCTCTGCCCGCTTGCTGCCGCCGCGCGTCACTGTTCCGTCCCTGCCTTAATCTGGTTTAGTGTAGTTGACAGATAGTTGAATTTCTCTACCATCATGCCGATCGCGTTATTAGACGGTTGAACCGCAGGGCTGTCAATAAGGCGGCCTTCAGGAGAGGAAGATGCAGAACGACCTGGACACAGGCGAGGAATCGCCTCCGGCGCTTGAAAAGCCCGAAGCGGAAAGCGCCGCGACACGCGCGGCCTATCTCGTCGGCGGCACCGGCCTGTTCGTGGCCATGGCTACCGACGCCATTGCCGTACTGGGCCGCCACACCGGATTTACCCTGCTGGGCTCGATCGAAGTGGTCCAGACCTGCATCGTCCTCATCGCCTCATCGGCCATGATCTTCGCGACGCTCAAAGGCTCCCATGCCGCCGTCCACATCCTTACCGAGCGCCTGAGCGCCCCCACCGTCCAGCGCCTGGCCAGCGTCGCCTCGGCGCTTTCCGCGGCCCTGTTCCTGGTCCTGGCGGCAGGCTGCTTCTGGCTCGTCGCCGACCTCTGGAACGGTCATGAGAGGACCGAGTTGCTGCACATCCCGATCACCCCGCTGCGCCTCCTTCAGATCGCCGCGCTGGCCTTCGTCGCCCTGCTGTTCCTGCGCAACGCGCTTCGCAGGAGCGCACGATGAGCCCGGAAATGATCGGACTTCTCGGCATTGCCGCGCTTCTCGCCCTGCTGGCGGCCGGCGTGCCCATCGGCGTGGGCCTTGCAGGCGTGGGCCTGCTCGGCCTGGCCGTGCTGATCTCGCCCGAGGCGGCCGTGATCAAGGGCGGCGTCGTCGCTTTCGAAACCGTGATGAAGTATGAACTGGGCGTCCTGCCGCTGTTCCTGCTCATGGCGCACTTGTGCTTCGCGGCGGGCGCCAGCCGGGACTTCTTCGACGTCGCCGCGCGCTTCGTCGGGCACCGCAAGGGCGGATTGGCGCTCGCCTCCATCGCCGGATGCGCAGGCTTCGGCGCGATCAGCGGCTCCAGCCTCGCCACCGTCGCCACCGTGGGCGCGGCCGCCCTGCCGGAAATGCGCCGCGCCAAGTACCAACCCGGCTTCGCCGCCGGTGCGCTGGCCGCGGGCGGCACGCTGGGATCGCTGGTTCCCCCTTCGGGCGCGTTGATCGTCTTCGGCATCATCGCCGAACAGTCGATCGGCAAGCTCTTCGCCGCCTCGATCATTCCCGGCCTGACCCAGGCGCTGTTCTACATGATAACGATCAGCGTCTTGTGTCACCTCAACCCCTTGCTCGGCCCCAAGTCCGAGCGCGTGGGCTGGCGCGACCGCCTGATCGGCATCGGCCGCATCGTCGACGTCATCGCGCTGGTGGTGTTCGTGATCGGCGGGCTGATGATCGGCTGGTTCACCCCCACCGAGGCGGCCTCCGTGGGCGTGGTCGCGGCGCTTGGCCTCTGCGCCCTGCGCGGCGCCTTCAACCGCCAGGCCATCGGCAGCGCCGTGGCATCCACCCTGCGCACCTCGGGCATGATCTACGTCGTCATCATCGGCGCCATTCTGTTCGCGACCTTCATCAGCACCACCGGCATCGCCGACGTCATGTCCGCCTGGGTGCGCGACATGCACGCCAGCCCGGTTCTCGCGATCATCGCCATGGCCCTGCTGCTGCTGCTGCTCGGCTCGTTCCTGGACGGTCTGGCGCTGATGCTGCTGACTACCCCGATCTTCCTGCCGATCGCGCAGGAACTGGGCTACAGCGCGATCTGGTTCGGCATTTTCCTGACGCGCACGATGGAAATCGGCTTCGTCCATCCTCCGCTCGGCCTCAACGTTTACGTCATCCAGGGCATCGCCAAGGACATCCCGCTTTCCGCGATCTTCAGAGGCATCCTGCCGTTCCTGCTCGCGGACTTCCTCCATCTCGCCCTCATCATCGCGGTGCCCGCGCTGACCCTGTGGCTGCCCAGCGTGACGGGAGGCTGATCCGATGCGTCCAAAGTTCCTTTTCGCCGCCGCGGCCCTGGCGCTTTCCGGCTCTCTCGCCGGCTGCAGTGCGGCGCCGGCTCCGCAGGGCCAGGCGCAGGCCAAATATACGCTGACATATGCCAGCCCCTATCCGCCCAGCCATCCTTTCAGCCGGGCCGACCAGGAGTGGATGGCCCAGGTCGAGAAGGCCAGCCAGGGCCGGCTCGCCTTCCGGCCCTACTGGTCCGGCGCGCTGCTCTCCAGCGACATGAGCATGGAGGAGATCCGCCACGGCGTTGCCGACATCGGCCTGATAACGCCGATCTACGCCAAGGGCGGCGCGCATCTGCTGCGGGTCCAGTCGGGCTTCTACGGCGGCGTGCGCGACATCGGCGAGCAGATCGCGGTCTACGATTGCTTGGCCGCCCGCTTCCCCGGTTTCGGCAGGGAATTGCACGGCCTCCACGTCCTGGCCGTGCAAGGCGGCAACTTCCCCGGCGTGCTCACCCGGACGCGGCCGATCCGCCACCTCGAAGACTTCCGGGGCCTGCGCCTGCGCGCCCAGAGCGACGCGGTGGACGTGCTCAAGCAACTGGGCGCCGATCCCGTCAACATGCCCATGAGCGAGGTCTATTCGGCGCTGGCCAAGGGGGTGATCGACGGTGTCGTCGCCCCGGCCGACACGATCAAGAGCCTGCACTTCTCGGAAGTGGCCAAGCACTTCACCTCGATCCGCTTCAGCCGCGGCGCCTATCCGGCCCGCGCCGTGTCCGACCAGGCCTGGCGCCGCCTGCCGCCCGACTTGCAGCGTTTGCTGATCGCTTCGCGCAAGGACTGGGAAGCCGCGCTCAACCGCGAACTGATCGCGGCCGAAGCGGCCGGCATCGCCTTCGGCAAGACTGACGGCGTCGATTTCTCTCCCCTCCCCGCCGGCGAGCAAGCGCGCTTCGACCGGCTCTACAACGCCGACGCCTTCGGCCAGGCCCAACGCCTGTCGCAAGTCGGCATCGACGGCGTGCCCGTGTTCCGGGCCGCCCAGCAACTCATCACCACCGGCACCGCCCATCAATGCGCGCCGACGGAGGACCGCCCATGACCACTACCGAACGTCCGCTTGAGGGCCTGCGCGTCATCGACCTTACCCGCGCCCTGGCCGGCCCCTATGCCACGCTCCTGCTGGCCGGCCTCGGCGCCGAAGTCATCAAGATCGAGGACCCGCGCGGCGGCGACCTGGCCCGCGAGAACAGCCCTTACGTGGGGCGCGACGGCATCGTCGTGGAACGCCGGCACGAGGACGACGTCTCCGTGTCCCACCTCACCCGCGCCCGCGGCAAATACGGCGTCGCGCTGGATTTCAAGAAGCCCGGCTCGCAGGAGGTCTTCCGCGACCTCGTGCGCTCGGCCGACATCGTCGTCGAGAACTTCACCGCCGGCACGGCCGACCGCCTGGGCATCGGCTATGAAGTGGCGCGCGCCGAGAACCCCGACGTGATCTACTGCTCGCTCAGCGGCTTCGGCGCCACGGCAGCGGACGGCAAGGCGATGGACATCATCATCCAGGCCCTGTCCGGCGCGATGTTCGCCAGCGGCGGGCATGACGAGCCGCCCGTGCGCATCGGCATTCCCATTGCCGACATGCTCGCCCCCGTCTTCGCGGTGATCGGCATTCTTTCCGCGCTGGAGCAGCGCCACCGCACCGGCACCGGCCAGCACATCGACGTATCCATGCTGGGCGCCCTCACCAGCTTCGTCGCGATCGAGAACTGGTCGGCCATGGCCGCGGCGGGCATGCAGGCCCGCACCGGACTCACCGTGCAGCGGCTCTCGCCCTTCGGCGTGTTCGAATGCGCGGACGGCTATGTCGCCGTGGTCGCCGTGCATGAAAAGCTGGCGCAAGGCCTGTTCCGCGCCATGGGCGAGCCGGCGCTCTCGGCCGACCCGCGCTTTGCCAACCGGGATTCGCGCGTTGCCAATGCCGCAGTGCTGGAAGCCCGCATCAACGCCTGGTCGCGCAGCCTGCCGACGGCCGAAGTCGTCGCCCTGCTCGAAGCCGAAGGCGTGCCCGTCGCGCCGGTGCGCCACCCGGAAGACGCCTTGGTCGATCCGCGCGTGGTCGCCCGCGCCGAGACGATGGAAGTCCATCACCCCAGCTACGACACGCATATCGACTTGCGCACCGCGGGTATTCCCATCGTCTTTTCGGGCGCGCGCACCGGCTTCGACGATGTGCTTCCCGTGCGCGTCGGCGAACATGCAGAGACGATCCTGACCGGCCATCTCGGCTACTCGGCGGAAAAGATCGCCGATCTGCGCGCCGCCGGAGTCATCTGAGGTGCCGGCCAGCAGCGCTCTCGACACGATCGCCGCCGCCTATCGCGACGCGGAAGGTGTGGCAGCCCGCCTGCGCGCGGAAGGGCGCGCCGTGCTTCGCGTGATCGGCAGCGATGCGCCCCTGCCGCTCCTGCGCGCGGCAGGTTTCGCGCCGGTCCGCATGGCGCCGCGTCCGGAGATGGCAACGCCGCGCGCCGATGCCCTGCTCGGCCCATCGACCGGCCGCCGCCGCGCGCATCACCTGGTGGAACTGCTGCTGGACCCTGCCATGACCGACCCGGTGCTGTTCACCCGCGCCGATGCCGAGCAGGCCCAAGTCTTCTCCGCCATCCGCGAGAACGCGCGCCTGCAAGGGCTGGGACTGGGCGTGCCGGGGCCGCGCAAGGCGACGCTGCTGGATCTGCTGCACATCGATCGCCCCTCCAGCCGCCGCTACAACGAGGCGCGCCTCGCACAACTGCGCAAATGGCTGACGGCCGAAGGCGGCTGCGCCTTCACCGATGAGGACCTTGCGCGCGAGGCCGACACGGCCGACGCCGTGAACGCCCTCCTGTGCGATCTCGACGCGCTGCGGCCGCGCTTCTCCGGCACGCAGATGCTGCAATGCCTGGGCGCCTCCGCCATTCTCCCGCCGGAGGAACTGCTGCCCCTGCTGCGCGCCCTGCGCGACGAAAGCGCCTCCCTTCCGGAAGCGATCGGCCGGCCCGTGCTCCTCGCCGGCTCGCCCCAGGAGACGGACCTGCATTACGCAGCAATCGAAGCCGAGGGCCTGCGCATCGTCGGAGAGGTGCAGGACTGGGGCATGACGCGCGCCGCCCGCCCCGCCCCGCGCACGATGGCCGAGTGGACCGACCCCGCTTACGCCGTGCCGGCCGCCGCTGCCCAGAGCGCCGCTCTGGCGCAGCAGGCGCTCGAAATGGCCGGCCGCCGCGGTATCGAACGCATCCTGCACCTGACCGTGGACGGCGACGAAGCCGCCCCCTGGACCCTGGCCGCGCTCCGCAGCGCGCTGCCTTCCCATGAGATCCTCGCGCTCCAGAGCGCTCTGGGCGACACCGGCGAGCTGGCCCTGTCCCTGCGCGGGGAAGAACCGCCGCGCCCTGCCGCTCCAAAGCCGCAAACGGCGCCATCGACACCGCGCCTGCGCAGCCGCAAGGTCCTGCAGGCATCGGCTTCCTCGGGCGACTATCAGCGCGCGTGGTTCGCCTCCGTGCGCGAGCAGGTCGCGCAAGGCTCGCCCTTCGCGGTGGTCAACGCCAATGCCCCGCAGGAAATCCTGCGCGCGCTGGGCGTGCCGTTCGTGGTCAACCAATGGTGGGCCTCGATCGTCGCCGCCAAGCAGCAGAGCGGGCGCTATCGCCGCCTCCTGCGCGGCCGCAACTACCCTACCGACGCCGAAGCCTACAGCGCCCAGGGCCTCGCCGCCGCGCTGGACCATGACGCCGAACAGGCGCCCTGGGGCGGGCTGCCGCGACCGGACTTCGTGCAGGCCATCGCTTCGAGCGACGCCACGCCCGGCATCTTCGAGGCATGGGCCGGGGAAAGCGGCGCCGCCCCCTACCTCTACGAGCGCACGGTGGACCCGCGGTGGGAGATCGAAACCCGCTGGTGGGACGCCCTGCCGCACCGCTGGGACGAAGTGCTGGAGCCCGCGCGGCTCGATCTTCTGGTGAGCGAACTGCGCGACGTGATCGCTGCCGTGGAGAAGCGCACCGGCCATCCTTTCGACGAGGCCCGCTTTGTCGAGGTGATGAACCTCGTCAACGAGCAGGAAGAATATTACCGCAAGACGCGCGACCTGATCGCCCGCACCGTGCCAGCTCCCATCGGCCTCGTCGATTCCATGCCGGCGACGATGGTGCCGCAGTGGCATCGCGGCACCGAATGGGCGCGCGATGCCGCCAGGGCGCTTTACGAGGAAGTCGCCGCGCGCGCCGCCGAGGGCCTTGGCGCGGTCGCCGAAGAGAAGGTTCGCCTCATGTGGGTCGGCCGGGGTCTCTGGAGCAATACCGCGTTCTATCAGAAGTGGGAGGACAGCCACGGGGCGGTCTTCGTCTGGTCCATGTACCTTTCGCTGGCGGCGGACGGCTATATCCGCAGCTTCGATGCGGACGGAACGGGCGGGCGCGATCCCCTGCGCGCGCTGGCCGCCCGTTTCCTCACGATGGGAGACGAACTGCGCATGCCGAGTTGGGCCGCGCCCTGGCATGTCCACGAGGCCGAGACCCACGGCGTCCACGGGGCCGTGGCCCTGAGCGACGCCGATCCCTTCGTGCTGCGCGCCCTTGCCGCCGCCGAGATCCCGGTGCTGGAACTGGGCGTGGACAACTATGCGCTGGACCGCGCGGACGGCGCGGACCTCGAAGCCCGCATCGCCGCTTTCATCGAAGGCCCCTGCATGCAGATGGCCGAAGCCCGCCGAAAGGCAGTGGCATGACGGCGCTTGGTGGGCTGACGGTCCTGGACTTCTCGCGCTTCCTGCCCGGCGCCTATTTCGGCTGGCTGGCGGGCGACATGGGGGCGGACGTCATCCGCATCGAGCACCCCCGCGAACTGGCCAAGGCGAAGACGATGTTCGGCGCCGGTGCGGGCGAGGACGCGGAGACCCTGCGCCGCGCCCGGCCGACTTATACCCGCAACAAGCGCTCGCTGCTGCTCAACCCCGGCCATCCCGAGGCCGCGCAGGTCATCCATGCCCTGGTCGAGCGGACGGATGTGCTGCTGGAGGACTATCGCCCCGGCGTGATGGCGACGATGGGCCTCGGCTACGAGGCGCTGGCGGCGATCAATCCGCGCCTGGTCTACTGCTCGGTGTCCTTCGCCGGGCAGACCGGACCGTTGGCAGGCCGGGCCGGGCACGATCCCGCCGCCTTGGCACTCGCCGGCGCGCTGTCCCGCCTCAACGGCACGCCCGTGCCCACTTTGCCGGGCGCACAAGTCGCCGATGTGCTGGCAGGCGCCCATGCCGCCATCGCCGTGCTCACCGCGCTCCAGGCCCGCCATGCCAGCGGAAAGGGCCAGCATGTCGACGTGGCCATGACCGAAGCCGCCATGCCGCTGCTGATGGTCGCGCTCGGCCGCGCCGAGGACCCTGCCGCCATCGGCTTTCCCACCGGCGCCTGGCATCCCAAGGGCGGCGTCTGGCTCTGCGGCGACGGGGAGTGGCTCTGCACCACCGACATGGAACCGCGCTACTGGGCGCGCTTCTGCGAGGCCGTGGGCCGCCCGCACTATGCGGCGCGCCAGTTCGACACCGCCGCCCATCCGGCCATGCAGGAAGACCTTGCCGCCCTGTTCGCGGCGCAGTCCCGCGCGCACTGGCTCGGCCTGCTGGAAGCGGCCGACACCCAGGCCATGCCCGTGCTCACCCCGGGGGAAGCGCTGCGCCACCCCCACGCCGAAGCGCGCGGCATGCATGTTGCGCTGCTCACGCCGGCCGGCACTGTCGAGCAGATCGGTACGCCCTTCCACCTTTCCGGTCATCCACCCGTCGCACATCGCCCCGCGCCCCTGCCGGGCGCGGACAATGCCGCAATCCTCGCCGAACTGGGCTTCGATGCCGCGGCGCTGGAGGCGACCGGCCTGTTTTCCAGCGGCGCGGGAGCCAGCCGATGAACGCGCTCGACGGCATCAGGGTGGTCGACCTCACGCACGCCATTTCCGGTCCGACCTGCACCAATGCGCTGGTCCAGATGGGCGCCGAGGTCGTGAAAGTGGAGCCGCCGCATGTGGGCGACGGCTTCCGCCACTATACCGAGCATGCGGGCGAGCCGCTGCTCAGCGTTCCCTTCGCCTCGATCAACGCCGGCAAGCGCTCGATCGCACTGGACCTCAAGACCGATGGCGCCCGGGCCGCCTTGTGGAAGCTGGTGGAGCAGGCCGACTTCCTGGTCGAGAACTACCGCCCCGGCGTGCTGGCGCGGCTCGGCTTCCCGGTCGAGGAACTGCGCCGCCGCAATCCGCGCCTCATCGTGATCTCGATCACCGGCTTCGGCCAGAGCGGCCCGCTGGCCCAGTGGGGCGCTTACGACCACATCGCGCAGGCCATTTCCGGCATTGCCGCGCTGGGTGCCGTGGACGGTGAGCCGCGCAAGATCGGCCTGCCGATCATCGACAGTTTCACCGGCTATATCGCCGTGATCGCCGCCCTGGCCGCTCTTCGCCGCCGCGACGCCACCGGCGAGGGCGAACATGTCGACGTGGCCATGCTCGACGCGGCGCTCAAGCTGGCGAACCAGACCGTATCGGTGCACAGCTATACCGGGCAGACGCCCGGCGGCACCGGCAACCGGGGCTTTCGCATGGTGCCCACGTCCGAGTTCTATCCCACCGCCGATGGCTGGATCGCGCTCGGCGCCAACAACCAGGCCCAGGTCGAGGCGCTGCTGCGGGTGCTGGGCGAAGAAGCCATGCTTGCCGACCCGCGCATGGCCGACCACGCCGCGCGCGTGGCGAATTACGATTTCGTGCGGAACTGGCTGGAGCAGGCACTTTCCCGCTGGGGCGCCGAAGACCTCGAAGCGCGCCTCACCGCCGCGAAAGTGCCCGCGGCGATGATTCGCGAGGTCGGCCAGATCGTGCAGCATCCGCACATGGCCCAGCGCGGCTCGCTGCAGGCGGTGGACCTGCCCGGCCACGACCGGCCACTGGCGACGATGGGGCCGGGCTTCGCCACCGATCCGCTCGCCGCGCGGCGCGTGCCGGTGCTCGGCGCCGACGGGGAGGCCGTGCTGGCCGAACTGGGGTACGACGCGGCCGCCATCGCCGCCTTGCGCCAGGAAGGAGCACTGGCATGAGCCGCCCGATCGATCTCCTGTTCCTCGGCGACATCATCCTCGACGTTCCCGATCCCGACCACTGGCTTTCGGGCATCGCCGAAGTGACCCGCGCGGCCGACCTGGTCATCGGCCACCTCGAAGTCCCGCACACCCTGCGCGGCGAGGAGCTGGAAGGCGACGTTCCCGCCCCTGGCGCCGAACCCGCGCATCTGGCGGCACTGGCGCGCGCCAACATCGGCATGCTGTCGATGGCGGGCAATCATATCGCGGATTGCGGCGCGATCGGCATTGCCGACACCATAGCCGAACTCGATCGCCTCGGCATCGCCCATGCCGGTGCCGACGCGAACCTCGCCCTCGCCCGCAGGCCTGCCGTGGTCGCGCGCCAGGGGCGGCGGATCGCGCTGCTCAGCTACAACTGCGTCGGCCCGGAAATCAGCTGGGCCACCGGGAGCCGGGCGGGCAGCGCCTATGTCAACGTCCTCGCCGCCGACGGCGGCCCCTCGCGCCCGCAGGCCGAACTCGTCGCCGCCGATCCCGGGTCAGTGGCGCAGATGCAGGCGGACATCGCGGCGGCAAGGCTTGAAGCGGACGTAATCGTGGTGGCTCTTCACAAGGGCATCACTCACCGCCCCGCCGCGCTCGCACCTTACGAGCGCCCGCTGGCCCATGCCGCCATCGAGGCGGGCGCCGACATCGTGGTCGGCCATCACGCTCACATCGCGCGCGGCATCGAGTTCCATCGCGGCCGGCCGATCTTCCACGGCCTTGGCAACGGCTGCGTCGTCACGCATGCACTCACCCCGGCGCAGGACCATCCGGCCCGCGCGGAATGGGCGGAGCGGCGCAAGAAGATGTTCGGGTTCGAGCCCGATCCGGCCTATCCGCTGGCCCCGTTCCATCCCGAGGCGGTCAACGGGTTGATCGGGCGCTGCCGCATCCATGCCGGCGGCAGGGTGGAGACCGGCTTCCTCCCCATTCGGTTTGCGCCGCCGGGCCGCCCGGTCGTTCCGGACGGAGCCCTAAAGGACGCCGTCGCCGCCTATATCGATCGGATCGGCCTTGCGGCGGGGCTGCCGCCGCTCGAAATCTTGGACGATAACGGCTGGATCCACCTCGGCTCATTCGCGTCTGACGCGGCACCAGCGCTGTAGATCGCGGCGGGGCTGGCACGGCAGCACCGTATACCGTCATCGATTTGACACCGGCGAGAAATAGGAGGGCGGCCACCTCATCACCTCAAGCTGGTTTCCCGTGCCCGTCATCCGCCCGATCGATATCTGGTTTGCAGACGAAGTCTTTCCCCACGAAGACCGTTTCCTGGCCGCTGCCCTGCGCATTTCGGGCTCGCGCGAGGAAGCCGAGGACCTCGTGCAGGAAGCCTTCACCCGTCTGTTCACGCTGGAAGGCTGGGCCGCGATCGACAACCCGCGCGCCTATGTCGTGCGTATGCTGCGCCATATCGCCATCGAACGCCTGCGGCGCCAGCGCATCGTCGATTTCCGCCAGCTTGCCGATGCCGACCACCTCACCCTGGTCGACGAGACGCCCGACCAGCACCGGATCGCGGCCGGACGGGAAGGCCTGCGCCGCGTCTCCGACCTGATCGCCAGCTTGCCCGAGCGCTGCCGCACGGTCTTCGTCCGCCGCAGGATCGAGGGCGAATCCTCGAAAGCCATCGCGCAGGACCTGGGCATCAGCCTCTCGACTTACGAGAAGCGACTGGCCCGCGCCATCGAACTGCTTTCCCGCGCCCATCTCGGCGGCGAGACCGAGACGGCCGGCGACGGTGCCGAGACCTGCGACGCGCAAGGCAGGCGCTGAAGCGAAACCCGAAAAAAAGATCGGAGCGGCTTGGCGGGTTTGACTTCGCCATTCGTCTGCTATTCCGGCCTTCGAAATTACCGCATCCGGAAAAATGAGCATCTTCAACGATCAACGGCATATACGCCGCAAGGCAACCCGCGAAGCGGCGGGCTGGCTCGCGCGACACGAAGCCGGCACGATCGACGAAGCGCGCTTCGAGGCGTGGCGCGCCGCACATCCCGGAAACGCCATAGCCTTTGCCCGCGCCCTGTCGGTATGGCGCGCTGCCGAGACGCCCTCTTCCTCCCTGCCGCAGGCGCAGCCTCTCGCGGCCGCGGGCCTCTCCCGTCGCCGCGCCCTGGGTGCATTCGGCGGCATGGGGCTGGTCGGCCTGCTCGCGGCGGGCGGCGTCGCCACGCGCGCTTATGCCTGGGACAGCGCCCGCTCCGGTATCGGGGAATGCCGGCGCCTGATCCTGCCGGACGGCAGCCGCGCCATGCTCAATACCGACAGCCTCCTGCAATGGCGTTTTTCCGATACAGAGCGCAGTCTCTGGATCGCCCGCGGCGAAGTGGCGCTGGAACTGCTTCCCGGCATTCCCGCCCGCGTCCATGGCCAGGGCCTGACCGCCGCGCTCTCCACCGGCCGCTTCAACGTGCGGCTCCAGACCGGCGCGATGGACGTGACGGTGCTGACCGGCCGCGCCGCCGCCTCCACCTCCACCTCCGCGCCCTCCAGCGCCATCGGGAGCCCGCGCCCCGCAGAGGTCGCCGCGCCGAACGAAGGGCTGCTGCTCTCCGCAGCGGATCCCTCGGTCCGCCCGGCCAGCCCCCAGCACATGGCCGCGACGGTCGCCTGGCAGCAGGGCGAGATCGTGTTCGACAACGAGCCGCTGCAAACTGCGGTGCAGGAATACAACCGCTACCTGCCCGGCAAGATCGTGATCGCCGATCCGGACCTCACCGGCATTCCCGTGGGCGGCCGCTTCACCTCCACCGATCCGGCGGCTTTCCTTTCGGCGCTGGAGCTGGGGCTGGATATCCGCGCGACACCGCATGAAGGCGGCTTCATTCTGACCCGCTGAAAATTTTTTAACCGGCCCTTGGCGGTTCCGACCGGCCGGATCGTCTGGAAGGGCAGAGGCGCAGATCGGCGCCTTTCAAAAGGGTCGTTCATCCATGTCCGCACGGTTTCGCCGCGCGCCGCTTTTCGCGGCGTTGCTTGCCACGTCTGCTGTCTGCGCCACGTCTGCCGTCTTCGCCGCGCCTGCCATGGCCGCCGAGGCCCATGCCTTCGCCATTCCCGCGCAGCCGCTCTCCAGCGCGCTGACGCAGTTCGCCCGCCAGGCGCAAGTCCAGATCTTCTTCCCCAGCGCCACCATCGGCACCCTGCGCGCTCCGGCGCTGAGCGGCCACATGACGCGCCAGGTCGCCTTGGGCCGCCTGATCGCCGGGACCGGTCTCGCCGTGAAGAAGGATGACGGCAAGACCGTGGTCCTCGGCCTGCAGGAAGACCGCTCGGAGCCCGCCCCGCGCGGCGGCCGGGCCGCCACGCCCACCGATGACGCGGGCAGCGACATCATCGTCACCGGCACCCGTGCGCAGGCGCAGACCGTGTTCACCGCGCTTTCGCCGGTGGACACGCTGTCCGAAAAGCAGGTCAAGTCCACGGTCACCGCGCGCCTGGACGAGAAGCTGACGCAGCTTGTGCCGGCCTTCATCGTCCAGAAGCTGCCCGCTTCGGACGGCCCTGAATTCATCCGCCCGGCCTCGCTCAACAACCTCTCGCCCGACATGACCCTGGTGATGGTCAACGGCAAGCGCTTCCACCGCTCGTCATTCCTCAACAGCGGCGCCCAGGCGACCGACCTGGCGCAGATCCCCTCGTTCGCGATCGGCCATGTCGAAGTGCTGCGCGACGGCGCCTCGGCGCAATACGGCTCCGACGCGATCGCCGGCGTCATCAACGTGATGTTCGACACCAAGCCCGGCTTCTCGGCCTATGCGCAAGGGTCGCAATACTACAAGGGCGACGGCGAGCAGGTGCAGCTTGGCGGGCGCGCGGGCTTTGCCCTTCCCGGCGGCGGCCACTTCGTGGTGACGGGCGAATTCGCGGACACCAACCCCACCTCGCGCAGCCAGCAGCGCCAGGACGCGATCGACTTCTCGAACGCCACCGGCATCGCCGTGAAGGACCCGGTCCAGCGCTGGGGCAACCCGCAGCTCCAGACCATCAAGTTCGCGGTCGATGCCGCCGAACCCATCGGCGACGATGTGGAAGTCTACGGCTTCGGCACGTTCGGCAAGGGCAAGGGCTGGTCCGACATCAACTGGCGCAACCCGGCGACCACCACCTCGGTCTACAACCAGACGGCCGCCTTCCCCGGCTTCGACGTCAACGACATCTACCCCGCCGGTTTCGCACCCAGCGAAGGCGTGCGCTATACCGACTTCCAGACGGTGGGCGGCATTCGCGGCGGCCAGTCGGACGATTTCCGCTGGGACCTCTCGGGCTCGTTCGGCCAGAACGCCACCGCGTTCTACCTGCACAACTCGATCAATGCCTCGCTCGGCCCGGACAGCCCGCTGAACTTCTACCTCGGCCGCAACATCCAGCGCGAGTTCAACCTCAACGCCGACGGCGTCTATAACCTGTCGCTGCCCATCTTCGCCAAGCCGGTGACCGTGGCCTTCGGCGCCGAACGCCGCGTGGAAACCTACCGGATCCGCGCCGGGGACGAGGCCTCCTATGCCGTGGGCGAAGGTGCGGCCTACGGCCTGGCCGCCGGGTCGAACGGCTTCCCGGGCTTCTCCGATCTTCAGGCCGGCTCGTGGAGCCAGACCAGCTATGCCGGTTATCTCGACGTGACGGTCCCCGTCACCGAGGCCTGGAGCGTGGAAGCCGCGCTGCGCGACGAGGACTATTCCAGCTTCGGCAACAGCTTCAACTACAAGTTCTCCACTCGCTACGAACTCTCGCCCGCCCTGGCGGTTCGCGGGTCCTATTCCACCGGCTTCAAGGCCCCGACCCCGGCGCAGATCAACTCGACCAGCACCTCGCAGGGCCTCGATACCACCACGCTGCTGCTCTACACGACCGGCCGCCTCTCGCCGCTCAACCCCGTCGCGCAGTATTTCGGCGCCACCGCGCTGGAGCCGGAAACCTCGAAGACGGCCACGGCAGGCTTCGTCTGGCGCACGGGCTTCGGCCTGTCCGGATCGGTGGACGCCTATCAGATCAAGGTCGACAACCGCTTCAGCGTCTCGCCCAGCTATGTCCTGACCGACGCGATCAAGGCCAGCCTCATCGCCCAGGGCATCAGCCAGGCGGCCGACTACCGCACGATCACGTTCTTCACCAACGACTACGATACCCGCACGCGCGGCGTGGACTTCGTGGTTTCGTACAAGCACCCGGTCGGCCCGGGCGTGCTCGATGCCACGGCGTCCTACAGCTACACCCAGACCAAGGTGGTCTCCAGCCAGATCGCCCAGAGCGACACCACCCGCGTGAAGTACGAAAAGGGCCTGCCCGAGCATAATGCCGTGGCCACGCTCAACTACACGCTGGGCAAGGTCTCGCTGATGGGACGCCTTCGCTATTACGGTGGCTGGACGGATTCGAGCGGCAATGCCAGCGGCGACATCTTCCAGGACTTCGGCGGCATCGCCTTCGTCGATGCAGGGGTGACCTACGAATTCCGCCCCGGCCTGTCCATGCGCGTCGGCGCGGAGAACCTGTTCAACAAGTACCCGGAGAAGGCGACGTTCCAGGCCAGCCGCGGCCTCGTCTACTCACGCAACGCCCCCTACGACACCAACGGCGGCAATTACTACGCCCGCGTCGACGTGTCGTTCTGAGCAGGAGGTCCAAGGCCATGGCTACCGAGATTCATCGCCGCACCCTGATCTCCGGGGCCATGGCTACCGGCCTTCTCTCTCCCCTGTTCGCCGCCCCGGCCGCTTCGGCCGGCGCGAGTGCGGGAACGGCGCCCCTCGGGTCGCAGCTTCGGCGCGCCGTTCCCGCCGATCCTCAAGCCATCGACCCCCAGGACAGTGCCTACTGGGCACAAGTTGCCGCGCAGTTCGATGTCACGAAAGCCATCGTGCAGCTCGAAAACGGCAACTGGGGTTCGATGGCCCGCCCGGTCGAGCAGGCCTATGCCCGCAAGCTGGCCAAGGTGAATGCCGAGAATTCCTACTACGCCCGGCGCGGGTTCTGGCAGGACATCCTGCCGGTCCGCGCCCGCGCCGCGGCCATCCTCGGCGTGGAGCCGGAAGAAATCGCCTTCACCCGCGGCGCCACCGAGGCGCTGCAAACCCTGATCGCCGGCTACAACCACCTGCGTCCCGGCGACCAGGTGCTCTATTCCGACCTCGACTACGACAGCACCCAGGCCGCGTTCCGCTGGCTCAAGCAGCGCCGCGGCGCCGACCTTGTGACTTTCGCGCTGCCGGAACCCGCCACTCACCAGGGCCTGATCGACGCCTATGCCCGTGCGCTCGAGGCGAACCCCAAAGTGCGCCTGATGCTGCTGACCCATGTCGGCCATCGCAGCGGCCTGGTCACGCCGGTGAAGGAAATCGTTGCTCTTGCCCGCGCGCGCGGGGTCGACGTGATTCTCGATTCCGCCCATGCCTGGGGCCAGCTCGATTTCACGCTCCCCGAACTGGGGGCCGATTTCGTGGGGCTTACCTGCCAGAAGTGGATCGGTGCGCCGATGGGCGTGGGGCTGGTCTACATCCGCAAGGACCGGCTGGACGCGATCGATCCCAACATGAGCGAGGTCGGCAATCCCGACCATGGCACGCAGAGCCGCGTCCATACCGGCACGGCCAGTTTCGCGGGCTATCTCGCGCTTGCCGACGCGCTCGACTTCCACGAGGCCATCGGCATCCGCGCCAAGGAGGCACGCCTGCGCTTCCTGCGCGACCGCTGGGCCGAGGCGCTGCGCGGCCACCCCGGCCTGGAAATCCTGACGCCCGCCGATCCGCGCCTGACCAGCGCCCTCACCTCGTTCCGCCTGCGCGGACAGACCAGCGTGGCACAGAACAAGGCGCTGGCGGCCACGCTGCTCGATCGCTTCGGCATCTTCACCGTCCACCGCGAAGGCCTTGCCAGCGGCGCCTGTGTGCGCGTGACCCCCGCGATCTTCACGGCGGAGGCCGATATCGACCGCCTCGTCGCCGCGCTGAAGACACTGGCGGGCTGACGGCCCGGCCGCGCTCCCATTGCTACCCCGCCGTCCTGCGGGATGACGCCGACGGTGCTGACGCCGACGGTGCTGGCGCCCACGACCGGGCAGCGACCCGCGCCGCGATGATCCGCGCGCCTTCGACAGGCGCCGCCGATAGACCCGCGCCCGGGCATAACCACCACACGCCACCTTCCCGGCCCCCGTCTTTCGCGGCGCTTCCTGCCCCGCTGTCCCCGAAAAGCCCCGCCCCAATCGGACCGGGTCTCCCCCCGTTCGAGGGCTATACCAACGGTTAATTTCGCTCGGGCCGCGTTTGGGGTCAAATGCTGCTCGCAAGTCGCAACAGCAACACCCGACCTTTCGTACATTTCAATTTAATCGAACTATCGGATCGATTTTATACGTCTTTCTGGAACGGCCAATTCGCTCCAGAACACTCTCACCGGGCCGCGACGGCCAGCAGACAGGAAGACCCGCAATGACCATCACCGCTACGCCGACCGCCACCGCCACCCCCGGCAAGTCGCTGATCTCGCCCGACAATCACGCGCTTGTCCTGATCGACTTCCAGTCGCAGATGGCCTTCGCCACCAAGTCGATCTCGGCCGAACTGCTGCGAAACAACGCCGCCCTGATCTCGCGCGGCGCCAAGTCCTTCAATGTTCCGACCATCCTCACCACGGTTGCCGAAAAGAGCTTTTCCGGTCCGATGTTCGAAGAGATCACCGAAGCCTTCGACGGCCAGGAAATGCTCGACCGCACTTCGATGAACACCTGGGAAGACGAAGCCGTGATCTGCGAGATCAACCGCATCGCCAAGCCCCGCATCGTCTTTGCCGGTCTCTGGACCTCGGTCTGCATCGTCGGGCCGGTCGCTTCCGCCATCGACCAGGGCTTCGAGGCCTATGTCATCACCGATGCCTGCGGCGACATTTCCACTGAAGCGCATGAACGCGCGGTGGAGCGCATGATCCAGCTCGGCGCCGTGCCGATGACCTCGCTGCAGTACCTGCTCGAACTGCAGCGCGACTGGGCCCGCACCGAAACCTACGATAGCACCACCGGAATCGCCAAGAAGTGGGGCGGCGCCTACGGTATCGGTATCAACTACGCCAAGACCATGTTCGGCGCATCCGAAGGCGGTCACTGATTTGAAGCTCGGGACCGGCGGCCAGATACCCCCCATCCGGCCCTCACGGACAAGGCTTCCGGTCCCTACCTCCTTTTTCCCGCGAAGACTTCACTCTCAACATCGAAGGATCAGCATCATGGGTTACGTAACCACCAAGGACGGCGTCGAAATCTTCTTCAAGGACTGGGGCCCGAAGGACGCCCAGCCCATCGTCTTCCACCACGGCTGGCCGCTCTCGTCTGACGACTGGGACACGCAGATGCTGTTCTTCCTCTCCAAGGGCTTCCGCGTCGTCGCCCATGACCGCCGCGGCCACGGCCGCTCCGAGCAGGTGAGCGAGGGCCACGACATGGCGCACTACGCCGCCGACGCTTCCGCCGTCGCCGAACACCTCGACCTCAGGAACGCCGTGCACATCGGCCACTCCACCGGCGGCGGCGAAGTTGCGGCCTATGTCGCCCGCTACGGCATTCCGCAGGGCCGCGTCGCCAAGGCCGTGCTGGTCAGCGCCGTGCCGCCGATCATGCTCAAGACGGAGGCCTACCCCGGCGGCCTGCCCATGGACGTGTTCGACGGCCTGCGCGCCGGCCTTGCCGCCAACCGCGCCGAGTTCTTCCGCGATGTCGCCGCAGGGCCGTTCTACGGCTTCAACCGCGAAGGCGCGGACGTGAAGCCCGCCGTGATCGACAACTGGTGGCGCCAGGGCATGATGGGCAGCGCCAAGGCCCATTACGAAGGGATCAAGGCCTTCTCGGAAACCGACCAGACCGACGACCTGAAGGCGATCACCGTCCCCACGCTGGTCCTCCACGGCGATGACGACCAGGTCGTCCCCTACAAGAACGCCGGCGTGCTCCAGGCGGAAATCCTGCCGAACGCCACGCTCAAGATCTACGAGGGCTATCCGCACGGCATGCTGACCACCCATGCCGACATGATCAACCCCGACCTGCTCGCCTTCGTGCAGGGCTGATAGGAACGTCGCTTTCCATCGTTCGTCATTGCGAGCGTAGCGAAGCAATCCAGGGCGGTTTCCGCCGCTCTGGATTGCCGCGGGCCATAGGCCCTCGCAATGACGACACGGGGAACCGATTGAACGTTCGAGGAACCCAAAGCCATGAAAGCCTACCTTCTCTCGATCGCTGCCGGGCTGCTGGTGGGTGTGGTCTACAGTCTCCTCGGCGTGCGTTCGCCCGCCCCGCCGATGATCGCCCTGCTGGGACTGCTCGGCATTCTCCTCGGCGAACAGATCGTCCCGCTCGCGAAGAAGATCTGGGCGCACGAGGAAGTCGCCCACTACGTGCAGACAGATTGCCGCAAGCACGTCCTGGGACGCCTGCCAGGGGACAAGTTCCCCTGCCGCACGGCCGACCACAAGGCCGAAGCATGATCACCCGCCGACAGACCATAGCCGGAGCGGCTGCCAGCTCGCTCCTGCCCTCACTATTCTCCCAATCCGCACGTTCCAAGGAAGCCGTCATGACCGACACGATCATCGTCAACGCCAAGGTCACCACCCTCGACCGCGAAAATCCGCAGGCCGAAGCCGTGGTCATCCGCGACGGCAAGTTCCTGACCGTAGGCAGCGAACAGGAAGCGCGCGAGGCCGCCGCGCCCGGCGCCGCCGTGATCGACGCCAAGGGCCGCCGCCTGATCCCCGGCCTGATCGACAGCCACATGCACATCATCCGCGGCGGTCTGAACTTCAACATGGAACTGCGCTGGGACGGCGTGCCGACCCTGGCCGACGCCATGGCCATGCTGAAGAAGCAGGTCGACAACACCCCCGCCCCGCAGTGGGTCCGCGTGGTCGGCGGCTTCACCGAGCACCAGTTCGCCGAAAAGCGCCTGCCGACGATCGCGGAACTGAACGCGGTCGCGCCCGATACGCCGGTGTTCATCCTTCACCTCTACGACCGCGCCCTGCTCAATGCCGCCGCGCTGCGCATCGTCGGCTATACCAAGGATACGCCGAACCCGCCGGGCGGCGAGATCGTGCGCGATGCTTCGGGCAACCCCACCGGCCTGCTGCTGGCCCAGCCCAACGCCACGATCCTCTATTCCACGCTGGCCAAGGGCCCCAAGCTGCCGCAGGAATACCAGGTCAATTCCACCCGCCACTTCATGCGCGAAGTCAACGCGCTCGGCGTCACCGGCGTGATCGACGCGGGCGGCGGCTTCCAGAACTATCCCGACGATTACGAGATCATCGAGAAGCTCCACGCCGAAGATCAGCTGACCGTCCGCATCAGCTACAACCTCTTCACGCAGAAGCCGAAAGAGGAACTCGCGGACTTCGCCGGCTGGGTAAAGCAGGTCACGCCGGGACAGGGCGACGACACCTACCGCCACAACGGCGCGGGCGAGATGCTGGTCTATTCCGCCGCCGACTTCGAGGATTTCCGCCAGCCCCGCCCCGACATGGCGCCCAGCATGGAAGGCGATCTGGAACCCGTCATCCGCCTGCTCGCCGAGCACCGCTGGCCCTGGCGCCTGCACGCGACTTATGACGAGACCATCGGCCGCGCGCTCGACGTCTACGAAAAGGTCAACCGCGACATTCCGCTCGAAGGCATCAACTGGTTCTTCGACCATGCCGAGACCATCAGCGACCGCAATATCGACCGCATCGCCGCGCTGGGCGGCGGCATCGCCGTGCAGCACCGCATGGCCTATCAAGGCGAGGATTTCGTCGAGCGCTACGGCGCCAAGGCGGCCGAGCGCACGCCGCCGATCGCCAAGATGATCTCCGCCGGAATCCCCGTGGGCGCCGGCACCGACGCCACCCGCGTCGCCAGCTACAACCCCTGGGTCTCGCTCTCCTGGCTGGTTTCCGGCCGCACCGTGGGCGGCCTGCGCCTCTACCCCAACGCCAACCGCGTCACCCGCGAAAAGGCGCTGGCGATGTGGACGCACGAGAACACCTGGTTCTCGAACGAGATCGGCAAGAAGGGCCAGATCAAGGCCGGCCAGCTTGCCGACCTCGCCCTGCTCTCCGACGACTTCTTCTCCGTGCCCGAGCATGACATCGTCCATATTCGCGCAGTGCTGACCGTGCTGGGCGGCAAGGTCGTCCACGGCGAGGGCGACTATCGCCCGCTCGCCCCGGAACTGCCGCGCCCGATGCCCGACTGGTCGCCGGTCGCGACGTTCGGCGGCTATTACCAGACGCCCGAAGCCAGGCAGAAGCTCGCCTCGGCCTGCGGCTGCGCCAGTTCCTGCGGCGTGCACGGCCATGACCACGCCTCTGCACTGGGCGCCAATGTCCCGGCCGCCGATGTCCAGACGTTCTGGGGCGCACTCGGCTGCGGTTGCTGGGCCGTCTAGCTTCGACGAGCCCTGCCGCATGCGGCGGGGTTCATCACATACTATTCCAAAATATCGAACATATCGGACGATATTATTCGGATCGATAGCTGTTCGTCCGCACCTTAAACCGATCTCGCAAGCCCCGCTCACACAGCGAGGGCCGACCGAGACGACGACGAAACGTGCCCCCCGGAAATTTCTCAAGGAGACCTTCGATGAAGCGCTTTGCCCTCCTTTTTGCCACTGCCGTAATGGCGGCCAGCCCCATCGTCACCCCCGCCTTCGCGGCCCCGACGGCGGACTATTCGGTCGGCGCCCAGTACGACACCACGCACGTCTACGTGCCGCAGGACCAGTTCGACACTTTCGTCGCCAGCTTCGTCGCCACCTTCGGCGGCACCACCAGCAAGCAGGGCGAATTCCAGGTGACGCCGACCACGAGCCTCACCAAGTCGCAACTGGTACTGACGCCCGCGGGCACGATCTCGGTCTTCGGCTTCAAGACGCCGATCCCCTATCCCTTCGGCGACGAGCGCACCGGATATCTGGTCACCGACATCGACGCCGCCGTGAAGTCGGCCCGGAGCCACGGCGCGGTGCGCCGTCTGGAGACTTTCCCCGATCCGATCGGCCGGGATTCGGTGGTGCAATGGCCGGGCGGCGTGAACATGCAGCTCTATTGGCACACCGCCAAGCCGAACTACGCCAAGCTCGCAACCGTGCCGGAAAACCGTATCTACCTGACCGTCGATGCCGCCGATGCCTTCATCAGGAGCTGGACCGGCTTCGCCCATGCCAAAGTCACCGCCGACGACAAGGCCGCCAGCGGCGCCGAGATCGGCGAACCCGGCAAGACCGTCCGCCGCGTCTCGATCAACAGCGGCTACGGCAAGATGGTGGTCTACGTTTCCGACGGCCAGTTGCCCTGGCCTTACGGCCGCGACATGACCGGCTATGCCGTGAGCGATCTCGCTGCCACTCTCGCCAAGGCCAAGGCGGCAGGCGCCGAGACCCTGGTCGCACCCGTCACCGCGAACCACCGCCAGACCGCCATCGTGCGCTTCCCCGGCGGCTACGTCGCCGAAATCCACCAGGGAGCATAAGCCATGTCCGGCCTCCCTTCGATCGATCGCACGCCTCCGGCAGAGCGGCTCGCATTCGTGGGCGCCGTGCTGGACTTCAAGCCGACCGCCTTCCTCGCCCGCCTCGCGCTGGTGAGCGCTTACCTGGTGGGCGGGATGGACAAGCTGGGCGACTGGCCCGCAGCGCTGGCGGAGCAGAGCCACTTCGGCCTGACCCCGCCCGCGCTCTGGGCCGGGCTGACCATCGCCGTCGAACTGATCGGCGCGTTTCTCGTCCTTGGAGGGCGGCTGGTCCTGCAGGGCCGGCTGGTCTGGCTGGGCGCGGGGATGCTCGGCGTGTTCACTTTCCTCGCGGCGCTGGTGGCCAATGCCTTCTGGACCATGCCCGAAGGCCCCGAGCGCTTCGGTGCGATGAACGCCTTCTTCGAGCATATGGGCCTTGTCGGCGGGTTCGTGCTCGTGGCGATCCTGGCGCGCAAGGGGGCCGGCGGTGCCTGACCTCGTCGTCCCGGGCCCGATCCGGGACCGGCGCCTGTCCTCAGGCGCCCTTTCGCGGGCATGGCGCGGCGCGGCCAGCGGTCCCGGATCGGGTCCGGGACGACGGCTGGCGGCGCTGTCGCTTTCTCTCGCGGCCCTGCTGCCCACCACCGCCCAGGCCGCGCCGAAGGAAGCGTGGGAGGCCCCCACCCTGTCCATCACGCGCTACGACGAGGACTGGTCGGACCTAGAAGACGCCGAGAAGCGCGATCACCACTGGACCGGCCCGTTCAAGTACATCCCTCTCGGCGACGACGCCTGGCTCTCCACCGGCATCGAACTGCGCGTGCGGAACGAGAACTACGACGACAACCTCTGGGGCAGCGCCGAGGCGCCTGACGACGGCTATGTCTGGTTTCGCGCCCTGCCTTATGCCGATCTCCACCTCGGCAAGCTCCGCGCCTTCGTGCAGCCCATCGCCTCGACCTCGGCGGGCGTCGCGCCAGCGCCCGGCCCGGTCGACGGGTCGGGCATCGATCTCCTGCAGGGTTTTGCCGAGGCCGACCTCGGCCCCGTAACCCTGCGCGGCGGGCGGCAGATGCTGTCGCTCGGCACGGAGCGGCTGGTCGGCACACGCTACGGCCCCAACGTGCCGCTCGCCTTCGATGGTCTTCGCGCGGACGTGGCCCTGGGCGCGGCGACGGTCAGCCTGCTGGCGGTAAGGCCGGTGCAGGCGCGCAAGGGGGATCTCAACGACCGCACCTCGCCTGACGAGGCGCTCTGGGGTGCCTATGCCGCGCTGCCCGCCCTCGACCTCTACTACCTCGGCTATCGCAACGATGCCGCGCACTGGGGCACGCGCGGCGGCACCGAGACCCGCCACAGCCTGGGTGCCCGCTGGCACGGCAGCCGGGAGGACTGGCACTGGAACGTCGAGGGCGTCTACCAGTTCGGCCGCTTCGCGAATGGCCCGATCTCGGCCTGGACGCTGGGCACCGAACTGGGCCGCGCCTTCCCAGACGCGCCGCTGGCGCCCGACCTTACCCTGCGCGTCAATGTGGTGAGCGGCGACAAGTCCGGGGACACGCGCCAGGACAGCCGCCTCGGCACTTTCAATGCCATGTTTCCCAAGGGCAAGTATTTCGGCGAACTCTCGCCGGTCGGACCCTACAACATCGTCAATGCCTATTCCTCGCTGGGCCTGCAACTGGCCCCCACCGTCTCGGCCAGCCTCGCGGCCATGGCCTACTGGCGCTATTCCCGCGAGGACGGGATCTACGACGTCCCGGGCAACCTGATCCGCGACGCCGGAGACAGCCGCGCGAAGTTCGTCGGCAAGGAAGTGGAGATGACGCTGGCCTGGCAGGCGAGCGCCGAACTGGAAATCTCCGCCTCGCTTTCCGCTTTCGCACCCGGCGCTTTCATCCGCGAGACCGGATCGGCCAAGACCATCCACATGCTTGGCCTCGAAAGCAATTTCCGGTTCTGAAAGCGCCCCATTTCGCCTTGTGCGCAGGGCCATACCAAGGTTTGCTTGTCCACCGCCGGCCGCCATGCAATGCGCACGCCATGCGTCCCGATCGAGCCCCTGCCCGACCCTTTCTCCACAGGCTGGCGTCGCTGGCGGCCCTGGTCGGCCCCGTCATTTTCGGGGCGGTCGTCCCGGCACCCGCCGTCCAGGCATCCCCGGCCACGGAGATCCCGGGCTACAGCAGCCGTCACTGGTCATTGGCCGACGGCGCCCCGCCCGACATCCGCGCCATGGCCCGCACGCGCGACGGCTTCCTCTGGCTGGGCTCGGGCGACGGGCTCTATCGCTTCGACGGGCTGAAATTCCAGCGCCTCGATCCCGAGGACTTCGACAACTTCCGCGCCCGGCAGGTCACGGCCCTGGCCGCGGCGCCCGACGGCAGCCTGTGGGTGGGCTACGCCTTCGGCGGCATCGCCCGGCTGAAGGACGGCAAGCTGCGCGGCGCCAACCCGGAAAGGAAGCCGCGCGGACGCGTTACCGACATCGTCGCCGCGCCGGACGGCAGTGTCTGGGTCTCGGCGTGGAGCGGCTTCGGATCGCAGCTTCGCCACCTGGTGAAGGGTCGCTGGGACGTGATCGACGTGGACGGTCCGCTGGTGCGCATGTTCCGCCAGAACGACGGCACGATGTGGATCGCATCGAACCCCGAACTGCGCCGCCTGCCCCGCGACAGCCGCACTTTCGAGGTCGTGCCGGGCCTGATGAACCTTGGCCCCGCCTTCGGCCAGGACCGCGCCGGCACCATGTGGTTCTTTTCGAGCGACGGGCTCCAGAAGCTCGGCCCGCGCGGCTTCCTGCCCACCGGCATCGCGTTCGGCGAGCCGCTGGGCGGCGGCGACGGCATCCGCAACCTGCTGTTCGATGCCGACAATCTGCTGTGGGTCGCGGGCAATGCCGCCGGGCTGGCGACAGTGCCGGGCAGCGATCTGTCCATGAGCCGGGCGGAGACCTATCCCGTTCAGGTCTCCACGCTGCTGCGCGATTCCGAAGGCACCATCTGGGGCGGCGCGCCGGACGGTCTGCACCGCTTCGTGCGCTCCCCGGTCATACACTATTCCGCGATCAAGGGGGTCCGCACCGGCATCGCGACGGGGCCGGACGGCTCGCTCTATATCGGCGGCGACGAGGGCCTGTACCGGATCATCGACGGCAAGGCGGACCTGATCCTGCGTTCCAGCCTGCTGTCCGAAGTCTGCTCGGTGGCAGGGGTGGGCGCCTACGCCCTGACCTACAAGAACGAGTATCTCGTGCGCGGGTCGACCCTGACCCGGATCATCGGCCCGCTCGAACATGAGCGCCAGTTCGGCCAGGCCTGCGCCGCCGATCACCAGGGGCGTCTGTGGGAATCGGTATCGGCCTCCGGCATGTTCCGACTGGAAGGCCGGCGCTGGATCAAGGACGAAAGCCTACCGCCGGCCACCACCTTCGTCGTCACCGGCCCGAACACTTTCGTCATCAACCAGCCGCTGCGGTTGCTCGCCCGCGTGCAGGACGGCAAGACGACGCCCCTCTGGCCGGGAAGCGACGACGAAGGACACGACGGGGAGAAAGAAAAGACCGGCGTGGGATTCGTGCGGATGCTCAAGCAGATGGACGGCAGGACCTGGATCGGCGGCGAGGCGGGGCTGGCGCGCTATGACGGGCGCCGCGTCCAGCAACTGAGCGCGCGGACCTACCCCTGGCTTGCCGGGGTCATGGGGATCGTCCGGGTGGCGGGGCATTACTGGCTGATCTCCTCGGGCGGGATCATCCGCATCGCCGAACCGGACCTGGAGGCCGCTTTCGCGCGCCCGGGCAGGCCGATCCCGCTCGCCCGCTTCGGCCAGAACGGCGCGATCCGCGCCCGTACCGAACCCTATTCCGCCAACGATGCCGCCGTGGACGCGCAAGGGCGGCTGTGGTTCGTGACGAGCACCGGCGTGGTGCAGGTCGACCCCTCGCGCATCGCCGCCGGGCAGGCCGAGATGCCGGTCCACGTCACCGCGCTGGAAGTGGACGGCCGCGGCTATCCGCTCACCGGCACGCGCCTGCCGGCGGGAACGTCCCGCGTCAGCCTGTCCTACGTGGGACTGAGCCTGGCCGACGCGGAAGGCAACCGGTACCGCTACCGGCTGGACGGCGTCGACCAGGGCTGGGTCGATGCCGGAGGGCGCCGCCGCGTGGACTATGCGGGCCTTGGCCCGGGCACGTATCGCTTCCACGTCACCGCCGCCACCGGCGACGGTCCCTGGGCCCGGCGCGAGGCGGTGACGAGCTTCGTCATCGCGCCCTATTTCTGGCAGACCGGCTGGTTCCGGCTGGCCGTGTTCCTCAGTTTGGCACTGGGCATCTATGCGCTGTTCCGCTGGCGCATGCGGCTGGCCATGCAGGCCATGCGCGATCGCATCGAGGAACGCGTGACCGAACGCGAGCGCATCGCGCAGGACCTGCACGACACGCTGCTCCAGGGCTTCCAGGGCCTGATGCTGCGCTTCCAGACCGTGCTTCACCTGACCACGCCCGGCACCCCCGCGCATACCGCCATCGAGGACGCGCTGGAGCGGGCCGACGACGTGCTCCTGCACGGCCGCGAACGGGTGCGCGGCCTGCGCGAGGATGCCGAACCCAAGTGCATCGCCGAAACCCTGCGCGCCTGCGCCCAGCGGGTGGTGCGCGATGCCCTGCCCTGGGAAGTGCGGGTGGACGGTCCCGAGCAGCTCGTCGGCGCGCCGGTAGCGGAGGAAATCGAACTCGCCGTGGGCGAGGCGCTGGCCAATGCCGTCAAGCACGCGCAGGCGAGCCTGGTGCGCATCGAGATCCACCACGGCCGCGACCGCCTTTCCCTGCGCGTGGTGGACGATGGCATCGGCCTGCCGGAAGAGGTGCGCGCCGCAGGTGGGCGCGACGGGCACTTCGGCCTTACCGGCATGCGCGAGCGGCTGGAGCGGCTGGGCGGATCCTTCGCCATCGCCAGGGCCGCCGGCCAAGGCACTTCGATCCGGCTGACCCTGCCCGCGAAGATCGCCTATCGCTAGCCCCCGGCTGCCGATCCGATCTAGAGTTCGATCAAGCCGTTGCGCACGGCGATCGCCACGGCATGGGTGCGGTCCATCGCGCCCAGCCGCGCGAAGATCGCCTTCATGTAGCCCTTGACCGTCTCTTCGGAGAGCGACAGCCGCGCCGCGATCTGCTTGTTCGAATTGCCCGAGGCGGCCAGTTGCAGCACGTCGCTTTCGCGCGCGGTGAGGCGCTTGGCCTCGCGGTCCGCCGCGCCGAACACCTGCCGGTCGAAATGCGTGCCGCCGCGGTGGATCGACCGGATCGCGTCTAGCAGTTCGGTACGCAGGCTGTTCTTCAGCAGATAGCCCGAGGCCCCGGCCTTGATCGCCTGCGTGGCGCGGCCGTCGCCCGAATATGTGGTCAGCACGAGGATCCGCGCCTCCGGAAACTCGGCGAGGATCCGCGTCATCGCCTCCACCCCGTCGACATTCGGCATCTGCAGGTCGAGCAGCATGACGTCTGGCCGGTGCTCGCGGAAGAGGCGCACGGCAGCCTCTCCATCCTCGCCTGCAGCCACGAGTTCCAGGTCGGGCTGGGTCGAGAACACGGCGATGATCCCGTCGCGCAGCAGGGGGTGGTCGTCCACCACGGCGATGCGGATGGGGGTCTGAAAATCGCTGTTTTCCATGGCTTCCCTCTACGCTCTCCCGCCGCGTGATGGCAATTCCCCCCAAAAGAGGGGATTGCCCGTTGTGTTCACTTTGAACCATTTCTGCGCCGCCAGCAGGAGTAGTGCGATGATTCATGTGACAAGCGAAGCGATGCACGGTGGTGTGGAGGAAGCCACCACCCGGGGACGCGTCCTGATCGTCGATGCCGATAGCGAAGCCCGCTCGCACCTCCGCTCGCTGCTGCGCGAGGAAGGCTATGCCGTGGAGACGTTCGCCTGGGCCGGGGCGCTGCTCGATCAGCCACTGCCCGAGGCGCCCTGCTGCATCGTGGCGGACGTGCGCATGCCCTCGATCGACGGGCTCGAACTCATCGCCCGGCTGAAGAGCCGCTGCGAACCGATCCCGGTCGTCTTCGTCACCGACCATGCCGAAGTCCCGCTCTCCGTCCGCGCGATGAAGGCCGGCGCGGTGGACTTCCTGCCGCGCCCCTTCGACGAGGGCGACCTGCTGGGCGCCATCGACTATGCGCTGGAGATCGACACCGAGCGCCGCAGCGCGAACCGCACCCGGCACGCGCTGACGCAGCGCTTCGACCGGCTGACACCGCGCGAGCGCCAGGTCATGGAAGGCGTCGTCCGCGGCCTGATGAACAAGCAGATCGCCTGGGAACTCGAAATCAGCGAGATCACGGTAAAACTCCACCGCTCCAGCCTCATGCGCAAGATGGAACTGCGTTCGGTGGCTGACCTGGTGCGTGCCTCCTTCTCGCTGTCCGTGCATTGACCGGCCGCCCAGGCTGTCTCAGGCTTCCCCCGCCCGGCAGCGACAACGGAGAGATACGGTGAATCTACGGAAGATCGGCGCGGCCTTCGGCACGTCCATCGACGTCGCGGCCTGGGACGCGGTCGGTGCCGAAGTGGACCTCTCCTGCGCCGGGATGTTCGCCCGCGAGCCGGCAGGCAGCCTCACCGGAGGCCTGGCGCACCTCGACACGGCCCTTCAGGGAAAGCTCCTGCAGTTGAGACGCGAAGGGCATTTCCGCGGCAGGCTCGGCGAATGCCTGCTGATCGCGGCGCCCCCGCAGCCTCTTGCGGCGAAACGCCTCCTGCTCGTCGGCCTCGGCGAGCCGGAGGGATGGTCGAGCGCCTGCCTTGAGGAGGCCATGCGGGCAGCAGCGACATTCGCTCTGGCGCTCGGGGCAGACAGCGCCGCTTTCGCGCCCGGCATGCTCGACAGCGGCATCCCCGCGGCGGCCACCGCCGGCGCGCCGGGGCACATGGTGGACGGCCTCGTCTCGGCCTTGCGGTCGCACCGCCGGCTCCAGCAGCTCGGCCTGGCCGGGCCACCCGCCTTGCGCCGCTGGACTTTCGATGTCGGTGCGGCCCGGCTGGAGCAGGCCGCGCAGCAGTTCCAGGACAAACTCGCCGCGACTGCCGACACCGGGAGCTAGGCGCGCCTATCGAGCGACGAAGCCGCCGATCCCGGCGATCGCCAGATTGCCCGCGGGAAGCGCCGTTTCCGCGAAAGTGAGCCGCAAGTAACGCGCATCCACCGGTTTCGCGAAAGCGATGCGCTGGGTGGCCAGGGCATAGGCGATATTGCCGAACTCTCCGGCTGCGGCCCGCGTCCAGGTCTCGCCGTCGCGGCTGGTCTCGGCAACGAAGCCCTTGGGCGGAGCGGCATCGGCCATGACCTGCCGCGAAGGCGTCAGCGTGAAACCGGCCAGCGGACTGCGCGCGCCGAGATCGACAGTGACGCGCGCGGGCTTGCCGGCCTGGGGCGCGGGCTGTTTCCAGATCGTCGCCGCGTCATTGTCCAGCAGGCGCTCCGCGCCCGGCGCGCTGGCCGCGACGATCGACCATTTCGTGGAGTCGAGCACGGTAGGGTCGGTGGAGACGATCGGCGGCACGTCTACCGGCGCCGCGCTGGCGAACAGCGCAAATTCCGAGATGGCCGGGGCCGCACTGCCTTCCAGCACGACCAGCCGCACCCGGCGCGGCGCGATCGGTTGCGGCAGGCGGAGGATGCGCTGGGCACCGATGCATGCCTTCTCGGCAAGGCGCTGCCACTGGCCGTCGATCTCCGCCTCCACGGCGAAGCGGGTCACGCGGATGCCCAGCGGCAGATATTCGCGCAGCCGCACGACATCGAAGCGCGTTCCGGGCGCGAGGTCCAGCGTCAGTGTGGGCGTGAGCACGCCGTCGGGGGTGGACCAGAAAGTCTCGCGCTGCCCGTCCGTCGCGTTGGCGGGGACGAACCGGCCCCCGCGCGAGGCGCTGGCGTGAGCGATACTGGCCCGCGCAAGGTCCTTCGCGAAAGTCGCGCGGATCGCATCGCCGAACGACTTCAGGATCTTCACGTCCTGGTCGGCGATCCGGCCACGGCGGTCGGGCGGCAGGTTCAGGTTGAGGTTGGTGCCGCGCCCCACGGATTCGTCGTAGAGGCGGATCAGGCGCGCCGGGTCCTTGACCTTGGAATCCTCGTCGGCGTGATAGAACCAGCCGGGACGGATCGACACGTCGGTCTCGGCAGGCCACCAGATCTCGCCGCCGCGCAAGCCGGAATTGCCAGTCGCCTGCTCGTAAGGCACGTTGGGCATCGTCGGCCAGCAGGGATCGCCCGCCACGCCGTCCTCATTGCCGACCCAGCGGATATCCGCGCCGAGCGGATCGAAAGTGCAGGCATCGGGCTGAAGCTCGTGCACCAGCTTCACGATCGAGGGCCAGTTGTAATACTTCGGCGCATCGATCTTGCGCGCCTCGCGCGCGCCGCCGTAGTAGCCGTCACCGCCGTTGGCGCCGTCGAACCAGACTTCGAACAGCTTGCCGTAGCGGGTGCAGAGTTCGGTCAATTGCTGGCGGTAATAGTCGATATAGGCCGGGCGGCCGTATTCGGCGTGATTGCGGTCCCAGGGCGAGAGGTAGACGCCGAACAGCATATCCGCCTTGAGGCAGGCCTCGGACATTTCCGCGACGATATCGCCCTTGCCCTGCTTGTAGGGGCTGTTGCGGATCGAATGCTCGGTAAGCCGGGTCTGCCAGAGGCAGAACCCGTCGTGGTGCTTGGCGGTGAGGATGACCCCGCGCATGCCCGCCACTTTCGCCGCCGCGACGATCTGGTCGGGGTCGAAATCGGTGGGGTTGAACCACTTCGGGTCCTCGTCTCCGAAGCCCCATTCCTTGTCAGTGAAGGTGTTCATCGCGAAATGAACGAAGGCGTACATTTCGTGTTGGTGCCAGTTCCACTGCCGCGGCGAAGGGACGGCGCCGGAGGGCTGAGGCGCAGCGGGCTCGCGCGCGGCCTGCACAGCATCTGCGCCGAACGCGGCGGCCCCGACGGCGGAAGTGGCGAGGAAATGGCGGCGGGAGAAGTCCATCGTTCAGTCCCTTAATAACGACTGCCGCGCGTCAAAGCGGCGCGGAGAGCAGTTGCGGCCGGGTGTCGGCCAGCTTGACCAGGAGTTCGCCGAAGAGGCCGTTGGCCCAGGCGAACCAGTCGCGCGTGAATTTCGAGGGGTCGTTGCTGTCCACCGCCTCGTGGATGAAGCCGGTGCCCGCGTCGCTGTCGCGCAGCATGCGCAGCATGGCGCGGATCACCTGGTCGTCGCTGCTCGACAGCGCGCGCACGATCAGGCTCATCGGCCAGACTTGCCCGAGCCCGACATGCGGCCCGCCAATGCCCTCCACTTTCGATCCCCGGAAGAAATAAGGGTTGGCTTCGGACCAGCAGGCCTCCGCCGTGGCCTTCCAGAGCGGATCGCTGGCAGGCACGCATTCCAGGAAGGCGAGGCCCAGCAGCGAGGGGACATTGGCATCGTCCATGAACATCGCGTTGCCGAAGCCGTCGACCTCGTAGGCCCAGACCCGGCGGCCGTCCGGCAGCAGCATCGTGCCCCATTGCCGCAGCGCCGCCTCCACTTCGTTCGCCAGAGCACGGGCGTCCTTGGCGAGTGCCGTATCTCCCCGCGCCTGCTCGGCAACGCTGGCCATCTCGCGCAGCGATGTCACCGCGAAGAGGTTGGCCGGGATCAGGAACGGATAGGTGCAGGAATCGTCCGAAGGGCGGAAGCCGCAGTGGATCAGCCCGACCGCACGGCTCGGCGCGCCCCAGCCGTCGAGCTGCATGGTCTCGGTCGGCCGGTTGCTGATGCGCAGGAAGCGATAGGGACCGGGCGAGCCCTTGCGTTGCTGTTCGCGCAAGGTGCGCACACAGGCGCGCGAGGCTTCGGCCCAGGTCTCGTCGAAAGGCAACTTGTCCTGCGTCTGGCGCCAGTAACGAAAGCCCAGCCGCATCGCATAGCAGAGCGAGTCGATCTCCCATTTGCGCTCGGCGACGCCGGGCTTCATCTCGGTCTGGTCTTTCAGGGACCACGAGAGGTTCGTCTTCGCCGCGGGATCGCGCATGAAGGCATTGGCGTAAGGATCGATCAGGATCGAGCGCGACTGGCGGGAGATCAGGCCCCGGAACAGCGCGGTGAGCGCCGGGTCCTTGTTCACCAGATGGAGGTAGGGCAGCACTTGCGCCGTGCTGTCGCGCAGCCAGAGGCAGGGGATGTCGCCGGTGATGACGAAAGCATCCGGGCGGCCGTCCACCGTGTCCATGTAGACGGTGGTGTCGAGCGTGTTCGGATAGCAGCCCACGAACATCGCGCGCAGCTTGGGGTCGGCGATCTTGCGCGAGACGCGGTCGATCTCCGCTTCCACCGCGCGGCTGACGTAACGGCGATCCGCTAGGGCCGGACGGCCTCCGCCTTGCGGCATGGGGATGGTCGCCGCGCGGGCCGTGGCCGGAAGGGCCAGCGCGGCGGCGCCTGCCATCCCGGCAAGCGTGGTGCGGCGATCGAGGTTCGTCATGCTTGTCACTTCGGCAGCTCCTGAGCCTGTCCGGTTAAGGTGAACTGCACCCATGCACCCGCGCCGTCACCCGGCTGGCCGCCGCCGATCCACACTTTGTAATCGCCCGGAACGACCCGGCGCGTGCCCCGGCGGTCCACGACCGAAAGGCTGCGCGGATCGATGGTCAGCGAGACTTCCCGCGACTTGCCCGCCGCCAGCGACACCCGCGTGAAGGCCGCAAGCTGGCGCTGAAGCACACCCTGCGTCATGATCGGATGCGGTTCGATCACGGGCGGCACGACATAGGCCTGCACCACTTCCTCGCCCGCCATGCCGCCGAGGTTGCGCAAGGTGGCCGTGACCGTCACCGACTGACCCAGGGCGGGCGCGGAGACTTTGGCACCTTCGTAGCCGTAAGTCGTATAGCTCAACCCGTGGCCGAAGCCCCAGAGCGGCGTGCCGGTGAAGTAGCGATAAGTGCGTTCCTTCATCGAATAGTCGACGAATGCCGGCAGGTCGCTGGTGGACTTGTAGAAAGTCACCGGCAGGCGGCCCGAGGGGTTGTTGCGCCCGGCCAGCGTCTCGGCAATGGCAGTGCCGCCCGCCTCGCCCGGATACCAGGCCTCCATCACCGCATCGGCCATCGCAGGATCGATCGAAACCGCGCTGCCGCTCGTCAGCACGACTATCACCGGCTTGCCGGTGGCGTGGAGTGCGGCCAGCAGTTCGGCCTGCGGCTCGGGCAAGGCGATGTCGCTGCGGTCGCCGCCGACGAAGCCGGGCACTTGCACTTGCAGCGCCTCGCCTTCGAGATCGGGTGAGAGGCCCAGCACGGCGACGATGGCGTCGGCCTGCGCGGCCGCCTTCACCGCCTCCGCGCGCTGGATATCGGCGGGCGGCAGCCACATCAGGCGCAGGCCCTCGTCTTCGCCGTAGTGGTCGAGTTCGAGACTGATCGGTTGCGGCGTGCCGTCCGAAACGACGTCGAATTCGACCCGCTGCTTGCCGAGAACCCCGGCGTGGAGTGCCTTGCCGCCCAAGGTCAGGCGCACGTCGTCGTGACGCGTGCAGTCCTTCCAGCAGGCCGGAATGTCGAGCGCGACGCGATACGTGCCCGGCCCCGGCGGAACCAGCGCGCCGGTCCAGCGCACCTTGAAGCCCTTGGCATCCAGCCCCTTGGGCGCGGTGCGGGTGAGGTTGAAGTCCACCCGGCGATCTTGCCGCGCCAGCACGCGCTTGCCGGACATGTCGAAATATTCGGCCTTGAGCCCCGGCTTGCCGTCCGCGACAAGCGCGGTTTCCGGCACGACCACCGGCGCGCCCTCGGCCAGTACCGAGCCTTGCGCATAAGCGACATTGGCCGCGCCGAACTGGCGGCGGATGCCTTCCAGCGGGGTCACGGCATCGGCGGCGGTGCCGTGGTAATTGGCCTCGATCACCGCGAGATCGTCGGCATTGGTGCCGATCACCGCGAGGCGGGTGCCGGCCTTCAGCGGCAGTCGGCCGTTCTCGTTCTGGAGCAGCACCACCGACTTGCGCGCAGCCTCCAGCGCGAGGGCGCGGTGGGCGGGCGTGCCGACCTGGGAAGGCTTGATCTTCGCCCACGGATTGCTCGCGCCGAAAGCGATACCAAGCTTGTAGCGGGCCTCCAGCGAGCGGGCGAGTGCGCGGTCCACTTCGGGCTCGCTGAGCAGCCCGCGCGCCACGGACTGGGTGAGCGCGGCATACGTCGTGCCGCAGTCGAAGTCGGTGCCTGCCTTGATCGCGGCTGCCGAAGCCTCGGCGGCGTCATAGCGGTAATTGTGGAACATCCAGATGTTCGCCACGGCATCGCAGTCCGATACGACAAAGCCCTTGAAGCCCCAGTCGCGGCGCAAGGTGCCGTTGAGCAGCGCTTCGTCGGCGCAGACGGGCACGCCGTGCGTCGAGTTGTAGGCGCACATCAGCGAAAGCGGCTTGGCCTCGGTCACCGCCTTGCGGAAGGCGGGGAGATAAGTCGCCTCGCGGTCCTGCGGGCTGACGTCCACGTCGAAACTGTCGCGCCCGGCCTCGGGGCCGGAGTGGACGGCGAGGTGCTTGGGCGTCGCGATCACGCGGGGGTGGAGCGGGTCCGGCCCTTGCAAGCCCCTGATGAAGCCCACTGCCAGCGAGCCGGTGAGGAACGGGTCCTCGCCGTAGGTCTCCTGCCCCCGGCCCCAGCGCGGGTCGCGGAAGATGTTGATGTTGGGCGACCAGATGGTCAGGCCCTCGTAGATGCGCCGGTCGGCATTCACGGGTTTCGCATTGAATTTCGCCCGCGCCTCGGTGGAGACCACCGTGCCCACTTGCTCCATCAGCGCCGGATCGAAAGTGGCGGCGAGGCCGACCGCCTGCGGGAACACCGTGGCGACGCCGTTGCGGGCGAGGCCGTGGAGGCCCTCGTTCCACCAGTCGTAGGCGGGCAGGCCCATGGCCTTGGCGGCGGGGGCGGTGCTCTGGAGCTGGTCCGCCTTTTCGGCCAAATCGGCCTTGGCGATGGCGGCAAGCACGGCCTGATCCGCCTCGGCCTCCTGCGCCGCGACCGGAGGCGCGGCCAGTGCCATGGCGAGCGTGATCGGGAACAGGGCCTTCATCACTTTTCTCCCGCCAGAGTACGCAGCACCAGCGCCTTGCGCAGAGCTGCCGCATCGGCCTTCGAGCTGATCTCGATCCGCAGGCTTTCGCCCGGCAGCAGATCGAAGCCATTGTCCGAGGCCCTCGCATCCACCGCGCCGAAATCGAGCATGACCGCGCGGGCCAGCGCCTTGGCGGTGATGGTCACCGCCTTGCCGTCCCAGGTGGCGGAAAGGCCGGGCGCGGGATAGGCCATGGCCTTGGGCAAGGCGCGCTCGACAATCTGGCGCGAGACGGTCTTGCCGCCCACCACCAGTTCCGCCACCGCATAGCTTGCCTCTGCCGGAGCGCTCGCGAAGACTTGCGCGTCCGACACATCGGGAACGGCAGTGGCGGTCGTGGGAGCCAGCGTCACCGCCCCGCCCGCTTCGCCCAGCTTCGCGCCGTCCATGGCATAGCCGGTCAACCGCCACTCGGCCGCGACCGGGCTGGTCGCGTCCGACGCGAAGCTGACCTTGGTGGCGCCCTGCTTGTGCTCGGCCACCACCACCTGCGGCGCGAAGAACCGCCGCGCGGCATAGTGCAGCAGCTTCCAGCGACCGTCATAGTCCACGCTCGCCCAGGAGATCGAAGGCCAGACGTCGTTGAGCTGCCAGTAGAGCGAACCCAGCGTCACCGGCGCGCAGGCACGGTGATGACGCGCGGCCAGATCGATGGCCTGCGCCTGGTTCACTTGCGTCAGGTAGACGAAGTCCGCCAAGTCCTTGGCGGGACGCAGCCGGGCGTCGAGGTAGAACCTGAGGCGCTCGTTGCCCTCGCCCGCGAGGAACTTCTGGTGCGCCTTCATCACCGGACTGTCCGGCGCCTCAGCCGCATCGCCCGCAAAACCGCGGATCGTCGCCATGACCGGCATCGCCTGGAAGCCATATTCCGACATGAAGCGCGGGCAGGAGAGCGTATAGTTCTCGACCGGCTTGGAGCCCGACCAGACATCCCAGAAATGGCGGTCGCCTGCGGCATCGGTATCGACCGGACCTTCGTAATCGGTCGAAGGCGAACCCGGCCAATAGGGCGTCGTCGGCGCGTGATCGCTCACGGCGCCGCGCAGCACGCGGTCGAACAGCACGGTCATGGAAGTCGCCATGCGCTCATGCTCGTCGGCGCCGACGGCCTTCTTCCAGGCCTTGCGGTCGCTCCAGGTCTCCCAGCCGGACAGCACTTCGTTGCCGCCCGCCCAGATGACGATGGAGGGGTGCGATCCCAGCCGCTCGACCTGCTGATCGGCCTCGATCCGCACGTTCTCGCGGTAGGCCGAATCGGCGGGCGGCAGCGCGCCGCCGAACATGAAGTCCTGCCAGACCATCAGGCCCATGCGGTCCGCCATGTCGTAGAAGCTGTCCGGCAGATAGTAGCCGCCGCCCCAGACGCGGATCATGTTCATGTTCGCCGCGAGGGAATCCTCCAGCAAGCCGCGCATCTTCGCGTCGGTGACGCGCGAGGGGAACATGTCGAAGGGAATGAGGTTCGCGCCCTTGGCGAAAACGGTCACGCCGTTGACGCGGAACCCGAAAGCGCCGTCTCCGCGCACGAGTTCGACATCGCGCAGGCCCAGGTTGCGGGCCGCCTTCGATCCGGCGCCCGCGCCCGAGGCGATCTCGCCCGAGACCTTGTAGAGCGGCTGCGCGCCGTAGCCGACCGGCCACCAGCGCTTCGGCGCGGCAATGGTCAGCGGCACGGTGACGACACTTTCGCCCGCATCGAACGAAGCCTCGCGTGAGACCGGAGCGAGCGCCTGCCCGTCCGGCCCGGTCATGCGTGCGGTGAACTGCGCCCTGCCCGGCTTGTCCGCCACGACGCGGAACTTCGCGACCAGCCGCGCCTCGTCCTTGCCGAGCGCCTCCTGCACCACTTCGAAAGCGCCGAGCCGCGCCTCGTCCCAGGCTTCCAGGCGCACCGGCCCGGAAATGCCCTGGTTCACGATGCGCGGGCCCCAGTCCCATCCGTAATGGTACTTGGGCTTGCGGATATAGGCGGAGGTCTGCTTGCCCTTGGGCTCGTCCCCGAAGGCGGAATCGTATTCACCCGGCAGCGGATGGGCCTCGGCCAGCACCATCGGCTGCAAGGTGCGGATCGGCGAGGCGAAGCGCACGAGAATCTCGTTGCGTCCCTGCTTCAGGAAGGGCTTGGCCGCGACGCGCCACTGCCGGTGGCCATTATCGGCCTTGAGCACCTGCCGGCCGTTGATGAACACGGTCGCGAACGTGTCCAGCCCGTCGAACACGAGGTCCAGATGCCCGCGGCTCATCGAAGCCGCGCTGACGTCGAGCGTGCGGCGCAGTTCCCAGTCGGTCAGGCCCGCCCACTGGATCGCCGCCTCGTTGGTGCCAAGGAAGGGATCGGGCACCTGCCGCGCGGCGATCAGGTCCTGCTGGACCGTGCCGGGCACTTGCGCCCGAAACCAGCGCGCCGCCTTGGGATGCGCCTTGACGGCAGCGCTGTCGCTCGGCGCGACGCGGACCTGCCAGCCCTCGTCCAGCGCAGTCTGGCTGGGAGGAGCGGCCAACACGGCCGCAGAAGCGCCGGCCAGCCAGATGGCCAGCGCACCCTTTGCGAATGCTCTTCCCATGCTCACTTCACCTTCTCGCCATAGACGACCTTTTCCACCGCGTAGAACGGATCGGAAAGCGGCGAGGTGAACTGGAAGCATACATCGGCCTCGTCCTTGAGTTCCGGCCGGTCCGGCAGGTTCGCGGTGAAAGTGAACTGCTGCGGCGACGTCTCGGGATCGGGCAGCGGGAACGCGGCGAGGACGGTTGCTCCGGGCATCGGCGCATGCTCCTTCTGCTTGCGATCGGCATTCTTCTCCGCCGCGCGGCAGCCCGCGCTGATGACGAGTTCGCCGTGCGTCGTCACCGCGATGTGCCCGATCAGCGCCGAAGCATCATGCGCCAGGCCGTAGTTGCGCGGCAGGCGCGCGACCGAGACGGTGATCGACTTCGCATGGGCGAGCGGCGCGTGATCGTCCGCCTGGCAGGTGTCGAAGATGTTGACGTTATAGGCCGGGCCATTGCTCGTGGCATCGGCCGAGAGCGGCACGCGCAGGCCCTGTGCGCCGCGCGGGCAGGCCGCGAGCGCGGAGGCGGTGGAAGTCAGCAGCGTCTCGCGCGCGGTATCGTAGCGGCGCGGCGCGGAAAGCCGGGTGCCGTCCGGCGCGAAGCTGGCGGCGGTGACGACCGTGCCCGGCTTCACGGCAAGCGGCCTGGCATAGGCGGGAGACTTCGCCCCCGGTTCCTTGCCGTCCAGCGTGTAGCGGATCGTGCCGTAAGCGGCCTGGTTGGCCAGCGACATGCCGATACGCGTCGCCTCAAGTTGGGCGCCGCGCCCCTGGGTGGGGGTGAAGGCAACACCGAAGGCGCTGTCGGACACTTCGAAGCCGCCCTGCTTCCAGCGCTGGATCTGCGGCGTTAGGCGCGCGAGGAAGCCCGGATAGTCCTTCTCTCCCGTGACTTGCGGCGACCATGCGGTCTCGGCAATCGCGCCCACGCGCGGGAACAGCTTGTGCTGCAGCTGCCAGGGCGTGACGATATATTCGCTCCAGGCATTGCCCTGCACGCCCAGGACATGCTTCGCCTTGGCGGCATCGATGCCCTTGGGCATCGGATCGTAGCGATAGACCGCTTCCATCGTCTGGATCGAGATGCGCCCCGGCGCCTCGTCCGGCAGGGTCGATTCCAGATTGTCGAGATAGAGGTTGGGCGCGGGCGAGAGCACCACGTCGTGCCCGGCATTGGCCGCATCCACCGCGCCCTGCTCGCCGCGCCAGCTCATCACCGAGGCGGAGGCAGGCAGGCCGCCTTCCAGGATCTCGTCCCAGCCGATCAGGCGGCGGCCATGCTGCGCGAGATATTCGCCGAACCGGTCGATCATCCAGCTCTGCATCTCGTTCTCGGTCTTGATGCCCAATTTGCGCATCTGCGACTGGACTTCGGGCGAACGCTCCCACTGGTCCTTCACCGCCTCATCGCCGCCGATGTGGATGAACTGCGAGGGGAAGACGGCCATCAGCTCGTCCAGCACGTTGCGCACGAACGTCATGCCCGCATCGTTCGGATTGAACAGCCAGGGATTGACGCCCCAGTCGTGCGACACGGCCGGACGGTCGCCCAGCACGCCGAATTCGGGATAAGAGGCGACCAGCGCCTGGGCGTGGCCCGGCAGGTCGATCTCCGGGACCACGGTGATGCCGCGCTCTGCGGCATAGGCGACCAGCGCCTTGAGCTGCTCCTGCGTATAGAAGCCGCCGTGCTTCGGGCCGGGCCCGCCGCCGGTATCGGGCGGCAGGCGCCATGCGCCGATGCGGGTGAGTTCGGGATAGCGCTTCACTTCGAAGCGCCAGCCCTGGTCGTCGGTGAGGTGGAAGTGCAACGTGTTGAGCTTCACCTCGACCATGCGGTCGACGATGGCATAGACGGATTCGATGGGCTGGAAGTGGCGCGAGGGATCGACCATCACCCCGCGCCAGGAAAAGCGGGGCGAATCCTGGATGGTCAGCACGGGAACCGCTACGGCCTTGCCGTCCGCGCCCGCGTGGGGGGTCAAGAGTTGCAGCAGCGTCATCGCGCCGTAGACGAAGCCGGACTTGGCCGATGCCGAAATGACCGCGCCCTTCGGCGTGATCCGCAGCCGATAGGCCTCGGCGCCGGCGATCCCCGCATCGCGCTCGAAACGGACGGGCGCGGCCGGCGAAGCGGACTCCGCCGCGGCGAGCACGAGGCCGCTGGCGCGCTTCACATGATCTGCCAGGAGCTTTGCGGCCGCAGCCGCGTCGGCATCACCGGAGGGGATGGCGATCGCCGATCCCGATGCGACCAGCAAGGTCCCCTGCCCCTGCTCGACCGATGCGGGCCAGGGCGTGAGCGCCGGTGCGGAAGGAGATGCAGCGGAGCCAGGTGCCGCGAGGGCCGGAGTCGCCAGAGAGAAAGCCGCCAGGGAGAATGCCGCCGCCAGGATCGAGGCACCTGCCGCGCTGCTGCCGCGCACGCGCCGATAACCCCTTGCCGTCATGCCCATACCTGCCCCTCATTTTCTTGTGACCAGAGCAGGCAAGGTAACCAAAATATATCCTTTATCGCAATAGGTCTTATCCCATTCCTGCGAATTGACCTTGAACTGCGACAATTTACTGCGATTGTCACCCCAACATGACCAATGTAAAGCCATTCCCAGAGAATGGGCCGAAGGGGGATCGAATGTCATTTTCCGACCGGATTGGTCGTCTGCGCGAAGACAACGCCGCACCGCTGTATATCCAGCTCCAGCAGCTGATCCGCGATGCCATATCCGAAGGCGTGCTCAGTCAGACCGAGGCGATCCCGCCGGAACGCAACCTTGCCATCGAATACGATGTCTCGCGCATCACCGTGCGCAAGGCGATCGCCGGTCTGGTCGAGGAAGGCCTGCTGACGCGGCGGCGCGGTGCGGGAACGTTCGTGGCCTCTCGCGTGGAAAAGAGCTTTTCCAAGCTGACCTCGTTCAGCGAGGACATGGCCGCGCGCGGCAAGCGCGCGTCCAGCGCCTGGGTTTCGCGCATGACCGGCCCGGTCAATCCCGAGGAATCGATGGCGCTGGGGCTTGCCCCCGGAAGCACCGTCCTGCGCTTCACCCGCATCCGCTATGCCGACGACGAGCCGCTCGCGCTCGAAATCTCGACGATTGCGGGATATTGCCTGGCCAGCCTCGATGTCGTGGGGGACTCGCTCTATGCCGCGCTGGAAAAGAGCGGCAACCGGCCGGTCCGGGCGCTCCAGCGGTTGCGCGCGGTGCCCTTCGGCGCCGAACACGCCAAGATGCTGGGCGTGGAATCCGGCCATGCCGGCCTGCTGATCGAACGGCACGGCTTCCTGCGCGACGGGCGCACGGTGGAATTCACCCGCTCCTATTACCGCGGCGATTCCTATGACTTCGTTGCCGAGTTGATCGAGGGTTCATGAAAAGACGCGAATTGCTGCTGCGCGGCGCCTCCACCGGCGCCGTCGCGACCCTGCTGCCTGCCCTTTCGACCTCAAGCCTTGCCGCGCCCACACCGCAATTCGGACCGGGCATGCCGGACGGGCTGCCGATGCCCCCGCCTCTTGCCGGACCATCGCCGCGCCTGCCGGAAACCGACCCCTCGCGCACCCTGCTCGAACGCGGCTGGCGCTTCCACGAGGGCGAGGTGGCGATTGCCGAACCGGCCGATCACAATGCCACTTACCTCTCGGTGAAAGCCGGCAACGCGCGCGGCGCCGCGGCCCTCGCTTTCGACGATTCCGACTGGCAGGCGGTCGATCTCCCGCATGACTGGGCCATTGCACAGGACGTGCGCGAAAGTGCCAATGTCTCGCAAGGCTACCGTCCGCGCGGCATCGGCTGGTATCGCCGCCTGCTGCGGCTGGACAAGAGCCAGAAGGGCCGCCGCCTCGAACTCCATTTCGACGGCATCGCCACGCATGCCACGATCTGGGTGAACGGCAGCGAAGTGGCGCATTCCTGGTCCGGCTACAGCAGCGTGATCGTCGATCTCACGCCTTTCGCCCGCTTCGGGGACGAGTTGAACTGGATCGCCGTGCGCGTCGATGCCACCGCGCGCGAGGGCTGGTGGTACGAAGGCGCGGGGCTCTACCGCCATGTCTGGCTGGTCAGTCGCCCTGCCGTGTCGATCGAGACGGACGGCGTCTATTGCGACCCGGTCCATCAGGATGACGGCACATGGCTCGTGCCCGTCCAGGTCAGCCTGAGCAACGTCGGCGAGAACATGGCCGAGGCGGAAATATCGACGCGCCTGCTCGATCCCGACGGCCGGGAAATCCATCGCACGGGAGGCCGGATCTCGGTTCCCCCGCTCGAACAGGCCCAGGTCGTCAACAGGTTCGATCCCGGCACGGTCAAGCTCTGGTCGCCCGACAGCCCGGTGCTCTACTGTATCGAGGTGGACCTGCTGCACGACGGAGAGGTGGTCGACACCCGCCGCCAGTTCATCGGTTTCCGCACCGTGCGCTTCGATCCCGCGCGCGGGATGGTGCTCAACGGCGTGGAGACCAAGCTCAAGGGCGTCTGCATCCACCAGGACCATACCGGCGTGGGCACGGCGATCCCGGATGCGCTGGCGCTCTGGCGCTTGCAGCGGCTGAAGGCGATGGGCTGCAACGCCATCCGCATGTCGCACAATGCCCCCGCCAAGGAAGTGCTGGACTGGTGCGACCGACTGGGCTTCGTCGTCATGGGCGAGAACCGCCTGTTCAACCCCGCGCCGGACTATCTGGCACAGCTCGAATGGATGGTGCGGCGCGATCGGAACCATCCCTCGATCGTGCTCTGGTCGGTGTTCAACGAAGAACCGATGCAGGGCACCCATGCCGGCGTCGAGATGGTGCGCCGCATGCGCGCCGCCGTGCGCAAGCTGGACAGGCAGCGGCCGGTGACGGCGGCGATGAACGGCTCGTTCTACAACCCCGAGAACGTCTCCTCGGTCGTCGATGTCATGGGCTTCAATTACTACCAGGGCGACTACGACAAGTTCCACGCCCTGCACCCCGACAAGCCGATCACCAGTTCCGAAGACACCAGCGCCTATGAAACGCGCGGCGCTTTCGGGAGCATCCCGGCGCAGCAGGTCATCACCTCGTTCGACAAGGAAGCCGCCTCCTGGGGCGCCACTCACCGCGACACCTGGAAGATGATCGCCGAGCGGCCCTACGTGGCCGGCGGCTTCGTCTGGACCGGCTTCGACTACCACGGCGAGCCTACGCCTTACGCCTGGCCCACGGTCAGCAGCTTCTTCGGCATCATGGACCTTTGCGGCTTCCCCAAGACCGCCTTCGGCATCCATTCGGCCCACTGGCGCGACGATGCCCCGGTGATCTGGCTGGCCCCACACTGGACCTGGCCCGAATACGAAGCGCCGGGCCGCGAAGGGCAGACGCTGGAGGTCTTCGCGATCACCAATGCCGAAGCCATCGAACTGCGCCTAAACGGGGAAGTGATCGAGCGCGTCCCCGCGGCCGACCGCATCATGGGCCATACCTTCCAGGTGCCCTACCGCCCCGGCCGGATCGAGGCGTTGGCCCTGCGCGGCGGCAAAGTCGTGGCCCGTGCGGTCCACGAGACCACCGGCGCCCCCGTGGCGCTGCGCCTGACGCCGGCCCGACAGGCCCTGGCCAGCGACGGCGAGGATGTGCAGGCGATCACCGTGGACTGCGTCGATTCCAGGGGGCGCCACGTCCCCACCGCCAACCTGCCGGTGGATTTCACGATCTCCGGCGGGCGGATCATCGGCCTCGGCAACGGCAATCCCAACGACCATGCCAGCGAAAAGGGCAGCAAACGCGCGCTCTTCAACGGCCTGGCGCAAGTGATCGTCGAGGGTGATGCCAGCGGCCGCCGCCTGACGCTGGAGGCCAGCACCGCCGGCCTGCGTCCGGCCCGCCTCGCCCTGGCCCGCGCGCCGCGGGCGCCGCGCCCGCAAGTGCCGCCGGTGCCGGCCGAAATGCCGATCACCGACTGGCGCCGCTCGGCCAGTTTCGCGCAGAAGCCCGATCCCGCTTTCGCGCCGGTGGATGGAGACAACAATTCCTGGGACTTCGTGCGCTCCGGCATCGCCGCACCTGCCGGCAGCAGCGGCTGGCGCAGTTACCGCACCCGCTTCACGCCCTGGCGCAAAGTCGCGGGCGAAGGCGGAACGCTCCACTTCGCGCAGATCACGGGAACGGCCGAAGTCTGGCTCGACGGAAAGCTCGTCGCCCGCAAGACGGATGCCGCACCGGCAGCCCTGAGCGCGCCCCTTTCCGCCGGCACCGGCGCGCGCGCGCTGGTGGTCCTGATCGAGGCCGCGCAAGGCCCCGCGAGCGGGCTGACCGGCAGGGTCTACGTCTCCGCCTGATCCAGGCGCCGCCCTTTGATCGGCCGCCCATGGTCCCGGAACCCCCGGGGGCATGGGCGGCCGAAGCAAAGGGTCAGGCGGCGAGCCGGTCCAGATCGGCCGCCGCGAACAGCAAGTGGATCGCCGCAGCTTCCGTCGTGCCCAGGGCGCGGACACCCGCGGCGGTGAGCGCGGGCGCGTCGATGGCGGCGGTATCCACGAGTTCCACTCTCAGGCGATTGCCGTACCGAGCCGCACCGCGCAAGTTGGCCGCGCCGCCGAGAGCTTCGACCAGAACCGCCGGAAGCGGCATCTTCTGTGCGCCCTGCGCAGCCCTCGCGACGCGCGCGACTTGCGGCATGGGCGCGGGGCCCGCCGCCATGGCTTCCCGGATCTCCACCGAAACGATGTCGGCCACGGGGCCGAGGATTACCTGCAGCGCCTTGTCCGAAGGGCGGATCACTCCGCGCGCACCCAGCGCCTTGAGCCGCGCTTCGTCCACCGCGCCGTGATCGACGATGATGAGGCGGAGGCGCGTGGTGCAGGCGGAAACCTCCACCAGATTGCCGCTGCCGCCCAGCGCGGCGAGGTAGGCGCCGCCGCGCGTGTCGCCAGCCGGGTTCTCTCCGGCGGCCAGGGCCGAGGTCGGGGCCGGAGCCGCCACATCCTCGTCCTCGCGCCCGGGGGTCTTGAGGTCCAGCTTGCGGATGGCGAAAGCGAAGACGCCGTAATAGACCGCGAAATAGACCAGCCCCACCGGCAGCAGCAGCAGCGGGCGCGTCGCCTTGCCGAAGTTCAGGACATAGTCGAACAGCCCCGCCGAAAATCCGAAGCCCAGATGCATGCCAAGGGCATCGGTCAGCCACATCGAAAGGCCGGTCAGCACCGCATGGATCGCGTAAAGCACCGGGGCGAGGAACATGAAGCTGAATTCGATGGGCTCGGTAACGCCGGTCAGCAGCGAGGTCAGGGCCAGGCTGAAGAACATGCCGCCCACCGCCTTGCGCCGCTCGGGCCGCGCCGCGCGGTACATCGCCAGGCAGGCCGCGGGCAGGCCGAACATCATGACCGGGAAGAAGCCGGTCATGAAGCTGCCGGCGGTCGGATCGCCCGCGAAGAAGCGGCGGATGTCACCGTGGGCGCCGTTGTAGTCGCCAAACACGAACCAGAACAGGTTGTTGAAGACGTGATGAAGACCCGTCACCAGTAGCAGGCGGTTGATCAGGCCGAACAGGAACAGGCCCGCTCCGCCCAGGCCGGTGATGCCGTGGCTGACGCCGTCGATCCCGGTTGCGATTGGCTGGAAGCCCAGGCCGACCAGGCAGGCCAGGAGCAGGCCGGCCACGCCCGAGACGATCGGCACGAACCGGCGCCCGCCGAAGAACGCTAGGTATTCCGGCAGCTTCATGCCCGAGAAGCGGTTGTAGAAATTGCCGCCGATCAGGCCCGAGACGATGCCGATCGGCACGTCGAGCCGCCCGATGGCCTGGCTCTTGGCCGCCGCTACCGCCGCCGCGAAAGCATCCTTCGACAGCGCGGGATCGATCCCGGGCGGTACCGGCATGAGCACTTTGGCGCCTTCGGTAGCGACCAGGAAGCAGACGATGCCCGCAAGGCAGGCCGCGCCATTGCCGTCCCGCGCATAGCCGGTGGCGACGCCGATGGAGAACAACAGGCCGAGGTGCGAAAACAGCGCATCGCCCGCCGCGCTCAGCAGCGCGATGTCGAGCAGATCGGGCTGACCTAGCCGCAACAGCAGGCCCGCTACCGGCAGGACCGCGATCGGCAGCATGAGCGCACGGCCCAGCGGCTGCAATGTTTCGAGAACCCGCCTCATGCCCCCTGCTCCTTCAGAAATTCGCGTGACAATGCGCGCACCTCCCCGGCCGAGGCGCATTCCAGCGCCCGTGCTGCAAGCCCGCGGCAGTCCTCCAGGCTCAGCGCCGAAACCAGCGCCTTGATATCGGGAACTTGCGCCGGCGTGGCGGACAGTTCCCCCACGCCGAGACCCAGCAACAGCGGCACGGCCAGCGGGTCCGATGCCAGCGAGCCGCAAACGCCGGTCCAGCGGCCATGGCGCGCGCCGCCTTCGCATGTAAGGCCGATCAGGCGCAGCACCGCCGGGTGCAGACCGTCGATGGCAGAGGCCACAGCCGCATTGCCGCGGTCCATGGCCAGGGCGTATTGGGTGAGATCGTTCGTGCCGACCGAGAGGAAATCGGCCTCTCGCGCCAGGATGTCCGCCGTGGCGGCGGCGGCGGGCGTTTCCACCATGATGCCCAGCGAAACCGGCTCCACCAGTCCGAGACGGGCCGCCACGCTTTCCACCACCGCCCGCACGGCGCGCAGTTCGGAAAGGCTCGCCACCATCGGCACCATGATCCGGCATTGCCCGGCCGGACGCACCCGCAGGATCGCCTCGACCTGCGCTTCCAGCAAGTCGGGATGGGCAAGGCCGACGCGAATGCCGCGCAGGCCCAGGGCCGGGTTTTCCTCCTGCGGCATCGGCAGGAAGGGCGCGGGCTTGTCGCCGCCGATATCCAGCAGGCGCACGATCAGCGGGCGACCTTCCAGGGCATCGGCGATCGCCTGGTACGTTTCGACCTGTTCGGCGGCGCTGGGCGCGCGGGGCTGGTCCACGAACAGGAATTCGCTGCGCAGCAGACCGCATCCCTCGGCGCCGTTCGCCATGGCCTGCCGTGCATCGGCCAGCGAGCCGAGATTGGCGAAGACTTCGATGCGGTTGCCGTCTGCGGTGTGGCAGGGGCCGGTCGCTTCCAGCGCTGCGGCGCGGCGCGCGGCCTGCGCGGCGATCTGCGCACGAACGCCGTCGATCCGCGCCTGCGACGCGGCCGTCTCCAGCCGGGCAGCGACGGCATCGACCACCAGCGGCGCACCGTCCGCGATGTCGTCGAGCGCGGTACCCATGGCCACCAGCATCGGCACGCCCAGGCCGGCCGCGAGGATGGCGACATGCGAGGTCGGGCCGCCGTTGATCAGGCAGATCGCGGCGAGATGCCCGGCATCGAGCGCCATGAGCTGCGAAGGCAGCAGGTCTTCGGCCAGAAGCACCGCCTGCTCGGGAAGCGCGAAGCCCGTGGCATCGCCGCCGCTCAGCCCCGCCAACACCTGCCGTTCCAGATCGCGCATGTCGTCCACCCGCTCGGCCAGTCGGGGATCGCCGGAACGCAGCAGGAGATCGACTTGCTCGCCGATGGCAAGCCGCCAGGCCGCCCCGGCGCTCTTGCCTTGTGCCATGGCTTCATGCGCGGCGGCGAGCAGATCCTCGTCCTCCAACATGACGGCATGAGCCGCGAGGATCGAGGCCGCATGCTGCGCCGCGCCTTCGCTCTCGCGCGCGATCTTTGCGCGCAAGGCCGCCAAGGCCTGGTCCAGCGCCGCGCGTTCGGTGGCAGGATCGCCGGAGCCTGCGGATACCGCGATCTCGCCCAGGCGGTAGTGGACCGCGCGACCAACGGCCAGGCCCGGCGCGGCGACCACTCCGGCCACCGTGCCATCAGCCGCAACCTGCGTGACGCGGCGCTGCACCGGCGCTGCGGCCGCGCGCACCGGCGGCGGGGCGGCTTGCTCGCCCTCTTCCGCCAGTTCGCCCATGCCGCCAGCGATCAGGGCGGCCAAGGCGTCGAGCACTTCGGCGGCCTGCGCGCCGCGCGCGTGAAGCGAAATCCGGTCGCCCAGCGCGATCCCCAGCGCCAGGACGCCCACTGGGCTGCGCAAGCTGGCGGACCTGCCCGCGATCTCCACGCGCACGGCCGCCTCGAAGGAGGTCGCCACTTGCCGCAGACGTGCGGCCGGGCGGGCATGGATACCGTGGCGCAGCGGCACGAGCAGCTCGCGCACCAGTTCCCCGTCAGGTGTTTCGGGCTGTTCCACCGCGCCGTTCGCGGAAGCGGCCAAGCGGCGCAAGGTCATCACTGCCTCGCCCACCGCGACCGGGCCCGGCGCGCGCTTCCAGTCCAGCGCCCATTCCTCGCCCGCCAACAGGAGCACCGGCGTCATCGCGCTCGGCGCGCCGGTCACCACGGCGTCGAGATCGAAGCGCACCAGCGGGTCGCCTGCCGCCACGGCCGCATCCGCCACCACCAGCGGCGTGAAACCACGTCCGGCCATGGCCACGGTATCGACGCCGAGGTGGACCAGCACTTCCGCGCCTTCTTCGAGGCGAAGGGTCACGGCATGACCGGTCGCGGCGAGCGAGGCCACGATGCCCGCGCAAGGCGCATGAAGCATGGACCCTGTCGGATCGATGGCCACGCCATCGCCCACCATGCCCCCGGCAAAGACCGGATCGGGAATCTCATCGAGCGGCGCCAGCCAGCCTTCGAGCGGGGCAAGGATCGTGATCACGGCTTCACCGGACGGGCTGGTGCGGTCGGCGGTCATGGTATGGGCAACGGCGGCGGTCATCGGATTGGCTATTTCCCCGTGATCGGATCAGAATACCCGCTCGCCCGCGATCCAGGTCGCCTGCGGCGCCATGGCGCGGTCGAGTTGGACGAAGTCGGCGGTGCGTCCGGCGGCAATCGTGCCTCTTTCCCCGGCGATGCCCAGGAATTCGGCCGGTTGCACGGTGGCCATGTCGACCGCCTGCGCCACCGAGAGGCCCGCCATGTCCACGGCATTGCGCACCGCGCCGGCCATATCCAGCGAGGCCCCCGCCAGCGTGCCGTCGGCGCCCACGCAGCGCCCATCCGCCACGGTGATCTCGCGGCCGTCGAGCGTGAAACGCTCACGGTCCGAACCCACGCAGGGCATGGCGTCGGTGACCAGCACGAAACGGTCGAGCGGGCGGCTCGCCAATGCGATGCGCATGACGGCGGGATGGACATGGTAGCCGTCGGCGATCAGCCCGCACCAGGCCGAGCGGTTCTCCAGCGCCGCGCCGACCATGCCGGGATTGCGATGGTGCAGCGCCGACATGGCATTGAACAAGTGCGTCACGCCCGTCACGCCCATGCCGAAGGCCGCGCGCGCGGTCTCGTAATCGGCGTCGGAGTGACCCATCGCCAGCACGACTCCCGCCGCGATCAGCGCCCTGGCCTGATCGGCGTGGAGATATTCCGGCGCGATGGTGAAGAGCACGCGGCCCGCGCGGGGCCTGATGAGCAGGTCGACCATGGCGTCGTCCAGCTTGCGCAAGTTGCCCTCGGAATGGATGCCGCGCCGCTTCGCGTTGAGCACCGGCCCTTCGACGTGGATGCCGATGCAGCCGGGAACCCCCGCCGCAATGGCCTCGTCGGTGGCGTCGAGACCTCTCGCAATCACGTCGGGCGTGGCGCTGATGAGGGTGGGCAGCATCGCCGTCGTGCCGAACCGCGCGTGGGCGGCGGCGATCGCGGCGATACCTTCCGGGGTCGGCGCGTCGTTGAGCAGCACCCCGCCGCCGCCGTTGACCTGAACGTCGATGAAGCCCGGCAGCAGCCAGCCGCCGGCGAGATCGATGACTTCGTCGGCCTCGTCGGGCGCGTGCCCCGCCGCGACCGCGGCGATGCGCCCCTGCTCCACGGTCACGATCGCATCCCGCGACCATGCGCGGCCCAGGTAGACGTTGCCGTTGGCGAAGGCGATCTTCATCAGAGTGTCTCGGTGACCTTGCGCAAGTGGGCTGGATTGTCCGGGTCGAGCCCGCGTGCAAGCGAAACCGCGTTCACTTGCGGATAGAAGGCCTGGATCATCAGCAACGGCTCCAGCGCCGCATGGCCCGCAAGCGCGGCCAGCGTGCTCTCGCCAGAGGGCTGCGCGGCGTCGAGCAGAGTGACTTGCGCGCCGCGCCCCGCGAATTCACGGGCAGCCTCGCGCACGCTTTCGCCGCTGGCGTCCGACGTGGCGAAGGCGATGATGGGGAAGCCCGCATCGATGATCGTCATCGGGCCGTGGCGCACTTCAGCAGCGCTATAGGCCTCGGCGTGAAGCGCGCAGGTTTCCTTGAGCTTGAGCGCCCCTTCCTGCGCCACGGCAAAACCGTATCCGCGCGCGATCACGAAGAGATTGCTCGCACCGGAAAGCCCTTCCACCAGATCGAAGGGTGCCGTGCGAGCAGCGATTTCCAGCCCCGCGGGCAGCCGTTCGAGCGCCGTGCCGAGCGCGGCATCACCCGTCCACTGCGCTGTCAGCGCCGCCACCCCGGCCAGCGAGGCGATGAACGACTTGGTCGCGGCCACCGATTTTTCCGGGCCGGCGTGAAGCGGCAGCACCCAGTGCGCAAGGTCGGCCAGCGGCGCGGAAGCGTCATTGACGAGCGCGACCACCCGCGCCCCGGCACGGCGATGCGCCTCCACAGCGGCCAGCAGATCGGGGCTGCGGCCGCTTTGCGAGATCGCCAGGACGAGAACCCGCCCCGGCTGCATCTCCGCGCCGAACACGGAAGACACGCTGAGCGCGGAAGAGGAAACCGGGATGCCGGCCAGCGTCTCGATCAGGTACTTCGCATAAGTCGCGGCATTGTCAGACGAACCCCGCGCGCAAGTGACCACCACAGAGGGCGGATTGGCGCGCAGATCCTCTGCCAGGGCGGCAAGAGCGGCGCGGTTGTTTTCCAGGAAACGGCGGACGGCCTCTGCAGCCTCGGCCGCTTCCCGGGCCATGAGGGAGGTCGAAGGGCTTGCGGTGTCAGTCAGCATCTTTGGGGGACTCTCCTGCGCATCGTCGCCGGCTGAAGTCGAGCCGGAAGCGACGGCCTACCAATCTGGTATAAGTTCTATATTGGTATTCCCGAAGTCCGATCGATGCGCAAACTGTTTTGCACCGGCTCCGCCCGTTTTCTTCACGTCTCCCAGTAGAGCGCGGGTTTTCCAGCCCCGCTCACCCCCATCACGTCCGTTCGATAGCGCGTTTCAACCGGGCCACTTGCGCAGGACTGGTCACCGCCCTTGGCCCCTTCTGGAAGCCCAGTTCCTCCAGCCGCGCACCGCCCGAACCTGCCTCTCCCGGCGTGCGGCAAGAGGCGTGAAACTCCGCGATTCCAGCCGAGCGAAGCGCGGGAACGGCTTCCGGGGACACCCCCGCGCCGGCCAGGATGACGATCCGGCCGGCCGCCAGTTCCTGCAGGTGCGCCAGCATGGTCACGCCGTCGGGCGCCCGGACAGCCCCGCCCGAAGTCAGGATCCGATCGAAGCCCAGGGCCACGGCCTGCTCCAGACCCGCCTCCATATCATCCAGCAGATCAAAGACCCGGTGCAGGGTCAGGGAAAGCCGAGCCCCGCGCGCGCTGCCGGCGCGCCGTACATGGTCGATCCACGCGCCCAGAACCGCAAGGTCCAGACCCTGCGCCGACCCGGCGCCGATCACGACGCCGGCCAGCCCGGCTTGCGCCGCCAGATCAATATCGCCAATCACCTGACCGACTTCCCGCGCATCATAGACGAAGTCGCCCTCACGCGGGCGGCAGAGCATGTGGACCGGGATCGGCGCGGCCGCTGCAAGGTGGACCAGCGATTGCGCAGGCGTCAGACCGCCCAGGGCGAGCCCGCTGCAAAGCTCGATGCGGTCTCCCCCGCCGGCAACCGCCGCGGCAATGCCCGCGGCATCTTCGACACAGACTTCAAGCACTTCGCCGCTTCCTCATGACGCTACGCCCCGCGATTTTCTCCGGGGCGATTCGGTTGTCGACGAATTGGACATAGTTTGGCCTTTCGCACTACCCCATCCCGCGTCGACTGCCTGAGCGCTTCACCGCTTGGGCAACAGCGCCACCAGCGCTTGCCACGCATTTCCGCGGTTTAACGCGCCACGGCCACCATTGCCCGATGACGAGAAAATTTCCGATAGACATCAGGATCTATTTTGGTGACATTCAACCATGACATTGGAATGATATTGGCATTGTCACAGGAAATAATCGGCGCGCATTCCTCACAAAACAGATGCTGAAGCGCGCGGACAGGTTCGGGCCATGAGGGAAACAATGATGAAATTCGCACGCGCGACTTTGCTGGCCACCGGCGCCACCGTGGCATTCGCCGCCCCTGCGTTTGCCCAGGACGGCCAGCAGCCGGCAGCACCGGAAGACGCGGGCGCCATCGTCGTCACCGGCATCCGCGACGCGCTGACCAATGCCATCAACGTGAAACGCAATGCCGATGCGGTCGTGGATGTCATCACCGCCGAAGGCATCGGCAAGTTTCCCGACCGCAACGTCGCGGAATCGCTGTCGCACATTCCCGGCGTCAGCGTCGACCGGCAGTTCGGCATCGGCGAGCGCGTCTCGATCCAGGGCACCGATCCCGCGCTCAACCGCGTCCTGATCGACGGCCATTCCATCGCTTCGGCCGACTGGGGCGGCAATGCCGGCGATGTGACCGGACGCACGTTCAACTATTCCCTGCTCGCGCCGGAAATCGTCTCGCAGATCGAGGTGTTCAAGTCGCCCGAACCGCGCATCGACGACGGCTCGCTGGGCGGCACCGTGATCGTGCGCACCCGCAAGCCGCTGGACCTCGACAAGAACACCATCAACGGCTCGATCGGCTTCGGCTACAACGACCGCTCCGAAATCGGTAATCCGCGCGGCTCGCTGCTCTATAGCTGGAAGAACGACAGCGCGACCTTCGGCATTCTCGTCGCCGGGACTTACGACAAGGACTCGCTGGCCCGCGCGGGCGTCGAATACTTCGGCTACAACAGCGGTTCCGACTTCACCTCGACCGATGCGGCCGGGAACGTCACGCTCAACAATCCCGATGCCGTGCTGACCGGCGGCACGGCGGCGGACCTTGCCGCTGCGCGCTATCCCTATGGCATCAACCATGCCTACTTCAAGCAGACGCGCGAGCGCATCGGCGGCCAGTTCGCCGTGCAGTGGGCGCCGAGCGACCGCCTCGAATTCGACCTGACCGGCCTTCACATCGAAGGCACCTACAACAACTTCAGCCAGTCTCAGTACGTCGTACCCACCTGGGCCGCCGGGGCGCTGCAATCGGCGACGATCTCGAACGGCCTCGTCACTAACGCCTCCTTCGGCGCGACCGACCTGCCCTCCACCAGTTCGCAGCTGGACATGAACTACCGCAAGACCAAAGTGCGGACGGACAGCTACAACCTCGCCTCCACCTGGAAGGCGAACGACAGCCTGACTCTTTCCGGCAATGTGGGCTGGACCAAGGCCACGGGCGGCACCGATCCCGAATACCTGATGAACCTCCAGTCCAACATGCCCTTCAGCTACAGCTACGGGCAGAACCAGACTGCAGTGACGTATTCCACCGCGCCCACCGATCCGACGGCCTTCTTCCGCTCGGACCTGCGGCCTGTCACCCTGCCCGATGGCAGCACGGTGCAAGCCTACCAGATCGGCGGCATCGCCACGTCCCGCCAGCGCGACAAGGAAACCTACGGTCAGCTTGACGCCAAGTGGGACGTCGAGGACGGCTTCTTCAAGTCCGTGCGCATGGGCGTGAAGGCATCCGACCACGTCAACAGCCTGAGGGCCACCGGCTCCCAGGTCTATCTGACCGATCCGATCAGCCTGGCGGACTACGACTACACGCTCACGCCCTCGGGCCTGTTCAAGGGCCTGGGCTCGGGCGGCAACGCCAACCAGTTCGCCACCTTGCGCAGCGGAGATGTGATCGACACGCTGGAAAACGGCCTCTACGTCGACACCGGCCTTGACGAGGGCACTTCGTTCAAGGTGCACGAGAAGTCGGCCGCCGCTTACGTCCAGCTGGACTTCGAGACCGGGCCGATACGCGGCAACCTGGGCTACCGCGCGGTCTATACCCAGGACGTCTCGGACTATTACCTCTACACCGCGGAGAGCGACAGCTATTCGCCGGCCCGTGCGAAGAACGACTATCTCAAGGGCCTGCCCAGCATCAACGTGAGCTGGGACGTCAACGACCAGATCAAGGTCCGCGGCTCGATCGCCAAGGTCATCGCCCGTCCCCGCTACGGCCAGCTCGCCGGCGCCTTCAGCCGCAACGACACGCAGCTGACGGCCAGCGGCGGCAACACCGACCTCAAGCCTTATGCCTCGACGAACTACGAGCTTTCGGCCGAATGGTACTTCGGCCACAGCGCGCTGCTTTCGGCCGAGTATTTCCGCCGCGAGATCTCATCCTACATCGTCACCACCACCAGCCAGCAGGTGCTGTTCAACAACCTGACCCAGCAGAACGAGACCTATATCGTCTCCAGCCCGGTCAACGCCTCGAACGCCACCGTCAACGGCGTGTCGCTGGGCTTCCAGACCCCGATCTGGGGCGGCTTCGGCATCCTGACCAACTACACCTTCGCCGATGCCAAGGGCGGCACGGGCGAAAACGGCGCGGTGCTGAACCTGCCCTATCTCTCGAAGCACACGATCAACGTGATCCCCTACTTCGAGAAGGGCCCGTTCCAGGCCCGGGTCAGCTGGAACTGGCGCAGCCACTACTTCACCGGCATCGGCCGCCTGGACTCGGTGGATTCGACCGACGGCTATCACCAGCTGGACGCATCGATCTCCTACAAGATCAACGACCACTTCACGGTCCAGGCCAACGCGCAGAACCTGCTCGATTCGACATATTATTCCTACAGTGGCAGCAAGAGCGCGCCGACGGCCTTCTACAAGAACGGGCGCGTCTTCGCCGCGACCGCCCAGTTCAGCTTCTAAGTCCCGTGCAAAAGCGTGCAGGTCCCTCTCCTCCTCCTTGAGACCTGCAGGCACACGGGCCGGCGCCTGTCCACGGGCTTGACCCGGCGGACAGGCGCCGCCCTTTTCGGGTCGTAACGGCCTTTGAAAGTTGAATGGATGCCTGAATGACCGCGCTTTCCCGCCGCCGCCTGATGTCCGGATCCTGCCGCCTCGCGCTGCTGGCCGCCGCCGTTCCCGCCGCCCCGACGCGGCTTCTGGCCGCCGAGGCGGAGCCGGCCGCGAAAGCCGATCCCTTCATCGGCACCGGCGGTGATGGTCATACTTTCCCCGGCGCCACCCTGCCTTTCGGCATGGTGCAGTTGAGCCCGGATACCGATACCGCGCGCTGGGACACCTGCTCGGGCTATCATCACGGCGACGCCTCGCTGCTGGGCTTTTCGCATACCCATCTGTCCGGCACCGGCATCGGCGACATGCTGGACGTGCTCGTCATGCCCTGCCGCGGCGAAGTGCGCCTCCGGCCGGGACCGCTCGACAGCCCGGACGAAGGCTATCGCCTGCGCTACAGCGACGAGGCGGCGGAGCCCGGCTATTACCGAGTACAGCTGGAAAACGGCGTCGCCAGCGAACTGACCGCAACGCTGCGCACCGGCATCCAGCGCCATGTCTATCCCGCCGATGGCAGCGGCGGGCATCTGCTGATCGATCTCTCGCACCTCGTGCTGGATTCCTCGGACAAGCATCCGCTGATCGACGATGCGGAACTCGCCCTGAATGCGGACGGCACGCTCACCGGGCAGCGGCGGGTGTTCCGCTGGGCCAAGGGGCGGCGCATTCACTTCGCCATGCAGTTCTCGCGCCCGCCGAGCCGCATCGATTTCTTCGGCGACGACGATGCCCCGCAAGCCGCGGGCAGCGCGCAAGTGAAGGGCCGGCGCCTGAAGGCCGCGGTCCATTTCGACGATGCCGGCAGCGCGCCCATCGTCGTGCGCACGGCCGTCTCGGCCGTGGATGTCGCGGGCGCCCGCGCGAACCTGGCGGCGGAAGCGACGCACTTCGACTTCGACCTCTATCGCCAGGCCGCTGCCCGCGCCTGGGCCAGCGAACTGTCCCATGTCTCGGTGACGGGCGGCAGCGCGGAACAGCGCACGATCATGGCCACCGCGCTCTATCACGCCGCCATCGGACCTACCCTGTTCTCGGACGTGGACGGCCGGACCATGGGGCTTGACCGCAAGGTGCACCAGTTGGCGCCCGGCGAGACGGCCTATAGCGCCTATTCGCTATGGGACACCTATCGCGCCTTCCATCCCTTGCAGACCTTGCTGCGCCCGGCGCGAGTCGGGGAATTCGTGGCCGACCTCGTTCGCCAGACGCAGCAGAGCCCCTATGGCCCGCCCGTCTGGCCGCTCCAGGGCGTGGAGACCGGCTGCATGATGGGCTGGCATGCGGTGCCGGTACTGGCCGAAGCCATGGCCAAGGGCATTCCCGGAGACTACGCCGCCGCCTGGCCGAACATCCGCCGCCGTTCGTTCGACTTCACCATGCCCGTGCTCGACAATGCGCGCGGCATCCCGGACTACGACGCCAAGGGTTATGTCCCGGCGGACAAGGTGTTCGAGAGCGTGAGCCGCACGCTCGAATATGCCTATGACGACTATGCCGCCGCCCGGATCGCCCGGGCAGCAGGCGCCGCGGACGACGCCGCACGGCTGAAGGCGCGCTCCGGCAACTGGAAGAACGTGTTCGACACCGCCACCGGCTTCGCCCGGCCCCGGCTGGACAACGGCGCCTGGACCGAGCCTTACGATCCGGTGGAACTCGGCCATTCGGACAAGTGGCGCGACTTCACCGAAAGCAACGGCTGGCAGGCGACCTTCCTCAACCAGCACGACGTCCACGGCCTTGCCGAGGCGATGGGCGGTCCGGCCGGGCTGGAGGCCAAGCTCGATGCCTTCTTCAACGCGCCTTCCACGCTCCCCAGGAACGCACCACCGGACATCAGCGGCATGGTCGGCCAATATGCCCATGGCAACGAACCCTCGCACCACGTCGCCTACCTCTATGCCTGGACGGGCGCGCACTGGAAGACGCAGGCCATGGTTCGCCGCCTGCTCGCGCTCATGTACCGAGCCCGACCGGCAGGCGTGATCGGCAACGACGATTGCGGGCAGATGAGCGCGTGGTACGTGCTTTCGGCGCTGGGGTTCTATCCGGTCGATCCCGTCAGCGGCGTCTATATCTTCGGCAGCCCGCTGTTCGAGGAAGCGCGCGTCAGGCTGGGCAACGGCCGCGAGCTGATCGTGAGCGCACCGGGCAACCGCTCGGACCGGCCCTATTACGCCCGAGTGGAATGGAACGGCAAGTCGCTGGACCGCTGCTGGATCCGCCACGAGGAGTTGATGAAGGGTGGCCGCCTGACATTCCACATGCAGAACGTGCCCGAGCTTTCGTTCGGACAGCGCCTGCAGAGCCGTCCTCCCCGCCAGGAATGATGGCCCTCCGGGACTGAGGGCCGCCTGCACTTTGCCCCCTCATTGCCGCCGCCGGACTGGATCCCGGCGGCGGCTCGGGCGCGCGTTTCCATGCAGGTGGCAGCACGCAAGGTGTTTCGGAAAAAAGGAAAACTTAACCGCGCGGAGCAGGCGATGGCTCGGCGCGGCGCTTCGCGTTCTGGCGTTTGCGTGAGACCAATTAGCGACATATTTCGCCAAATTACGGAAAAATATAATGCCAATTTGATTTTTGGAATTGAATTTATTTAATACCTATGACAGCTCTGTTGCAGGACAGGCTTTGGGAAGGGCCTGCCGGTTTCAGCCGCCGAAAAGGGAAGCGGCGGTATTGGCTGAGGAACTGGGCATGGGAATCTCGCGTCGCGATACCTTGGGCATGGCCCTGGCCGGAGCCGCCGTGGCTGGAACGGCGCGCGCGGCCGCACCGTCGAACGAAAGCCACAGCCCGGCCCTCGTGGTTTCCACATGGGACTTCGGCGCCGCGGCGAATGCGGCCGCCTATGGCCGCTGGAAGGCCGGCGGAACGCTGATCGACGCGGTCGAGGCCGGCGCGCAAGTGCCGGAGGCGGACCTTTCCAACCACTCCGTGGGCATGGGCGGCTATCCGGACCGGGACGGCCATGTCACGCTGGACGCCATCATCATGGACGATCGCGGCCACGCCGGCGCCGTCGCCGCGCTGGAAGGTTACGTCCACGCCATTTCGGTCGCCCGGCGCGTGATGGAGCGTACGCCGCACACGATGCTGGTGGGGGAAGGCGCCGCGCAATTCGCGCGCGAACAGGGCTTCGCGGCACAGAACCTGCTGACTCCCGAGGCGGAAGCCGCCTGGAAGGAATGGCTCAGGACGGCCGAATACAAACCCGTCGCCAATATCGAGAACCAGCGCGGTTCCAAGCTGGACCATGACACGATTGGTATTCTCGCGCGCAGCCCGGAGGGACGGCTGGCGGGCGCCTGCACGACCTCCGGCATGGCCTACAAGCTGCGCGGCCGGGTCGGCGATTCCCCGCAATCGGGCTGCGGACTGCTGGTGGAGCCGGGTGTCGGCGCCGCCACGGCCACGGGCGTGGGCGAGGAAGTGACGCGCATCGCGGGGGCGGCCCGCGTGGTCGGCTCGATGCGGATGGGCATGTCGGCGATGGCCGCATGCCGCGAAGCCGTCGAACATATCGTCAAGCTGCGCGGAGACGCCGTGAAGGACGCCCAGGTCGCATTCCTGGCGATCGACAAGGACGGCCGCGTCGGCGCTTTCGCCATCCAGCCCGGATTCACTTTCGCGGTGACGGACGTCGCCGGTCGCACGGCCGTCCACCCGTCGGACAGCCTGCGCCGCGCCTGACCGCGCCGACCTGGAATCGATCGATAACGCAAGAGGAAATGCCGGCAACGACCGGGCACCAACAAATCCGGTCGATAACGACCGGGACCGACAAGTCCGGTCGATAACGACCGGGGACCGACAAGTCCGGTCGATAACGACCGGGGACCGACAAGTCCGGTCGATAACGACCGGCTGGCGCCAAGGCCGACCTGCACACGGCGGCCCATCACTTCAGGGAAAAAGGGTTCTCGAATGAGGAAGATCACCAGGATACTCTTGGCCACCACCTGCATGGCCGGTCTGGCCACGCCGGCCATGGCGCAGGATGCGGCACCGGCCGAGGCAGCCGATAGCGCGGGCAGTTCGGCAGGCTCGATCGTCGTCACGGGTTCGCGCATCAACCGCCCGAACTCCACGGCCGCCGCGCCGATCACTTCCGTCACCAACGACGCGATCCGCGCCCAGGCCGCCGTCAACATCGAGGAAGTGCTCAACCGCATTCCGCAGATCGCACCGGACAGCCAGCAGAACTATTCGGATTCCGATGGCCGCCAGCGCATCAAGCTGCGCAACCTCGGCTTCGAACGCACCCTGACCCTGATCGACGGCAAGCGCGTGGGCACCATGAACGGCGTGGACGCCAACATGATCCCGACCTCGCTGATCAAGCGCGTCGACGTGCTGACCGGCGGTGCTTCCGCCGTCTACGGTTCGGATGCGGTCGCCGGCGTCGTCAACTTCATCATGGATGACGATTTCGAAGGCATCCAGCTCAACGGCAACTACAACTTCTACCTGCACAAGAACAAGCGCACGCTGATTTCGGACGTCGCCAGCCAGTACGGCTTCGACCAGCCGGCGCGCGGCAACGCGATCGACGGCGGCCGTTCCGATATCTCGCTGACGGTCGGCAAGAAGCTGTTCGACGGCCGCTTCCACATCAGCGGCTACGTCAACTATCGCGAAGCGGCGCTGGTGCCGTTCACCGCGCGCGAGACGGCAGGTTGCGAACTCATTCAGACCGGCAAGGACGGCCCGCTGGGGTGCACGACCTCGACGTATACGCCCTACGGCTACATTTCGCCCCGTTCGGGCGCCGCCAACGGCCAACAGTTCGTCAACAATCCGGACGGCTCAGGCACTCTCCTGCCTTATGGCGACGCCTATGCCGCGAATCCCTATGACGGTTATTCCTTCCAGCGCGCCAACAAGCGCTGGAATGCGGGCGGCTTCACGTCCTTCGAACTGTCCGACGCCGCCGAACTCTACGGCAGCGTCATGTGGTTCCGCGACAGCTCGTCCAATCCCTATCCGGCGCGCGTGCTGAATTCCGAGACTTATGGCGAAGGCACGACATACTTCGTCAACTGCAACAATCCGCTGATGTCGGCCTCGCAGGCGCAAACCATCTGTGGTGCCGATGCAGGCACGGGTACGCTCGCCCCGCTCGACGTGCGCTATCGCTTCAACAATGCGCGCCCGGTCTCCGATTCCTACCTCAACCTGGGCCTGCGCGCGACCGCCGGCGTGCGCGGCCAGTTCGCACAGGGCTGGAGCTACGACGTGGGCGGCGTCTACGCCCGCAACCGCATGGACACCACCTGGGGCCGCCCCAACTACGACCGTGTCAACAACGCCCTCAATGTCGTCAGCGTCAACGGTCAGCTGCAGTGCGCCGCCGGCTCGGCCGATGGCTGCCTTCCCTTCGACGCCTTCAGCGCCAACTCGGCCACCAACGGCCAGGCCCTGTTGGACTACCTGACCGAGTTCGGCACCAGCACCACGATCAACACCCTCTATAACGCGGTTGCCACCGTACAGGGCGACCTGGGCACTTACGGCATCCAGTCGCCCTGGGCCGATCAGGGCGTGGCGATCGCGATCGGCGCCGAATTCCGCGAGGACAAGCTGAAGAGCTACGCCGACGACGTCTGGCGCAAGAACTGGGGCGGATCGAACAGCAACCTTTCCCAGAATGCCTGGGAAGGCAACGTCGAAGTTCAGGTTCCGATCGTAGAGCACAAGCCCTTCGCCGAACTCCTCCAGTTCAACGGCGCGTTCCGTCTGTCGAAGTACAGCTCCAACCCGGACACCTTCTCCACCTGGAAGGCCGAAGCGATCTGGTCGCCGATTTCGGACATCACCTTCCGCGGCTCGATCAACAAGGCCCAGCGCGCGCCGACCGTGGTGGAAGCCTACCAGGGCTCCAACATCAGCTACGACCGGATCACGCCGACCTACAACGATATCTGCGCGCCGACGGTCACTTACACCACCGGCGCCAACGGCCAGCAGGTACCCGTCTACGGCGCCCCGGCCGCCTCGCGCGAAGTCTGCGCCGCCACCGGTCTGGCGGACAGCCTCTACGGCAGCCCGACCCTGGTCTGCCCGACCGACGTCGGCTGCACCGTTCGCTCGGGCGGCTACACGGTCAACCCGGAAACGGCCTACACCAAGACCTTCGGCGTCGTGCTCAAGCCCTCGTTCGTGCCCGGCCTGGTCGTCTCGGTCGATCGCTTCCTGATCGATCTCGACGATTCCATCGGCTACAACAACTACGACTACTTCTCGAACGGCTGCCTCCAGACCGGCAGCGAGTTCTTCTGCTCGATGTTCGTGCGCAATGCCGACGGCACGCTGTCCAGCAACCCCAGCACCAACCCGACCAGCGGCTACATTCGCGGCGGCACGACCAACTACTACAAGAGCAAGTCGCACGGCTGGGACTTCCAGGGCCAGTATTCCACGGGTCTCGGCAAGTACGGCACGCTGGCGCTGGACTTCGCTGGCTCGCTGACCACTTTGGCCGGCGGCCAGGACTCACCGATCCTGCCGAAGTACAACTGCGCCGGATATTACGGCGGCACTTGCGGCCAGCTGATCCCCAAGTGGACGCATTCGCTGCGCGCCACGTACACGACCGAGGATCGCTTCTTCAACGCCTCGTTCAACTGGCGCTATGTCGGTCCGCTGACCAACGTCAGCAACTCGAACGATCCGGCACTGGGTGGGAATGCCGACACCGAGCGTGAGACGTTCTACCGCATCGGCGCGCAGAACTACTTCGACCTGGCGCTGACGTTCCGCGTGAACGAGGCGTTCTCGCTCCGCATGTCGGCGAACAACATCTTCGACAAGCTGCCGCCGCTGCTGCCGAACTCCTACGGCTACGGCCTGTCGCGCAGCAACACGCTGTCGGCACGCTATGACTCGCTGGGCCGCCAGCTCGCGATCGGCGCCACGGTCAACTTCTGACCGGCAAGACGCAGGAACGAACCGGAGCCCGCCGCCGCGGGTTCCGGTTTTCCCCCGCGCTGCATCGAAGCAGGAAGCATCATGAGGAAGCGTCATGACAGGCGATAAAGCCACCACGGCCCCGCCGCACCCTTCGCCGCATGGGAAGGACCCGGTTTCGGCCGGGAATCCGGAGCCGGTATCGCCGGTGCAGGACGAGCAGCAGGGCACTGCGGATGCTCCGCCCGCAAGGCGCAAGACACTCCAGGCGGTAGCCGGCTTCGATCCCGACTTCTGACCGCGCAAAGCCCGCCCGGCCTGCCCGCTCAGGGATAACGGTAAAGCACCGGTTCGTGCTCGCCCGCCTCGACGCAGTCACCCACGATCGCCACCCGTGCCCCGGAGGCCCGCGCAGCAGCGACGCCGGCGGGAGAATCCTCGAAGACCAGGCACGCTTCGATGGGAACGCCCAACAGGTCCGCACCCTTGAGGAAGCCTTCCGGATCGGGCTTGCCGCAAGTCACGTCTTCTGCCGCCACCATGATCTGCGGCAAAGGCACGCCCACGGCCTCAAGCCGTTTCACCGCCAGTGCGCGCGGTGCCGATGTGACGATGGCCCAGGATCCGGGCGCAAGCCGCTTCACGAAATCCGCGATCCCCGCGATCGCCACCACGCCGTCGAGATCGGCGATCTCCGCCGCTTCGATGCCTTTCAGTTCGGCTGCCAGATCGAGGCCGCTGCCGCCGAAGCGCCGGATCAGGTCCTTGCCCTGCAGTGGCAAACCGCCAGCAACGGCTGGGGATCGATGCCGTGCCGCTGGGCCCACGCGGTCCAGACCCGTTCGACGACCCGCGATGAATCGACCATGGTGCCGTCCATGTCGAACAGGAAGGCGGCGAAATCACGGTTCTGGAACTGAGGCATGACCCCAGCCTATTGCCCTGCGGCGCGAATGGAAAGGCGGTGGTCAGTCCCCAGGCGCCGCGCCGAGGCCGCTCCCGCGCGGATAGAGGGGCTTGTCCCCCGCGGTCCTGCTTGCGGTGGTGACCGGAAAGCGGGGCAAGTCGAAGGGCAGGCGCCCGCGCGCCCGGGCTTTTCCGGCGACAACGTCCGAGACGGCGGCATCGCTGGCGCCGAAGGTCGCGAGAATGGCCCGCGTATGGGGGACCATCGCCGTCAGCACGGCGGGGCGGTCCATCTCGATTGCGACGACGACCGGAACCCGGGACGCCGCGGTCCGGATCGCCTGCATATCCGGATCGGTATCGCGAAATTCGAGCCTGCCTTCATGCTGGCGCGATCCGAAGAAGTGATAAGGGTGAAGCGTCTCGAACGGCGCCGCGCTGCGAACGATGGCCGCATCGGCATCCTCCAGCCGCGTCACCACTTCCAGCCCGGCCGCCCGTGCCGCCTCGGGATCGAGGCCCTGCAGCCAGACCCGCGCGCCGCGGCGCAGCGGCAGGATACCGCCTTCGTTCCGAAGCAGGACCTGGCTGGCGCGCTGGGCAGCGTCGGCCTCGGCCTTCACGGCAGGATCGCCCAGCACTTGCTCCGCGCGGCGGGGATCGACGAAAGGCTGGTCGAACAGGCCGAGTTCGAACTTCAGGCGCAGCACCCGGCGCACGGATTCGTCGATCCGCGCCTCGCTCACCAGCCCCTGCTTCACCGCCTGGGTGATCGGATCGGGACTGTCGATGCCGCCGAACTGGTCGAGCCCGGCATCGATGCCCTTGGCGAAGCGCTGCACCACGGTCAGCCCCTCCACGCCCCAGGGCATGCCGATCGCGCCGGGCATCTGCGGTGCCTCGGCGCTCGGCGCCGAGCAGCGTTCCGGGCAATCGCGCGTGATCGACCAGTCGGAGACGATCAGCCCGTCGAACCCCTTGCCGCCGCGCAGCAGCCCGGTCAGCAACGGCTTGCTGAAACCGGCCCCCACCGGCTCGGCCGGCTTTCCGTCCAGCGTCACGCCGTGCAGCACGACGTAAGTGGGCATCACGCCCGCGCTGTGAGCGGTTAGGGCGCCGTCGAAGGCGCGGATGTGCTCGGCCAGTTCGCGGTTGTCGAGCGTGACGTTGCGGCCATAGTAATTGTGCCCGTCATAGCCCTCTGTCGCGGCGCCATAGCCAACCCAGTGCTTGACGATGGTGGCGACGCCGCTGTGCGTCACCCCGTCCCGTCCGCCCTGGAAGCCTTCCACATAAGCCCCGGCCATGCGCGACACGAGCGACGGATCGGACCCGAAGGTGGCGGTGATGCGCGGCCAGCGCGGCTCCACGCCGATGTCGGCCTGCGGGGAAAGCGCCATGTGGATGCCCACGGCGCGATATTCGCGCGCCGCCGCCGCGCCGAAGCGCCGCACCAGCGCCTCGTCGCGCAGCGCTGCGAAGCCGAGCGTCTCCGGCCAGGCGGAAAAGCCCTTGCCGCGTGTGCTGGCGCCGACAACCGCCTGGAAATGGTTGCGCGGATCGGTGCTGATCGTGGCCGGAATGCCGAGGCGGCTCTCCTCTGCCGCGCGCTGGACGGCATTGTTCTGCTCGGCGAACTGGGCGGGGGGCAGGTCCAGCCGGGTGATGAAGCTGGACATGTGATCCCGGCCCACCAGGTCGCGGACTTTGGCCATGTCGTAGCCGCCGGCGGAAATGCCGATCGCCGCCCCCGGCGTCGGCCCGGCGCCCGGAAGCGTGCCATGCGCCAGCGTGCCGGTCTTCTCCTCCAGCGTCATCCGGCCGAGCAGGTCCTCGACGCGGCGCTCGATCGGGGCTTCGGGATCCTCGTAAGGGTCCTTCTGCCCGTTGTGGTTCAGGTCGCGCCATTCGGCCGCCTGCGCCGATCCGCTGCAGAGCGCCGCCAGTACTAGGCCGCCGAGCAGGCCCTTGGTCCGCCGCCCCTTCATGCCGCGCGCTCCCGGCGCGGCAGGCCGGACATGCCGAACAGCAGCGCCGCCAGCGCCAGCGGCGAGGCCACGGCGCAGACGATGGAGATCGACAGGCCCAGGCGCGAAGGATCGGCGAAGACCATGTCGGTAACCAGAGCCACCGAAGTCGGCCCCAGGGTCGAGCCGACCAGGTTGATGGCCAGCATGTAGATCACCGAGACTTGCGCGCGCATGCGGTTGGGGGTCAGCGACTGGAGCGTGGCCAGTCCGCCGCCGAAGTTGAAGCCGGCAAAGAAGTTCATGCCGCCCACACCCGCCAGCGCGAGCCCGGCCGTCGGCATGAGCGGGAAACCGATCGTCAGGGGAATGAGCGCGGTGAACCCGATCACCGCGGCCAGGAGGTTGCCGTTCACCAATCCGCGCTTTTGCAGCCAGGAGCCGGCGAAGCCGCCGCAGAGCGCGCCGCTCGTACCGCAGAAGAACACCATCCAGCCGTAGGAGGCGCCGATCTGCGAAATCGACATGCCGTAGGAGCGTTCGAGGAAGGCCGGGATCCACGCGCCGGTGCCGTTCCCCACGAAGATCATGAGCGCGAAGCCGACGATGATGCCGAAGTAGGCGCGTCCGTGGGCGGAGAGCTGGCCGAACAGCTGGGCCACGCTTGCGCTTCCCTTCCGTCCGGGATTCTCATGCCCGGCCGGCTCCGCGAGCTTCGGCACGCCGCCACGGCGAACGGGTTCGCGCACGAACAGCATCGCCAGCGACAGCAGCGCGCCGGGAATGCCGAGCGCCAGGAAGATGATGTGCCAGCCTTTCATCGTCCCCAGCACCGGTATGGCGATTTCCGAGGACGGCGGCACCGCCCCGGCGATCAGCCCGCCCAGGATCAGGGCACCGGCCCCGCCGAGGTAGACGCCCATGTTGTAGACGCCCATGGCCAGCGCCAGCCGGTTCTTCGGGAAATAGTCCGCCAGGATCGAGTAGGCGGCAGGGCTCAGTCCCCCCTCCCCGGTGCCCACCGCGACGCGCGCGGCGAAGAGGCCGCCGTAGCTGCGGGTCATGCCGCAGGCCGCGGTGGCGAGGCTCCAGACGAAGATCGACACGACGATGATGTTGCGGCGGTTGGACCGGTCTGCCAGCCAGGCCACCGGGATACCGACGATCACGTAGAACAGGGTGAAGCTCAACCCGTAGAGCAGGCTCACCGCGGTGTCGGAGGCGCCGAGGTCTTCCTTGATCGGCTGCACGAGCAGCGCCAGCGCCTGGCGATCAACGAAGGCCAGGGTATAGGCCAGCATGAGCAGGATCGCCGCCGTCCAGGCTTCGCGCGCGGGGGGCCAGCTGCCACCATCAGGATCGGGAACCGGATCAAAAACCGGATCGGGAACCGTCATCTCCGGCGCCGTCCTCAGCGCGGCATCCTTCGCGGTCTGCAGCATAGTCCCCATCCCTGTATTCTTGTCTTGCCCGGCGCCGTTCGTGCGGCGCCTTTCTGGTGCGACCCGAAAGGCAATGGACAAGCGAGTATTTAGCGCTACAACTAACCGCATTCCCGGGATTGTCAACGCAGTTGTTGGTCAATTCGAACCAAATCGCATCGGCCGGGCACATCCTTGCCAAATTGCGGCCGGAACCTATGACAGGGGCGATTATGACAAGCGGTACGACCCCTCGAAAACGACGGCGCGGCGGCGGCGGCCCCACGATTGCCGAAGTGGCCGAGCTGGCAGGCGTATCGACGATGACCGTCTCCAACGTGCTGAACAACCGGCCGGTCGTCCATGCCGACACCCGCGATGCCGTGCTCAAGGCCGTGAAGGCGCTCAACTACACGCCCAACAGCGCCGCGCGGGCCCTGGCCAGCGCCGCCACCCTGCGGATCGGGCTGGTCCACAGCGATGCCGAAAGCGCCCTGCTCAGCGCGATCCTGGTCGGCTCGCTCAAGGCCGCCTCGCGCCTGGGCGCGCAGCTCATCATCAACTCCTACGACCTGGCCGATCCGGTCGGCGGCGTGGAGGCTTTCCTGAAGACCGGGCTGGACGGGCTGCTGCTGCCGCCGCCGCTCTGTGAAATGGTCAGCGCCGCGGGCATTCCGGAGCGTCACGATACCGCGATGATCGCCCTGGCGCCCGGCGGCGATCTCCGCAACATGGACTGCGTGCGGATCGACGACGAACAGGCCGCTTACGAAGTGACGCGGATCCTGCTGGAAAAGGGCCACCGCCGGATCGGCTTCGTCACCCTGCCCGGCGCGCTGGTGGCGGTTTCGCGACTGCGCGGCTATTTGCGCGCGCTGGGCGAGCAGAGCGTCATTCCTGACATGAGCCTGGTCTGGGAGGCGCGCCCGACCTTCGATGCCGGGCTCGATCTGGCGCAGCGCGTGCTGATCGACGACCGCCGCGTGACGGCCGTGATCGCCGGTAACGACGATATGGCCGCGGCCTTCGTCAACGTGGCCTTGCGCAACAACCTGTCCGTGCCCGGCGACGTCTCGATCATCGGCTTCGACGATACGCCGATCGCCGTGAAGATCTGGCCTGCGCTGACGACCGTGCGCCAGCCGCTGGCGCTGATCGCCGAAAGGGCCACCGAGCGCCTCGTCAGCATCTTGCGCGAAGAAGGCGGGAAAAGCGCCGCGGTGGAGGCCAGCTACGTGGACTTCACCGTGATCGAGCGCAATTCGGTCGGCGTGCCTCCCAAAGACGGATAAGCGGCAGGACAGATAAAAAGGCGGCGGCGGACTTGCGTCCACCGCCGCATGGGCAACCGGCTCGGGAGGAGGAGGTCGAGCGGTCGCCCCAAGGTATCGATACTACTCCGCGTCCGGCTGACGGGACGGGACGGCAACCTGAAATGCCGGCAGGGCGTTGCAGGCAGCTTCCACTTCCGCAATCCTCGGAAAGTCGAACCGCGCGCCGAAGCGCCGCGCATTGCCGAGCTGCGGCACGAGGCAGATGTCGGCCAGCGTGACTTGCGCGCCGAAGCAATAAGGGCCTTCGTTCGCCGCAATCATCGCGGAGAAGGCTTCCAGCCCGGTCTCGATCACTTCGCGCGCCCACCCGGTCACGGATTCCTCGTCCAGACCGCGCGCGCGCAGCATGTCGAGCACCTTGAGGTTCTGGAGGGGATGCACTTCGCAGGCGATCAGTTGGGCCGCGGCGCGGACTTTCGCGCGTTCCAGCGGATCTGCCGGAAGCAGCGCCGGATCGGGCCGGATCTCGTCGAGATACTCGCAGATGGCGAGACTCTGCGTCAGCACCGCACCACCGACTTCCAGGCTGGGTACGAGGCCCTGTGGGTTGAGCCGGAGGTATTCCGGCGCGCGCTGTTCGCCCGCGCGCAGCCGATAGGTGCGCCCGCTCCAGTCCAGCCCCTTGAGAGCGAGCGCGATGCGCACGCGCCACGAAGAGGACGACCGCCAGAACGTGTGGAGGACCAGCGGGTCAGGCACCGGCCGGCGGCCCCACCTTCACCACGGTATCGCTGAGGCCGGCCACCGAAATGACGATTTCGTCGCCCGGCACCACTGCGCCCACGCCGGCGGGCGTGCCGGTGTAGATGAGGTCGCCCGGCTCCAGGCGGTAGGCGTTCGAGAGGAAGGCGATGAGATCCGCAACCGGGTGGATCAACTCGGCAAGGTCTGCCTCCTGCCTGACTTCGCCGTTCACCGTCAGGCGGATCGCGCCTTCGTTCAGCGGGCCGGTTTCGGCGATGGGATGGATCAGGCCGAGCGGAGAGGATTCCTCCACGTTCTTGCCGGCATCCCAGGGGCGGCCCTTGGCCCGCGCTTCCAGCTGGAGGTCGCGGCGCGTCATGTCGAGCCCGGTGGCATAGCCGTAGACGTGGTCCAGGGCGTCGGCCGCGGCGATGCTGCGCCCGCCCTTGCCGATGGCGACGACCAGTTCGGCCTCGTAATGGAAGTTCGCCGTCGACGGCGGGTAGGCCATGACCGACCCGCTGGGGATCACGGTCTCCGCCCACTTGGTGAAGTAGAACGGCGCCTCGCGGTCAACCTCGACGCCCATTTCCTTGGCATGGTCAGCATAGTTGCGGCCGATGCAGAACACCCGGCGGACCGGATAGTCGTGACCGTCGCTGGTCTTCGCAAGGACGGGCGGCAGCGGGTCGAACAGATAAGTCAATGGTTGAACTCCCGGTAGAGATCGAGCTTCACTTGCGAAGCCTTGTCGGAATAGGCGAACAGGACCAGCTCGGTCGCGGCGAGGAAGCGGTGCGGCACCCAGGAGGGCACCACCACCACGTCCCTGGGCTTCAGGGCGATGGTTTCCTCGCCCAGCCGCAGTTCGCCCGTACCTTCGCAGACGACGAAGACGGTGCCGTCCGTCGCCTGGCGGGTGCGGCTCTCGAAGCCTGCGGGCAGCAGCCGGACATGGGCGGAGATGGTGGAGAGCACCGGGCCGCCGTCGGCGGGATTGGTGAATTCCAGCGCGTGGCCGAAGTGCGGGTCGATCTCGCCCCCGGTCGCCAGCGACTGGAGCGCGGGGCGCCAGTCGGCATAAGGATAGTGGAACAGCGGCCGTCCTGCCGGTCGCCGGTCTGCCGCGCTGCCGCGCATCGGGCGCATGTTGTGGCCGTAGCGCGCCAGAGTGTCGCCCGGTGTGGCCGTCTCGGGATGGGCCGCAGAGCCGAGGCGCTCGGCAAAGCTGGCATCGAACAGGCGCACGGTCGGGATGTCCAGGCCGTCGAGCCAGATCATCGGCGCATCGCCGTCATTGCCGTGATCGTGCCACTGGTAGGCCGGCGTCAGCACCAGGTCGAACTGCTCCATCACCGCTTTCTCGCCGTCGAGCGCGGTGAAGGCACCGCTGCCTTCCATGACGAAGCGCAGCGCGTTCTGCGCATGGCGGTGGCAGGGCGCCACTTCGCCCGGCAGGATCAGCTGAAGTCCGGCATAGAGGCTGGGTGTGATCGCCGCCTGGCCCGCCAGGCCGGGGTTCTCCATGATCAGCACCCGGCGCTCGGCCTGCTCGGCGCTGATGATGTCGCCGGCCCGCATCAGGAAGCTGCGGGTCTCCGCATAGTCCCAGCACCAGGGCCTGGCGGGCGAGCGGGGTTCCGTCAGGACCAGTGCATGAAGGCTCTCCCACAAGGGCTGGAGGCCCTGCGGCGCCATCGCGGCGTAGAGCGCTTCAAGCTGCGAACGCTGGTCGTTGGCGCCTTGGGTCATCTCGCCTTGGCTCATACCGCCCTCACCACTTGAGCTGTTCGAGGCCGCAGAACGGATCGACCGGGCTGACGCCGGTGAACGGTGCCTCGCCGGTCAGGCGGCGGACCGTTTCGCGCTGCACCGGCTCGATCGCGCTATAGGCGTTCACGCATGTCTGCATGTGCGGCGCATCGAACAGGTAATAGGGCTGGCCGAAGGAGACCATCAGCGTCGGGATTTCGCGCGAATACTGCGTCATCGCCTTGCGGTTGTTGCCGTGCAGCTTCGCGAAATCGAGGAAGATGCGCGAGGCGCTGGGCGTCGCTTCCTGCCCGACCAGATAGAGGACGAGGTCGGTGTCCTCACGCGAGGGCATCATCTCGGGATCGAACCTGCGCACCTCGAAACCGCGCTGTTCCAGCTCGGCAAACACAGGGCCATAGCCGCGATCGAGCGAGCCGTCCCAGAAGCTGAAGCCCTCCTCCTCGATCACCACGACCCGGCGGTGCTTCACGGGATCGAGCGGCAGGAGGTCCTGCACGTCCTTGACCAGAGTGACGCTCTGCCCCGCCGCGGCGCGGGCCGTTTCAAGGTCTGCGGGGGCCTGAAGCGCCGCCTGCATCTCGGCCAGCGGCATGAGCCGCTCCGAAGGCTCGCGCAAGTGCAGCCCCAGCTTCGCCTTGAGCGTGAGGATGCGCGTGACCGCCTCCTCCAGCCGCGCTTCCGACAGCAGGCCCTTGCGCAGACCGTCCAGCATGAAGCCGTAGTCCCGCTCGGGCGCGCGGCTGAATAGGAAGATGTCGCAGCCGTTCTCGATCACGGTGGGCACCGTCTCGGCGCGCTCCATCCAGCCCGTGAGCCCGCCCATGCCGGTGGCGTCGGAGATGATGAGGCCCTTGAAGCCCAGTTCCCCGCGCAGCAGGTCCTGGTTGAGCAGGCGCGAGACGGTCGCAGGCTGGAAGGCTTCCCTGCCGGCATCGGGCAGGCGCGAACGGATATAGGCGGGGAAGGCGATATGCGCGGACATCACCGTCATGACCCCGGCCCGGATCAGCGTTCCGTAGATGCGGCCGTAGAGCGCATGCCATTCCTCCACCGAGAGCGGGTTGACGCTGGTGACGAGGTGCTGGTCGCGCTCATCGAAACCGTCGCCCGGCCAGTGCTTGAGGCAGGCGGCCACGCCCTCTTCCTGAAGGACGCGGGCATAGGCGCCGGCTTGCGCCAGCACCCTTTGAGGGTCGGAGCCGAAGGAACGGGTGCCCACGATTGCGCTGCGGAACGCCTCGTTGATGTCCACCACCGGGCCGAACGACCAGTCGTAGCCCAGCACCCTGCTCTCGCGCGCGACGAGGCGGGCGACAGCCTCGGTCGTGGCCAGATCGTCGCAGGCGGCCAGCCCCATGATATTGGGCACGGCAGTGGCGAAGGGATAGCTGATAGTGCCGCCCTCGATGTCGCCGGTGAAGATCGGCGGCACGCTGGCGCTTTCGACCGTGAACATCGTCGCCTCACGGAAGGCGGCAAGGTCGCGCCGGGGGAAGCGGTTGATGCCGCCGGGCTTCAGCGCAAGCAGCGGCGCCAGTTCCTCGCGGCTGTCCTGCGAGGTGGAGAAGACGAAGAGCTGGCCGATCTTCTCCTCGGTGCTCATCGCGTCGCGGGTGCGCTCCACCCAGGCCTGGGCCTTGGCATCGATGGCGAGGGGATCGACGGTGTCGAGGGAAGCGGGGGCAATATCAGTCATGGAAAGTTCCCGAAGTCACGGCCACCGGGCCGCGCTTGAACGGCGCGAAGCGGGTGCGGGCGGCAGCAAGACGGCCGCGCATGTCGGCAAGGACATCCGGGTGGCGGTCGGCCACGCTGTAGTTCTCGGCGGGGTCTGCGTTCAGGTCGTAGAGCTGCGGGTACTTGGGATCGGTGGGCCGGAAGCCGGCCAGGAAGTAGTCGCCGGAGACGTATTTCCAGCGCTGCGTGCGGATCGCCACCGGGTCTTCATTGTTGAACAGGACAAGTTCCTCATGGGGAGACTGCTGCGCGCCGCCGAACAGGACGGAGGAAATGTCCTTTCCGTCCAGTTCCGCGTCGGGGAGGGCGACGCCGGCGAGCGCGCAGCAGGTGGGGAGAAAGTCGATGGCCATGGCGATCGCATCGCTGTGGCCGGAAGCGGAGATCGAACTTGGGCACCAGGCGATCAGCGGCACCTTGCTGGCACCGTCGTAGCCGCCGCCGCCCTTGCGCTGGCGCAGGGGGCCGCTCGACCCTTCGTACCAGGGTCCATTGTCGGAGGTGAACAGCACCAGCGTCTCGCGGTCGATCTTCAGCTTGCGCAGCAGGGCAAGGATGCGGCCGACCTTGTCGTCCACTTCCTCCACGGAATCGCCGTAAGCTCCCGCGTTCGAGCGGCCCGCGAAGGGCGCGGGCGGACGGCAGGGCAAGTGCGGCGCGCTGAGCGCCAGTTCCACGAAGAACGGCCTTGCGGCGTTCTCGGTGATGAATTTCTCGGCCTCCTCGCAGAAGATCTGCTGAAGCGGCGTGATCTCGACAGGCGCCTGCACGGCCTCGCGCCCGGCCTCGGCGTGCACCAGCACCAGAGGGCTCATGTCGTGGCTATAGGGGATGCCCACGAAGCGGTCGAAGCCGTGGTGCGTGGGCAGCCAGTCCGGTCCGCGATGGCCGAGGTGCCACTTGCCGAACAGGCCGGTCGCATACCCGGCGGGCTTGAGCGCCTCGGCTATGGTCACTTCGGATTTCGGCAGGACGCGGTCGTCGTTGTAGAGGATGACCTTGTCGCCAAGGCCGGTCCGCACGGGATAGCGTCCGGTGAGCAGGCCCGCCCGCGAGGGCGTGCACAAATTGGCGGCGGCATAGAATTCGGAGAAGGTCAGCCCTTCGCGGGCCATGGCGTCGATGTTCGGCGTGGCGATGCCGCGGGCGCCGGTCATGCCAAGATCGCCGTAGCCGAGATCGTCGCAGAGGATCACGACGACGTTGCGCGGGCGGCGCTTCCCCGCGGCCATGGCGGCCGGCGCCGAACAGGCTGCCGCGGCGGCGGCGCTGGAGGCCAGGAATTTGCGTCGATCCAAGGCGCGATCCTTCAAGAAGCGGCCGGGCGCTGGCGCCCGGCCCAAGGTGGGTCTCAGAAACGGGCGCCGAAGGTCGCACCGAAGTAGCGGCTGGAGTCCTTGTTGTAGGTGCCGACCAGATCGTAGGGGTTGGCCGTGGTGGACATCAGCGAGTTGTGGCCGATGCTGGTCAGGTAGTTGGTGTCGAACAGGTTCTTCACGAAGACCGAAATGCTGTAGCGCTTGTCCGGCGTGGCAACGCCGACCGTGGCGTCGACCAGCGTGTAGGACGGCTGGCGCGTCAGCGGATCGAGTTCCGAGGTGAAGTACTGCGCGCTGGTGAAGTTCACGCCCAGTTGTGCGAAGGCGCTGAACTTGTCGCCTTCGTAGTCGTAGCGCGGCGACAGGGTGATGCGCCAGTCGGGGCTCGCCTGGAGCGGACGATCGCGCAGGTTCTGCTGCGGGGTCGCGCCGGGGGCGGTGCGGTAGCACACGTTGATCGGCGTGCCGGTCATCACCGGTGCGGCAGCCTGCAGCTGCAGCGGGCAGTTCAGGCCGTCGATATTGATGCGCGACTGCGCGTACGTGACGCCGGCATTGACCGAGAACGAGTCCGAGGGACGCATCGTCGCTTCGATTTCGAAGCCGCGGCTGCGCGACGAACCGGCATTGGTGGTCACGAACTGGATGACGCCGGTGGTCGGGTCGGAACGGTTGGCCTGGACCTGCAGGTTCGAATAGTCCGCCTGGAACAGCGCGGCCGAGAACGTCAGCGTACGGTCGGACGTGCTGCCCTTGAAGCCGATTTCATAGGCGTTGACGTGCTCGGGCTGGATCGCGGACTGGTTGGCGAGGTTGGCCGAGATTTCCATCTCGTAGCCCAAGCCCTTGTAGCCGCGGGTATAGGTCGCATAGACCTGCGCATTGCGGCTGAACTCGTACTGCAAACCGGCCTTGCCGGTAACGGCGGTGTCGTGGGCCGAGAAGCTGCCGCTGGTGCTGGCATTGCCCGGGAACACCATGTCTCCGGCGACGATCGGGGCGGTGCGGGTGCCGCTATTGGTGCCCTTTTCGTACTGGACGCGGATGCCGCCGATGGCGCGAAGCCCGCCGACGATGAGATAGTCGGCCTGGCCGAAGGCGGCGATGCTGTCCTGCTTCAGGCGGATGCGGCTCTCGGCGGACTGCCACACGATATTGGTGGTGGCGCAAGGCTGGCCGACGATGCCGGCGGTGCAGCGGGCACGGCGGCGGTCGAAGGGCCGCAGGATGTCGCTGTGCATGTAGAACGCACCGACGACGTAATTGAGGTCCGACTTGCCGTTATTGGCGATGCGCAGTTCCTGCGACCAGGCGCTCAGGTCGACGATGCCGTGGTTCTGGTTCCAGAAGGTATAGGGCGCGAAAGCGGCCGTACCCAGATAGAGCGGCGAAGTGGCGTTGATGCGGTCGATCGGCTGGTTCACTTCCAGATCGTACTTCTGGTAGGCCGTGATCGAGGTGATCGACGCGGCGCCGAGGTCCCAGTCGGCCTGCAGCGAATAGGTCTGCGACTTGCTGTTGGCGTAAGTGTCGGTGTCTTCGTTGATCGTGCGGTTCTTGCGGCTGGCGTCGATCGGGCCGACGACCTGCTGCAGCACCGGGTTGACGATGGAGATCAGCGTCGAGGCGCAGCAATCCGCGTCGGTCTTCTTGTATTCGCCGGCGAGCAGGAAGGTGAGGTTGGGCGTGGCTTCCCATTCCAGCTTGCCGCGCACGCCCCAGCTCTTGGAGCCGTTGACCCACTTGTCAGTGCCGATGTTGCGCGTCACGCCCTGGACGTCGCTGTAGAAGCCGGAGACGCGGGCGCGCAGGGTGTCGGTGATGGGGCCGGACACGGTGCCGCGCGCGCGATATTCGTTATGCTCGGCAATGGTGATTTCGCCCTTGCCCTCGAACGTGTCGGACGGGCGCGCAGTGGTCACGCTGATGACGCCGGCGGATGCGTTCTTGCCGAACAGCGTGCCCTGCGGGCCGCGGAGCACTTCGATGCGCTCGATGTCGGCGAGTTCCGAGAAGCCCTGGGCCGAGCGCACGGCGACGACGCCGTCGACAACCACCGAGACCGAGGATTCGACGCCCTGCCCGAACAGGGCCGTGCCGATGCCGCGGATGCGGAAGCTGGTGTTGGTGGGGTTGGCGCCCTGCTGGAACGAGAGCGAGGGAATGGCGGTGACCAGCGAGGTGGTGTCGTTGATCTGGCGCGCAGCCAGCATGTCGGCGCTCACCGCAGTGACGGCCAGCGGCACGTCCTGGAGGCGCTCGGCGCGCTTCTGCGCGGTAACGACGATATCGCCGGGCATGGTGCCGTCAGGCGCGGCGACATCCTGCGCCATGGCGGGTGCGGCCCACATGATGGCGGCGCCGAGCGCGGTGACGGAAACGGTAGACGCACCAAAAATGGTCTTCAGAGACATGCTTTTCCCCTCCACTTGGGTTCCCGGCATCTTTGCTGCCCAGGACTTCTGGACATTCGCGCCGGGTTCGAATCACCTGATTCATGTAACGCTAAACTCCAACCGCCCGGCCGGTGTCAACGATTTATTTTACCGCTAATATCGGCTTTTCTCTGTGGCTGGCGCGAAAGCGGCGCGTTTCCGTGCATTGCTGTCCGGCGACGGATACGACGAGCAGCGGGGCGTGTCCTTCGTGCAACAGCCAGCCCGGCCTTCATTAGGGAGCTGCGCAATTACCCGGTTGACATCTTCGGACACACTTGCTGTTTTAGCGTTAAATATCGGCCGCTGAGAAAGACGGGCCATACCAAGTGGAGGGGATCGTGAGGGAACAGTGCGAAAGCGACGGCCGCCAGTGGCCTTCGCCGAAACGGGCGTGGTTCGCTGCCGGGATGCTGGCAGCGGCGAACACGCTGGCCTTCGTGGACCGCCAGGCGCTCGCCCTCCTCGTCCAGCCGATCAAGGAAGACCTCCAGGCCTCCGACACGGCGATGAGCCTGCTCTACGGCCTCAGCTTCACGATGTTCTACGTGCTGGTCGGGATTCCCGTCGCGCGGCTGGCGGACCGGGCAAACCGCCGCAACATCGTGGCGGGCGCCGTGTTCATCTGGAGCATCGCCACCGCCCTCTGCGGCTTTGCGCGTAGTTTCGGAACGCTGTTCGTGGCCCGGATCGGCGTCGGTGCCGGTGAAGGCGGGCTCAGCCCCGCCGCCTATTCGATCCTGGCCGACTATTTCCCCAAGGAGCGCCTCGCCGCGGCCATGGGTGTCTATCAGATGGGTATCTACGTCGGCGGCGCCGCTGCCCTCATTCTGGGCGGTTTCCTGGCCAGCGTCGTGCCGCCGGGCAGCGTGGTCCTGCTGCCGGTGATCGGCGCGGTGAAGGGCTGGCACCTGGTGTTCCTGATGCTCGGCATTCCCGGCATCGTGCTTTCCGGCGCCATGCTGCTGGTGCGCGAGCCCGTCCGCATGGGCCTCGACGGCACCGCCGCTGCGGCAAGCCCGCCCTTCTCCGAACTGGCCGCCCATGTCGTGCGCCATTGGCAGGCCTACCTCGGCATAAGCTGCGGCTTTGCCCTGATGATCCTGGTGGGCAACGCCACCGGTGCCTGGATCCCCGCTTTCCTCGAACGCAAATACGGGCTGACGACTGCAGAGATCGGCGGCATCTACGGCCTCATTACCGCAGTCTGCGGCGTCAGCGGCACGCTGGCAGGCGGATTCGCCGCAGCCGCCCTGCGCCGCCGCGGGTTCGAGCGCGCCAACCTGCTGGTCGCCCTGTTCGGCTTCGTGGCGCTGATCCCGGTCACCACGCTTTTCCCGCAGGCGGCCAATGCGTCGCTCTCGCTGGCGCTGATCGGCGCGATGAACTTCCTGGCCGGGTTCAATTTCGGCGGCGGCCTGGCCGCGCTTCAGGAGATCACCCCGAACCGGATGCGCGCGTCGATATCGGCTTGTTACATGCTGATGGTGAACCTGATCGGCGCCGCCGGCGGCCCCTTCGCGATCGCGCTGGTCACCGACTATTGGTACGGCGATCCCGCCGCCCTGCCCAACGCCATCACCATCGTCTGCGCCGTGGCTTCGCCCCTTTCGGTGGCGGCCCTGCTGCTGGGCCTGAGGGGCTACGGCCGCGCCATCGCCGCCCCTACAGCCGACCCGCTTGCCGACGCGATTGCCGCCAGGGCCTGAGACTGCTTTCACGCATAGGACGCCGGGCGACCGGACGCACCGGAACAACAGGATGAGGAACCCAATGTCGAAGCTGAATCGCATGACTCGCCTGGCCTGTACCGCCGCCCTGATCGTCGCCGGATCGCTCGCGTCGCAGCCGGGTCTTGCCAAGGCACCGGCATCCGCAGCCGCTCCGGCCCCGACTTCGGCCCAGACGCGCCCCAATATCGTGCTGATCGTGCTGGACGATACGGGCTTCTCGGACATCGGCGCCTTCGGTTCGGAAATCCGCACACCCAACATCGATGCCCTCGCCGCTGGCGGGCTGCGCTACAACCACTTCGACACCAAGGCGGTCTGCTCCCCCACCCGCGCCGCACTGCTGACCGGGCGCAACCCGCAGACCGTGCGCATGGCCGACCTGCCCGCCAAAGTGCTCAACCCCGCGGACATGACGCGCGACCGGGGCGAGTTGCCGCAGAACGCCAGCACCATCGCCCAGGTTCTCCACCGCGCCGGCTACGCCACCCATGGCTACGGCAAGTGGCACCTCGCCCCCGAGGACGAGGACGGATCGCCCGGACATAACGGCTCGTGGCCGCTCCAGCGCGGCTTCGACGATTTCTACGGCTTCTTCCTGGGCTGGTCCGACCAGTACCACCCGGACCTGATTGAGGGGAACCGCACGCTCCCCAAGCCCGACCGGCCCGGCTACCACTTCTCGGTCGACATCACCGACCACGCGATCAAGGCGCTCTCTGCGAACCCGGCGCAGCCGCAGTTCGTCTACCTCGCCTTCGGCGCCGCCCATGCGCCGATCCAGGTGCCCAAGGCGAACATCGACGCTTACGCCGGGATCTATGAAAAGGGCTGGGACGCCCTGCGGCACGACCGTCTGGCGCGCCAGAAGCTGATGGGCATCATGCCGCCCCAGGCGGAACTGTCCCCCCGCGCCGACGGCGACCGCGCCTGGGCGGACCTGACGCCTGCCGAAAAGACCGTCTTCGCCCGCTTCATGGCCACTTACGCCGGTTTCATCACCCATACCGACGAACAGATCGGGCGGCTGGTCCAGCACCTCAAGGACACCGGGCAGTTCGACAATACGCTCATCATCCTGGTCTCGGACAATGGCGCGGCTTCGGAAGCCGGGCAGAAGGGTTCGTTCGACCGGATGTACCGGCCCAATACCCTGACCCCCGAGCAGATGCTGGCCCGCCTCGACGAACTCGGCACGGACAAGACGCAGAGCGAATACCAGCGCCCCTGGGCCTACCTCGGTTCCACCCCGTACAAGCGCTACAAGATCTGGCCGCAGCTCGGCGGCGTGCGCACGCCGATGGTGGTGAGCTGGCCCGGCCGCATTCATGACGGCGGGCAGGTCCGCAGCCAGTACGTAGACGCAGTGGACATCGCCCCCACCCTGGCCGCCGCGGCCGGCACCGCCTTCCCCAAGGCGGTCGCGGGGCGCGCGGAAATCGCGGTGGCGGGCAAGTCGATCCTGCCGACGATCGCCAATCCATCCGCGCCTGCCGCCCGCACCGTCCAGTACTTCGAACTGCGCGGCAACCGGGCCATCACTCAGGGCAAGTGGCGGGCCCTGGCGGTCCACCCGCGCGACGGCGATTTCGCCAAGGACGTCTGGCAGCTCTTCGATACCGAGGCGGACCCGGCGGAAAACCACGACCTGGCCGCCGCGATGCCCGCCAAGCTCAAGGAACTCCAGGCGCTCTGGTGGTCGGAGGCGCGCAAATATTCCGATCCGCCGCTTGCCGAGGCGCCCAAGCCCTTCCGCTACCGCGAGATGTTCGACGGCAGCGGCGACCGCACGGCTGCCCCGGCCGGGGAAGAACCGAAGTGAGCCCGCGGTTTGCCACGGCACTCGCCGCGCTCGCCCTGAGCACCATGATCGGCGGCATTCCGCCCGCTCTCGCCGCCGTTCCCGCCACGGCTCCTGCCAGCGCTCCTGCCCCGGCTGCGCGCACGTCCGGCCCGCCCAACATCATCCTGATCCTGGCCGACGACTTCGGGGTGGAAGGCATCAATGCCTATGGCGGCGAATACCACACGCCCCATGTCGACCGGCTCGCCGCCGAAGGCACCCGTTTCGACAATGCCCACGCCATGCCGCTCTGCTCGCCCTCGCGCGTGCGGCTGATGACCGGGCAGGAGAACTGGCGCAATTACGAGGCCTTCGGCTACCTCGCCCCCGGCCAGCGCACGTTCGGCAATGTCATGAAGGAGGCGGGCTACGTTACCGGCATCGTCGGCAAATGGCAGCTCATGGGCAACGGCTTCGACGGCCGCACCGGCATCACGCCCGAGGCCGCCGGGTTCGACGAAAGCTACTTGTGGCAGCTCCAGGCGCTGACGTCCAAGGGCTCGCGCTACTGGGGTCCGACCCGCGCCGCCAACGGCACGCCGAAGATCAGCGAGGAAGGCTTCGGCCCCGATTTCGACAGCAGGAAGGCGCTGGACTTCATCTCGCGCCACAAGGACAAGCCGTTCTTCCTCTATTACCCGATGGTCCTGGTCCATAATCCCTGGGTGCAGACCCCGGATTCGATGACCGCCGAAGGGGCTGCGGACCGTTTCAACGGCATGGTGTCCTACATGGACCGGCTGGTGGGAGACCTGATGGCGCGCCTCAAGGCGGAGGGGCTGGACCGGAACACTATCGTCATCTTCACCGGAGACAACGGCACCAACCGCCAGATCACCTCCATGCGCGATGGTCACCCGGTTCGCGGCGGCAAGGGGGCGACCACTATCAACGGCACCCACGTCCCCTTCATCGCCTGGGGTCCGGGCGTCCCCATGGGCAAGGCGAGCGAGGCGCTGGTCGATTTCACCGACCTGCTGCCCACGTTCGCCGACATGGCCGGACAACCTGCTCTTGCCGGCAAGGTCGACGGCGTGAGCCAGTGGCCGGTCATAGCAGGCAAGGCGAGCGCCGCGCGCAGTGCGATCTTCATGCACTATGCGCCGATGTGGCTGTTCAAGCCGGAGCGCTTCGCTTTCGACGCCCGGTGGAAGCTTTACGGAGACGGTCGCTTCGTGGCGATGGACCCGGTTTCCGGCGTCGAGACCGAAGTGCCCGCCGCCCGGCGCAAGGGCGAGGCCGCGCGTCATTACGCGGCCCTACGCAAGGTTCTGGCCGATACCCACGACGGCCCGCTCGATCCCACGCGCTACCCCTGGTGCGAAGGGCAGCCATCCGTCGATCCCGGCCAGCCCGCCACCGTCGCCGGCTGCGGCAGGACGCCGGGAGGAGAAGAATGATGCACCGCACGCTCGTTTCCGCAATGCTGGCAGGCACATGCCTGCTCGGCCTGTCCGGCTGCACGACGAACGCCGTCCCGACCCACACTGCCTCGGCGCAACGACCTGCCGCCGGACGCCCCAACGTCGTCGTCATCCTGGCCGACGATCTCGACTGGGCGGATGTCTCCACGTACGGCCGCGCCGACGTGCCGACGCCGAACATAGACCGGATCGCGAAGACCGGCGTGGCCTTCTCCAGCGGCTATGTCACCGCCTCGGTCTGCGCGGTCAGCCGCGCGGGGCTGCTGACCGGACGAATGCCGCAGCGCTTCGGCTTCACCTACAACATCAACGACGAAGGCGATGAAGGCGCGGGATTGTCCGTCGACCAGAAGACCCTGGCAGAGCGTCTGAAGCCGCTGGGCTACCGCACGGCCGCCTTCGGCAAGTGGCACCAGGGCGCGGAGCGACAGTTCTATCCCACCGAACGCGGCTTCGACGAATTCTTCGGCTTCATCGCGGGCGAAACCAACTACGTCGACCCGAAGACGCCGGGCATCGTCACCACGCCCACCAAGGCGGACAAGTACCCGATCACCCCGCGCACCGGCCATCACGCCATGGTCGAAGGCCCGGAGGCCAGGCCTGCCGACGATTTCACCCGCTACCTGACCGACCAGATCACCGACCGGGCCGTGGACTTCATCGACCGTTCCGCCGGGGACCGGGACCACCCCTTCTTCACCTATGTCGCCTATAACGCGCCGCATTGGCCGTTGCAGGTTCCACAGGCCTATTATGATCGCTTCCCGCAAGTGCAGGATCCGGTGCGCCGAACCTACATCGCCATGATCGCGGCGATGGACGATGGCATCGGCCGTATTCTCGACAGTCTTGAATCGCGCGGGCTACGCGACAATACCATAGTCGTGTTTCTCTCCGACAACGGCTGCCCGACCCGCTTCGGCTTCTGCAACCCGGACCATCCCTGGGGCTCGGGGAAGTTCACTTATCTCGAAGGCGGCGTACGCGTGCCTTTCGTGCTGTCCTGGCCCGCGGGCCTGAAGCCGCAGGGGATCAGCGACAGCCCGGTCTCCTCGGTGGACATCGCCGCCACCGTGCTTCACGCGGCATCCCCCCGCAGCCCCCTGCCCGCCGAACTGGACGGACGCGACCTGGTGGAAACCGCCCGCCATCCCGATCCCGACCGTCTGCTCGTCTGGGGGCAGGAGCCGGTCTATGCCGCCCGGCGCGGCGCCCGCAAGCTCTGGGTCTCGCACGACTGGAAGACCTCCCACCTCTACGACCTGAACCGCGACCCGGCCGAGATGAACGACCTCTCCGCCGCCGACCCTGCAGGCGCGGCCGATCTCTCCGCCGAAATCGAGCGTTTCCGCGCGGGCCTGCCCGATCCGCGCTGGAAACTTCACTTCACCCGCAAGACCACCGTCAACGGTCGCGAGACCGAATGGGTCTACTGACGAGGAACCCCGATGAAGACCAGAACCGCTCTCCTCGCCCGCGCGCTTGCCGGTGCCGCCTGCTTCGCCGCCCCAGCACTTGTACTATTGTCGCCGCTTGCCGCGCAGGCCAAGGCGCCCGCCGCCGCGCCCGCGACGCAGGAAGCCCGCCCGCGCAACATCATCTTCGTCCTCGTCGACGACTTGCGCTATGACGGCATGGGCTTCCTCCAGCCCGGCCTGCTGAAGACGCCGAATATCGACCGCATGGCGAAAGAGGGAACCTACTTCCCGAACGCCGTCGTCACTTCCTCGCTCTGCAGCCCCAGCCGCGCCACGATCCTGACCGGGCAGACCGCGCGCAATCACGGCATCGTCGACAACAACGACGGCTCCGAAGCCGGGCTCACCTATTTCCCCAGCTATCTCCAGCAAGCCGGCTACGACACCGCCTTCTTCGGCAAGTGGCACATGGGCAGCAGCACCGATGCGCCGCGTCCCGGTTTCGACAAGTGGGTGAGCTTCATGGGCCAGGGCAATTACTGGCCCACCAAGGCGACCACCGCCCATTCCTCGCCCGACCTCAACGTCGACGGCAAGGAAGTGCCCCAGAAGGGCTACATCACTGACGAACTGACCAATTATGCGATGGACTGGCTGACGAAGGAGCGCGATCCGAAGAAGCCCTTCTTCCTCTACCTCAGCCACAAGGGCGTCCATTCCGACCCGCTGCCGCCGCCGCGCTACGCCCACCAGTACGACAAGGCGAAGTTCACCCTGCCCGCCAGCGCCGCCAATACGCCGGAGAACAACGCCGGCAAGCCGGTCTGGGTGCAGAACCAGCGCAATTCCTGGCACGGCATCGACTTCTTCTACAATGCCGACGTGCCGATGACCGAGTATCTCAAGTACTACTACGGCACGCTCTCCGCGATCGACGACAGCCTCGGCCGGATCATGGACTATCTGCGCAAGAACCACCTGGAGAAGGACACGCTGGTCGTGTTCACCTCCGACAACGGCTACATGGTCGGCGAGCATGGCCTGATCGACAAGCGCAACGCCTACGAAGCCTCGATCCGCGTGCCGCTGGTGGTGTGGGAGCCGGGCACCGTGCCCGCGAACAAGGTCAACCCGGGCCGCATCCGCAATCTCGACTTCGCACCGACGTTCCTCGACGTGGCAGGCGCCCAGCGTCCGCAGCAGTTCGAAGGCACGAGCGCCTGGAACCTCTGGGCAGGCAAACAGGCCCCGAGCGACTGGAAGCCGGGCGACTTCACTTACGAATACTACTGGGAATACAACTTCCCCATGACGCCGGGCACTTTCGCCATCGAGCGGGACCGGGTGAAATACATCCAGTACTACGGCGTCTACGACACCGACGAACTCTACGACCTCAAGAGCGATCCCGAGGAAATGCACAACCTGGTGGACGATCCCAAGTGGGCGGCCAAGAAACAGGAACTGCGCATCGCGCTTTACGACCAGCTCGCCAACCGGGACGGAAAGCACATGATCCCCTACGGCGCGCGTCTCTCGACCGGCGCGGTGCGGCGTGACGTGAACGGCAGCCGCGCGGCGGACTTCCCCGCATCGTGGTACATCAAGCCGAATCCGACCGACCGGCTCGATCCGATCCTTCCCGATGGACCGGCCAAGCTCAAGGCGCAGGCCGAAGGCAAGCCGCTGATCTACACCCCGCCGCTGAAGGACGAATTGGTGAAGCAGGTCGGGAGCGCAGGCCAGTGACCGTGGTATCGCGCCGCGCCGTCCTGGGCTCCATCGCCGGCGCCACCACGCTGGCGGCCACGGGCACCGCCGCCCGCGCCGCCGCGCCGGTCCAGCGGCCCAACATCTTGTGGATCGTCAGCGAGGACAACAACCCCTACGTCGGCGCCTATGGCGACAAGCTGGCCCATACGCCCACGATCGACGGGCTGGCGGCCAGGGGCCTGCTGTTCCGCAACGTCTATTCCAATGCCCCGGTCTGCGCGCCGTCGCGCTTCGGCATCCTCACCGGGGTCTATCCCGAAAGCTGCGCCCCGGCGAACCAGATGCGCGCGGTGGGCAAGCTGCCGAAGGCGTTCCGGACATATCCCGAGCTGATGCGGGCCGCGGGCTATTTCTGCACCAACAGCGCCAAGACCGACTACAATTGCGACGTGGATCCGCAGGCGATCTGGGACGGACAAGGCAAAGCCGCGCACTGGCGCTCGCGCGAAGACAAGAGCCAGCCGTTCATGGCCGTGTTCAATTACGAGACCACGCACGAATCGAAGATCTTCAAGCCCACCCAGGGCCGCGTGACGCCGGACATGATCAAGGTTCCGGCGTTCCTGCCGGACACGCCCGGCATCCGCCAGGACTTCGCCAGCTACTACAACCTGATGGAAAAGATGGACGGCGAGCTTGCCGAACGTCTTGCCGAGCTGGAGGCAGACGGCCTGAGCGAGGACACCATCGTCTTCCACTATTCCGACAATGGCGGCGTCCTCGGCCGGTCCAAGCGCTACTGCTATGACGAAGGCCTGCGCTGCGAGATGGTGGTCTATGTCCCGGAGAAGTGGCAGCACCTGATGCCCGGCCGCCCGGGCATCGAGATCGCCTCGCCGGTCAGCTTCATCGACCTTGCGCCCACGGTGCTGGCCCTGGCCGGGGCCGCGCAGCCCGCGCAGATGACCGGGAAGGCCTTCCTCGGCCCCAAGGCCGCGCCGCAGAAGTACGCTTTCGGCATGCGCAACCGCATGGACGAGCGGATCGACTTCCAGCGCACCGTCACTGACGGTCGCTGGCGCTATATCCGCAACTACATGCCGCACCGGCCGCTGGGCCAGCACCAGGCCTTCGAATGGCTCGCCAAGGGCTACCAAGAATGGGAGCAGGCCTATCTCGACGGCAAGCTGACCGAAGCCCAGGCGCGTTTCTTCCAGCCCAAGGTCTTCGAGGAACTCTACGACCTCAAGGCGGATCCACTGGAGCTGCACAATCTCGCCGCAGAGCCTGCCCACCGCGCCTTGCGCAAGACGCTGAGCCAAGCGCTGGACGCGCATATGCTGGCGATCCACGACAACGGCTTCCTGCCCGAGACGATGGTCGGCGAAGGATGGGAGGCCAGCCGCGATCCCGCCGTCTATCCGCTCAAGACGGTCATGGCGCTCGCCCGCACCGCCGCCATGGGCCGGATCGAGGGCCTGCCCTCGCTGCGCGCTTCGCTGACGAGCCCGGTCGAAGTGCTGCGCTACTGGTCGGCCATGGGCCTGCTGATCCTCAGCGCGAAAGCCGCGCCGGCCAAGGCGGAGATGCTGGCTGCCCTGGCGCGGGAGACATCGCCCCATGTCCGCATCGCCCTGGGCGAGGCGCTGGCGCGCATGAGCGAGCCGCAGGCCCCCGCGAGCCAGACGGCGGTGGCCACGCTCATCGCCCTCTGCGCGGAGGATCGCCCCTGGCAGGTGCGGCTCCATGCCATCAATGCCCTTACTTATGTCGGCGCGGCGGCAGCTCCGGCCCTCGATACGGCGAAACAGGCGATGGCCGGATCCAACGAATACCTGAAGAGCGCGGGCAAGTATCTCATGCTGAAGCTGACCGGCACCTACACCCCCGCCACCCCAGTGTTCGACTGGGAGGGCATGCAGGCCCGGATCAAGGCCGGAGGCGCGCCATGAGCACTGGCCCTGCCGCCCCCGCACCCACCCTCGCCTATGCCTTCTCCGCAAGGGTGGAACTGCTCGATCCGATCGACCACGGCATCGTCGAAGGGCGCCGCCGCCGCTTCGTGCCGATCAGCGGCGGCACGGTCTCCGGCCCGGATCTCGAAGGCGTGGTTCTGCCCGGCGGCGGCGATTGGCAGGCGATCGGCACTGACGGCTCCACTCTGGTCGATGCCCATTATGCGCTGCAGGCCAGCGACGGGACGATCATCGACGTGCGCAATGCGGGCGTGCGGGTGGCCAGCGTCGATGTGAGCGAGCGCATCGCGCGCGGGGAGCCGGTCGATCCCGGCAGCTACTACTTCCGCACCGCCCCGCGCTTCGAAGTGCGCGACGGGCCTCACGCCTGGCTGCGGCAGACGATGTTCATCGCCCGCGGCGTACGCCATCCCGAAGAGGTCGTGATCGATTTCTACCGGGTAGAATGATCCGGCCCGGAACGCTCGGTTCCGCTTGGGCTTCAGACGGAGACGCGGCGGGGCTTTTCCATCTCCAGCCGATTGCGGCCCTTGGCCTTGGCGCAGAACAGTGCCAGTTCGGCGCGCTCGATAGTGCTGTCCATGCTGTCGGCGATGCGCGCGACGCTGCCGCTGGTGGTGATCGCCAGCCGGCTGTCGCCCACTTTCTGGCGCAAATCGGCCAGGGTCGTGACCACGCGGGTGCAGATCGCCTGCGCCTGTTCGGCATTCGTGCGCGGCAGCAGGACGGCGAAGCGCTCCGACCCGACCCGGGAGATGATGTCGTCCGAACGCAGCATTTCGCGCAGCAGGTCGGCGAAGACGCGCAGCACTTCGTCCCCGGTCGTCTGGCCGTGCTTCATGTTGATCGTGCGGAAGAAGTCGATGCTGAACATGGCCAGGCACCCCTCCATCCCCTGCGCGACCATGTGTTCGAGCATGGAGATGAAAGCGGCGCGATTGGTCAGCTGGGTCAGCGGGTCGGTGTAAGTCGCCGCGAACAGCTGCTCGCGCAGGCTGCGGCGCTCGTCGATGGAGCGCATCACTGCCAGCACGCCGTAGACCGCCCCGCCCTCTTCCGTGAGCGGACGGATGCGGATCTCGAACCAGCTTTCGCGGGCATCAGGCGTCACGGCGGGAAATTCGACCCATTGCGCGCCTTGCCGCCCCTCGATGGCGGCCGACAGCGCCCGCGACACGGCATCCCGGGCCTGCGCGGCGACAAGGTCCAGCAGATGGGGACCGGCCTCGGCGCGAACCTGCACGCCCAGCTTGCGGATGCCGGGCGAGGCATGGACGATCACACCAGCAAGGTCCGTCTTGAGGATGACGTCAGAGGTCGTTTCCGCCAGCAGCCCGTAAAGTGCGGAGCTTTCCTGAACGGTGAAATTCATGCCCATCTTGGTATTGCCCCGGATCAGAGGGACCGCAAAGCGATCCAACGAAAATCGGGCCCGTGATTCGGATTGCGTTAGCAGACGTCAGAGCGCTCAAATGACCACTTCCAAGCATACAACTTCCGTTTTCCGGCGACCCTTGCAATAAATTTCAACAAGAATTGTTAGCCCTGTTATCTAACAGTTCGAATCTCAAGTTATTGTTATTGATGTATTTACCATCGCTGAATTGAGTCGGAAAGCGCATTTACCCTGTTCCTGCACAGGGCTGGGCAGAGCGCCGCTCAAATCCGGCAAGGACTGGAAATTTCAGAGTTCGATCATGATCCTGATCTTGTCGGGGCTCGTCTCCACGGCCGCGGCGATCTGTTCGCGGCAGCGGGCGATGAGTTCCGGCAATCCGGCTACGGTCCGGCCGGGGCGCAGTTCGGCGGCCGTGACGCCCAGTTCCTCGGCAATGGCGTCCAGCCGTTCCTCGATCGGGCGGGCGCGGCCCTGTTCCCAGGCCCAGACGGTCGGCTTGGAAACGCCGAGCCGCGAAGCCAGTTCGCCCTGAGTCAGCCCGCGCAGCTTGCGCAGGCGGTGCAGGCGCTCACCGAAGCTCTCGCCGCCGATGGCGGCCGGAGCGGATACGAGCGGCGGCGGCGCCAGTTCGACGTCCTGCGTGACGCTGCGAAGCTGTGCCGCGCTGAGGACGGCGGGATGGAGCGGCGTATCGAAAGCGCAGCCGAACAGCCGTCCGCTGGCCCAGACCACCCGCGCGCGCGTGATACCGGCCTCCGGAAGGTCGATCTCCAGCGCTTCGCCGATCTCCATGTCCACCCGCGTTTCCAGCAGGAGACCCGTTTCGGAGAAGTTGTGAATGGTGACCGGAGTCTCGACGCCGGAAGGCAGGGAGCCCTGCGTTTCGATCGTCAGCCGTTTGCGCGTGGCGCGCGGCTTTCCGGCCTGCTGGCCGTTCTCGGTGGGCTTGTCTTCAAAATGTGCCGCAATCGGCATGGCGCAATCTCCAAGAGAATCGCACCCTGTCCCTACAGGGATTAAGAATCGGTTAGCATGTCGGCTAATTTTCCTTGCCGCACTATTCGCAAAAACCCGCAGATCGACTCTAACATCGTCTGGCCGGGCCAACACAATGAAATTCTTGTTAATCACTTCCTAACGCATTTATCCGTAGTTTTCCGGGGAATTAATTGGGGTTGCAGTGTTCAACATCTATCTTTGCATCCGTGACGGGCATGACCTGAAATTCGTCCTGCTCGCGGCGTTGATCTGTCTACTTTCTTCGCTGACGGCGCTTGCCCTGCTGCGACAGGCGGCGGGCTGCACGGCGGAGCAACTCCTGGGTATGCGGCGGCGCTGGTGGGCCCTGGCAGGCGTGAGCGCCGGCTTCGGCATCTGGGCCACGCATTTCGTGGCCATGCTGGGCTATGCGCCGGGCATGGTGGTCGGGTTCGAGCCGGGCCTGACACTGGCCTCGCTCGTCATTCCCGTCACCGCCCTTGCCATGGCCTTCGGACTGGCGGCGGAAGCGCGGGGCCGCCTGGCACTCGTCCTGGCCTCGGCCGTGGCAGCGGCAGGCATCGCCGCGATGCACTACACCGGCATGCTGGCGCTGGAAGTGCCGGCAACGATGCGCTGGCAGACCGGCTTCATCGTCACCTCGGTGATCCTGGCCTTCCTGCCGCTCTACCCCGCCTTTTCGCTCGCTCTCGACGGCCGCCGCCTCCGCGGCCTGCTGGCGGCGACCGGGCTGCTGTCCCTCTCCGTGGTCTCCCTGCACTTCACCGGCATGACCGGCCTCACCCTCATCCCCACGCGGATGCAGGTGCCCGAGCAGCTCATTTCCCCGCGGGAAATGGCCGCTGCCGTCACCGCGGTGACGTTCCTGCTGGTCGCGGTCTCGGCGATCTCGCTGGCGATCAGCCGCCGCACCGCCGCGGTCGTGGCGATCAGCGAGCGCAATTTCTCGTTCCTGGTGCGCGGCATTTCGGACTGCGCGATCTACATGCTCGATCTCGACGGCCGGGTGATGAACTGGAACGCCGGCGCCCAGCGCCTGAAGGGATATCCGGAAGCCGAAGCGCTGGGCCTTCACGTTTCCAGCTTCTACACCCCCGAAGACCGCGAAGCCGCGCTCGACCGCGTCGCCCTGGAAGCGGCCGCCAACCACGGCCGCTATTACGGCGAAGGCTGGCGCGTGCGCCGCGACGGCACGCGGTTCTGGGCCCATGTGACCATGGAGCCCATGCTGGACGAGCAGGGCCAGCCCATCGGCTTCGCCAAGATCACCCGCGACATGTCACGCTTCAAGGAGGCGCAGGACCGCATCGCCGAAGCCAGCCGCCAGCGCGATGCCGCGCTCGGCCACATGCACCAGGGCCTCTGCCTGTTCGATGCCGATGAGAAGCTGGTGCTCTGCAACCCGCGCTTCCTGGAGATGTACGGCCTGGCGCCCGACAGCCTCGTGCCGGGCATGCACCTTTCCGAAGTGATCCGCCGCAGCAGCCTCGGCCGCTTCGCACCGGAGGTGATCGCGGAGCGCGTCCTGCTTTCGCAGCGCGCCATTCTGGACAATCTCGCAGGGCCGTCCTCGCCGCCGATCCTGGCCGAATACCCGGACGGCACGGTGGTCTCCATCGCCAGCCGGCGCATGCCGGAGGGCGGCTGGGTCTCCACCTTCGACGACATTACCCGCCAGCACGAATCCGAAGCCCAGATCGCCCACATGGCGATGCACGACGGATTGACCGGGCTGCCCAACCGCACCCGCTTCAACTTGTGGATCGACGAGCGACTCGAACGGGCCAGCCGCATCGGCAAGCGCCTGGGCGTAACCGCCATCGACCTCGACCGCTTCAAGGAAATCAACGACACTTACGGCCACTCCTGGGGCGACGTGGTGCTGGCGGAACTGGCCCAGCGCCTGCAGTCCGTGATCGGCGAGGATGAGATCGCCGCGCGCCTCGGCGGCGACGAATTCGGCATTGCCAAGCTGTTCGACACGGACGAGCAGCTTGCCGAATTCCTGCGCCGGGTGGAACATTGCTTCAACATGCCCGTCGAGCACGAGAAGCAGGAACTCAGCTTCGGCGCGAGCCTGGGCGTTGCGGCCTATCCGCACGACGGGGCCGACCGCGAAGCGCTTCTCAACAATGCCGACCTCGCCATGTACCGCGCCAAGGCGCAGATCGGCGAGCGCATCTGCTATTACGAACCGGGCATGGACGAGACCGCCCGCGCGCGCCGTCAGCTTGCCAACGACTTGCGCCTGGCCATCGAGCGCGAGGAGCTGGTGCTGCTCTACCAGCCCCAATGCCAGCTGCGCAGCGGCGAGCTGTCCGGCTACGAAGCGCTGGTGCGCTGGCATCACCCGCAGCGCGGGCTGGTATCGCCCAGCGAATTCATCCCGATCGCCGAAGAATCGGGCGCCATCCTGTCGATCGGCGAATGGGTCCTGACGCAGGCCTGCCGGGAAGCGGTGAGCTGGCATTCCGAGCACCGCATCGCCGTCAACGTCTCGCCCATCCAGCTCGTCCAGCAGGATCTGGCGCCGATGGTGGCGCGGATCCTGATCGAGACCGGCCTCCCTGCCCGCAGGCTGGAACTGGAGATCACCGAAAGCGCGATCATCACCGACAAGGCGCGCGCGCTCAACAACTTGCGCCAGCTCAAGGAACTGGGCGTCGCCATCGCCATGGACGATTTCGGCACCGGCTATTCCTCGCTGGACACCCTCCACTCCTTCCCGTTCGACAAGATCAAGATCGACAAGTCGTTCCTGCTGGAATCGGACGAGAACGAACAGGCCCGCGCCATCATCCGCGCGGTCCTGGCGCTGGGCCAGTCGCTGCGCATCCCGGTCCTGGCGGAAGGCGTGGAGACCGCCAGCCAGTTCGAGCTGCTGATCCGCGAAGGCTGCGAGGAAGCCCAGGGCTATTTCCTCGGCCGCCCCGACCGCGCGCCCAGCCTGAAGCCCGAACCGCTGCGGATCCCGTCGGCTTTCCTAGAGGACGAAGTCGCCTGAGCGGGCCTCGGCACATTCATCGAGGCCGAATTCCGGGGCACGGCCTCGCGCCGGAATGCCCATCGCGAGCCCTGTCATAACGCCGCTCGTAAACCGCCGCTAAAGACTCCCTTGCCCCGGACAAAGCCATTCTGGTTGGCAATCCGGGGCCGGGAGTATCATCTGCCGCACCATGCAAGCGATTCCCGCCTCTATCGGCCGAGTCTATCTGGTCGGCGCCGGTCCCGGAGACCCCGATCTCCTGACCCTGCGCGCCGCGCGGCTGCTGATGAATGCCGCGCTCATCGTGCATGACGGGCTGGTCGATCCGGCCATCCTGGCGATGGCCAAGCCTTCCGCTCGGCTGGTCTCGGTCGCCAAGAGCCGCGCCCGCCACACCATGAAGCAGGAAGAGATCAACGCCCTGCTCGTGCGCGAAGCCCTGGCCGGAAGCGACGTCGTGCGCCTCAAGGGCGGCGATCCCTTCGTGTTCGGCCGCGGCGGCGAAGAGGCGGAAGCCTGCCATGCCGCCGGCGTTCCCGTGGAAGTGGTGCCGGGCATTTCCTCCGCGCTGGGGGCTTCGGCCGCCGCGCAGATCCCGCTTACCCACCGCGACCACGCCTCGATCGTCACTTTCGTGGCGGGCCAGTGCAAGGGGCTGGCCGATCAGGACTGGTCCGGCCTTGCCGGCAAGGGCCGCACCCTGGTGATCTTCATGGGCATCGCCACCTCCGCCCAGATCGCCGAGAAGCTCATGGCCGACGGCCTGGCGCCGGACGTGCCGGTAGCGGTGATAGAGAACGCCACCCGCTCGGCCATGCGCGTGCTGCGCGGACCGCTCGCCGGACTTGCCGACCTGATCGCGGATGCGAAGGTGCAAAGTCCCGCGCTTATCGTTATCGGGCACGTCACCGCAGAACCCGACAACACCATTCGCGCCCTGGCGCTGGAGGCAACAAAGTGAAGATCCTGACGGGCAACGACCTGAAGACCGGAGCGGTCATCTGGTGGACCGGCGTGGGCTGGTCGCTCGACGTCAACGAATCCGCCGATGTGGGCGAGCATGGCGCCGCCCTGGTGGCGCGCGAGGAAGGCGCCCAGCACGCCGTCGCCGCTTATGTCGTCGATGGCGAGAAGACCGCTGAAGGCATCCGCCCCGCCCATATCAAGGAGCGCATCCGCGCCCTCGGGCCGACGGTGCGCCTCGACCTGACGCCGAAAGCCTCCGACCCCGCAGCCGCAGACTGGGTGATCTGATGTACAAGTACGACGAATACGACCAGCAGATGGTCGATACGCGCGTCGCGGAATTCCGTGACCAGGTCCGCCGCCGCCTTGCCGGTGACCTGACCGAGGACCAGTTCAAGCCGCTGCGCCTGCAGAACGGCCTCTACCTCCAGCTGCATGCCTACATGCTGCGCGTCGCGGTGCCTTACGGCACGCTGAACTCGGCGCAGATGACGCTGCTGGGCGACATCGCGGACAAGTACGACCGCGGCTACGGCCACTTCACCACGCGCCAGAACATCCAGTATAACTGGATCAAGCTGGAAGACACGCCCGACATCCTGGCCGAACTCGCCAAGGTGGAGATGCATGCCATCCAGACCAGCGGCAACTGCATCCGCAATATCAGCTCCGACCAGTTCGCCGGTGCCGCCGCAGACGAGATCGTCGATCCGCGTCCTTATGCGGAACTGCTGCGCCAGTGGTCCAGCTTCCACCCGGAATTCCTGGTGCTGCCGCGGAAGTTCAAGATCGCCGTCATCGCCTCCGAAACGGACCGCGCGGCGATGCGCCTGCACGACATCGGCATCAAGATGGTGAAGAATGACGCCGGCGAGATCGGCGCCCAGTTCTACGCCGGTGGCGGCATGGGCCGCACCCCGATGATCGCGCCCCTGATCCGCGAATTCGTGCCGCTGGACCAGCTCATCACGTTCTCGGAAGCATGCCTGCGCGTCTACAACCGCTACGGCCGCCGCGACAACAAGTACAAGGCGCGCATCAAGATCCTCGTCCACGAACTGGGCCGCGACGAATACGTCCGCCAGGTCGAGGAAGAGTTCGCGCACCTGCTGACCCAGCCGATCGAGCCGCCGCTGGCCGAACTGGAGCGCATCAAGGCGCACTTCACCGCCCCGGCTTACGAAACCGCCGCGTCGGACGATCTGGACCTGACCGATCCCGACTTCCGCCTCTGGGTGGAGCGCAACACGCATGCCCACAAGCAGGCGGGCTACGTGATCGCCACCGTCAGCTTGAAGCCCGTAGGCGGCATCCCCGGTGACGCAACGGCCGACCAGATCCGCCTGATGGCGCAGCTGGCCAAGGACTACAGTTTCGACGAACTGCGCGTCACTCACGCCCAGAACATCGTCTTCCCGCACGTCCGCAAGGCCGACCTCTACACCGTGTGGCAGGCGCTCGACGAAGCCGGCCTCGCCACTGCCAACCTCGACACCGTGGGCGACATCATCGCCTGCCCCGGCCTCGACTATTGCTCGCTGGCCAATGCCCGCTCGATCCCGGTCGCGCAGAAGATCTCCGAACGCTTCGGCAGCGCCCAGCGCCAGGCCGAGATCGGTGAGCTGAAGCTGAAGATCTCGGGCTGCATCAATGCCTGCGGTCACCACCATGCCGGCCACATCGGCATCCTCGGCGTCGACAAGAAGGGCCTGGAAAACTACCAGCTCCTGTTCGGCGGCAGCGAGGGGGCGGATACCTCGCTCGCGAAGATCATCGGCCCCGGCTTCACCGAGGACGGCGTCGTCGACGCCATCGAAAAGGCCACCGAAGTCTATCTCGCCAACAAGGAAGGCGAGGAGCGCTTCCTCGACACCTATCGCCGTATCGGCATGGATCCGTTCAAGGAGGCCATCTATGGTTGAGGTCCAGTTCCGTTTCCGTGACGACGAAACCGTCAACGACCCCGCCGTCACCGTGGATTCGTTCTCCGAACAGTCCAACGCCTCCGCCGTCCGCATCGAGCCGGGCGACGATGCGCGCGACCTGCTGCCCTACCTCGACCGGCTCTCGCTCGTCGAAGTGAGCTTCCCGGCTTGGACCGACGGCCGCGGCTATTCCTCGGCGCGCCTGCTTCGCGAAGCGGGCTACCAGGGCGAGATGCGGGCCGTGGGCGATCTGGTGATCGACATGCTTTCGCACCTCAAGCGCTGCGGCTTCGATGCCTTCGCGCCCGACAAGGCCCTCAACGAACAGGACGCCCGCAATGCGTTCGATCGCTGGGACAACGTCTACCAGGCCACCGTCGTCGACGGTCGCCCGGCGATCTGGGCGAAGCGCCACCCGGCGTAACCGTCCCTATAGGGAACCACCGATGCCCCAGACCGAAGCTGCCCGTATTCGCGACCTGATCGACACCGGCCCTCGTTTCGACGAGGCCGATGCCGTTCGCCTCAACCGCCTCTTCCGCGGCACCGAAACGAGCGAGATGCTCGAAACGGTGCTCAAGGAACGCATGGTGGGCGATATCGCGATCGTGTCCAGCTTCGGTGCGGAATCGGCGGTGCTGCTGCATCTCGTCAGCCGCGTCGATCCCACGGTGCCGGTGCTGTTCCTCGAAACCGGCAAGCATTTCCCCGAGACCCTGGCCTATCGCGACCTGCTGATCGAGCGACTGGGACTGAAGGACTTGCGCAACCTCGTCCCCGATGCCGAGGAACTGGCGAAGAAGGACGAAAACGGACTGCGCTGGTCCTACGATCCCGACGGCTGCTGCGAAATCCGCAAGGTGAAGCCGCTGGAAAAGGCCCTGCTGGGCTTCGATGCCTCGTTCAGCGGCCGCAAGGCGTTCCAGGCCTCCACCCGCGCCACCCTGCCCCGCTTCGAGGTGGACACCACTGACGCGCAGGGCCGCCTCAAGGTGAACCCGCTGATCGACTGGTCGCCCGAGCGGATCGCCGCCTATATCGCCGAACACGACTTGCCGGCCCATCCGCTGGTCGCCGAGGGCTATCCTTCGATCGGCTGCATGCCCTGCACCAGCAAGGTCGCCGCAGGCGAAGACCCGCGCTCGGGCCGCTGGCGCGGCTGGAACAAGACCGAATGCGGCATCCACGTCGCCACTCATTCGGACTACACGACCAAGAACGCACCCGAGTTCGATCCGGGGCTCTGAGCAAGGGTTCGCTTGGGGAAGGGCTTGCCTGGAGCACTCCCCTGGCTGAAGCAGGACCTTGCCCTGGGCCTTTCGCCGGGACTCCGGCAGAGCCACAGCCGCGCAACCCATTGCAACAAACAAGACCAGGAGTGCAATTATTGCACTCCTGGTCGGGGTTGGCATGGCGCCGGGGTCCACTAGATCGCACTTGCCCCCAAAATATTGCAGTGCAACATGACCGATCAGCAAAAGGCCCATACTCACCCCGCGCTCGTCATCCTCGCCTTGGCGATGGGTGCCTTCGCCATCGGCACGACCGAATTCGCCGCGATGAGCCTCGTGCCCTATTTCGCGCGGGATCTCGGCCTGACCGAGCCCGAGGCGGGCCATGCCATCAGCACCTATGCGCTGGGCGTCGTGGTCGGCGCGCCGATCATCGCCGTTCTGGCCGCGAAATTGCCCCGGCGGGCCTTGCTGATCGGCCTCATGGCGCTCTTCGCGGTGGGCAACGCGCTTTCGGCCATGGCGCCCACATATCCGCTGCTGCTGCTGTTCCGCTTCATCAGCGGGCTGCCGCACGGTGCCTACTTCGGCATCGCCGCGCTGGTGGCCGCCTCGATGGTGCCGGCAAACCGCCGCGCCCAGTCGGTGGCGCTGGTCATGTCCGGCCTGACGGTGGCGACAATCATCGGCGTGCCGCTGGCCAACTGGCTGGGCCAGGCCTTCGGCTGGCGCACCGGCTTCGCCATCGTCTCGGTGCTGGCCGTCATCACCATGGCGCTCGTCGCGCTCTTCGCCCCGCACCAGAAGGCGGCCGAAGGCGCCAGCCCGATGCGCGAACTGGGCGCGCTGCGCCGTCCGCAAGTGCTGCTGACCCTGCTGACCGGCGCCATCGGTTTCGGCGGCCTCTTCGCGGTCTACACCTACATCGCCTCGACCATGATCGAAGTGACCAAAGTGTCCGAGCACCTCGTGCCGGTGGTCCTGGCCGTGTTCGGCGTGGGCATGACGGTGGGCAACCTGTTCTGGGCCTGGGCGGCCGACCGCTCGCTGAACAAGGCCGCGATCGGTGCGCTGCTGTTCAGCGCCTTCGCCCTTGCGCTGTTCCCGATGGCCGCGAGCAACGTCTGGACGCTGAGCGTGGTGGTGGTGATGATCGGTTTTGCCGGCGGCCTCGGCACCATTCTCCAGACGCGCCTGATGGACGTGGCGGGCGACGCGCAGGCCCTGGCGGCGGCGGCGCACCACAGCGCCTTCAACATGGCCAATGCGCTTGGCCCCTGGCTCGGCGGCCTGGCCATTTCGGCAGGCTACGGCCTGACCTCGACCGGCTGGATCGGCATGGGCCTGTCGCTGGGCGGGCTGGCGATCTTCCTGGTGACCCTGACCCTGCACAAGCGCGAGCACGAAGGCGCCATGGCCGGGCAGCCGGTCCCGGCCTGCTGAGGCCTTCCGCGCACCGCATGAAGAAAGGCCCGCGAGTTCGTCACTCGCGGGCCTTTTCGTGTCCGGCTGGCAGAGGCGTCAGCCGATCATCATGAGGCTGGCATTGCCACCCGCCGCCGTGGTGTTGATCGAGGTGGAGACTTCCTCCAGCAGCCAGACCAGGTTCGGCCCCGGCGTGCGGTGGACGGGCACGATCGGCCCGGGCAGTTCGGCCACGGCCTTGCAGGCCGCGCGAACCGCCTCGGCATCGCCTTCCACCAGGCAGGCAGCGAAATGTGCGCCGGCATCGGGAGCGAAACGGGCGGCCACGGTTTCGGGCAGTCCGGCCGGAAGCGCCATGCCCTCGACCGTCGCGGTATTGCCGGTGGCCAGCACGGCCGCCATTTGCCCGTAGAGCCCTTCCTGCGTCGCCGGGCGCAGCAGGATGCGGCCGCGCGGGTGAAGGGCATAGAGATTGATCTCGCCCACCGGGCCCGGCAGGCTCAGCTCCATGCCCAGCCCCGATCCGGCCGCCAGGCCGCGCGCCGCCGCCGCGGAAGCGGCATCGCCCTGCCCGGACAGCCAGGTCGCGAAAGCCTCCACCAGCGGCGCCGTCCTGGCGGGCGTATCCAGCACTTGCGGCGCCTGCCGCGCCAGTCGCCCGAGATAGAGCGGACCGCCCGCCTTCGGACCCGTGCCCGAGAGCCCGCGGCCGCCGAAAGGCTGCACGCCGACGATCGCGCCGATGGTGTTGCGATTGACGTAGAGATTGCCCGCGCGGATGGCCGAAGTCACTTGCTCCACCGTCGCGTCGAGGCGCGTGTGGAGGCCGAACGTCAACCCGTAGCCGGTGGCGTTGATCGCCTTTATCAGCGCGGGCAGTTCGTCGCGCTTGAAGCGCAGGACATGCAGCACCGGCCCGAACACCTCCCGTTCGATCTGGTCGATCGTCGAGATCTCGATGATCGTGGGCGCCACGAAAGTGCCCGATGCACACGTCGCGGGGATCGCCACTTGCTCGACCTTGCAGCCGCGCGCCTTCATGCGGGCGACGTGGCCGTCGATCATGCCCTTGGCCTCGGCCGTGATCACCGGCCCGATGTCGACCGCGAGTTCCTGCGTATTGCCGACCCGCAGCTCCGCCAGCGCGCCCTTAAGCATGACCAGCGTGCGGTCCGCCACTTCCTCCTGGAGGCAGAGCACCCGCAGCGCCGAGCAGCGCTGTCCGGCCGAATCGAAGGCCGAGGCGATCACGTCGGCAACCACCTGCTCGGCCAGAGCCGAGGAATCGACGATCATCGCGTTCTGGCCGCCGGTCTCGGCGATGAAGGGAACGGCATGGCCATGGGCCGAAACCCGTCCGGCCAGCTGCTTCTGGATGAGGCGCGCCACTTCGGTGGAGCCGGTGAACATCACTGCCGCCACTTGCGGCGCCGCCACCAGCGCGGCGCCCAGCTTGCCGTCGCCCGGCAGCAGTTGGAGCGCGTCCTTGGGCACGCCGGCCTCGTGCAGCAGGCGCACGGCTTCGGCAGCGATCAGCGGCGTTTCCTCGGCCGGCTTGGCCAGCACCGGGTTGCCTGCCACCAGCGCCGCCGCGACTTGCCCTGCGAAGATCGCCAGCGGGAAGTTCCAGGGGCTGATGCAGACCACCGGCCCCAGCGGCACCTGATCGGCGCCGAACGTCTCGCGGGCCTGCTTCGCATAATAGCGCAGGAAGTCGATCGCTTCGCGCACTTCGGCGATGGCATTGGCGGCCGACTTCCCCGCCTCGCGGATGACAAGGCCCATGAGCAGGCCGATCCGGCCCTGCATGGCATCGGCGGCAGCCTCCAGCATGGCCGCGCGCTCGTCCACGGATACCTGGCTCCAACGGCTGATCGCGGCGCGAGCGACGGCGACGGAGGCGGCTTCCGGGGCCACTTCGATCACCCGGCCCACCACGTCCGCGTGATCGGCGGGGTTGAGCACGGCGCGCTCGCCGCCCTGGGCATTGGCGGGCATGGCGAACCATTCGCGCGCGGCGGAACGGCGCAGGTCTTGCGACAGCACGGCCAGCGCCGCCTCGTCGGCCATGTCGATGCCGTCCGAATTGCGGCGGCCGGGGTAGAGGTCGGCAGCCAGCGGGATCAGGTCGTGCCGCGCGCCCGGATCGGGCATGGCGCGCACGACGTCTACGGGATCGCCCACCATCTCTTCCACGGGCACGGCCGGATCGGCGATGCGGTTCACGAACGAGGAGTTCGCGCCGTTTTCCAGGAGACGGCGCACGAGATAGGCCAGCAACGTCTCATGCGTGCCGACCGGCGCGTAGATGCGGCAGGGCCGGTCGAGGTTGTTCCCGGATTCGCCGGCGCCGACGACTTGCGAATAGAGCGGCTCGCCCATGCCGTGGAGGCACTGGAACTCGTACTGGCCGATCGCGAAGTCCGGTCCGGCCAGATGGTAGATCGTGGCCAGCGTCTGCGCATTGTGAGTGGCGAACTGCGGGAACACTGCGTCCGGCGCAGCCAGCAGCTTCTTCGCGCAGGCGACATAGGACACGTCCGTGTGGACCTTGCGGGTGAACACCGGGAAATCGGCCAGCCCGTCCACTTGCGCGCGTTTGATCTCGGCGTCCCAATAAGCGCCCTTCACCAGGCGCACCATCATGCGGCGCCCGGCGCGGCGGCCCAGATCGATGATCCAGTCGAGCACGAAGGGGCAGCGCTTGCCATAGGCCTGGACCACGAAGCCCAGCCCGTCCCAGCCCTGGAGTTCGGGATCGAGGGCCAGCGCCTCCAGCAGGTCCAGCGAGAGTTCGAGGCGGTCCGCTTCCTCGGCATCGATGTTGAAGCCGATGTCGTAGCCGCGCGCGAGCACGGCCAGCGCCTTCACGCGCGGCAGCAGTTCGCCCATCACGCGCTCCGCCTGGGCACGGCTGTAGCGCGGGTGGAGCGCCGAGAGCTTGATCGAGATGCCCGGCCCCCGGTAGATGCCGCGCCCGGCGCTCGCCTTGCCGATGGCGTGGATGGCGTTCACATAATCGGTGTTGTAGCGGTTGGCATCGGCGGCGGTGGTGGCGGCTTCGCCCAGCATGTCGTAGCTGTAGCCGAAGCCTTTTTCCTCCAGCGCGCGCGCGCGCTTCACGGCTTCACCGATCGTTTCGCCGGTCACGAACTGCTCGCCCATCAGGCGCATCGCCAGATCGACGCCGCGGCGGATCACCGGCTCGCCTGCGCGGGCGACCAGCCGCGTCAGGGCCGAGCCGAGGCCCTTGTCGTCGACCGAGCCGACCAGCTTGCCCGTCACCACCAGCCCCCAGGTCGCGGCATTGACGAAGAGCGACTTGCCGCCGCCGAGGTGCGCGCTCCAGTCTCCGTCGGAGATCTTGTCGCGGATGAGCGCATCGCGGGTGGCATTGTCGGGAATGCGCAGCAGCGCCTCGGCCAGGCACATGAGCGCCACGCCTTCCTGGCTGGACAGCGAATATTCCTGCACCAGACCTTCGACGCCGGTGCCCTTGTGATTGGCGCGCAAGGTGGACACCAGGTGGATGGCCGTCTCGCGAACCGCCTGGCGCTGCGCCTCGGGCAGCGTCGCTGCGTCAAGCAGCGGCGCCATGCAGGCGGCCTCGTCGCGGCGGAAAGCATCGGTGATCGCGCGGCGAAGCGGGGTCGGTTCGCTGACGGCGGGGGCGAAGGCGCCGAAGAGGGGCGTGCGGGCGGGCGTGTGGGTCATGAATCGCCAATATCCCAAGGCCGCTTGGCAATCCGACTTTTCACAGGCACAGATTGGTTCATCTGAACTTATCTTTCGGGATCTTGCAGGCCAAACGGATGGCAAATCGCGTAAAACACGTCGATCTGGACGAACTCGATCGCAAGATCATCGCCGCCTTGCGCGCCGACGGCCGCATGAGCGTCACCGACCTTGCGCAGAACGTAGGGCTTTCCAAGACGCCTTGCCAGGTCCGCATGCGGCGGCTGATCGATTCGGGGGTGATCCGGGGCTTCCGCGCCGTGGTCGATCCGGCCAGCCTGGGCCTTGACCATGTCGCCTTCACCGAGGTCAAGCTGTCGGACACGCGCGAGCAGGCGCTGAAGGAATTCAACGCCGCCGTCCGCCGCATTCCCGAAGTGGAGGAGTGCCACATGCTCGCCAGCCATTTCGACTACCTGCTGAAAGTCCGCACCACCGACATCCGCCGTTACCGCGAGGTTCTGGGCGAAAAACTGTCGAACCTGCCGCATGTTTCCAGCACGTCCACATATGTGGCCATGGAAACGGTGAAGGACGCCAGCAGCTAGCCCGGCCGATCAGGCCGGGCGGCATGCCTCACGGTACCCGCTCGCCCGTGACTTTCGCCGATCCGAACATGCCCATCTTGCACTTCCCGCCGAGAGTGTCTCCGCGCAGTTCCAGATCGTATTTGAGCGTGATCTTCATCGGTTTCTCCACCTTGAGATCGAACCGCAGGCGCCCGGCCTCGAACGTGCCGCCGCCGAAGTCCTGCCTGCCTTCCGGCGATGACAGGTAGCCGCTGACGGCGCTGCCCTCCACGTCGAAGTGCGCCAGCATCGCCTGCGCCCCCATCGGCGTCTTGAGCACCATGTTCCAGTCTCCCCCAGGGCCGCTCGCAGCGGCGGGCTGCTCATCTTTCGGCCCGGGGTTCGGTTCCGGTTCCGGCGCGATGGCGGCGGCAGGCGCCGGCTCGGCGCGCACCGGCTCCGGCTTGTGCAGGCCCGATACGTCGCGCTGTTCGATCACGTCGAGAATGCGGCCCGGCGTCAGCGGCAGGACAAGGTCCTCGATCTCCCCGAACGGCGAAAGGGCATCGGCGATGGCGTTCACCAGCGTGGGCGGACCGATGATCGCGCCGCCCTCCCCCACGCCGCGCATGCCGCCGATGGTCTGCGACGGGGTATTGGCGTGGACGAATTCGAACACCGGCACGTCGGAAATCGACGGCAGGAGGTAGTCCTTGAAAGTCGCCGCCTGCGGATTGCCCCGCGCGTCGTAAGGCATCTCCTCCAGCAGGACCATGCCGATGGCCTGTGCCAGCCCGCCGGAAATCTGCCCCTCGACCACGGCCGGGTTGATGACCGTCCCGCAATCCTCGGACGAGATCCAGCGCAGGATCGAGACGAAGCCGGTGTCCACATCCACTTCCACCACGGCAAGATGGGTGGCGCTGGTGAATGTCATCGGCGGCGGCTGATAACGGAACTGCATCTCCAGCCCGGTTTCCAGCCCCGGCGGCAGACGGTCGGGCTCGCCATAGGCGATGGCGGCAATCTCCGCGAGCGGCCGCGCCATTTCCGGCGCGCCCTCTACCCGGACCATGCCCGCGTCCAGCACCACGCTTTCGGCACTGGCATTGAGCAAGTGCGCGGCCACGGCACGCACTTTTTCCGCCAGCAGTTCCGAGCACCGGATCGCCGCCCCGCCCGCAATCACGCCCTGACGGCTTCCTGCCGCTCCGGGGCTGAAGCCACCGCGCGAGCTGTCGCCCTCGAACACGGTCACATCCTCGTACCGCACGCCCAGCCGGTCTGCGATGCACTGGGCCATCGTCGTGGCCGTGCCGTGGCCCTGCGAATGGGTGGACATCGTCGCGGTGACCTTGCCCGTCGGTTCGATCCGCACTTGCGCCAGTTCGCCGGTCATCGGCGCCATCGATCCCGCCGAGCCGGTCGGTTCGACATAGGACGCCAGGCCCACGCCCAGATAGCGCCCCTCCTGCCGCGCGCCCGCCTGTTCGCGGCGGAACTGCGCCATGTCGAAGTGCTGGAGCAGCTTTTCCAGGCATTCGCCGGGCGTGATGTCCTGCAGCGGAATGCCCATGCTGGTTACGGCGGGCTGGTCGGCAAGGTAGACGAGATTGCGGCGGCGGATCTCCACCGGATCGATCCCCAGCTTGCGCGCCGCCTTGTCCAGCAGGGTCTCGCGGACCAGCGATTCCATCGCCCAGGGCCCGCGATAGGCGGCAAGGCCGTTGGTGTTGGTGTACCATCCGCGCGAGACGAAGGCGTAGGCAGGCTGCTTGTAGGCCGCCCAGACGAACATGTGCACGGCGATATTGCTGTCCGCGCCTTGCGGGAAGGCACCGTTGTTGCAGTCGTAGATGCCGTGGGAACCGGTGAGCCGACCTTCCGCGTCGAACCCCGCCTGCAGGGTCATCTCCGCCTCGCGTGCCTGGTTGGATGCGGTGAGCGCCTCGTAGCGGTCCTCTATCCACTTGAGCGGCCGGCCCAGCAGCAGCGCCGCGACGATGACCGCGCTTTCCTCCTTCCACGGATGGTTCTTCAGCCCGAAGGCGCCGCCCACGTCCTTGGCGATGACCCGGATCGCGGTATCCGGCAGATCCAGCGCCAGGCTGACCCAGCGCGCCACGAGATGCGGGCTCTGGCAGGTACTCCAGAGCGTAAGTTCCTCCGATCCGTCGCGCGCGGCGATCACCCCGCGCGTCTCCATGGGCGCCTGCGAGATGCGCTGGTGGACCACCTTGTGGCTGAGCCGCAGCACCGATCCGGCGAGCTTGCGTTCCAGCTCCTCCTCGATGTCTTCGTCGCCGATTTCGGCCGCGACATTGCTGTCCATCCCGGCATGGATCGCCGCGGACGACCTGGCCTGCGCGATCGTGACGACGGGATCGTGCTCCTCGTACTCGACCTCGATCAGGGAGGCGGCGTCTTCCGCCATGGCGCGCGTCTCCGCGGCGACCATGACCACCGGCTCGCCGACATAGGCCACCTGACCGTCCGCAAGCGGCGCAATCGCAATCTCCGCCTCGGTAAAGAAGAACGAGAGCATGCGGATCGGCCGCGCGGCGAGGTCCGCCGCGGTCAGCACGGCATGGACACCGGGCATCTCGCGGGCGAATTCACTTTGGATGGACAGGATGCGCCCACGCGCCACGGGGCTGCGGGCGAAAGCGACATGGAGCATGCCGGGCAGGGTCACGTCGTCCACGAACTGCCCGCGCCCGGTCAGCAGGCGCGGATCTTCCTTGCGAAGCGCGCGTTTGCCGATCCAGCGCGTGGCACCGAGCCCACCGCCGGGCGCCTGCGCATTCATGCCGCCTGCCCCTTGCCGGCGGCGGGGCCGGTCGCCCCGTCTCCGCTTATGCGCTCGGCCCCGCCTCCGTACCTGCCCTCCGCCAGGGCCCGGGCAGCGCGCCGGATGCCCTGATAGCCCGTGCAGCGGCAGACATGGCCGGACATGGCGGCGATCATCGTCGCCTCGTCCGCGGGTTCCTCACCCGCCGTCAGCGCCGCGAAAGTCATCAGCACGCCCGGCGTGCAGAAGCCGCATTGCAGCCCGTGGGCCTCGCGCATGGCGTCCTGCGCCGGATGGAACGTGCCGTCCGGCGCGGCGAGGCCCTCCACGGTGGTCACGTCCGCTCCGTCTGCCTGGACCGCCAGCATCAGGCAGGCGCGCACGGCCCGACCGTCGACCAGGACCGTGCAGGCGCCGCAAACGCCATGCTCGCATCCCAGGTGCACCCCTGTGCAGCCCGCCTCCAGTCGCAGATGGTCCGCAAGGCTGGTGCGCGCCTCCACCCGGTCATGACGGCGGTGGCCGTTGACGGTCCATGCGATGGCGTGTTCGCTCATGCGGCTTCCCTCAGGTCCAGAACCTCGCGCAGTCCCCGTGCGAAGATGCGGCGGCCGACAGTACGGCGGTATTCCGCACTGGCGTGGTGATCGTCGAAAGGCGCGCTCTCCGCCACGGCCAGTCCCGCCACGGCCTCGACGTCGAGCTCGGCCAAGGCCGTGCCGAGCAGTGCCTCTTCGGCCCGGCGCATGCGGATCGGTGTCGGCCCCATGCCGAACCAGGCGAGCCCGGCCCGCGCCACCTTGCCGTCTTCCAGCACCAGCGCGCCGACCATGCCGACCAGCGCGAAGTCTCCGGGCCGCTGCGCCACTTCGCGAAACAGCACCAGATGACCCGCCGCCCAGTCGGGATAGACCACGGCCGTCAGCAGTTCGTCCGGCTCCAGCACCGTCATGTAGGGGCCGAGATAGAAGTCCGCCGCCGCGACGTGCCGCGTGCCCCTTGTCGAGATGATCTCCAGCGTGGCGCCCAGCGCGATCGCCGTCGCGGGCATTTCCGCCGCCGGCTCGCCGAGCGCGATCGATCCGCCCACCGTCCCGCGGTTGCGCGTCTGGTGGTGTCCGACATGGCCCAGAGCCGTGACCAACGCCGGGAGCCGCCGGGCGAGCGTTGCATCGGCCAGGGCCTCGGCCTGCCGCGTCATGGCGCCCACGCGAATCCCGCCCGCGACTTCGGAAACACCGCGCAGCTCCGCGATGCCGCCAAGGTCGACGAGGATGAAAGGCTGGCTCATCCGCAAGTTCAGCAAGGGCATGAGCGTTTGCCCGCCTGCCAGCACCGTCGCTCCCCCGCCGGCCTCCGCCAGCACCCGGCAGGCCTCGGCAACGGTGGCCGGGCGGACATAGTCGAACGGCGCGGGCTTCATCGCGGCGCTCCCCGGCGCCCGGCCTCGAAGGCGGCGGCGGCCGTGACCACCAGCAGCACCGCCACGCCCAGGAACTCTGCGTGCAGTCCTTTCACACCCAGCATGAAACCTGCCACCAGTGCCAGCACGAGCGCGGCCACCCAGCCCCAGACAGTTCCTCCCGGCACGGCACGCGCCCCGGGGACGAGCGGCGCGGAAAGCACCGGCGCCGTGGCAGTCGCCCCCTGCCCGGCGCCGGCTGCAAGCTCCCCCGCTGCAACCGGCGCCGGAGCGCCCCCCGTGACGACCTCCCCGAACCTGGTAAAAAACTTGCCGGCGAGATTCTTCGCCGTCGCATCGATGATCGGCCCGCCCAGCTGGGCCATGCGGCCGCCCACTTCCGCCTCGACTTCGTAAGCGACCAGCGTCCCGCCATCTTCGCCGTCACTGAGCCGCACTTTCGCGCCGCCCCGGGCGCTTCCGGCAATGCCCCCGTTGCCCGAGCCGGTTATCGTATAGCCATTGGGCGCATCGAGATCGGAGAGGTGCACCTGCCCCCGAAACCGCGCGCCGATGGGCCCGATCTTCACTTCCGCCACGGCAACGAAGCGATCGCCCCCCTCTCGCTCCAGGCTCTGGCAACCCGGAATGCACTGGGCGAGAACGACGGGATCGTTGAGCGCTTCCCACACCTTCCGGCGCGGCGCCGCGACCCGCTGCTCGCCCGTCATCTGCATTCGCGCTCTCCCGCTTCCCTGCCCGGCCCGTTTTCCGGCTTTGGCGATGAAACGACGGGACGGCCCGCAATGCAAGAACTATGAGCGACACTGTATCTTATTCCCCGGAGCGATGAGTCGCGCTGGCGCTGGCCGGAGGGCGGGGCGGCGGTTACGACATCTGCGCAAGGCCGGCGAACGGCGAATGGGAGAGATCATGAACGCTACCGTCATCGTCACCGGAGCCGCCGGAGGCATGGGCCGCCCGGTCGCCGCCCGCTTCGCCGCGCAAGGCCGCCCCTTGCTGCTGAGCGACGTGAATGCCGAAAGGCTGGAGGCCGTGGCCGCCGAACTGCGCCGGGACGGCGTGCCCGTCTCGACGCTGGCCGGGGACATTGCCGCGCCTGAATTCCCGCAGCGCCTGCTCGATACCCTGGGCGAAGCGCCGCTCTTCGCGCTGGTCCATACAGCCGGTCTCTCGCCGACGATGGCAGAGGCGCCGCGCATCCTCGAAGTGAACTATTTCGCCACCGAGCGCCTCGTGGCCGCGCTCCTGCCGCGATTCGAGGAGGGCGGATGCGCGGTGCTGATCTCCTCGATGTCGGCCTATCTCATCCCCGATCCGGCGATGGTCGCGGCCGTGCAGGACCTCGTCGCGGGCAAGGGGCGGGAAGATGTCGACCGTTTCTCCACCAATCCTGGCATGGGCTATACGCTGTCCAAGCGCGGGGTGATCGGGCTGGTCGGGCGGGAAGCGGCGGCCTTCGGGGAGCGCGGCCTGCGCATCACCTCCATCGCGCCCGGCTTCATCGACACCGAAATGAGCCGCGCCGAAGCCAAGGCGAGCGAGCAGATGGTGCGGATGATGGGTATGACCCCGCTCGGGCGGCAGGGACTGGGCGACGAAATCGCCTCCGTGGCGGAGTTCCTCTGCTCGCCGGCCGCATCCTATGTCAGCGGCTGCGACATCAAGGTGGATGGGGGGATACTGGGCCGCCTGGGCCTGTGATCCCCTGAGACGGTGACCCCCTGAGACGGAGGCCCCCTGAGACGATGACACTACGGGCGGGAAGCGCTGAAATGCGCTGGCCCGCCCGGTCGTGATGCCAAGTTCCGCCAGCGCCTGCGCAAACGGCAGCTCTGAGAAATCTTGTACTCTCCCAGAGAGGCCGGAATTCCTGCCGGAAACCGTGCCCTTGCGTCCTAGCTCTCGCACTCCATGACCGTCGCGATGCGGAAGGAGGCCCGGTCGAACAGATTGCGCTCATCCGCGACGATCTCGTCGGGCATGAGGTTCTGCGTAATATAGGCCAGGGTCTTGCGGAACACCGCTTCGTCCTCGAACCAGAGTTCGGTGATGACGTCCGGCCCATCGGTGAAATCGCCGGTTTCGGGATGCGGCTGGGGATCGACATAGCGCCGGATGTAGCGGCTGACGCCCCGCGAATAGCGCTCCGCGAGGGGCGCATGCCGCGTCTCGTAGTAGTCGCGGAACTGCTGCGGCGTCAGGTCGGCGCGCCGTTTCATGAACAGCAGGATCTTGTGGAATTGCCGGTCCATCGCGGGCCTCCTTCTCGTCCAGGCCGAGAGCTAGCACGCGGTCTCCCCGGCGACACCGGGAGCCGGGTCGCCGGGGCGATGAGCGGGCGGGCGCCGCCCGCCCGGATTCACTCCGCTTCGCGCACAACGCCCGCGCTGGCGTCGTTCGCCGGGGCATGGATGGCGGGCGCCACCGGAACCTGCGCCGCGCCCTGCACGAGATTGGCCAGCGACGCACCGTCAAGGCCAAGCTCCTTCATCAGCCCGTCGATCACCGGGGCCTGCGCACGGTACGCAAGCGCGGCACTGACTGCGTCGTTGGCCAGGTTGCCCGATCCGCCGACCGAAGCCGACGAAGCCGATGAACCGCCCTTCTGTGTCAGACCGTCGACCTGCACGATCTTGATCGAATCGATCGCCTCCAGCGGCCGCACGGATTCGCGCACGACTTCCGGCAGAACCTTGAGCAGGGCGAGCTTCATCTGCAGCGAGATCTGGTCGGACGAGAGCAGGTTCGCCGCTTCGTTGACCGCGCGCTGACCCGCCGCTTCCACTTCGAAACGCACGCGCGCGGCTTCGGCGCGGAGCTTCTCGGCCTCGGCCTCGCCTTCGGCGGCAAGGCGGAAGGCCTCGGCGCGGTTGGCGGCGGCTTCGCGTTCGGCTTCGGCTTCCACCTTGACCGAGATCGCCTGCCGCTCGGCTTCCTTGCTGGCCTCGATCAGTTCGATGCGCTTGGCGCGCTCGGCGATCTCGGTCTCACGGCTGGTGATGACCTGTTCCTCGGCGGCAACCGCCTTGGCGCGGGCCTCGTCGGCGTCAGCCTTGGCCTGGCTTTCCTCCCGGCTCTTGTTCTGGATGGCGATCTGCTGCCCCTGGCGCGCCAGTTCGACGGCCTGAGCCTGCGCGATCTTGGCCTGCTGGATGGTGCGATCCGATTCGATCTGCTGCGAATCGACCTGCTGCTTGGCGATGATCCGCGCTTCCTCGGCCTCGCGCCCCCGCAAGGCCTGCTCGCGCGCGACTTCGGCCGCCTGCTCGGCCCGGCGCATCTCGATCTCGCGCTCCTGCTCCAGCTTGGCGAATTCGTTGTCGCGCTGGATCGAGAGCGACTGGCGCTCCGCTTCCAGGTTCTTGGTTTCGATCTGGACGCGGGTGTCCTGCTTGATGTCGTTCCGCGCTTTCTTGCGCAGTTCGATCTGCTCGGTCAGCTTGGTGAGACCCTCGGCATCGAAGGCGTTGTTGGCATTGAAGTGCTCGATCGAGGTCTGGTCCAGCCCGGTCAGCGACACCGATTCCAGCTCAAGCCCGTTCATCGCGAGATCGGACGAGGAAACCTGCTGCACCTTCTGCACGAAGTCCGCGCGCTGTTCGTGAAGCTGGTTCATCGTCATGCCCGCCGCGACCGAGCGCAGCGCATCGACGAACTTGCCTTCGACCAGTTCCTTCAGCGCTTCGGGATGCATGGTGCGGGCGCCCAGGGTCTGCGCCGCCATGGCGATGGCACCGGCATCGGGGCGGACACGCACGTAGAATTCGGCCTTCACGTCGATGCGCAGGCGGTCCAGCGTGATGAGCGCATCCTGGTTCTTGCGCTCCACCGCCAGGCGCACGGTGTTCATGTTGACGGGCATGGTCTCGTGGAAGACCGGCAGGACCAGCGCGCCGCCGTTCATGACCACACGCTCGCCGCCGAAGCCCGTGCGCACGAAGCCGATTTCCTTGGACGCGCGCTTGTAGAGCCGCGCGAGCATCAGGCCCAGCGCCAGGAACAGGACGAGGGCGATGCCGGCTAGAATTCCGATGCCGACGAGATCTTGCATGTCTTCGATACTCCCCCCAGGCGTCGTCCGGCCAAAGCCCGGGACCACGCAATCAAATAGACAGGAAAGCTAGCAGAACAGGCGCGGATCTCCCAGGAAAACCGGCCTGACGCGCCGCGCTTTCAAAGCGTTAACCGCAGTTGTCACGCCCTGACGCACGGCCCTTTTCAGTCCAGGCGCGGCAGGTAGTGGTCGCCGCGCGCAATGGCCTTGAACAATTCGCCCTCGCGCCGCACCAGCAGCACCTTTTCGCCTTGCACGAAGCGCTGGTCGTGCAGATCGGGCTCCACCATGACATTATGCGATTGGCCGTAGTGATCGAACACGCGCCCGCGCGCCGGGCTTCCGGCCAGCGCGGTCCCGACCAGGATTTCCGCTTCCCGCCCGACCAGCGCCGACACGTCGATCGCGCTCGTCTCGTCCTGCGGGATGATCCGGCCGAGCCCCCGTGACAGCGCGCCAGTGATCGGCAGTGAAACGAGGGCAACGACGGGCGCGACGAGCCACGCGCTCCAAGCGCTCCCGGTCAGCGAGAGTAGCAGCTCCTGCGCGGAAATGCCGATCAGGCCGAACACGGTGAGCAGCAGCATGAGCCACATCAGGAACGGCACCCGGCCGAGACCGAGCACCGACAGCAGCCCTGCATCGACGCCGCCATGCCCGTGAAGGGTCCCATGGACGCCCGCATGAACATCGGCATGGACATCGAGGTGGGTATCGCCGCCGAGAAAATCGCCGAGACCGACGATCTGGAGCAGGGCGAACATCAGCATCAGCGCCAGGGCGACCGAAAACGGCAGGCTCCCCGCCCTCGTCAGCAGCTCAACCATCGTCGCTCGCGTCGATATACTTGGTCTCGAGGAAACGGCCGCGCGTCGCCAGCGCATCCAGGTCTCCGCGCGAGAGGTCCAGGCTCATCGCCTCGATCTGGCCGGCGATGACGTTGAGCCCTTCCACCAACTGCTGCGAAGGCGTGCTGCCGGCATGGGTCTTGTTGCGCAGCTCGGCGGGAATGCGGGTATAGCTGTCCACCAGCGAAGGCAGGTGTTCCGACAGCAGCTTGCGCACTTCATGCGCGGCGGGGCCGTTGTCCTGCAAGGTGGCAAGCTGCGGCGCCAGCTGTTCGAGGCGCACACCGATCATGTCCACGGCATCGACCGCGGCATTGGGCAAGGCGCGGCGGCGGGTTTCCAGCCAGAGTTCCGCCGATCCGGCCAGTTCGGGCAGTGTCGCGCTGCCCAGTTCCTCGGCACGGAGCTTGGGCGTGGCGGGATAGATCGAGAGCACCAGAAACACCGCGAAGGCCAGTAGCGTCGTCAGCACCGTGGTGGTGAAAGACAGCCCGCCGAGGATCAGCCCGGCGGTCAGGGCCACGATGAAGATGCCGAACAGCGCCAGGAAAGCACGGCGAATGCGGCGCCAGCGAAAGCTCCAGCGCTCCTTGCGGGCATTGTAAAGCCGCGCCGCGCGCTGGCGGCGTGCGGCACGGATCACTTCCTGGTTCGCGGCATTGCGACTGCGGGGCGTGACGGAATTGGCCATGGCTGTCAGTCGAGCGCCTCAAGCATGGCCTTCGCCGTCTTGTCGCTGCCCAGCGCCGTGCCTTCGGCCTGGCCTTGCGCGCGGGCGATATAGGCCTTGGACTTGGTGACCTCACCCTCCAGCGACTGCACGGTCTGCTTCATGGAATCGAGCGCCTGCATCTTGAAGGTGTCGATCGAATCCATCGTGTCGTAGATGTTCTGGAAGGCGCGGCTGAGCGTCTCCAGGGGGATCGTGGCGTTCGCCGCCTGCTCGTGGATGCGCGCGGTGTTGTCCTTCAGCATCTGGCCGGTGCCGTCGATGATCCGCGCGGTCGTGGTGTTGAGCGCGGTGATCTGGTCCAGCACCAGCTTCTGGTTGGCCATCGCCTGCGCCACCGTGACGGCGGTGCGCAGCGCGCCGACGGTGGTGGTGGACGCGCGGTCGACGCCCTTGATCAGCTCGACATTGTTCTTCTTCACCAGATCGAGCGCGAGGTAGCCCTGCACCGAGACGGCCATCTGCGTCAGCAGGTCCTGCGTGCGCTGGCGCACGTAGAACAGTGCGCTCTCGCGCACGGCCTTGGCCTTGGCGGGATCGACATGGTCGAGATCGGCGGCCTTCTGTTCCAGCGTCTCGTCCAGCGCCTTCGACATGAAGATCATCTGTTCGAGCTTGCCCATCGCTGCCCAGAGGTTCTGGCGCTCCACGTCGATGGAGGCGTTGTCCATCAGCAGCTCGTCCTTGCCGCCCTGCAGGCGGGCGAGGATCGCACCGATGTGGCCCTGCGCGCTCTGGTAGCCGTCGAAATAGTTGCGCAGCTTGTTGCCCATCGGGATGATCCCGAAGATCTTCCGGCGCGAGAGCAGGTCGCCCTTGGTGGAGGGGTCAAGGTCTTCCACCGTGCGGCGCAGTTCGGCAAGGTCGGCGCCGACACCGGCGTCCTTGTCCATCGCGCGCACCGGGCGGTCGAGGAAACGGTTGGACTGGCCCGAAGCCTCGGAAATCTCCTTGCGGCCCATGCTGGTGATCTGGTCGACACGGCGGCCGAATTCGGGCGAGTTCACGTCCTGCGACACGAGATCGGCCACGAACTCGTCCACCCGGACCTGCAGCTTGGACTTCTGCTCATCCCCCACGGGCACGAGACCGGCCGCCTTCTCGGGCTGGACCACGGGCACCGGATCGGGAGGCGTCAGCTTCAACTCACCCCCAACTGCCTGATCGGTCGTCGTCGCCATGAAAGAAAATCCCCGTCCTTCAAGAAATGTGTCCTGGCCAACGAATCTAGGATTGCCGGCGAATACTGCAAGCAAAACAGGAAGGCGTCGCTTTACGGTTCGACGAGCGGGGTGGCCCCTTCGTCGGTCTCCGCGCCGTCCGGCATCATCAGCATCGTATCGTCCCGCGCCACGAAGCAGAGCCTGAGCCCCGCCGCCCGCGCCCGGCGGACGGCCAGATCCGTGGGGGCGGAGATCGCCACCAGCAGCGGACAACCGGCGCGCGCCGTCTTCTCCACCAGTTCGTAGGAGCAGCGCGAGGTGACGATAATGAAGCCCTGCGCCGGATCGACCCCTGCACGCGCAAGCGCGCCCACCAGCTTGTCGAGCGCATTGTGGCGGCCCACGTCCTCGCGCAGCGCGATGACATTGCCCGCCTCGTCGCAGAAGGCGGCCGCATGGGTGGCGTGGGTTTCGCGCCCCAACACCTGGCCGGCGCGCAAGGCATCGAGCCCGCGCCGGATCGCCGGGGCCCCCGCCCGGCTGCGCCGGGTCAGCAGCGGCAGGGGCCGCAGGGCCGCTTCCACACCCTCGATGCCGCAGATGCCGCAGGAGCTGTCTCCCACGCGGCGCCGCGCCCGCTCGACGATCAGGCCCAGCCGTTCCGGCGGCAGGTTCACGCGGGCGACGTAGCCGGCGCCCCAGTCCCCGTTCTCCACCGCGTGAACGGCCACCTCGCCCACTTCATCGGCGGCGGCCAACCCTTCGGCCATGAGGAAACCGGTCACGAAATCCTCGATCTGCAGCGGGGTCGCCATCATCACTGCGTAAGCGATGCCGTTGGTCTCTATCGCTACCGGCGCTTCCACGGGGATCGCGAAAGCCTCTCCCGCGGGGTTTTCCGCGGGCATCCGCGCGCCATAGGCACTGCGCCGGACCCTGATCGTCTCTGCACCGTTCATACGCGTTTTCTAGCCGGGCGGCCGGCCGCGGTCATCCCCCCTGCCGGATTGGAACGGGTCAAATCTCCGCCTTGATCTGTCCGAAGGCCAGCAGCGCGAAAAGGCCGGTGCCGCCGATCACATTGCCCAGCAGCGTGGGCGCCAGATGCAAGGTGAAAGCGTCCAGGATCGGCAGCTCTCCGTGAAGCACCAGCAGGAACATCTCGGTCGACCCCGCCACGACATGCGCGAAGCCGCCGGCCGAGATCAGCCAGGCGAACAGGGCGACCACGAAGATCTCGAAGCCCTTGGAACTGGGCAGCATCCACACGAATGCCGCGATGAAGAAGCCGGCCGGTACGCCGTCCAGCAGCGCCGTCCAGCCCTGTGCCTCGGCGGCCTTGCGGGAGACGTCGAGCATGCCCGCCACGGTGGGATGGGCGGGATCGGCGAAGATGTCGACCAGCAGCGCGGTCAGGAACGTGCCCAGGAGATTGGCCGCCAGCACGATCGCCCAGAGCCGCCCGGTGCGCCAGAGGCGCTCCAGGTTCGGGCTGGCGAGCAGCGGCAGCACCGCCGTCAGGGTGTTCTCGGTGAAGAGCTGGAGGCGCGAGAGCACCACCAGCACGAAGCCCATGGCATAGCCGAAAGCGGCGATCAGCTCGCGCTGCGGGTGGTCCGCATAAGCGTGATGCAGCAGGCCCTGCCCGAAGACAGAGGTGGAAATGCCGATCCCGGCGGCGATCCCCGAAAACCATAGCGACATCGCCGGGCGGTGCAGTTCCTCTTCGCCCTCACGGCGGATCACCGAGAAGACGGTGATTGCGGAAAGCCGCAAGTTGTCCTTGATCTGGCCGCGCTCGTGGCCGGTCAGGCCGGATTCGTCCTGCTCTATGTCGCGGTCGGTTTCCTGCCGCTCGGGATCGTCGTGCGAGAGGTCGCGCTCGTCGTCGGAGCCAAATTGGGCCGAGTCGGACTTGGGGGCGGTTTCGGCGGCATTGTCCATGCCGTCAGAACCGCCCCCGGAACGCATGGTTCCTTATACCCGGATGCGGCGGAGGCTTACCCCGCGCCGCAGAAGCGGGTCAGACGTAGTCCTCGGTATCGATGCTGGGCTTGATCGTGTCCGGGTAGCGATGGCCGGCAATGGTCTGCTGGTTCATCAGCTCGCCCGCCTTTTCCAGAACGGCGGCGTCGATCGCGAGATCGGCGGCGGCATGGTTCTGGTCGAAATGCGGGATCGATCGGGTGCCCGGAATTGCGTGGACGTGCTCGCCCTGCGCCAGCACCCAGGCGAGCGCGAGCTGCGCCGGGGTTGCCTGGACCGAAGCGGCCAGCGCGTTGAATTCCTCGATCAGCGCCAGGTTGTGCGCCCAGTTCTCGCCCACAAAGCGCGGGAAATTGCGGCGCAGGTCCTTCTCGGTGAGCGTGTTCACATCGGTCAGTTCACCGCCCAGTGCCCCGCGCGCGACCGGCGAGAAGGCGACGAGCGCGATCCCGAGTTTGCGCGTGGCGTCCATCACGCCGAGTTCCACATTACGGGTCCAGAGCGAATATTCGGTTTGCACCGCCGCCACCGGATGCACGGCATGCGCCTCGCGGATATGCGCGGCGGACCATTCGGACACGCCATAGGCGCCGATCTTGCCCGCCTCGATCGCCCGCACCATGGCGCCCACCGAGTCGGAGATCGGCACCTTCGGGTCGAAGCGGTGCATGTAGAACAGGTCGATGTGATCGGTGCCCAGCCGCTTCAGGCTGGCGTCGAGCGAGGCGGTGATGCTGTCTGGCGCGCAATCGATCCCGCGGCGGGCGCCGTCGATCAGGATGCCGGTCTTGGAGGCCAACAGGAATTCGTCCCGGCGGTCCATGATCGCTTCGCCAAGGATCTCCTCGCTCAGCCCCATGCCGTAGATGTTGGCGGTGTCGAAGTGATCGCAGCCCGCATCCAGCGCATGGCGGAACAGGGCGACCGCCTCCTCGCGAGACGGCGGATTGCCGTAGGCCCAGGCCACATTCATGCAGCCGAGACCGACGGAGTGGACCGGACGGCCCGCGAGGAGGCGTTTTGTCATCAGGACCAGCCGTCCTGCGCTTCGAGGCTCTCGGCCAGTTCGCCGATCACGCGGTAGCAATCGAGCACCTTGCCGACCGACGAATTGGGCTCACGCCCTTCGCGGATGGCAGCCACGAATTCGCGGTCCTGCAGCTCGATGCCATTGTTCGACACGGTGACGCCGGTGAGGTCGATCGGCTCTTCACGGCCGTTCACCAGATCGTCGTAACGCGCGATGTAGGTCTCGCTGTCGCCGATGTAGCGGAAGAACGTGCCGAGCGGGCCATTGTTGTTGAACGAGAGCGAGAGCGTGCAGATCGCGCCGGTTTCCGCCTTCAGCTGGATCGACATGTCCATGGCGATGCCCAGTTCGGGGTGCTTCGGGCCCTGCAGCGCGTTGGCGGCGACGATCTTGCCCGACTGGTAGGCGAACAGGTCGATCGTGTGCGCGGCGTGGTGCCACAGCAGGTGGTCCGTCCAGGAGCGCGGCTGGCCCTTGGCGTTCATGTTCTTGCGGCGGAAGAAGTAGGTCTGCACGTCCATCTGCTGGACGTTGAACTCACCCGCAGTGATCTTGTTGTGCACGTACTGGTGCGAAGGATTGAAGCGGCGGGTGTGGCCGACCATGCAGACCAGCCCGGTTTCCTTCTGCTTGGCGACGACCGCCTCGGCATCGGCCCAGCTGTCCGACAGCGGAATTTCGACCTGCACGTGCTTGCCCGCGTTCATGCAGGCGATGGCCTGTTCGGCGTGCATCTGCGTGGGGGTGCACAGGATCACGGCATCGACGTCCGGCATGGCCAGCACTTCGGCCAGATCGGTGCCGGAGTGCGGCGCGCCGTACTTGACGGCCACTTCGGCAGCCTGTTCGGCCGAGCGGCTGATGACCGAGGCGATCTCTACGCCGTCGATGTTCTTGAGGCCGTCGAGGTGCTTTTCACCGAAAGCGCCGGCGCCTACGAGGGCAATACGCATGGGAATCTCCTTGGGGTGTCTGTCAAAGACAAAGGGCGTGCCGGCGTCAACCACCGGCACGCGGAATCAGTCAGTCGATCAGGTTTTGAGCTTCGGCATTGTTGCCTTCGACGGTGGTCGAGGGCGGAACATCGCCGTTCACCGGCTCCAGCACGATATGGCCGACGGCCGTGTTGCTGGCGGGCACGTGGTAGAAGCGGCGCAGTTCGCGCGTTTCCTTGCCCAATGCGCCGCGCATGATCAGCCACATCACCATCTCGATGCCTTCGCTGCCGGTTTCGCGCAGGTATTCGATATGCGGAATGCACCGTAGTTCCTGCGTGTCGCCCGACAGCTTGTCGAGGAACATCTGGTCCCACTCGCGGTTGATGAGGCCCGCGCGCGGGCCCTGAAGCTGGTGGCTCATGCCGCCAGTGCCCCAGACCTGCACGTTCAGGTCTTCATCGAAGCTTTCCACGGCACGCGCGATCGCCTCGCCCAGCGCCCAGCAGCGGTTGCCCGACGGCGGCGGATAAGTGACGACGTTGACCGCCAGCGGGATCACCTTCACCGGCCACTTGGCGGGCTTTCCGAACATCATCGACAGCGGAACGGTAAGGCCGTGGTCGACGTCCATCTCGTTGATGATGGTCATGTCGAACTCGTCGAGGATCAGGCTCTGCGCGATGTGCCAGGCAAGGTCTGGATGGCCTTCCACGTCGGGCACCGCGCGCGGGCCCCAGCCCTCGTCCGCAGGCTTGTAGCTTTCGCCGCACCCGATCGCGAAGGTCGGGATGATCTTCATGTCGAAGGCTGAAGCGTGGTCGTTGTAGACCAGGATCACGACGTCCGGCAGGTTCTCCGCTTCCCACGCCTGCGTGGGTGCGAAGCCTTCCTGGATCGGCTTCCAGTAGGGATCTTCCCACTTGTCGAAGTCGCTGGCGACGCCGAGCGCCGGGATGTGGCTACAGGCGATGCCGTGCGTAATGCGGGCCATCTTAGCGGTGCTCCTTGATCGACCGCACGCCCTCGGGCGAACGGCCGCCGGCGATCATCATCGCCTGATAATCCTCAACCGACATGCCGGTCATCGTCGAGACGGCCTGAAGGAAGCTCAGGCCATCGGTCGAGAAGACCTTGGCGAGGAAATAGATGTTGCCGCCCAGATCCAGCAGGCGGTTGTAGTCGCGCGCGAGCACGGCCAGCTTCTGGTCCTCGGTCATCGGCCATTCGTCGAGATAGGCGCGCTCGTCGGCCTTCCAGCGCTCGCGGTTTTCCGCCTTCATCAGGCTCATCGCGAACTGGTTCAGGTGATAGCCCTGACGCGCACGCTTCGCCGTGTAGACGCGCGTGCCCGGAATATCGTCGAACTCGCCGAGATAGGCGTGGATGTCGGTGATCTTGTCCGTCACAGGCCGCGTTCCTTCAGCTTGGCGTCAAGGCGCGGGAAGACCTTGCGCACATTGCCTTCGAAGATCGCGTGGCGCTCCTCGTCCGAGATGTCGAGCGCGTCGACATAGCGCTTGGTATCGTCGAAGTAGAAGCCGGTCTGCGGGTCGATCCCGCGCACCGCGCCGACCATTTCGGAACCGAACAGGATGTTCTTGTTGTCGATCACGTCGGCCAGCAGGTTCACGCCCGGCTGGTGGTAGACGCAGGTATCGAAGAACACGTTGTTCATGATGTATTCGTCGAGCGAAGGCTTCTTCAGCATGTCCGCCAACCCGCGATAGCGACCCCAGTGGTACGGCACCGCGCCGCCGCCATGCGGAATGATGAAGCGCAGCTTGGGGAACTTCGCGAAGAGGTCGCCCTGCATCAGCTGCATGAAGGCCACGGTATCCGCCGCGATGTAGAAGCCGCCGGTGGCGTGCATCGCCGGGTTGCACGAACCCGAGACGTGGATCATCGCCGGAACGTCCAGCTCGCTCATCGCCTCGTAGATCGGGAACCAGTATTCGTCGGTCAGCGGCGGATGCTCGAAGTGGCCGCCGCCCGGATCGGGATTGAGGTTGCAACCGATGAAGCCCAGTTCCTCGACGCAGCGGCGCAGCTCCTTCACCGAGGCGGAAAGGTCCGCCTTGGGGCTCTGCGGCAGCATGCACACGCCCACGAACGTCTCGGGGAACATGTTCACCACGCGGGCGATAAGATTGTTGCAGTGGACCGCCCAGGCCTCGGAAACCGCAGAATCGCCAACATGGTGCGCCATCGCGCTGGCGCGCGGGCTGAACACGGTAAGATCGGCGCCGCGCTCCTTGATAAGGCGAAGCTGGTTGTCCTCGATGGTCTGGCGGATCTCCGCATCGGAAATCTCGGGGTACGGCGGCGCTTCTTCACCGGCTTTGAAAGCGGCGATCTGCGCCTCGCGCCAAGCGTCGTGCGCCTTGGGCAGGACGGTATAGTGACCGTGACAGTCGATGATGAGCGACATGCTCAATTCTCTCCCTTGAGTACGCCCGCCGCGACAGCTGCCGCAAGCTTGGCTTCGAATCCTTCGGGCGGCGGCACGATGCCAAGCACGCCCAGCGCCTGCTGCCAGGCGACGGTATTTTCGGTCATCAGCGGCGGAATGCCCAGCGAACGCAGCATTTCCGCGGCTTCGTCCATCTCGGCGGCGCGGCGGCGGCCGTGGACCAGCATGCGGTCGAGATTGTAGTCCGCCCGCTCCGTCCAGGAAATGGCCTTCTCGCTGGCGTCGAGCGAGGCAAGCACTTCGTCCGCCACGCCCTCTGCATGGGCGGCCATCATCATCTCGGCGGTCAGCGCCTCAAGCCCCTTCACCATGACCGAGCGCACCAACTTGATCGCCGAAGCGCGGCCGACATCGGCGCCCACGGTGCGGACATGGGTGAAGCCCACCGCCTCCAGCGCGGCCTGCGTCTCGGCGGCGTCAGGCCCGGCCACCAGCAGCGGCACCTTCATGCGCGCGGGGTTTACGGGGGCGAGCACGGCCACGTCCACGTAACGCCCCTTGCCCTTGGCGATGGCCTTGGCGGCGGCGCGCTTGGTGCCCGGCGCCACCGAGTTCATGTCGCAGAACAGCGCGCCCTCGCCCAGCAGGGGCGCGACGGCCTCGGCCACTTTCGGCGCGCCGTCAGCGGTGACGAGCGACAACACCAGTTCGGCGCCCTCAAGCGCTTCGGCGGCACTGTCGCAAACGGTGATGCCGAGTTCGGTCATGACGTCGCGGCGTTCGGGAAGGATATCGAAGGCACGAGCCTGTCCGGCCCAGTCCCCAGCTCCCGCAAACGTCGATCCGGCCTCTCCGAACCCGATAAGGGCAATGGACCTGTTCATGCTGCCAGTCTGGCCCGATTGCCCGGAAGCCGCCAATCGGAACCACCCGGAAGCTATAAGCTCAGTGCAATAAGCGCGTCATGCCGTGCTCGCGCCCTCTACCGCGAAACCTCCTTCGCCGCCCACTCCAGGTCGGCGAAGAACTCGCTCTGCACCTCGGTCGGCCGCAGCGACGCGCGGGTGGTCATACCGATATGGCGGGTAAATTCAGCCGGAAGCCGCGATAATGCGCAAAGCCAGCCCGCCTCCACTTCGACCGTGACCTGATCGGGCGAGAGCACGGTGAGGAAATCGCCGCCCATCATCACCTGACGGATCATCATGACGGAGCCCGATTCGACCGGCACGTCCGGAAGCGCCACATCGTGTTCGCGAAAATAGCGCTCGAAACTGTCGCGCAGCGGCGTTCCGCGCGGCGGCAGGGTGAAGGGGTAGCTGGCCACCTCGGCCGCGCCGGGATCGGTACCTTCCAGCGGGTGCCCCTTGCGGCCATAGACCGCCGGCCGGTCCTCGAAGAGCGGATGCTGCACCAGATCGCCTTCCACCAGCGGATCGCGCAGCGCGCCCACCATGAGGTCCAGCGTGCCGTTGCGCAGCGGCTCCACCAGCTCGGCGCGCGAGCCTTCGACGATGGTGAGCTTCACCCGGGGCCGCCGCGCCAGGAACCGCGCCACGGCGGCCGGGAGAATGCGGGCGCGCGAGAGCGGCATGGCGCCGATGGCGATGCGCCGCGTCTCCAGCCCGCGCAGCGCTTCGACTTCGGACAGCCCCGCCTCCAGCTCGACTTTGGCGAGGCGGAATTCGCGGGCGAGCTGGGTGCCCGCCTCGGTGGTGATGACGAACTTGCCCTGCCGCGCCACCAGCGGGCGGCGCAGCGCCAAGGCGAGATCGTTGACCGCGCGGTGGATCGAGGGAAGCGACAGCCCGGTTTCCTGCCCGGCCCCGGCATAGCTGCCCGTCTCGGCCAGCGCGAGCAGGGCCCGCAGGCGCGACATGGTGACGTGCGGGCTCTGGATATGGGACAGCGCCGCGCCGATGCGTGGCGCCAGGATCTCTCCGGCGCGCGTGGGAATCATGCCGTCGTGACGGCGCTCGAACAAAGGCAGGCCGATCATCGCCTCGAGTCGTCCCAACGCCTGTGTTATCGCGGGCTGACTGAGGTTCACGGCCAGTGCGGCCGCGTTCACCGTCCCCAATTCGGCAATCTTGGCGACTGCACGCAAGTGGCGAAGGTTGAAGTTCCAGATGTCCATGGAGGCACTCTTAGCCAAATCCTATGGCAGGTCCAAAGTTTCTCTTTCCCCCTGCCCCGCTGCTCCGGCAGGAGGCCGACTGCGGGAAAAGGAGAAATGCCATGAGTGCCATCCAAGCCGACCAAGCAGGCGTACGCTGCATGTGGATGCGCGGCGGCACTTCCAAGGGCGGCTATTTCCTCAAGAGCGACCTCCCCGCCGATGCCGCGGCGCGCGACGCTTTCCTTCTCTCCATCATGGGATCGCCCGACCCGCGCCAGATCGACGGCATGGGCGGCGCCGATCCGCTGACCAGCAAGGTCGCCGTCGTCAGTAAATCCGACCGCGAGGGCATCGACGTGGACTACCTGTTCTTGCAGGTTTTCGTCGACCAGGCGCTTGTCAGCGACCAGCAGAACTGCGGCAATATCCTCGCCGGGATCGGCCCCTTCGCCATCGAGCGCGGGCTGATCGAGGCGAAAGGCGATGAGACGAACGTCGCCATCTTCATGGAAAACACCGGCCAGGTCGCCGTCGCCACCGTGCAGACGCCGGGCGGCGTGGTTTCATACAAGGGCGAGGCCGCGATCGACGGCGTGCCGGGCACTCATGCGCCGATCCCGCTGGAATTCCGCGACACCGCCGGCTCCTCCTGCGGCGCGCTGCTGCCCACCGGCAACGCGGCCGACAAAGTGAACGGCGTGCGCGTGACCTTGATCGACAACGGCATGCCCTGCGTGGTCATGAAGGCCGAGGACGTCGGGATCACCGGCTACGAGGACCGCGAGAGCCTGGACGCCAATAGCGAGCTGAAGGCGAAGATCGAGGCCATCCGCCTGGCCGTGGGCGAGCGGATGAACCTCGGCGACGTGAAGGACAAGTCGGTCCCCAAGATGATGCTGGTCGCCCCGCCCAAGCATGGCGGCGCGGTAACCGTGCGCAGCTTCATTCCCCACCGCGCCCATGCCACCATCGGCGTGCTCGGCGCGGTCTCGGTGGCGACCGCTTGCCTGATCGAAGGCTCGCCCGCCGCTGAAGTCGCTGAGATCCCCGAGGGTCGCCGCAAGACACTGTCGGTCGAGCATCCGACCGGCGAGATGTCCTGTGTCCTCGACACGGACGAGGGCGGCGCCGTTACGAGCGCCGCCCTCCTTCGCACCGCGCGCAAGCTGATGGACGGGGTGGTTTTCGGGTAAGCGCGAAAAACCATTCGCTGCAAAGCAACAACAGCGGTTATCAAGCGCTTGGGACCAGGGCCGACGGGCAAGCAAAGTACGGCCTCCCGCTCAAAGATAACTGCCAGGAGCAGCGACATGGCATCGAAGACATTCGTGACGACCACCCTAGCCGCCTTTGCCCTTGCAGCCGCCGTGACCGGCTGCAAGGGCTCGGAACCGGCCGCGACCACGACCGACGCTTCCGGCGCCCCGGTCAAGGTTTCCGACACCATCGAAGCGCGAGAGGCCAATTTCAAGGCCATCGCCAAGGCCAACAAGGCCGCCAAGGAAGCCTTGGAAGATTCCGCGCCGGACTTCGCGGCCGTCTCTGCTTCGGCCACCTCGATCCAGACGGACGCGGGCAAGATCGTCGGTCTGTTCCCCAAGGGCAGCGGCAAGGAATCGGGCGAGAAGACCCAGGCCCTCCCCGCCATCTGGGACAAGCCCGCCGAATTCACGGCCGCGGCCGACAAGCTGGCCGCCGCTGCCGGCAAGCTCAAGATCGCAGCCGACGCCAAGGATGCCGCAGGCGCCCAGATGGCGATGGGTGAGATCGGCGGCGCCTGCAAGGGATGCCACGAGAACTTCCGCGAGAAGAAGCAGTGAACAGCCACGAGGGTGCGGCAGATGTCCGCACCCACCTGTGGGACTGGCCCGTCCGCGTGATCCACTGGAGCTTCGCGGCACTGATTCCGGCGCTCTGGTGGACGGCCGAAAACGGCGAGATGGGCTGGCACACCAGCATCGGCACGGTGCTGATGCAGCTTCTGGTGATCCGCGTGCTCTGGGGCTTCGTGGGAAGTTCTACCGCGCGGTTTTCGGGCTTCGTGCGAGGGCCGGGCGCGGTGCTGGCGCATTTGCGGTCGGGCGCTCACGAACCCACCCCCGGCCACAACCCGGCGGGCGGCTGGAGTGTGCTGGCGATGCTCGGCCTCATGGCCCTGCAGGTCACGCTGGGCCTTTTCTCCGGTGACCCCGACGACGGCACCACCGGGCCGCTCAATCACCTGGTGTCCTCCTCCACCGCCAGCCGGATGACGGAGCTGCATGGCGTGGTGTTCTATCTGATCCTGGCGATGATCGTGCTGCATCTGGGCGCGATCCTCTATTACCGCGTGGTGAAGCGGGACCGGCTGATCGGGGCCATGGTGACCGGCTCACGCGCGATGCCTGCCGGCACGACCGGCATGGTGAAAGCGCCGGTGTGGCGGCTGATCGCCTGCGTGGTCGCGGCTTGGCTGGTGGGCTGGGTGGTTTGGGTCGGGGCTGCGTGAGGATCGGGCGGCGGGGTGGGCCGCTCTGGATTGCTTCGCTACGCGCGCAATGACGAAGGCTGAGGGTAGGGTAGGGTAGGTTTGGGTTGCGGTTGGGCGTGGCGTGGCGTGACGTGAGCGTGGCACGCCCCAAATAGCGCTATGACAGAATTATAACTCCCTTCGTCATTGCGAGGAGCGAAGCGACGAAGCAATCCAGAGCGATGAAGCGCGACTTCCAACCCGCAGTCTACATCGTCGCCAGCGCCCGCAACGGCACTCTTTACGTGGGCGTAACATCCAACTTACGCCAACGCGCATTCCAGCACCGCGAGGGCGTCATCGACGGGTTTTCCAAGCGCTACGGCTGCAAGCACCTTGTGTGGTTCGAAGTGCATTCCACCATGGAACACGCCATCCTGCGCGAAAAGCAGCTCAAGGGCGGCTCGCGGAAACGGAAGACCACACTGATCGAGACGGAGAATCCGCTGTGGGACGATCTGTTCGAGATTATCTGCGGCTGACGAAGCAATCCAGAAGCAGCGCTGTGCCGCTCTGGATTGCTTCGTCCGCTTCGCCTCCTCGCAATGACGAGGGTGGGGTGGGGCGAGTAGGCCCCAGCCTCAGAACATATCCACGTCCAGCGCCATCATCGAGGCCTTGCCCGACTTGATCGCCAGGAACGCGGCGGTCGCCTGCGGCAGCAGACGGTCGAAGAAGAACCGTGCGGTGCCAATCTTGGCGGTGTAGAACGCCGTGTCCTCGGTGCCCTGGTCAAGCTTGGCCTTGGCGATCAGCGCCGCCTTGGCAAACGTGTAGCCTACGGCGACAAGGCCGATCAGGCGCAGATAGTCGGTCGCGGCGGCGCCGGCTTCCTCGGGATCCTTCATGCCCTTCTGGGCAATCGTTCCGGTCGAAAGCTGAAGCGCGCCGAAGGCCTTTTCCAGCCCCTCGATCATCTTGCCGAAGGTCTCGTCCGCCTTGTTCGCCTCGATGAAGTCCGAGACGGGATGGAAGAACGAGCGCAGATAGCGGCCGGCATGCGCGGGCATCTTGCGGCCGACAAGGTCGAGCGCCTGGATGCCGTTGGTGCCTTCGTAGATCATGGCGATGCGGGCATCGCGCACGAACTGCTCCACGCCGCTTTCGGCGATGTAGCCGTGACCGCCATAGACCTGCACGGCCAGATTGGCGCTTTCATAGCCGCAATCGGTGAAGAGCGCCTTCACCACCGGGGTCATTAGCGCGATGAAGTCTTCCGCGCGGGCCTTCACGGCCGGATCGGTCGCGTGCTTTTCGGCATCGAGCGCGCGGCTGACCCAGGCGCCGACAGCGCGGCTGCCTTCGTTGTAGGCGCGGGCGGTCATCAGCATGCGGCGCACGTCGGGGTGGACGATGATCGGATCGGCCGGACCCTTGGGATTCTTCACGCCCGACAGCGAGCGGCCCTGCACGCGGTCCTTGGCGTACCACACGGCCGACTGATAGGCCGCTTCACCCACGCCAAGGCCCTGGATGCCCACCGAAACGCGCTCGGTGTTCATCATCTTGAACATGGCTTCCATGCCCTTGTTCGCGCTGCCGACCAGCCAGCCGATCGAATCGTCGAAGTTGAGCTGGCAGGTGGCCGAGGCCTTGAGGCCCATCTTGTGTTCGATCGCGGCGACCGAAACGCCGTTGGACGGGCCCGGCGTGCCGTCTTCCTTGGGCAGGTACTTCGGCACCAGGAACAGGCTGATGCCCTTCACGCCTTCCGGCGCATCGGGAAGCCGGGCGAGGACGAGGTGGATGATGTTCTCGGTCAGGTCGTGCTCGCCCGCCGAAATGAAGATCTTCGCGCCGGAGATCTTGTAGCTGTCATCACCCTGCGGCACCGCCTTGGTGCGCAGCATGCCAAGGTCCGTGCCGCAATGCGGTTCGGTAAGGCACATCGTGCCCGACCAGGTGCCTTCGACCATCTTGGGCAGGTAGGCCTGCTTCAGTTCGTCGCTGGCATAGCCCTCGATCGCGGTGGTCGCACCGTGGGTGAGGCCGGGATAGAGGCTGAACGACAGGTTGGCGGAGCAGATCATCTCCTCGGTCAGCTTGTTCAGCGCTTCGGGAAGCCCCTGCCCGCCCCATTCGGGATCGGACGCCAGCGCGCACCAGCCGCCTTCGCGGAACATGTCGTAGGCTTCCTTGAAGCCCTTGGGGGTGCGGACCACGCCGTTTTCCAGCGTGCAGCCCTCGATATCACCGCTGCGGTTCAGCGGCAGCAGGACTTCCTGCGCCACCTTCGCGGCTTCTTCCAGCACCGCGTCGACAAGGTCGGGGGTGAATTCGGCCAGGGCTTCGAGATTGCCGAAGCCATCGTCGGTGTGGAGTTCGTGGAGCACGAACTTCATGTCGCGCAAAGGCGCTTCGTAGACTTGCATGTCACTCTCCTCGCAGGTCGAGAGATGAACTCGCACTAACCCGTCCCGCTTCCTGTCGCATCCCGCACTTCGTCATTGCGAGCGAAGCGAAGCAATCCAGGGCGGTTTGCGACGCCCCTGGATTGCCGCGCGGCTTCGCCGCTCGCAATGACGAGGGAAGGAACGAGGAAAGGAGGATGGGGTGGCAGGTCACGCTCTCGGCCCGGTTTTCCTTTGGTTCAGTTACGCAGCGGCTTGCCGGTTTCGAGCATGTGCTCGACGCGGGCGACCGAGCGGTCGTCGCGCAGGCGGCCCATGAAGGCATCGCGCTCCAGCTTGAGCAGTTCGCCCTCGCTCACGGTGTCGACGAGGTCGAACTCGCCGCCGGTCAACACGTCGGCCAGAATGCCCGAGACGACCACGTCGTAGTCGGTCGCCATGCCGCGCTTGTGGAAGCCTTCGACAGCAAGGCCGAGTGCGGTGCGGCCACCGGCACCGGGCAGCTTGAACTCGGGCGCCTCGGGTGGGGTATAGCCCTCGACCAGCGACAGAGCCTTCTGCTTGGCGTCATGCAGCAGGCGGTCGCGGTTCATCGAAATGCCGTCGCCCCCCCGCAGGATCATCATCTCGCGCGCCTGCTGGGCAGACTTTGAGACTTGCGCGGTCGAGACCATCTCGAACACCTTGGCCACGGCCGGCATCGGGCCCTTCGGCATGCCGGGGGCATTGCGCCAGCGGTCGATCATCTCGCCATTGCCGCCCCAGCCGGGAACGAGGCCGACGCCGCATTCCACAAGGCCGCAGTAGAGTTCGGCATGGGCCTGGATCGCGTCGCAGTGGAGCAGGATCTCGCACCCACCGCCGAGCGCGAGGCCCGCCGGTGCGCCGACCACCGGGAACGGCGCGTACTTCAGGCCCTTGTAAGCCAGCTGTCCGCCCGCCACGAGCTTCTCGATCTCGCCCCAGGCCGCGATGTTCACCGCGAAAAGCGCGAGGCCCAAGTTGGCTCCTGCCGAGAAGGTGTCGGCATCGTTGTAGACCACCAGCGCCTTGTATTGCGCCGCCACCAGCGGGATGGCCTGCCCGATCAGCTTCATGACTTCGCCGTCGAGCGCGTTCATCTTGCCGGTGAATTCAAGGCAGACGACGCCGTCGCCGATGTCCCAAAGCGCGGCCGAGGCATTGCGGATGATCGGCTTGGACGAAAGCTTCACGTCGGCCAGGCGCATCACGCCTTCGGGGCGGACGATGTCGCGGTATTCGCCATCGAGGCCCAGGAACTGGCGCTTGCCGTTCTCGATCCGGTAGAACGTGCGGTCGCCCGCCACGGTCAGGATCGCGGGCACGGCCTTGCCTTCGGCGGCAAGGCGATCGGCGAGGTACTTGGCGCCCAGCTTGTCGATCATCTCGAAGGGGCCGGCCTTCCAGTTGTAACCCAGCTTCATCGCGTCATCGACGGCAACCACGTCCGAGGCGGCATCGGGCACGAGGCTGGCGGCATAGGCCAGCGTATCGCCCAGCACGGCCCAGGCGTAGGCACCGATGTCGCCCTTGTTTTCGACGAGTGCCTTGAGGTCACCCTTCGAGGCGGCGCCTCGCGGTCCCTGTGCGGTGATGGTGGGACGGTATTCGCCGGTCTGAAGGTCGATGGTTTCCTTGCGGCGACCGGCTTCCTTGTTGAGGCGATAGAAGCCGCCCTTGCCCTTGCGGCCGGTATAGCCCTCGCCGATCATCTTGTTGATCAGCGGAATGTCGCGGGCGATGCCGTGGTAGAGGTCCCCTGCGGGCAGCGTCGAGGTGAGGCTGGCCTGCAAGTGCGGCATGAGGTCGATGCCGACCAGATCGACAAGACCGAAGATACCGGTCTTCGGCACGCCCATCGGCTTGCCCGCGATGGCATCGGCCAGTTCGATGGTGATTCCCATGTCGAACGCGGCGTTGAGGCCAAGCTGGATCCAGTAGGTGCCGATGCGGTTGGCGATGAAGCCCGGGGTATCCTTGGCCCTGACCACCGTCTTGCCCATGGAAACGTCGGCGAACTGCTCGACCGTCGCGGCGACGGCAGCGTCGGTTGCCGGGCCGGTGACGATTTCCAGCAGGCGCATGTAGCGCGGCGGGTTGAAGAAGTGGGTGATCAGGAAGTCGCGTTTGAACGCGTCCGAACGCCCTTCCACTAGATTGGCGAGCGGGATCGTCGAGGTGTTGGACGAAACGGCGGTGCCGTCGCGCTTCACCGCTTCCAGCTTGGCGTAGAGGCCCTGCTTGATGTCGAGACGCTCGATCACCGCCTCGATCACCCAGTCGCATTCGGCAACTTTGTCGAGGTGGTCTTCGATATTGCCGGTCTCGACTAGCTTGGCGGCGGACTTGCTCATGAACGGCGCAGGCTCGGTCTTGAGCATCTTCGCCACGGCGCCCTCGGCGACGACATTGCGATTGGTCGCATCCTTGGGAACGATGTCGAGCAGCAGCACCGGCACGCCCGCATTGGCGACCTGGGCGGCGATCCCGGCACCCATGGTGCCAGCGCCGATCACGCAGACCTTTTTGATGTTGTTGTCGCTCATTCCACCGACTCCAGGATCGTGGCGATGCCCTGACCGCCGCCGATGCACTGGCTGGCGAGCGCGTACTTGCCGCCTTCGCGCTTCAGCAGCGAGGCCGCCTTGCCGACGATGCGCGCGCCGGTGGCGCCCAGCGGGTGGCCGATGGCGATGGCGCCGCCGTCGATGTTCACCTTGGCCACGTCGAGGCCAAGGTCCTTGATGCAAGCCAGCGCCTGCGAAGCGAAGGCCTCGTTCAGTTCGACCACGTCGAGATCGCCCGCCGAGATACCGGCACGCTCAAGCGCCTTCTGGCTGGAGAGGATCGGGCCGAGGCCCATGGTTTCCGGCGCGCAGCCCGACACCGCGACCGATTTGATGCGGGCGAGGATCGGCAAGCCGTGGGCGCGGGCATATTCCTCGGTGGTGACGAGCACGGCGCTGGCGCCATCGGTCAGCGGCGAGGAGGTGCCGGCAGTCACCGACCCTGCCGCATCGAACGCGGGCTTCAGACCGGCAAGGCCCTCCGCGGTGGTTTCGCCGCGAATGGTGCCGTCTTCGCTCACCACGCCGCCCTTGGTCTGGATCGGCACGATCTCGTCGGTCAGCTTGCCGGCGTCACGCGCGGCGGCGGCCTTCTGTTGGCTGGAAACAGCCAGCGCTTCCTGATCGGCGCGGGGAATCTGGTACTTGGTGGCGACGTTTTCGGCGGTTTCGCCCATCGACATGTAGGCGGCGCTCTTCTTCGCCAGCTCCGGATTGGGCAGCGGGTTGAAGCCCATCATCGGCACGCGGCTCATCGATTCGACGCCCGCGCAGACGAAGACTTCGCCCGCGCCGATGGCGATCTGGCCCATGGCGTAGTGAATCGAGCTCATCGACGAGCCGCAGAAACGGTTCACAGTCATGCCGCCCACCGAGATCGGCAGGTCCGCCAGCAGGCCGATCAGGCGCGCGACGTTGAAGCCCTGCTCGCCCTCGGGGAACGCGCAGCCGACGATGACGTCTTCGATATCGGCAGCTTCCACGCCGGTCTTGGCGATGAGGCCGCGAATCACCTGGGCGGCAAGGTCGTCCGGACGGACCCGCGCCAGCGCGCCCTTGTTGGCCAAGTGGAAGGGCGAGCGGGCGTAACCCGCGATCACGACACTTTGCATGCACTCTCTCCGTGGGCCGACGCGCCGAGGGCTCTTCCCCAGGCTGCGCCGTCTTCTTCCCTAAGGGTGCAATTCTTTCCCTATACGTCAAGCAAATTATCGGTTACGACAAATCAACATCCCACCGTAAGGGCCCCGTCCCGCCGGTGAGAAGATGTCCGGTTGGAGACGATGGAGAGGTCGCTCATGAAACAGTGGAAACCTGCGGGGCTGGCATTTGTTGCCGCGGCCCTGATCGCAATTCCCGGCGCGAATCCGGCATTGGCGGCCGGCGGCGACTCCGTCGTCGGCAAGTGGCGCACACCTTCCAAGCACGGGGTCGTCGAACTCAGGCGCTGCGGCGAATCGGTCTGCGGCCGGCTCGTCGATTCGGACGGCCTGAAGACCAACCCCGACCTGCGCGACGTGAACAATAAGGACACCGCGCAGCGTGGCCGCAAGATCAAGGGCCTGCAAATTGTCGGTGGTTTCAAGGCCAAAGGGAACGAATGGGTCGAAGGACAGATCTACAATCCTGAGGACGGCGGCACCTACAAGGCGACGATAACGCCTTCGGGGGCCAATAGCCTCAAGCTCAAGGGCTGCATCGTCTGGCCCTTGTGCAAGACCCAGACCTGGACGCGCATCCCCTGAGGCGCACCGGGTACACGAAGGTTCAGGGCATAAGAGAATTAAGGGAGTTCAAGGATATGAAACGCACTTCGGGCCGCATTCTTCTCGCGGGCACCGCATCGGCCATCGTGTTCGGCTTTGCCGGCGCCGCCCATGCACAGGCCTTCTACCTTCAGGAACAGTCGGTACGCGCACAGGGCCGCGCCTTCTCGGGTGAGGCCGCCGATACCGGCGTCGACTCGCTGTGGTGGAACCCGGCTGCGATCGGCGGACTCGAAGGCGGCCAGGCTTCGGTCCACGCCAGCGTCATCCTGCCGCGCGGCAAAGTGGTGGACGACGGTACCGTGATCGTCCGCCCCGGGCAGGCACCTGCCCCGGTCGGCGGCAATGGCCTGGCCAAAAACCCCATCGACAACGGCGTGCTGCCCTCCGGCTCGATCGCCTACGGCACCGGCAAGTTCGCCTTCGGCCTGACGGTGACCTCGCCTTATTCCTTCACCACCAATTACGATGCCGACAGCTGGGCCCGCTATTCCGCGGACAAGACCAAGCTGCGCACGATCGACATCCAGCCCAGCGTCGCCTTCCAGCCGGTCGAAGGCCTCTATATCGGCGCGGCTGCCAACGTCGAACATGTCGACGCCACCCTCGGCAACTACCTGCCCAACCTCTCGCCGCTGCTGGCGGACGGCCATCAGCAGCTCAAGGGCAGCGGCTGGGACGTGGGCTGGTCGGTCGGCGCCCAGTACCATAACGGCCCCGCCTCGATCGGCGTCGCCTACAAGTCGGCCATCAAGCACAAGCTCGACGGCTCGCTGACCATCGACGGCCTGCTCGGCCCGCTTGCCGCGCAGAACCGGACGCTCGACGCCACGGCCGAATTCACCACCCCGTGGCAGGCGATCATGTCCGGCCGCATCCACGCCACCAAGCAGCTGACGCTGAACGCGCAAGTCGTGGCCTTCGGCTGGAGCAAGTTCGACACCATCGATCTCGGCGCCCCGATCAACCAGCAGATCCCCGAGAACTACAAGGACGGCTTCTCCTACGCCTTCGGCATGGACTACGACGTCAATCCGAAGTGGACCGTGCGCGGCGGCATCCAGTACGGCGAGACGCCGACCAGCAGCGGCGACCGCGATGCCCGCGTGCCTGACAGCAACCGCTGGAACTTCTCGGCCGGCACCACCTGGAACATGAGCGAGAAGATCGCGATCGACGCGGCCGCCTCGTACATCACGTTCAAGGACGCGCCGATCGACCGCATCACCGCGGCCTATCCGGGCACGGCGGCACAGACCCCCGTGATCACCAACGGCAGCCTCCAGGATGCTTACGCCATGGTCTTCTCGCTCGGCGCGCGGGTGGCCTTCTGATGGGAGCCGCGGCGACGATCGGCGGACACTCCGCCCCGGAGACCTCCTCCCAACTTCCGGAAGAGATGCCGCCGATCGCGCCGCGGTTGCTCACCGACCTGCTCGACCATGCCGTGGAAGCTCACGGCGCCTGGCCGGCGATCGACTTCATGGGCCGCAAGTGGACCTACAAGGAGATCGGCGACCTGTCCCGCCGCGCGGCGCGGGGGTTGCAGGACCTCGGCGTCAAGCGGGGGACGCGGGTGGGCCTGTGCCTGCCCAATACGCCCTACTACGTGATCTGCTACTTCGCGATCCTGCGCATCGGCGGGATCGTGGTGAACTTCAACCCGCTCTACACCGAGCGCGAGATGGCGCATCTGGTCAACGATTCCGGCGCGGAATTCATCGTCGCCTCCGACCTTGCGCTCTCGCTTCCCAAGATCGAGCCGCTGGTCGGAAAAGGCGCGCTGCGCCGCGTGATCGTCTGCCCGATCGCCGATGCCCTGCCCAAGCTGAAGGGCCGCGCCTATCGCCTGCTCAAGCGCAAGGACATCGCGCGTGAGCCGCACGACTTGCGTTTCCTGCGCTTTGCGGACCTGATCGCGCGCGACGCCGATCCCGATCCCGTCGAACGCTCGCCCTCGGACCTTGCCGTGCTGCAATATACTGGCGGCACCACCGGCGTGCCCAAGGGCGCGATGCTCAGCCACGCGAACCTCGCCGCCAATTCGGCACAGATGATCGCCCATGTCGGCCACATGCCGGAGACGCAGGAGCGCACGCTGGGCGTCCTGCCGTTGTTCCACGTCTTCGCGCTGACCACGGTGCTCAACTACTCGGTGGACACCGCCGCCGAGATGATCCTGCTGCCGCGTTTCGAGATGAAGTCGTTCCTGGCCACCGCCAAGCGCACCAGACCGACGCAGTTCTTCGGGGTTCCCACGCTCTATACCGCGCTCAACAACCAGCAGCTCCACGGCGAGTTCGACCAGGTGCGCGTCTGCATCTCGGGCGGGGCGCCGCTGCCGCTGGAAGTGCGCCAGAAGTTCGAGCAGCGCACCGGCGTGCGCGTGGTGGAAGGCTACGGCCTGTCCGAAGCCTCGCCGATCATCGCCTGCAATCCGCTGGAAGGCGACGTGAAGAACAATTCCTGCGGCCCGGCCTTCCCCGGAACCGTGCTGGAAATCCGCGATCCGGACAACCTGCATAAGGTCATGCCCCAGGGCGAGCGCGGCGAAGTCTGCGCGCGCGGCCCGCAAGTCATGTCCGGCTACTGGAACCGGCCCGAGGAATCGGAAAAGACCTTCATCTACGGTGCCTTGCGCACGGGAGACGTTGGCTATCTCGACGAAGACGGCTATCTGTTCCTGGTGGACAGGATCAAGGACATGATCCTCTGCGGGGGGTACAATGTCTATCCGAGAACGATCGAGGATGCGCTCTACGAGCATCCGATGGTGCACGAGGCGATCGTGATCGGCATTCCCGATACCTATCGCGGGCAGGCGCCCAAGGCCTTCGTGGCGCTCCATCCCGGCGATACGCTGGACCAGGAAACCCTGATGGCCTTCCTCAAGGAACGGCTCAACAAGATCGAGATGCCAAGCCAGATCGAATTCCGCGACAGCCTGCCCAAGACGCTGGTCGGCAAGCTCTCCAAGAAGGAGCTGGTCGAGGAAGAGGCCGCGCGCCGCGCCTCGGGACAGGATTCGTGAGCGGCACCGGAGCCGCACTCACTCCGAACGGCGCGCCCCTCCCCGCAGCAGGCGCGCAGGCGGCAGCCCCGCGCGAGAACCCGGAAGGGGGAGAGCCGGGCGGCGACATGCTCGGCATCCAGGAAGCCGCCACCGAACTGGGCGTGACCATGCGCACCTTGCGCTTCTATGAGGACAAGGACCTGATCGCCCCGCAGCGCGTCGGCACCACCCGCATCTATTCGCGCCGCGAAATGGGCAGGATGCAGCTGATCCTGCGCGGCAAGCGGCTCGGCTTCTCGATCCGCGAGATCAAGGAATTCCTCGATCTCTACGACGTCGATCCCGAGCACCACGAACAGGTCCGCGCGCTACTGACCCGGGTCACCGACCGTATTGACGAACTGCGCCAGCAGAAGACCGCGATCGAACAGACACTGGAAGAACTGCTGTCCATCGAGCGGCAGTCGCTGGCCTGGCTCAAGGGCATGCCGGTGGAAGTCCGCAGCGGCCCGGCATCGGCCCCGCCGCCTGAAGAACGGCCCGGAGACCAGCCATGAGTGAAGACGCCCGCCGCGCCGTGGAAGAACTGCGCGACCTGCTCGACGTGGAAGAGATCGATACCGGCATCTTCCGAGGCGCCGCCTCGGCCGAGGAAATGGGCCGCGTCTATGGCGGCCAGGTCGTGGCCCAGGCGCTGGCCGCCGCCGCGCGGGGCGTCGATCCCGAGCGGCAGGCCCACTCGCTCCACGCCTATTTCCTGCGCGCCGGCGATTCCGCCCGCCCGATCATCTACCGCGTCCTGCCTGACTTCGACGGTGGCAGCTTCTCCAACCGCCGCGTGGTCGCCATGCAGGGCGGCAAGCCGATCCTCAACCTGGCGGCTTCCTTCCACCGGCCCGAGGAAGGACTGTCCCACGCGGTGCCCATGCCGGACGTCCCGGCGCCGGACGAGTGCCCGGATTTCCGGGACGCCCTGGCCGCTGCCGGACAGAAATTGCCGTCTTTCCTGCTGGACCGGCTCGCGGCCTTCGACATCCGCCCCTGCCCCCCGGTGCGCGGCGGCGATCTGCCCCAGCGCCAGGAATGGTTCCGGCTGGCCCGGCCGCTCGGCAGCGATGACACGATGCAGCGGGTGCTCCTGGCCTATGCCAGCGACTTCGGGCTCGTTTCCACGGCGCTGATGCCGCACGGGCTGGGGTTCTTCTCGCCCGGCGTGACCGGCGCCAGCCTCGACCACGCGATCTGGTTCCACCAGACCCCGCCGATCGACGACTGGCTGCTCTATGCCATGGACAGCCCCTGGTCCGGCCATGCCCGCGGCTTTGCCCGCGGCGCGATCTACACGCGCTCGGGCGAACTGGTCGCCAGCGTCGCGCAGGAGGGCCTGCTCCGCGTCAATCCCCAGGCCTGACCGTCCGCTTGGAAATTCGCTGACTTCAGGGCGCCGGCCCTTTCTCCAAGCCCATGACCGGGTGGAGAAAAAAGCCGGTGCCCCGCTAGAAATGCCTCGGGGCGCCTTACTTTCCGGCAGCCACGGGCGGGTTGGGATAAGCGATGACGAGCGAAAGCGGTGCTTCGCCGCGCTGCCAGATGCCCACGACCGCGCCGTTGTAGAGATAGGCCGTCATGCCCGGCCGCAGCACCGCGCGCTGGCCGTCCGACACCACTTCGCCCTCGCCCGACAGGACGTAATAGACCTCATCGTGCGCGATGGGATGCGCGCCGATGGCCGCGCCCTTGTGCAAGACCCGGCGGCGGAACTCCATCGCGCGCGGTGCGGGCACGGCATCCGAAATGCGATAGGCCGTGCTCATGCCGATGGCGCCGTGCGGAGGGGCTTCCTCGCGCACGGTGTCCTTTTCGTCGATGACGGCCATGGGCGGGGCCGAGGGTGGAGGCGGGGCCGGAGCCGGGGCGCCGGTAGTGGAAGCCGCCATCAGCAGCAGCCCCGCGATCACTTCGCCGCCCCTTCGCGCATTTCCCTGTCCCGCGCGGAGAGCTTCTCCTGCGGTCCGGCCTTCTGCCCGGGATAGAGGCCCGACTTCGGCGTCATCGTGCCGAGATTCCAGTCCTTCTCCACGAAGGCGGCCTGGGTCGGCGCCGGATGCGGATAGCCGCCGACGACTTTCTCGTCGTCGATCACTTCGCCGCGGCCCTCGGCCACGAAGAACAACACGCGGATGTCGTCGGGCGCGCGGTCCCACGGGCGGGCGCCGACCGAGCCTAGCAGGTCGGTTTCGAGGTCGGCGGCGGGCATGACCTTGTAGCCGTCGAGGCTGGCGAGCGGTGCCGGCGCTTCGATGACCTTGGCCTTGGTCACGCCGTAGCGGCCGAGCATCGGCGCGGGATTGCCCCAACGATCGACGTTGATGTTGTCCTTGCTGAACCAGGCGAGGTCGCCGTCGCCGCCCAGAGTCAGGAACGGCAGGCCCGGCGCGGTGGAATTGCCCGCCCGCATGACATTGCCGACGGCCGTGATCTCTCCGGTCACATAGGGATGGCCCGCCCATTCCAGGTTCATCAGGTTGTAGTGCACCGCGCGGTGGCCGGGATCGTAGATCATGTTGTTGATCATCAGCACTTGCGCACCGCCCTTCACCAGCGGCGAGCGCTCCATGTTGTGCGCCCAGACATTGCGGTAGAAGACGATGCCGGTGGCATTGTCGTGCACCAGCGAGCCCTTGGAATGCTCGCCCTTGGGGTGGCTGGCGTCGGCCAGCCCTTCCGCGGCCAGGTTCTCGCGAAACAGCACGTCGTGGCTGGTGGCCTCGCGCCATTCCTTCACGGTCTTGCCGTTGAAGCGCGGACCCGACGTCGACATGTTCTCGTCGATCGCCCAGAAGAAGCTGCAATGCTCGATCACCACATTGTGCGCGGCGACGGTGGAGAAGGCATCGGCCTCCCAGCCGGAGAGCTTGGGCTGGCCATCCACCCCGGTCATCACGCGAACATGGCTGATCTTCACGTCGTGCCCCTTGAGGTCGATCCCGCCGCGCACGATCGTCACGCCCGGCGAAGGCGCCGTCTGCCCGGCGATGGTGAGATAAGGCTCATCGATTTCCAGCACCGTGCGCCCCAGGTCGATCACGCCGCCCACCTCGAACACCACGGTGCGCTTGCCCTTCGCCTCGACCGCCGCCTTGAGCGATCCGGGGCCATCCTTGGCGAGCGTGGTGACGCGGATGATTCGCCCGCCGTCGCCGCCTTTCGTAGGGTCTGCCGCTTGCGCCATCGCCATGGGGGAGACCGCCGAAATCGCCAGAATGGCGGCCGATGCGGCCAGGGTAAGACGGCCGAACTGCCTCGTTGCTTTCACTGCTCTCTCCCGTTTGATCCGGTTCTTGCCAGGCTTGTTACAGCGTTCTTGACAGGGTGGCGTCCCTGCGGCAATAACTAATGACACCGGTTACCAAGACCGGCAAGAACGAACTGACGATTGCGCAACAAGGACGATACGCAGTTCAATCGAGTGCGCCGCAAAGGCGTTGAGGAAAGTACCGCAAGGTACTGGGAGCAGGTGCCGAAGAAAGGAAGCGCCCAAGGCGCGACCCTCTTTGACACCGGTATCAATAGGCTGGGAAGGCCAGTGAGCCGGAAGGCTACAGGGGGAGTGATCATGCAAAGGCATGTTTCGAGGATTTCGCTACTGAAGGCAGCGCTGGTCGCGGGCAGCGCGCTGGCATTGCCGCACGCCGCCTTCGCGCAGGACACGGCCGCAGATAATACCGGCGCCGCCGCCCAGACGGCCCCGCAGGACAGCACGACCGCCCAGGAAATCATCGTCACCGGCTTCCGCCAGTCGCTGGAAGCCGCGCTCAACGTGAAGCGGGAATCGGTCAGCGCGGTCGATGCCGTCGTGGCCGAGGACATGGCCAAGTTCCCCGACCAGAACCTTGCCGAATCGCTCCAGCGCATTCCCGGCATCTCCATCCAGAAGGACGGCGGCGAAGGCCGCGCGATCACCGTGCGCGGCCTCAGCGCCCAGTTCACCCGCGTGCGCGTGAACGGCCTGGAGACCATCGCCACCAGCTCCGACGGCGCCTCCGCCAACCGCGACCGTTCGTTCGACTTCAACGTCTTCGCCTCGGAACTGTTCAGCAGCCTGGTGGTCCACAAGACCGCCGAAGCCAGCCTCGACGAAGGTTCGCTGGGCGCCGTGGTGGACCTCAACACCGGCAACCCGCTGGCGGGCAAGGCCGGCCTTTCCGCCGTGCTCAACGTCCAGGGTTCTTACAACGACCTGTCGGACAATGTCGGCCCGCGCATCGCCGGCCTGCTGTCCTGGAGGAACGACGCGGGCACGTTCGGCGTCAATCTCTCGGCCGCCTATTCGCACACCGACACGCTGGAAACCGGCAACAACTCGGTGCGCTGGGCCCAGGCCTACTTCAACTCGGTGAACGGCACGCCGTGCTACTATTCCAACGTCGGCCCGACCGGCGGCAACCCGGTCGGCACGGGCGGCGGCTATCGCCCCTCCGCCGCCTGCGACGCGGCCTCGCTCTCGTTCCACCCGCGCATCCCGCGCTACGGCGTGGTCGAGCATGACCGCAAGCGCCTGGGCCTGACCGGATCCATCCAGTTCGAGCCGACCGACCGCACCAAGCTCTCGATCGACGGCCTCTATTCCTCGTTCAAGGAAGACCGCGCGGAACAGTGGCTGGAAGTGCTCGCCCGCTCCAACGAGCGCCGCTTCGACGTGGTGGACCCGGTCTACGACGACAACGGCAACATGGTCAGCGCCACGTTCAACAACGCCTATGTCCGCACGGAAAGCTACTTGCGCAAGTCGAAGACCGAATTCTACCAGATCGGCGCGACGCTGGACCAGGACGTCAGCGACAGCTTCCGCTTCACCCTGCTGGGCGGCATGTCGCAATCAAACGCGGACATCCCGGTCGAAACGACTTTCGCCTATGACAACCGCAACGCCAACGGTTTCAGCTACGACTATTCGGACATGAAGACGCCGGTGCTGAACTACGGCCTCGACGTGACCAATCCGGCGAACTTCCAGCTCGCCGAAATCCGCGACCGGCCTTCCTATGTGAAGAACCGCTTCAAGACCGCGCAATTGCGCACCGAGTGGGACCTTGCCGAAGGCTTCACGGTCAAGACCGGCGCGGTCTGGCGGCGCTACAACTTCCGTACGCAATTGTTCCAGCGCGACACCGCCGCCTGCGGCGCCAACGGCACGAAGGACCTGATCCTCGGCCAGGTGACCTGCTCGGCTTCGGTCTACGGCCTGCCCGTCACTTCGGACATCTCGCAGGTCGCCAACCTGGGCGACGCGGGCCAGCCGAACGGAACCACCGATTCCTGGCTCGTCGCCAACATCGCCAATGCGGCAGACTATACCAACCTCTATGGCCGGACCGCCATCGAGGACCTGGGCAACAACCGCCGCGTGCAGGAGACGACGTCGGGCGGGTACCTCCAGTTCGACGTGAAGGGCGACATCTTCGGGCTCGAATATGCCGGCAACTTCGGCATGCGCTATGCCCATACCGGCCAGAAATCGACCGGCTACACCGCCGGCGTCGCCGCCACCGTGGAGCGCAATTACGACGACTGGCTCCCGGCCATGAACATCGCGCTCTACCCGCGCCACGACGTGATCCTGCGCGGCGCCATCGCCAAGGTCATCACCCGGCCTTCGCTGGGCAACCTCAACCCGGGCGGCTCGGTGGACGGCTTCAACTACCGCGTCACGTTCGGCAACCCGTTCCTCGATCCCTATCGCGCGACCAATTTCGACCTTTCGGCCGAATGGTACTTCGCCCCGCAGGCCCTGCTGTCGGTGGCGGCCTTCATCAAGAAGATCGAAAGCTTCCCGGTCGCCGGCACTTATGTGGCCACCCTGCCGCAGCTCGGCCTCGGCCGCGACGTGCTGGGCCAGAGCACGCCTGCCTACATCAACTACGATCCCAACCAGGAATATGTCGTCTCCTCGCAGGTCAACGGCCAGGGCGCGACGCTGAAGGGCGTGGAAGTGGCCCTGCAACTGCCCTTCACCTTCCTGCCCGGCATCCTCAGCCACACGGGCTTCCAGGGCAACGCCACCTTCATCAAGAGCAAGGCGGACTACACGATCACCGGCCCGGCCACTTCGGCCTGTACCCGCAACGCCACGACAGGCGCCTGCGCCCTCACCGGCGTCTCGGCGGTCTATACCCAGACCCTGCTGGGCGTGTCCAAGAAGGCGGCCAACGCCACGCTCTACTATGACGACGGCAAGTTCAGCATTCGCGGTTCGGTCAGTTATCGCGGGCCCTTCGTGGATGCGACCAGCGCCACGGGCAATATCTTCGAAGGCTATGGCTCCTACACCAGCATCGATGCGGCGATCCGCTACAAGGCCACGGAGTGGCTGGAACTCTCGATCGACGGCAACAACCTGACTGATGCCTATCGCTATCGCTTCAATGACGTCTTCGCGGAGCGCAACTACGAAAACAACCACTTCGGCCGCACGATCCTGTTCGGCGCGCGCGCAAAGTATTGATGTTCGGCCGATACATCTGCCGAATGCCATGAACTGAAATAACGAAGAGGAAGCCGCCATGACCATCGACCGCCGATCGTTCATGGCGGCTTCGCTCGCCTCCGGGCTGCTGCCTGGATTGAGCGCCGGCCAGGCCTTGGCCCAAACCGGAAGGCCGGGCGATACCGGCATGACACCGCCTCCGGCCGATGCCGCCAAGGCGCCGCCGCCAGGCTTGCCGGAACCCACCGAGACGATCGACCTCTGGCCGAAAGGTGCGCCGGGAATGCCCGGAGCGCCGCCGGTCGAAACCGTCACCGAACGCTCTGCCAATGGGCAGGTCAACGATCGCTCCGTCACCGGCACCACCCATCCGCGCATGGTGGTGTTCCGGCCCGACCGGCCCAACGGCGCGGCGGTGCTGATCGCCCCGGGCGGCGGCTACCGGCTCGTCGTGATCGACAAGGAAGGCTACGAAGTGGCACGCTGGCTTGCCGCGCGCGGCTTCACGGCCTTCGTGCTGTTCTACCGCCTCCCCGGGGAAGGCTGGGCGGATCGGCAGGACGTGCCGCTGGCCGATGCCCAGCGCGCCATGCGCCTGATCCGCCACCGTGCGAAAGACTTCGGGATCCAGCCGGAGCGCGTCGCCGCCATGGGTTTTTCGGCCGGCGGCCATGTCTGCGCCAGCCTCTCCACTCGCTTCGACGCGAAAGCCTACGCACCGGTCGATGCGGCGGACAGACTTTCCGCGCGCCCGTTCTGCGCGGCCCCGGTCTATCCGGTGGTCTCGATGGACCCGGCCATTGCCCATGCCGGATCCCGCGACCTGCTGCTCGGCCCCTCGCCCACAGCGGCGCTGGAAGCCGCGCACTCGCCGGAGCGCACGGTGCCCAAGGGCGCGCCGCCGCACTTCCTGCTTCACGCCGACGACGATCCCGTCGTCCCGGTAGAGAACAGCCTGCGCCTGCGCGCCGCCCTCCGCGCGCAAGGCGTGCCGGTGGAAACCCACCTTTTCGCGCAAGGCGGCCACGGCTTCGGGCTGCGCGGCACGATCGGCAAGCCGGTCGAGGCGTGGCCCGATCTCTGGCGGGCCTGGGCCCGCTCGGTCGGCCTAGCCTGAAGTACCTGGGGCTAAGGTAAATGACCGGAAAGAACCGGCCTAAACATTCGGGGCAGAATGGGATGACAATGGACAGACGCGACGCACTCAAGACCGCCCTGCTCGGCGGCATCGGCCTTGCGGCCCCCATTCTCGCAAGCGGAGAGGCTACCGCAAAGGCGCCCGGAACGGGTAGCGCTCCGCCGTCCGCCCCGGCGGCGCCCGCCCGCAACTGGCGCCGCGGCTTCGACAACCAGCGCATTTCCAGCCTCGGCGGTGGCAGGATGCTCAACCCCGTCCTTTCGGGCGACCGGCCCGACCCCGCCATCCTCAAGGACGGCGAAGATTATTATCTCACTTTCTCCAGCTTCGATTCCTACCCCGGCCTCACCATCTGGCACAGCCGCGACCTGGTGAACTGGCAGCCCCGCAAACCGGCGCTGACCCGCAATATCGGCTCGGTATGGGCCGTAAGCCTGGAGAAGCACGAGGGACGCTACTTCCTCTACATCCCGGTCAAGGCCGAGCCCAACGAGATTTACGTGATCTGGGCGGATCATATCGACGGCCCGTGGAGCGACCCGAAGCCCCTGGGCCTGCACGACCATATCGACCCCTGCCATGCCGTGGGCGAGGACGGCTCGCGCTGGCTGTTCCTCTCGGGCGGGGACCGGGTGCGGCTTTCCGAAGACGGGCTGTCGCTGTCCGGCAAGGTCGAGCACGTCTACGATCCCTGGCACTATCCCGAGGATTGGGACGTGGAAGGTTTCTCGCCCGAGGGCCCCAAGATCCACCGCCATGGCGACTGGTTCTACATGCTCACGGCGGTCGGCGGCACGGCCGGGCCGCCCACCGGCCATATGGTGATCGCCGCCCGCGCCCGCTCGATCCATGGCCCTTGGGAACAACACCCCGGGAACCCGCTGGTCCGCACCGAAAGCCAGTCCGAAGCCTGGTGGTCGCGCGGCCACGCCTCGCTGGTCGAAGGGCCGGACAAGCAGTGGTACACGCTTTACCACGGCTTCGAGAACGGCTTCTGGACGCTCGGCCGCCAATGCCTGCTCGACACAATCGAATGGACGCCGGACGGCTGGTTCAGGATGACCGGCGGAGACCTGTCGCAGCCGCTGCCCGCGCCGAAAGTGGCCGATTCCCTGCCCCACGGCATGGCGCTGTCGGACGATTTCGCCAAGCCGCTGGCGATGGGTTCGAAATGGTCGTTCTTCCGTCCCGCGCCTGACGAGGCGGCCCGCGTGCGCGTCGCAGACGGCGCCCTGCATCTCAAAGGCAAGGGCCTGGCCCCGTCGAGCGGCTCGCCGCTGCTGCTGATTGCGGGCGACACCAGCTATCAGTTCGAATGCGACATCGAACTGGCCCCCGGCGGCACGGCGGGCCTCCTGCTGTTCTACGACGACAAGCTCTACGCCGGCCTCGGCTTCGACGAGGCGCGCTTCGTCACGCACCAATATGGCATCGAGCGCGGCCGGCCCGCCAATCCCCATGGCGGCCGCATGAAAATGCGCCTCACCAACCGGCGGCACATCATCGCCTTCCACACCTCGGCAGACGGCGGCCGTACCTGGAAGCGCTTCGATCGCGGCATGGAAGTTTCGGGTTACCACCACAATGTGCGCGGCGGTTTCCTGATGCTCCGGCCCGGCCTCTATGCGGCCGGTCCCGGCGAAGCGACGTTCCGCGACTTCCGTTTCACGGCACTGGAGGACTGAGTTCGGCACGGCGGAAGGAGCCGCGCCGCTGAACGCTCAGGACTTTCCGGTGCCGCCATTGCCCGAGGTATCGAGCCTGGTTTCCATCCGGTAGTCCGGCAGGGCATCCAGCGCCTGGCGCAGCGCCTCTCCCCAGCCGTCCGAAATCGACTGGAAATACGGATCGTTCGGCTCGATCCGCCGGTCGTGGAGGGGGGTGAAGCGGTCCTGTTCCAGCACCAGCAGGTCCAGCGGCAGGCCGACCGAAAGGTTCGCCTTCACGGTCGAATCGAAGGAGACGCACATCAGCTTCACCGCCTGCTCGAAGGTCATGCTCCGGTCGTAGCCGCGGATCAGGATCGGGCGGCCGTACTTGGTCTCGCCGATCTGGAAGAAAGGCGTATCGAAGCTGGCTTCGATGAAATTGCCCTCGGGGTAGATCAGGAAAAGCCGCGGCTCCATGCCCTTGATCTGCCCGGCCACGATCATCGAGGCGCTGAAGGTGCCGGTCGCGGCCTTCTGGCCATTGTCGCTGGCGCGCTCGGTGATGATGTCCTGGAGGAGATTGCCGACCACCGTGGCCACCTGGAACATGGTGGGCGCCTCCAGCAGGGAATTGTGCCGCTCCGCCGGGGCCTTGTTGCGCTCTTCCAACTGGCTGATGACCGCCTGGGTGGTGGCCAGGTTGCCCGCCGTCATCAGGGTGATGATGCGCTCTCCCGGGATTTCCCAGTGATACATCTTCTGGAACGTGGAGATATTGTCGACGCCCGAATTGGTGCGGGTGTCACTCATCAAGACGAGTCCGCGATCCAGCATCATGCCTACACAATAGGTCATGGAATCAAAAACCCCTGAATTCCTGCGTCCCGCGCGACCATTCACGGGACCGCGGCCGTTTCAGCCGCCTTGTATCTGCCGCTGCCCGCCGTCTGCGGACTGCTGCTGCTGCTGTCCTAGCAGGTTCTCCTCCACGGACAAATGCACGTCCAGCCGGGTTTCCCCCGCGCCCGTGGCCACACCCGTAACCGGAGCGGCCTCTGCATAGTCTGAGCCGCTGGCTACGCGGATATACCTTTCATCCGGGCAGATCGCGTTGGAAACGTCAAATCCGACCCAGCCCAGCCCCGGAACGTGCGCCTCTGCCCAGCCGTGCCCGGCATCCTGCTCCACCCGGTCGTTCATCCGCAGATAGCCGCCGACATAGCGCATCGGGATGTCCAGCAGGCGCCCGGCGCTGATGAAGATATGGGCGTGGTCCTGGCAGACGCCTTTTCCTGCCATCAGCGCCTGTTCCGCCGTCGTGCGCACGTCCGTGGCGCCCGGCACATAGGCAACGCGCGCGGCGATGGCGCTGGAAAGGACATGGAGGAACCCCACGAGGTCCGACTTGTCGGCATCGACGGAGGCCAGCAGCGAACGCACCCCCTTGCCGGCGCGTGTCAGCGGCGTCGCGCGCAGGAAGCACCAGAGCGGAGCATGCCCGCCATGCGCGCCAGTGATGCCGTTGTTGTCGCTCGTGCGCACCGTGCCCGCGCAGGTGACGGTGACTTCCCGGGCGCCCGGTTCGATGGAAACGAGCGAGGTGTGGTTCTGGTGCTGATCGTCGTAGCCCACCTCGTGGCGCGCGCCGGTCAGTTCCATCGTCCAGTCGAGCACTTCCTGCCCGTGAGTGGTCTTGGGCCGCAGCCGAAGCCGCTGCAATCCGTGCGTGACGGGAGCGGCGAAAGCGTAGCGCGTAGTGTGCGTGACGGTCAGAAGCATGGAACAAGCCGTCCTATTCGTTGAAGCGGTAATCGGCGGCGATGGCACTGCCGAGCCGGCTGGTCTTGCCGATGAAGTCCTGCAGGAATTCGTGCAGGCCCATCTCGAAGATCGCCTCGATCGAGGTTTCCTGAAGCGCGCCGCCGGTGGCGCGCAGAAGCGCGTGCGCGGATGTCTCTCCGCCATATTCCTTGGCGAGGCCTGCCATGTTGCTGCGAAGCTTGTCGTAGCAGAAGACCAGACTGCGCGGAAATTGCCCGTCCAGGATCAGGAACCGGGCGATCCCGCGCGAATCCATGGCGCCGGCGTTGAGCCAGGAATAGGCACGGTTGCCCGCCACCGAGCGCAGCAGCGTGTCCCACTGGACGTTGTCCAGGCTGGAGCCGACCCAGGCCGCCGAGGGCAGCAGGACGTAGTATTTCACGTCGAGGATGCGCGCGGTGCTGTCCGCCCGCTCGATGAACGTGCCGATGCGCGAGAAGTTGAACACCTCGTTGCGCAGCATCGTTCCTTCCAGCGCCCCGCGCACGAGCGTGCCGGTGCGGCGGATCTGGCCCAGCACTTCGCCCAGGTTGGTCTCCCGAACCGGCCGCGCGAGCAGGTCGCGCAAATGCATCCAGCCTTCGTTGGTGGTTTCCCATACGGCGTTGGTCAGGCTGTTGCGCACCATGCGGGCATTGGTGCGCGCGTTCTCGACCATGGCCAGGACCGAGCCGGGATTGTCCTTGTCGCGCAGCAGGAAGTTGAACACCTGGGGCCCGTTGAACCCGCCGTGGACGCGGCAATAGTTCCCCACCAGCCCGGTGGTGGTCAGGACCGACTTCCACTCCTCGTCCTGCGAATGCTTGTTGCCCCGCGTCAGCGCGAGATGGAAACCCACGTCGATTAGGCGCGCGGTGTTTTCCGCCCGTTCGAGATAGCGGCTCATCCAGTATACGCCGTTGGCGGCCCGTCCCAGCATCAGCGCGCCCTCACCCGTCCCATAGCCCTCATTCGTCCAGCACCCACGAATCCTTGGTGCCGCCACCTTGCGAGGAATTGACCACCAGCGATCCCTTCTTCAGCGCCACGCGGGTGAGCCCGCCCGGCGTGATGTCGATGCCTTCGGGCGAAACCAGCACGAAAGGCCTGAGGTCCACATGGCGCGGCGCCAGTCCCTCCTTGGTGAAGATCGGCACGGTGGAGAGCGAAAGGGTCGGCTGGGCGATGTAATTGTCCGGCCGCGCGCGCAGCTTGGCCTCGAAATCGGCCAGTTCCTTCTTCGAGGCGGCCGGGCCGATCAGCATGCCGTAGCCGCCCGAGCCATGAACCTCCTTGACCACCAGTTCGGCCAGATTGTCGAGCACATAGGCCAGGGAATCGCTTTCCGAGCAGCGCCAGGTCGGCACATTGGCCAGGATCGGTTTCTCGCCGGTATAGAATTCGACGATCTCGGGCATGTAGCTGTAGATCGCCTTGTCGTCGGCGATGCCGGTGCCCGGCGCATTGGCGATGGTAATGCCGCCCGCGCGGTAGACGTCCATGATCCCCGAAACGCCCAGCGCCGAATCGGGCTGGAAACTCAGGGGATCGAGATAATCGTCGTCGACGCGGCGATAGATCACGTCGATCGCCTTGTAGCCCGTGGTCGTGCGCATGGCGACGCGGCCGTCCACCACGCGAAGATCGCGGCCTTCCACCAGCTCCGCGCCCATCTGGTCGGCCAGGAAAGCGTGCTCGAAATAAGCGGAATTGTAGATGCCCGGCGTCAGTACGGCCACGGTAGGACGGGTGCCGCCGCCCTTTCCGCCATCGTACGCCGGCGGCGCGCAGGCCCGCAGCGAGCGGGCCAGACGGCGCGGATAGTCGGAAACCGGGCGCACCGGGATGCGCGTGAACAGCTCCGGGAACATCGCCATCATCGTCTCGCGGTTCTCGAGCATGTACGAGACGCCGGACGGCGTGCGGGCATTGTCTTCCAGCACCATGAACTCTTCCGGCCCGGTGCGGACGAGATCGATGCCGACGATATGGGTATAGACGCCCCCCGGCGGCGTCATCCCGATCATCTGCGACAGGAACGCCTCGTTGTTGCGGAGCGCGGAGATCGGCAGGCGGCCGGAGCGGATGATCTCCTGGCGGTGGTAGAGGTCCTGCAGGAAGGCGTTGAGCGCCCGCACCCGCTGCTCGATGCCCTGCGTCAGCTTGCGCCACTCGCGGGCGGTGATGATGCGGGGGATCATGTCGAAGGGAATGAGCCGCTCCTCGGCAGCATCGTCCCCGTAGACGTTGAAGGTGATGCCGATGCGGCGGAAGAAGCGCTCCGCCTCGGCGTCCTGCCGTTTCAGCCAGGCCTTGTCCTGCGAGTCGTACCATTTTCGAAAGTCGGCGTAGGCAGGTCTCACCGACCCATCCTCGTTGAGCATCTCGTCGTAGTTGGTTCCGCCCGTAGCCGTCATTGTGACTCCCGTTTGTCCATGTGATGCAACACGGAAACGAGCTTGCCAAGCGGCTACGCTGCAAGTGCGAAAGAAAAATTCCTGCGAGTATCGGCGGAATTCGGACCGATTGGTATGGAGCACGCTTTCCCGCGCAATCTCCGACAGTAAATGCGTGCGCTGCAGAGGCTAAGTGCAGTTGGCTAATCCACTGATCCTGGCGCGGGAATCTGCGGGGCTTTCGTATTTCGCCTTGCCTAGGCTTCCAGCAGGCCCCGCGCCGTCAGGTCGGCGCGCAGCGCCGGGGCGCCTTGGAAATGATGCACCTGCCAGCCCAGCGCCCGCGCCGAAGCGATGTTGGCGGCATTGTCGTCGATGAACAGCATCGCCTGCGGGTCGTGGCCGAAGCGTTTCGCCGCCATATCGAAGATGCGCGCGTCGGGCTTGGCCAGCTTCTCGTCCCCGGAGACGACGATGTCGCCGAACAGGTCGAACAGCGGCTCCGCCGCGCGGTACTCGCGCCAGAACGGGCTGGCGAAGTTGGTGATGGCAAAGAGCGGCACGGCCTGTGCCGCAAGCTCGCGAACGATGTCGTGGCTGCCCGGGACGTTGCCGGGGATCGTTTCCAGGAACCGCGTGGCATAAGCGTCTATCAGGGCGTCGTTGCCCGGGAACGCGGCCTTTCGCTCGGCCACCAGTTCCGCCAGATCGCGCCCGGCATCATGCTCGAAGTGCCATTCCTCGGTGACGACGGTGGTGCAGAACCAGTCCAGCCGCTCCGGCTCGGGGATCAGCTTGGCGAAAAGCAGGCGCATGTCCCACTCGACGAGGACGCGCCCGACATCGAACACGACAGCCGCTACAGGCGCCGCTACAGGCCCGCGCGCTTCGGCCGGATGGTTTTCTTGGACAGCAGACATGACAAGACCCCCGCACCTGGCGGGGGCCTCATGTCGTCAGACGCAATCGCCCGTCCGCCTTGGTCATCCCCGCCCGATGGCAGGGACAGACAGACGAATCAGCCCTGGCGGGCCTTGAAGCGACGGTTGGTCTTGTTGATGACGTAAGTGCGGCCGCGACGGCGGATCACGCGGTTGTCCCGGTGACGACCCTTGAGCGACTTCAGGCTGTTCGTAATCTTCATGTCTAGTCTCGTCTTGCGTGGTCCGGCGGTTGCACCAAGCAAACTGGGGCCGCCGCAAAATAGGAAGTGGCGCCGTTAGTGGGAGCGGCTTGCAAAGTCAAGCCCGAGGGGCCATTCCACCTCGTGCAAGAGCTTCGTTTTGCCGTTCATCCCAAGGCAATCGCAAGCGCCCATAACCCAGGTTCGGGTGCGACCCAACCGATTCTTCGCCAATCGCCTTTTCGGACCCCAACGAACAATGAAGACGCTAAAAACCGCGATTTTCGCTACTGGAATGGTCGCAACGTTGCTTGCCGCTCCCGCGCTTCAGGCCCGTCCCGGCTGGGGTGGCGGTTATGGTTCGGGCTGGGGTTCCGGCTGGGGCGATCGATGGGGCGACCCGCTGATGGGCGGCCCGGTCGGCGCGCCGATGTCTTCCAGCCGCACGAAGGATTCGCGCGAAGGCCGCGTGGAAGTGAGCCGATTCGTTGCCCAGGATCCGCAAGCGGCCGATCTCGGCCACGGCGTGGTTTCGGTTCAGTCCGATTCGGGCGAAGGCCAGTGGGTGCCCGGCGCGGAGCGCGCCGCTTATGAGGCCGCCATCGTCGATGCCCTCGTCGGCGCGGGCTACGACACCCAGCACAAGGAAGACAATGGCGGGCAAGTGGCCGAGCTGAAGATCAGCCGCCAGGTCCTGACCCCTGCCGAGGAAAAGCGCAATCCGGTCAGCGGCACCGCGGCCATGGGCGTCAGCAATCGCGGCTCGGCCTACGGGCTGGCCGTGAACGTGGACCTCACCAAGCCCCGCACGGCGCTGATCGGCACCCGGCTCGACACCCGGATCGTCGACAAGGCGAGCGGCAAAGTGCTGTGGGAAGGCTATGCCACGATCGCCACGCGCGAAGGTGACGACAACTGGCCGGACTACCGCATTGCCGGTAAGCTGGCCGCCGCCCTGTTCGACGGCTTCCCCAAAGCCGACCCGGTCGGCGTGTCCGCCCCCCAGGGCTGAAAGTGCCGCGCCGGGGCGCGCGCCTGCCCGCCGGCAGACTGGCCCCGCCGACCAAGCGCAACCCCGCAAGCCGCCCGTGCGACTTTCTCCCTTCACGGGGGTTTATTGCATGAGGAACCGCCTCAGGAGAGCCTGACATGATCCGCATCCGTCCATTCGCCCCCCTGTTCATGGCCCCCCTTCTCGCCGGAGCGCTGGCTCTGGGCGGCTGCGCCGCGCAAGTCGGGCCGGTGGAAGTCACGCGGTTCAGCGCTCCGGACGCATCGATGCTCGGACGCGGGGTGATTCGCGTCGATCCTGCCAATGCGCAGGATGCCTCCAGCCTGGAATTCCGGACTTACGCCGCCGCCGTGGCGCAGGAGCTGGCGAAAGTCGGCTACCGCCAGGCCCTTCCCGGAGAAGCCGTGCGCGACACGCAAGTTGCGGTGCTCTCGGTGGAGCGGCAGGTCTATCAGCCCGGGGCGCGCCGCAGTCCCGTCTCGGTGGGCGTGGGCGGCAGTACCGGCAGCTACGGATCGGGCCTCGGCTTGGGGCTGGGCATCAACCTGGCCGGCAAGCCACAGGACCAGGTGGATACCCGCATGCACGTGATGATCAAGGACCGCCCGGACGGCCGCACCATCTGGGAAGGCCGCGCTGCCTTCACTGTCGGCTCCAAGTCTCCCGTGGCGCAAACTTCGCTGGGCGCTGCAAAAATGGCCGAAGCGTTGTTCAAGGGGTTTCCGGGCAAGTCGGGTGAAACTATCCTGGTGAAATGACCAGCATCCAGATCTCCTCCGCATTCGATTCCGGCAACATCGAAGTCCTTTCCATCGACGGCACCACCGCGCGACTCAAGATCCGGCCGGATCACGAATCGGACTTCCTCCAGTGGTTCCACTTCCGCGTCAGCGCCGCCCCCGGCCAGAGCATCGCGGGCGAGGAACTGACGCTGAAGATCACCGGCCTCAACGCCTCGGCCTATCCGCTGGGCTGGCCTGGGTACCGCGCCTGCGCCTCGGAAGACCGCCAGTTCTGGGGCCGCGCCGAAACCACCTGGGACGGCGGCAAGGACGGCGGAACCCTCACCATCCGCCACACGCCCGATAGCGAACTGGCCTGGTTCGCCTATTTCGCGCCCTATTCGATGGAGCGCCATCACGACCTCGTCGCCTCGCTCGCAGGGCTTGAGGAAGTGGATTATCGCCTGCTCGGCACCACGCTAGACGGCCGCCCGCTCGATTGCCTCTCCATGGGCGACGGGCTCAAGCAGGTCTGGCTCTATGCCCGCCAGCATCCCGGCGAATCGATGGCCGAATGGTGGATGGAAGGCGCTCTGGAAGTGCTGGCCGATCCAGCCGATTCGGTCGGGCGCGAACTGCGCAAGCGCTGCCGCTTCCACGTCGTGCCCAACATGAACCCGGATGGTTCGGCGCGCGGTCACTTGCGCACCAATGCGGCGGGCGTGAACCTCAACCGCGAATGGGCCGAGCCAAGCGCCGAGAGGTCTCCCGAAGTGCTCGCGATCCTGGCCGCCATGGACGAAACCGGCGTGCACTTCGCCATGGACATCCACGGCGACGAAGCCATCCCCGCCGTCTTCCTGGCCGGTTTCGAGGGCATCCCCTCGCTCAAGGCCGAGCAGAAGCAGGGTTACGACCGCTACGCGACGATCCTGGAACGCCGCACGCCGGACTTCCAGACCCGCCTCGGCTACTCCACCGCCCAGCCGGGCAAGGGCAACCTGACGATGTCCACCAATCAGGTCGCCGAGCGCTTCGGCGCCGTGTCCATGACGCTGGAAATGCCGTTCAAGGACCATGACGAAGCCGCCGACCCGCGCCAGGGCTGGAGCCCGGAACGCTCGGCCCAGCTTGGCAAGGACTGCATGGGCGCGCTGCTGGAATGGCTGGTCGAGCAGGACGGCAAGTAAGAACGGCCGCGCGGGCTTGGGACGCCTGAAGGTTCGGCATCCCAAGCCCGCCGCGGTGAAGGGAACTACCCGTTCACCGGATCAGATCCCGGCCCACTGCCGCAAGGCCTGCCTGACGGCAAGGTTCTCGTCGTAGCTCCAGGACGGCGAGACGGCGGCCGCCGGCACTTCGCCGAGCACGCTCTGCAGCATCATCCAGCCCGAGGCCCAGTCGCCGCGCGTGTCGTCGCAGACGGGGAACGAATCCCAGTCCTTGGCCAGCCGGATCATCGAGCGTTGCTGCGCCATCGATGCATCCAGATCGCCGACCATGAACGAAGTGAAGGGCAGCGCCTGGCGCGGACAGGCACCGAAGCGCGAAAGGCGGCGGTCAGCGCCCGGCAGGTCCATGTTCGGCGGATTGACGACGATCGCGCCGAGCACCGGGTTTTCCGCGCCCAGTCCCTCGAACTCCACCCACCAGGCAAGCGCGAGGGCGGCGATGTCGTCAGTGACGATCACCACCGGCCGGTCGGCACGGCGAACCGCGAGGTTGAGCTTGTTGACCCAGGTATTGCGGTGCGGCTCGTCCCAGAGGCCCAGCTCCAGCACCCGGCAATGCTCGCTCCAGCGCGCCCAGCGGTTCATCCAGTGCCCTTCGGCAAGGGGCGCGCCGGGCACCAGGAGAATCAGCGGTACATGGTCCTGCGCGCGGGGATAACGGTAGTGTGTCATGGGGTGCTCCAACGCTGTTGGGGATACCGCCGGTCGACTCTGTCTACGTCCCGACCAGACGCACCATAACTCAACTGATTTGGTTGACAATAGGATTCCGACAAAGCGATGCGCTGCCGCGCCGCTTCGAAAAGGCCGCGCGGCGGCGTGTGCATCGTCAAAGGGGGGAAACCCTTTGTCCTACAGGAGGTTGGCAGGTCCGAAAGCGTGAGGGAGCAGCGCGGACAGCGTCGTTTCCAGCACACCTTCCGCGCCGTCGCACCAGACCACCGGGTCGGTGCCGCCGACTTGCGCGATCTCGTTGAGGATCTGGCGGCAGCGCCCGCAGGGGGTGACGGTATCGCCCTGCCCCGCCGCGCCCGGAGCGCCGCCGGTCACGGCCAGGGCTTCCAGCTTTCCGGGCTGCCCGGACGACAGGATCGCGGAAACCGCAACCGTTTCCGCGCAGAGCGACAGGCCGTAGCTGGCGTTTTCGACATTGGCACCGGTGACCACCGAGCCGTCCGCCATGAGCAGCGCGGCGCCGACATGGAACTTCGAATAGGGCGCATAGGCGCGCGACGCGGCCTCGCGCGCGGCCACGAGCAGGGCGTCGCGCTGTTGAGTGGTGAAAGTCATGGCTGCACCACTACCCAGCGCAGCCCCCCTTGCGCAATCTCGCTCGCGAGCGAGCCGTTCGCCGTCCACAGGGACCACGGCCGGCCGCCATAGTCGGGCAACATGCGATCGCGCACCAGCCAGAGGTTGCGATCCAGCTTGGCCGCGATGCGGTAGCGGTCCTCGAAAGCCTTGCTGACCTTGAGAATCACCGGCTTGCCTGCGTGCGTCTCGATCTGGTTGATGAAAGTCATCAACTCGCTTTCGACTTTGGCGTCGGACACGTTGGTGGGGCAGCCGTCCGCCAGGATGTCGAGGTCGATGGCCGGTGGCAGCAATGCCGAATCGCGCGGCACGGTGGTGACGAAATTGGCGGACTGCATTTCCGCCGGCTGGCAGGGATCGTAGCGGTGGACGGCCCCTACTTGCAGCCCCGCCGCCTTGGCTGCCACGAAATTGGCGACGAAGCGCGGATCGCGCGCAAAGGCGCTGACGCTGGCGCTGGCATCGATATAGGCGAAGTCCACGCCGACCGCCTTGAGCGACTTCCAGTTCACTTCGCCGTCGGCGGCGCCGATTTCCACGCCCTGCATGGGATAGATCGAACGGTCGGGCGTCCAGTGGCGCAGATGCCACCAGCCCCAGCCCCCGGCGACAAGCGCCAGCAGCAACAGCAGCGCGGCGATACGCCACAGGATGCGCGCGCGCGCCTTGGCGGCCAAACCCTTCCTCGTCATCGTGAAGCCCCCTTCAGCCGCGAATATGCAGGACGCAGATCAGCGTGAAAAGCCTGCGTGCGGTGGGGTGATCGGTGGCGACTTTGCCGTCCAGCCTTTCGAGCAGGAGTTCGGCGGCCGAATCGTGGATGCCGCGCCGGGCCATGTCGATCGTCTCGATTTCCTGGGCGGAAGCCTTGCGAATCGCCTGGTAGTAACTTTCGCAAACGGCGAAATATTCGCGCACGGGCCGGCGGAAACGGGCCAGCCCCAGCATCATGGTCTCCAGCGGATTGCCGAATTCGTCTCCCAGTTCCAGCGAGAGGCGACCGTCGCGAACGGAGAGGCGCAGCCGGTAAGGCCCCTCGTGCCCCGCCTCGAAGGCGCGGACCGGCTTGAAGACGTTGTCTTCGATGAGGTCGAAAATGGCAATGCGCCGCTCCTGCTCGATATCGGCGTTGCGCCACAGGATGGTCGCGTCGTCCAGCTCGATATGGGAGATGCGCGGATCGGACATGTTCCCTTGCCCTTTACGCGTTCGCAGCATGGGGTCGCAAGGGGCGTTGTCGCGTGGGCGTTTTTGTCCAACCGCACGGTCAGGCAAAAACAGGTGTCCGCCCGATTCGAGCGGCACCGGATGTCGAAGGCGCCCCCGGTGAAGACGTCATCCCGGCCCAAAACCGCTCCTCAACACCCTGTGGATTAATATCACTCTTCTGCTCGCTTGCTGCCGGGGGGCGAGATGGGGCATTGTCCGCCCCCTCATGTCACAACAAGCCGCCATTGCCCTCGCACCCGAGGCCGAAGCCCGCAGTCTGCCCGCCAACGTCGAGGCCGAGGCCGCATTCCTGGGCGCCGTCCTGATCGACAACCGGGTGATCGAGGAACTGCAGACGCAGCTCACCCCGATGCACTTCTACGAACCGGTCCATGCCCGGATCTACGAGCGCATCCTGCAACTGCTCGATCGCAAGGCGGTGGTGACGCCGGTTACCCTGCGCCCCTATTTCGAATCGGACGAAGCGCTGAAGGCGCTGGGCGGCGTGTCCTACCTCGCCCGCCTCACGGCCGACGGACAGGGCCTGCTGGCCCCGCGCGAGCTGGCGGACCAGATCTACGACCTCGCCCTGCTGCGCGAACTGATCTCGGTGGGCCGCAATCTGGTGGCCGAGGCGATGGACACCTCCGAATCGGTCGAACCGATGGAGCAGGTGGAACGCGCGGAAGCCGCACTGTACAAAGTGGCCGAAGGCGCTTCGACCGCGAACGAGGCCAAGAGCTTCGCCGCCGCCACCCGCACCGCCATCGGCGCCATCGAGAAGGCGTTCAATTCGGGCGGCCATATCTCGGGCAAGACCACGGGCCTCAATTCGGTCAACGGCAAGATCGGCGGCCTGCACGATTCCGACCTTATCATCCTTGCCGGCCGTCCCGGCATGGGCAAGACCTCGCTCGTCACCAACATCGCCTTCAACGCCTCCGACCGGCTGCAGCGCGATCTGGCCGACGGCATTCCGGCCGAGAAATCGGTCGGCGCGGCAACGGCCTTCTTCAGCCTCGAAATGAGCGCCGACCAGCTGGCCACACGTATCCTGGCCGAACAGTCGGGCATCAGCTCCGAAGCGCTGCGCATGGGCAAGATCAGCCGCGAGGATTTCCAGCAGCTCTCCTTCGCCAGCCAGCGCCTGGCCGAACTGCCGCTCTATATCGACGATACGCCCGGCCTCACCATCGCCGGCCTGCGCACCCGTGCGCGCCGCCTGAAGCGCCGCCACAATATCGGCCTGGTGATCATCGACTACCTGCAGCTGCTCCAGGGCTCCGGCCGCGCCAACGACAACCGCGTCAACGAAATCTCGGAAATCTCGCGCGGATTGAAAACGCTCGCCAAGGAACTGCACGTTCCGGTGATCGCGCTGTCGCAGCTTTCTCGTGCGGTGGAATCGCGCGAGGACAAGCGGCCGATGCTTTCCGACCTTCGCGAATCGGGCTCGATCGAGCAGGACGCGGACATGGTCTGGTTCGTGTTCCGCGAGGATTACTACGCCAAGGGCGTCGAACCGCGCGAACCGGGCGATAACGATCCGCCAGACGTCCACGCCAAGTGGAACGAATGGCGCGAGCACATGGAGCGCATCACCGGCCTGTCCGAGCTGATCATCGCCAAGCAGCGCCACGGCGCCACCGGCAAGGTGCGCCTGCGCTTCGAAGCGCGGATCACCAAGTTCTCCGATCTGGCCGACGACGACATGCGCGCGGCGTTCGAAAGCGACTGACCATTCCCACGGGCAAGCCGAAAAGGATACGATGAGCGACCAGAAAGTCCTGCTTCTCGCCGGCGGCAGCGGTTCGATCGGCAGTGCCATCGCCCGCCAGGCCCTGGCCCATGGCTGGAAGGTCGCTCTTCATGGACGCACCCAGGAAAGAGTGACGGCGCTCGTCACCGGGCTTTCCTACCTTGGCACCGTGGACGGCTTCATTGCCGATGTATGGGAAGAGGACGCGGCGGAAACCCTGATCGCCGAAGTGGGCGAGCAATATGGCCGGATCGACGCGGTGATCGATTGCGTCTCCACCGGGCCGCTCGGCATAACCGGACTGCTGCCCGAGACCGCGCCCGAGACCTTCGGCGATTTCCTCAATGTCTCCGTCGGCTGGGTCGAGCGGCTCGCGCTCGCCAGCTACGGTTTTCTGGGGACGCAGGGCGGCACGTTCATCGCCCTCGTCTCCGACGCGGGTATCTACGCGGCGGCGCGCCAGAGCCTGATCGGCGCGGCCCGGGCCGGGACCATCGGCTTCGTGCGCAATTTCGCGGTCGAAGCCGCGCGTGACGGCATCCGCGCCCACGCCCTGTCCACCAGCTTCGTCGAGGGCAGCGAAAGCGCCATCCGCATGGGATCGGAGCGGATGGCCCGCGCCGCCCGCCGCGCCGGCCTGGGGCTGCCGACCGCGGACGACATCGCGCCGCTGGCCCTGTTCCTCTGTTCCGACGGGGCCGCGAAGATCACCGGGCAAGTCATCAGCGTGAACGGCGGCCTGAACGCCTGAGAATTCGCGACCCGCGAATTCGGGGTGCGGGCCGGTGCCGTCTCAAGAAATGCCCGCATGGGAATTTCTCAACGATCGCGCGCGCGTCTCATCCGGCCAACGCATGCCGAAACCGTGCAAGGCGCTGCACGGCCTCGTCCAGCACTTCCGCCGGCTTGGTGAAGCAGAAGCGGACCAAATGGCCCGGTGCCTGCGCGCCCTGGTAGAGCGCGGAAACCGGCACGGTCGCCACCCCGGCCTCCACCACCGCCCGCTCGCTGAAAATCCGGTCCGCAAGGCCGATGCCCGAAGCGGACAAGTCGACATTGAGGAACCAGGTCGCCGCGTTCGGCAGAACGACGAAGCCCGCCTGCGCCAGCCCCGCCTTCAGCTGCTCGCGGGATTCCGCCCATTGCGCCCGTTGACCCGCCAGCACCGCATCCGGCAGCGAGAGCCCTTCAGCCACGGCCCATTGCAGCGGCACCGCCGTGGCATAAGTCAGGAACTGGTGCGCGCGCGAAATCGCCGTGCCCAGCGCATCGGCGGCGATCATCCAGCCGATCTTCCAGCCCGTCAGCCCGAAGATCTTGCCTGCCGAGCCGATCTTAACCGTCCGGTCGGCCATGCCGGGGAACGCCATGAGCGAGCGGTGCGCAACCCCGTCGAAACGCACATCTTCCCAGACCTCGTCGCTAATCGCGATGAGATCGTGCGCGGTGCAGGCCCGCGCGATCGCGGCGAGTTCCTCGTGGCTGGCGACCGTGCCCGCCGGGTTGAGCGGGTCGTTGAACATCAGCACCCGCGTCCGCGGCGTAATCGCTGCCTCCAGCGCCTCGGCAGGGTAGCGGAATTCCTGCGGCAACAGCGGGATCGAGACTGGAACGCCGCCCGCCCGGCGCACCAGCGGCGCATAAGCGTCATAAGCGGGCTGGAACAGGATCACCTCGTCCCCCGGCTGCACGAAGGCGAAGATGGCCGCAGCCAGCGCCTCCGTCGCGCCCGAAGTTACGGTGACTTGCTCCGCGGTAACCGGCAGGCCCTGCCGCCGCCCGTAATAGCCGCAGATCGCCTCTCGCAGTTCGATCAGGCCCGCGCCGGGCGGATACTGGTTCGACCGTTCGAACAGGGCGCGGCTTGCCGCCTCCAGCAGGGCGGGCGGCGGCGCCCCGTCCGGAAATCCCTGCCCCAGGTTGATCGCCCCATGTTCGCGCGCGAGCGCCGACATGCGGTCGAACACCGTGCGCTCCATTTCCGCATAGACCGGATGAATGCGGTCGGCTGTCTTCATGCCCGCAGGGGCTCCCCATCTTGTCCGGGCCGTTGCCACGCCAGTGCCCGGCCCTCCGGCGCCTTACCTCCGACAAACCGCCCGCGAGAGCAAGAGCGCTGCACGCCGGAGCGAAATCGGCACGAGCCGCGCCGAATGCCCGAGCCACAGGGAACCAGCGCGCCCACCACGCGTCATTGGCTTGATGGAAATCGCCTTCCGCTTGCGCCGGGAGGATATAGCACGCACACATCCCCGCGCAGCCCGGACGGACACTCGCTGCTCCCGGCGAAGCGAGAGACTTGCCCGACATGAACCGACCAGTGCTGTTCTCTACCCCGTTCATCGAACGGCTGCCCCTGATCCCAGAGCGGCCACTGATGCGCTACGGCACCACGGCGGCGCTCTGCATCCTGGCGGCCTGGCTGCGGTGGGAACTGGATGCCGCCTTTCCGCCGGGCTATCCTTATCTCACGTTCTTTCCCGCCGTGATCCTTTCCTCGTTCCTGTTCGGCCCCCGGCCGGGGATCATGGCTGCGGTGATCTGCGGGTTCTTTGCCTGGTACTTGTTCATCCCGCCCCGTTTCGGGCTGGCGCTAGATTACAAGTCGCTGGTTTCGCTGGCCTTCTACACCGGCGTGGTAGCGGTGGACATTGCCCTCGTGCATCTGATGCAACGGTTCAACGCGCGCCTTCACCTCGCGCGGGAGGAAGTCCGCCTGCTGGCCGAAGAGCGCGGCGTGCTGGCGGAACGCACCGAGCTACTGTTCCAGGAGCTTCAGCACCGGGTGGGCAACAACCTGCAGATGATCGGCGCCGTCCTGTCGCTGCAATTGCGCGGGCTGGAGGAACCGACCGCCCGCCGCGCCATCGCCAATGCCGCCGGCCGGCTGCAGGTGATCGGCCGCATCCAGCGCCAGCTCTATCGTCCGGACGGCGAACTCGTGCCCCTCGACCGCTTCGTCCACGATCTCTCGGGACAAGTCATGGATTCGAGCGGCCGGGAAGACATTTCCTGCAAGGTCGCCGTGGAGCCCGGCATCGTACTGCGGCCCGATGCCGCCGTGCCCGTGGCCCTGATTCTCTCCGAAGCCATGGCCAATGCGCTGGAACACGGCCTGGCTGCGCGCGACAGCGGCCTCATTCGCATCGACGTGCGCCGCCAGAACGAAGGCATCGCCCTCAGCGTGGAAGACGACGGCGCGGGCCTGGCGCCGGATTTCCAGCCCGACCAAGCCGAATCGATCGGGCTGCGGATTTCCCGTGTCCTGAGTCGCCAGCTGGAAGCCCGGCTCACGTTGGAAAATCTGCCCTGCGATTCGGGTCGCAGCGGGGCAAAAATGACCCTTCACCTGCCGCCAAGCCGTTTTGCCGAAGCGGAATGATCAGCAATGTCGCATCTCTGAGCCGAAACGATTACACTGACCCGCTCTGCTAACTTGCGATTCAGCCGCCCGACCCTACATTGGCGGGCGAAAGGACGGTTTCTCCCAAGATGAACGACGATCAGCCTAGCGGCAATCCCTGGGTTAAGAGCCTGCTCGTATGGGGCGGCATCTTTCTCGCGCTTCTCATGGTGGTATCCATGTTCAACACCCGCAGCGAGAGCGGGCCCATGATCGCCTATTCCGATTTCCGCGCGAAAGTTGCCGAAGGCAGCGTCCAGAGCGTGGAAGTGGGAGAGGACAGCATCGATGGGAAGATGAAGAACGGCGATACGTTCCGCACCGTCCCCGTCCCCGGAGACACCACGCTCACTCCGCTGCTTCAGCAGGGCGGCGTGCAATATGCCGGCAAGACGCCCGAGGAAGGCAGCCTGCTCGTCTACATCCTCGCGCAGACCCTTCCCTTCCTGTTGATCGTCGGCATTGCGTTCTTCGCGCTGCGCCAGGTCCAGAAGGGCGGCGGTTCGGGCGCGATGGGCTTCGGCAAGTCCAAGGCCAAAATGCTGACCGAGCGTTCGGGCCGCGTGACTTTCGACGATGTCGCCGGCATCGACGAAGCGCGGGAGGAACTGGAGGAAATCGTCGAGTTCCTGCGCGATCCCACCCGCTTCTCGAAGCTGGGCGGTCAGATCCCGAAGGGCGCGCTGCTGGTCGGTTCGCCGGGTACCGGCAAGACCCTGCTCGCCCGTGCCATCGCCGGTGAGGCGGGCGTGCCGTTCTTCACGATCTCCGGCTCGGACTTCGTCGAGATGTTCGTGGGCGTCGGCGCCAGCCGCGTGCGCGACATGTTCGAACAGGCCAAGAAGAACGCGCCCTGCATTGTCTTCATCGACGAAATCGACGCGGTCGGCCGCCATCGCGGTCATGGCCTCGGCAACTCGAACGACGAACGTGAGCAGACGCTGAACCAGCTTCTGGTCGAAATGGACGGCTTCGAGGCCAACGAGGGTATCATCATCATCGCGGCGACCAACCGCCCTGACGTGCTGGATCCCGCGCTGCTGCGCCCGGGCCGCTTCGACCGTCAGGTCGTGGTGCCGGTGCCGGATATCGAAGGCCGCGAGAAGATCCTGGCCGTGCACATGAAGAAGGTGCCGCTGGCGCCCGACGTCAACCCGCGCGTGATCGCGCGCGGTACGCCGGGCTTCTCGGGCGCCGATCTGGCCAACCTCGTCAACGAAGCCGCCCTGCTCGCGGCGCGCCGCAACAAGCGCCTGGTCGCCATGCAGGAGTTCGAGGACGCCAAGGACAAGGTCATGATGGGCGCGGAACGCCGCTCGATGGTCATGACCGACGACGAGAAGAAGATGACCGCTTATCACGAGGCCGGCCACGCGCTCGTTTCGCTGCATGAACCGGCATCCGACCCGATCCACAAGGCTACAATCATCCCGCGCGGCCGCGCGCTGGGCATGGTCATGCGCCTGCCAGAGCGTGACAGCTACTCGTATCATCGCGACAAGATGCTGGCGAACCTCTCGGTTGCCATGGGCGGCCGCGTGGCGGAAGAGATCATCTTCGGCTACGACAAGGTTTCGTCAGGTGCCTCGTCTGACATCCAGTATGCCACCAGCCTGGCCCGCAACATGGTCACCAAGTGGGGCATGTCGGATAAGCTGGGGCCGATCCAGTACGAGGAAAGCCAGGAAGGCTACCTTGGTATGGGCGGCACTCAGCGTACCATGAGTTCGGTGGATACCAACAAGCTGATCGACAGCGAAATCCGCGGCCTGGTCGACAATGCGCATGCCCGCGCCACGCAGCTGCTCAACGAGTATAGCGAGCAGCTGGAATCCCTGGCCCAAGCCCTGCTGGAATATGAGACGCTCTCGGGCGACGAGATCAACCAGCTGCTGGAAACCGGCAAGCTCGATCGTCCGAGCGAACCGCGCGGCCCCGGTGCACCGCGACCGCTGACCGGCTCTTCGATCCCCAAGGCTGGCCGCCGCTTCTCCGGCAGCGCCACCCCGCAGGGCGCCTGACGGAACAGACATCCCGGAACACGAGTTCTCCTTCGGGAGAATGCAGGAGGTGGCGCAAGGCTTAACGGTCTTGCGCCCCTTTGCCGTTAGCGCCGTGAGGATTTGGTCCGGCGCCCGTTCGGTCCGCTTTAACATCTTGAGCCGATTCGAACTCGGCCGGCCATTCCGCCGGTGCTACTTTGGCAGGCTGTTAACGGAGCTTCTCGTACTATGACCGTGATCGTAGGGATGGAAGAACCCGGCGTATTCGCCCGCCAAATGGGTCGAGGAGCCTGTTACGGGTGCAGCAACCGCAATACTCTGGCTCTACCATCGTGGGGAGGGATCTGCGAAGCTGCCGACTGGAGATTTCTCCTCGGATTTCTAAAACTCGGCAAGTTGGCAGTCCGCGCAGCGGCCTGTCGGCCGTCTTTGAAAAACGTACGAAGGCCGTCGGTCGAACTGGGTAGGCAGATGCGGAAGAGGGTCGTGCGGAGTAAGGATGGCGATATGAACTCGATCTCCTTCTCGTTAATTTCCCTTCGCTTGCTCGAACAGCCGTTTCGATTCCGGAACGGATCAAAGCTCGGGGGACCTGCCGCCGATTAAGGACTAGAGGGTGAGCGACTTTCGAAGAACCGGGACTATGCCGGGCTTTCAGGCGTTGCAGAATTTGCGCTGATCAAGATGCTTTCGCCACACCGGTGGGTCCGGGCCATCCTCAAAGGGATGCTTTGCGAACGGGCGCTGCGCAGGAGGCAAAAAGAAAGCCGGCCACAAGGGCCGGCTTGGAAAGTCTTTGGGAGAGGATGCCTGAAAGGCAGGCTCTCTTTGGCCTCGGGACGGCGCGGCCACAATTGCAAATCATGCACCCGCTGTTGCGTTCCGGAGCGAGCTTCAGGACAAGGCCGAGGTTCCCAGTCCGGTCGGCGCGGATGGACGTCCACTTGAACGGTTCAGGACCAGCAATCCGCACAGGCCCGAAAGAACCGAGGGCAGGACGTAGGCCATGCGAATCGCGAGGCTGGCCGCCGCTCCGGCAGGATCTCCCGCATGGAAACCCGAAGCCCCGATCAACCAGAGGACGAGCCCCGCACCAAGGCCGAGCGCCAACTTCAGCGTGACACTGGACAGGGCATAGTAACTTCCCGACATGCGCGCGCCGCTACCCGCGCCCTTCTCGGCGACATCGGCCACCATGGCGCGCAGCAACATATAGTCGATGCCCCAGGCCAGCCCGCGCAGTACCAGGAACAGACCGAAGAGGGTTGCGCTTCCGGCCGGCACCAGCAGCGCCAACGGCATCGTCAGGGCCTGCCAGGCGAAGCCGATCGTCAGCACGCGGCACCGTCCGAGCCGGTCGGCCATCGTCGCCCAGAACGGCAGGGTGAACAGCGCCATGACCGGCTGGATCAGCAGGAGCATGGCGCCCTGCCCCTCCAGCCCCAGCACGGGTTCGGCCAGGAACAGGAACGTACTGGCGGTGGAGGCATCGGCAATGCCGCATAGCAGGTAGAGGAGTAGAATCCGCCGCAAGGCCGGGTCGCGCGTCATTCCGGCAAGCAGGCGCTGCAGCGACGCGCGGGACATGACGGCGCCGGGCGCCCCAGGCACGGCCGCCGGCTCCCGGAAAACCGCCAGGACGGTCAGCACCGTGATCGGCGCGGCGACGGCGATGACAAGCCCCAGGGTGGCCGCCAGCGAACGAATGCCGAAGCCGAATTGCCGCTCCAGCAGGCCTATGACTGCCAGCATGCCGATCGATCCCAGCACGCCGAACCAGACTTTCGCCCCCATGATGCGGGTGCGCTCGGCCTCGTCGTCCGACAGTTCGAGGCCCCAGCCGCCATGCGGGGTGACGATGAATGAATAGCCCATGTGGAGCAGCAGGCTCGCGCCTACCACGCGGACAATCCCGGCGCCCGATGGTGCGAAAAACAGCAGAATCGCGCCGACGGGAACGAGCAGTGCGCCGGCCGCCATCCATGGTGCTCGGCGCCCGAATCGGGTCTTCACATGGTCGCTGAGCCATCCCAGTACGATGTCGGCAAAGGCGTCCATGATGCGGACCCCCAACATCAGGGCGCCCGCGGCGGCCAGAGTCACGCCCACCCATTGCGTCAGGAAAGCCGGCAGATAGGCACGCCAGGCCAGTTCGACGGCCTGGAACAGCAGCACGGGCAGCGAAAACACGGCCAGCCCGGCAAGACCCAGGCCTCGGCGCGGACCGGCGATTCCGGACTTGCGCCATACGCGCGAGGAAATGCCAGGGTTCACGCGCGAACGACTAAAGCGGCTCGATGACATTCGCGTGACCGCAACTGCGCAGAGCCTGTCCGGCGAAGTGCCGGTTCAGAAAAAGTCCCATTTAGAGGAATTGCACTTCATTTTCAGCACCGGAAAGCTAGTCTTCATTCGGCGTGAAAGCACGCTCGACCGGGACAGGAGAAGGTTTTGCCGCAGGCTGATCGCAGGACACGCTTCCCCCTGTTCCTTGCGGGTCTGGCGCTGGCGCTGATTTCGGACGTCGGGGTGGTCTCGAACACGTCCGCCAAATCCCGCACGGCCGCGCCGCAATCCCCGGCCCAGGCACCGTTGAGCTTGCCGGACATGCCGCTGCACGATCCCTGGATCGTCGCGGACGCGAAAAGCAGGACGTACTACCTCTTCACCAGCAACGACGCCGCGATGACAGGCGACGGGCGGCTCGGCATCATGGTCTACACCAGCCGCGACCTGAAGCACTGGACCCGGCCGCGCATCGTCTTCTCCGTTCCGAAAGATATCTGGGCGGATGGCGGCGCCTGGGCACCCGAAGTTCACCGCTGGAAAGGGCGGTGGTACCTGTTCACCACGCTTCACAACGAAGCGCTCCCCCTGCCCGGGGCCGCCAAGCCGAAAGCGCCGCGTCCGACCTATCGCCGCGGAACGGTGCTGGCCGTGGCCGACCGTCCAGAGGATCCCTATCGTCTTGTCCGCAAGGGAGAACCCATCGTTCCGGCTTCCGAGATGACCCTTGACGGAACGCTGCATGTCGATGCGAAGGGCCGGCCCTGGCTGGTCTATGCGCACGAATGGCTGCAGATGGGCGACGGCACGATGGAAGCCATGCCGCTCTCCGACGATCTGGCCCCGGCTGGCCCGGCCAAGAGGCTCTTCCATGCCAGCGAGGGGCCCTGGGTGCGGGGACAGAAGCAGCCTGCGGGCGATACCGTGTTCGTCACCGATGGTCCGCAGCTTTACCGCACGCGGACAGGGCGGCTGCTCATGCTCTGGTCCAGCTACGGTGAAAAGGGCTATGTGGAAGGGCTTGCCCGTTCGCGGACCGGCCTGATCGAAGGGCCATGGGAACAGCTCGGCACGCTGGTCGAGCGAGACAGCGGCCACGGCATGCTGTTCCGGGCCTTCGACGGGCGATCGATGATGATCGTCCATCGCCCGTTCCACAATGCGCGGGGCAAGCTCTACGAAATGCGCGATGACGGCGAACGGCTGACAGTGGTTCGCGAAGCCACCGAACTTGATGGCGAGACTTGCCCTACCCATACGTCGGCAAGCGACAGCCCCGCCGGCACGGCACCGTGCTGAACAGATCGGTGCCGAGGGAGCCTTAGCCCTCCAGCTTCTCCAGCAAGTCCACCAGCAGTGGCCGCAGGCGGCGGATTTCCTCGCGATGGGTCGCGCTGAGGGTCTCCAGCTTGCCATGCGCCAGCGGTGTCAGTTCCAGCAGGGCCTGCCGCTTGTCGCTGGGCGAAGGTCGCCGCACGACGAGATCGAGCGTGACCAGGCGGTCGACCAGCCCCGTCGCGCTGTGGGGCTTCAGGATCAGGCGCTCCGCCACATGTCCCACCGTCGCCGTACCCGGCGCCGCGGCGCGGATGACCAGCAAAGCCTGGTGCTGCTGCGGCGTCAGGCCGCACTCCGCCGCGCGCGTTTCGCTGAAGGCCTGGAACTCGCGAAGAGAGAAGCGGAAGGCCGCCAGCGCCGCATAGTCGGCGACGGTCAGCTTGGCAGGTTCGGAAGCGGCAGGATCGCGAGGTGAAGGCATCCTTCAAGTCCGCGCCATGGGGCCCTCCTGTCAATCTTGATAAATATCGTACTACGATATAAGTGCGCCACACCATGTCTTCATCGATTCTCCAGACGCCCCATCGTCCACTCGCCGATCACAGCGCAGACCGCCGCATGCTCATGCTGGCCATGGCCGCCCTGGTCGTGGGAAGCGGCGGCGCGCTGGGGGCCTGGGTGCTGCTCAAGTCGATCGCCATAGCCATCAATTTGTTCTGGTTCGGCCGCTTCTCTGCGGCGCCGGCCGCGATCACGGACAATGCGCTGGGCCCCTGGCTGGTGGCGATCCCGGTGGTCGGCAGCCTGATCGTGGGGCTCATGGCGCGATTCGGCTCGGACAAGATCCGCGGCCACGGCATTCCCGAAGCGATCGAAGCGATCCTGTTCGGCGAAAGCCGCCTCTCGCTGAAAGTCGCCCTGCTCAAGCCGCTGTCCTCCGCCATCTCGATCGGCAGCGGCGGACCGTTCGGGGCGGAAGGCCCGATCATCATGACCGGCGGCGCGATCGGGTCGCTTTTTGCGCAATCGTTCAATCTCAGCGCGGCCGAGCGCAAGACGCTGCTGGTGGCCGGCGCGGCCGCCGGCATGACCGCGATCTTCGGCACGCCCATGGCCGCGATCCTGCTCGCGATCGAGGTCCTGCTGTTCGAATGGAAGCCGCGCAGTTTCGTGCCGGTGGTCCTGGCCGTGCTGGTGTCCTTCCTCTGGCGGCCGCTGCTGATCGACGCCGGACCGCTGTTCCCGGTGCACCACGCCGTAAATCTGAACTCGCTGCTGCTGGCCATCGCTCTCGTCATGGGCGCCATGACGGGAGCGATGGCCGCGCTGCTCTCGTCGCTACTCTACAAGGTGGAGGATGTGTTCGAACATCTGCCGCTGCACTGGATGTGGTGGCCGGCGCTGGGCGGCCTCGTCGTAGGACTGGGCGGCCTGATCGATGCCCATGTCCTGGGCGCGGGATACGAGAGCATTCGCGGCCTGCTGGACGGATCGCTGGCCATCCGCGTGGCCGTGGTGCTGCTGCTGGTGAAGGCGACCGTCTGGCTGGTGGCGCTCGGCTCGGGAACCTCGGGCGGCGTGCTGGCCCCCCTGCTCCTGCTGGGCGGCGCCTCCGGCTTCCTGATCGGCCACTATCTGCCCGGCGGCAGCGCGCTCTGGGCCCTGGCAGGCATGGCGGGCATCCTCAGCGGCGCAATGCGCGCGCCGTTGATGGCGTCGCTCTTCGCTGCCGAACTGACCGGCGATTTCGCGATGTTGCCGCTGACCCTGGCCGCCTCGGCCGGCGCCTATGCGGTCAGCGTGCTGGTGATGCGCCGCTCGATCCTGACCGAGAAGATCGCCCGGCGCGGCCGCCACATCCTTCAGGAATATACCGTGGACCCGCTCGACTTCCTCCAGGCCGAACAGGTCATGACCCCCGCGCCCGAGACCCTGCCCGAGGCGATGACCGTGGCCGAGGCCATGGCCTTCTTCGACGGCGACGCGCGGCATCGCAGCTATCCCGTGGTCGACGGGCAGGAGCGGCTTTCCGGCCTACTCTCGCGCTCGGACATCCTGCGCTGGCGGGTGGACGGAGCCCCTTCCTCCGCCTCGCTGGGAGAAGCCCTGTCCGACGCCTCGCAGCCCAGCGGAGCGCCGACGGACCCGCTGGCACGGATAGCCGATCTCATGGTAGAATCGGGTTCGGGCCGAGTGCCGATCGTCGATCCGGCCACCCGCAAGGTCGTGGGCATTCTCACCCGGCACGACATGCTCAAGGTCCGCCATCACCACCGCACGCTCGAACGCGACCGCAGCCAGCCCCGGGCAGGCTAGGCAAGGGGCGAGGCGGGGCGAGGCCCTCCCTCGCGTCCCCCGCGCGCTTGCCAATATCGCGTGCTGCGCCATAAGGCCCGCATGAACCAGGCCACCGTCACGCGCGAGACTTTGCTGGAGCCCTGCAGCGAAGGCCCTCGGACCCTGACCGAATGCACGCTCGACGACGGCGATTTCTCCGGCATCGACCTGACCGATATCACATTCGAGCGCTGCTCGATGAAGCGCGTGCGTTTCGACAGCGCCACCCTGACCGGCGCGCGTTTCCGGAACTGCCGGGGCTCGGAGGCATCCTTCGTGCAGGCCGATCTCGCCGATGCGGTGATCACCGGATGCGATTTCAGCAATGGCCTGTTTCGCCGCGCCCGCATGACTTCCACGCGGCTGGAAGGCACCAAGCTGACCGGGGCCGACCTGACCGATGCCGGCCTGCTGGGCGCGACATTCGCCGAAGTCCTGCTGTCTTTCGCCAAGCTGCCCGGCATGTCGTTCCGCAAGGCCCGCCTCCAGCGCATCGACTTTTCCGAAGCGGACTTGCGCAAATGCGACTTCCGCCTGGCCGTGCTGGAGGACTGTTCGCTGCGCAACGCCAGTCTCGACGGCTGCCGGTTCGAGCAGGCGGACTTGCGCGGCGCGGACCTGGGCGGCATCGAACTGCGGGATGCCCGCCTGTTTCGCGGCGCGGTGATCTCCCGCGTGCAGGCGGCGGAACTGCTGTCGCAGCTAGGGCTGGAAGTGCGCTGATCCGGGCGACGTTGCGCAAACGGATATGCGTCTTTCGTCGTAGCGCCCGCCTTCTTCGTTTACCTGCGGGACACTTGCGCTAAAGGCATAGTCCAATGTCCAGACATGACGCCAGCAGGCCCAAGCCTCCCACCCTTCACGACGTAGCGGAACGCGCGGGGGTTTCGGCCATGACCGCCTCGCGCGCGCTGAACGGGAAGCCGCGCGTCAGCGCCGAAACGCGTGAGGCCGTTGCGCGGGCCGTGGCCGAACTTGGCTATGTGCCGAACACTTCGGCCCGAATGCTCGCGGGCCGCACCGTGCGGCGGATTGCGCTGCTGCACGGCGGCGCCACGACTTCGGCCTATCTGGGCGAACTGCTGCTCGGCGCGCTTAACGAGGCACCGGCCCGCAACGTCCACCTCACCGTCGAACAGTGCCCCGAGCGCGCCTCGATGGAGGAACTGGTGGCCCAGATCGTCGAGGCGCATGTTGCCGGGGTGATCCTACCCCCGCCGCTCTGCGACCGGCACGAGCTGCTCGCCGGGCTTGCCGCCGCGCGCATCGCGGTGGTCGCCGTGGCGCCGGACCAGGAGGCCGAAGCCATCGCCTCGGTCTCCACGGACGACCGGGGCGCCGCCTACGAGATGACCCGCCACCTCATCGAACTGGGCCACCGCCGGATCGCCTTCGTGGAAGGCACCAATCGTCACCGCAGCAGCACCCGGCGCCGCCACGGCTACATGGATGCTCTGCGCGACCATGAGATCCCGGTGGACGAGGAGCTGATCGTCGCCGGAGACTTCTCCTACCGCTCCGGCCTGATCGCGGCGGAACAGCTGCTGGCGCGCGCAGAGCCGCCCACCGCGATCTTCGCCTGCAACGACGACATGGCCGCCGCCGCCGTCACCATCGCGCACCAGCACAAGATCAGCGTGCCGGGCGAACTCTCGATCTGCGGCTTCGACGATACGCCCTTGGCCGACGCGATCTGGCCGCGGCTGACCACGATCCGCCAGCCAATCAAGGAAATGAGCCAGAAGGCGATGGAGATGCTCTGCGCCCGGCTCTGGCCCGAGGGGCAGGACGAACTGGACGCGCTGCCACAGCATCTTCACCTTCCCTTCGAACTGCGCCGCCGCCAGTCGGACGCCGTGCCCCGGATTGACCGTTGAACACGCCGGACGGCATCCTGATCCGCCCCTTCGTTCCCGCCGACCGGCAAGGGGTGATCGACGTGATCCTGCCGATCCAGCGCGAAGAATTCGGCATTGCCATCACGGCCGAAGACCAGCCTGACCTCGACGCGATCCCCGCCTTCTATCAGAGCGGCAAGGGCGCGTTTGTGGTCGCCGAGGACCGGGGCCGCATCGTCGGCACGATCGGGATGAAGGACATCGGCAGCGATGAGGGCGCGCTTCGCAAGATGTTCGTGGCCGCCGCCCATCGCGGCGCCGCTTCCGGCACCGGCCTGGCCGCGCGGCTGCTGGAAGCGCTGCTGGAGCTTGCTGGCGCGCGCGGCATCCGGCGCGTCTATCTGGGCACGACGGACAAGTTCGTGGCCGCTCACCGCTTCTACGAAAAGCACGGGTTTTCGCCCTGCCCGCCCGAAACCTTGCCAGGGGCCTTCCCGCGCATGGCCGTGGACACCCGGTTCTACCGGCGCGACCTGGAGGGCTGACACCCGCTCGCCGACGGTTCCGCCGCGCCGGTTTCAGGCCCTATGCCCCTCAGGTAATGCCCTCATGATCGAGGTGCAGGTAGTTCGGGTTGAACAGCGCCACCGACATCAGCCGATCGAGATCGAAGACTTTCAGCCGCTTGTTCCGCAGCTCTATCAGCTGGTCCCGGCGCATCTCCTGGATCGTGCGATTGACGTGGACCTGGGTAAGGCCCGTGGCTTCGGCGATCTCTGACTGGGTCAGCGGGAATTCGCATTCGTCGTCATCGGTGCGGCCCGTGGTGCGCAGGCGCACGAACATCTCGCAGAACAGATGCGCGATGCGTTCGTAGGCCGTGCGCTGCCCGATATTGGTGGTCCACTCGCGCTGGATCGCCACGGTGACCAGCTCGTTCCACCACAGTGCCTGGGCGATGCGAGGCGATCGCTCCATGATTTCCTGAAACTCGTTCTGCGAGATTTCCGCCAGCTTCACCCGCGTCACCGTCGAAAGCGAATGGTCCATCTGCTTGAGGATGAAGACATTGGCATCGCACAAGTCGCCGGCAATGAAGAACGAAAGTATCTGCCGGCGCCCGTCCGCAAGCTGCTTGTAGCGCTGCGCCCAGCCTTCGAGAATGACATTGACGAAACGCGGCCGCTCGCCTTCGCGGATGATATCCTGGCGGGGTTCGAGGATGCGGACACGCCGTTGCAGCGCTTGGGTCAGGATTTCGCGGTCAGCACTGGCGAGCCTGACAAAAGCGGAAAGGTGCAACGTCAATGAATTTCCGTTCCCCGAGAGAAGGTTATGCCCTTCCTTGCGCGGTCCCCAACGGCGCCACATTCACATGCGTTAATCCCGAGCGACGCGCCCACCACTCTGCAGAATCTTATCGGCTCCCCGCCGAGCGCGATCCCCTGATCGCGCCAGGAGGACTTTGCAGGTCAATAACCTAGATCAAAGCATTGGGGGATTTTCAGGAGTAGCGTCCATCGGTTGCCAATGCATGCCGTGCATTCGAAGCTATCGGCGAAATCACCGGCGCGCTTCGAAGTGACCGATTGGAGAGCCCATGTCCGCCGAACTTGCCGACATCCATGTCCTTGTCGTGGAAGATGAATATCTCATTGCCATCGAACTGGCCTCCGCCCTGGAGGACGAAGGCGCCGCGGTGATCGGACCGGCCTCATCCCTGGCCGAGGGCGAGCAGCTGCGGCGGGCCGCCGGCCGCATCGACGGTGCGATCCTGGACATCAACTTGCGCGGCGATTCCGTGTTTCCCCTTGCCGACACGCTGCAGCACGATGCCGTGCCTTTCCTGTTTTCGACCGGATGCGACGCGCGCGAGATCCCGGACCGCTTCATCGACATTCCCCGCTGCGAGAAACCGACCGGGAGCGCCGAAATCCTGCGCGAATTCACCCGGAATCTCCGGCGCCGCCGCGAGGCCGTCACTCTGTGATCGGGGCCAGGTTGACGGCAGACTGCTTGCCGTTGCGCGCCACCTGAACCTCGAACCGCAGCCGCTGACCCTTGGTCAGTTCAGGCAATTGCGAGGCCTGGACGGCGGTAAGGTGGACGAAGCAATCTTGCCCGCCCGCATCGGGCGAAATGAAGCCATACCCCTTGGCCGCGCTGAAAAAGACCACAGTCCCACTCGGCATGATCGCCCCCCAACTCCCCCCACCGGGGGTAGCGACTGCGCGCCGGCCGTCTATAATCCATGATATAAACGATGCCCGCACTGCCGCCGCGGGGAAGCATCAGATCGCCTTCACCTCTAGGCGAACGGTGATGACGAATTCCACCGAACGGTCCTCGTTATGGACGGACACCAGCAACTGGCCATGGTCCAGCAGGGCCGGATCGTCCTTCAGCAGTTCCCCGGCGAAACGCACGGCCTCCCGGCGCGCCATGGCCTCGTCGAGAAGCTCCGTCCCGGCCAGGTCCAGTTCGCGGACACCGTTCGTCACTCTGAAAAAGTAGCGCATTGCCGTCGACTTTCCGCCTCATGGAAAGAACGACGCGAAGACGCGTTTCGTGCCCGGCCGATCAGTTCCGCCGGTAGATGTGGAGATAGTTGGGATCGAACTCGGCGATTTCCCTGAGTCTTTGCGCATCATGGATGGTCAGCGTGCGGTCGGTCAGGGAGATCAGCCCTTCGCCGCGCATGCGCTGGATCACCCGGTTGACGTGAACCTTGGTCAGCCCGATCGTATCGCCCAGCTGCTCCTGGGTCAGCGGCAGGAAGAACTCGTTGCCGGAAGCCAGGTCCACCTGCTGCATCCTCAGCCACATCTCGCAGAACAAATGGGCGATGCGGCTATACGCATCGCGCTGCCCCATGTTCACCAGCCATTCGCGCAGCACCGCCTCGTCCACCAGGGTCGACCAGAACAGTGCCTGCGCGATGGCCGGGTGCTCGTCCAGGATCTGCTGCATCTCGGCCCGCGAAACGGAGGCCACCCGCGCATCGCTGAGCAGGCCGATGGCATGATCCATTTCCTTGAGGATGAAGATGTGTATGTCGCAGAGGTCCCCGGGGATGAGGTAGGCGATGATCTGGCGGCTGCCGTCAGGCAGGATCTTGTAGCGATAGGCCCAGCCTTCCACGAGCAGGAACACGTCGTCCGGCCGGTCGCCCTCGCGGATGAGATCGGTGCCCGTGCGATACTCCCGCGTCCGGGCCACGAGGCGATTGAGCAGGTCCACGTCGCCGTCGTGAAGTTTCACGAAGCTTTCCAGCTTCCGCAGGAGGGGATTGCTCAAGATCGTTCCTCGCCCAGCCGGATGGAATCGCCCGGCGCCGGCGGCCAGCCTATTCCCATTTCCACCCCCTGTCTGCCTAATGCGTGGCCTCATGCCGGGGGTACCGCGGCTTCCGGCATCACGGGCGCTGGACAGACGCCAGGCCGAGCCAACCCGCCATGCGCTCCAGTTCCTCCGCCAGCGCCTCCCCTGAATGGCCGGGAGCGTCGGGCTCGAAATGGGTGGACTGCACGATCAGCCGGCTGGCCTGCCGGTCGGCCTTGAGATCGACACGCGCGACCAGGCTGTCGCCCAGCAGGAACGGCAGGACATAGTAGCCATGCCGACGCTTCTCGGCCGGAACGTAGATCTCGATCCGGTAGTGGAACCCGAAAAGCCGCTCCGTGCGGTCGCGCGCCCATATCAGCGGATCGAAGGGCGCCAGCAGGGCGCGGGCCTCGATCCGGCGCGGACGGCGGGCGTCGCGGTGCAGCCAGGCATGGCGCCACCCCGGAATGTCGACGGGGACCAGAATGCCGTCCTCCGCCAAGGCGCGGATGGCGGGCGCCGCCTGGTCCGGCGACAGGCGGAAGTAGTCTCGCAATTCGGCGCCGGTCGCAATGCCGTGGGCCGCCGCCGCCTTCTCGATGAGCGCGCGGTGCGCATCGGCATCGGCGGGCGTGGGAAGCGAAAGCACCTCGCCGGGTATGACACGCTCGGTCAGGTCATAGACCCGCTCGAAATTGCCGCGCCGCGTGGCGGTGGTGATATGGCCCGCCCAGAACAGCCATTCGAGCGCGCGCTTGGTGTCGCTCCACTCCCACCAGCCCGACTGTCCCCGGTGCGCTTCGAAGTCCGAAGTGGCGAGCGGTCCGTCCAGGCGGATGCGGTCGAGCAGGGCCATGGCCTCGGGCCGGCGCTCCCGCGCATAGTCGCGCATCCGGGTCCAGCCCGCCTCGGCGCGATCGGCCTGTGCCATGCGCCAGCGCAGGAGCGGATGGGTTTCGAAGGGCAGCAGCGAGGCCTCATGCGCCCAGTATTCGAACAGCTTTCGGCCGCGCACACGTCCCGTGCCGACCTTCGCCCCCGCGCCGATACCCCAGGCCAGGCGATCGAGGTCCGCCCGGCCATAAGCGCCGATCCGCGAGAAAGCCGGAAGATAGTGCGCGCGGGAGAGCACGTTCACGCTGTCGATCTGGAACAAGTGGAGGCCGTCCAGCACGCGCCGCAACCGGGCCGGGCCGGGCTGCGCCGGATGCCTTGCTGCAAAACCCTGTGCGGCGAGCGCGATGCGCCGCGCCTGGGGCAAACCGATGCGCTCCAAATCCGTCACTCACCCACGCTAGGCGGTAAGGCGCCGCCCCGTAAAGGGCATGTCGTGAAAATCGGCGCTGGAGCGGAATCCGATCCTGCTGCGTCAGTCCGACCCCTCTAGGGTTTTGGATTGCCGCGTCATCGGGCGATTCCACCCAATAGGGAAACGCTCCGGAACCGGGAAAAGACGGGGGCCGAAAAAAGGACCGCCCGGGGGGCCGTGACGGTCCTTTCCTCGAGGGCGGCGGGCTGCATTGGGGCGCAACCGAGCCGCAGCGGGCCCCTAGACGAAGAGTGCAAATGTGCACAATCCTCTCATTCGACGACTCGTGAGTGAGGCGCGCCGAACTGCCGCAGGTCCGGCAAATACGCAGCTTGTTGCACGCCGTTCTCAACTGAAGAACCGGCGGCTTTCCCTGCAATCCTTTGCTTTCGCCATTCGCAGCGAAGCGTGGTCCAGCTTCGAATCTATCTCTGGCCGGAGACGCGCGCGCGGGAGGCTTCGGACGGATGGAAGCAATAGGCCGTGCGCGCCTGCGGCCAGCCCTGCACGAACGGACCGACCCGGCTGCTGTCGAGCGCCCGGCCGAAGAGGAATCCTTGTGCGATGTCGCAGCCCAGTTCGCAGAGACGGTCCAACTGGGCCTCGTTCTCCACGCCTTCCGCCACCGTGCGAATGTCCATGCGCTGCGCGATATCGATGATGCCATGGACGATGGCGAAATCCGCGCTGTTAGTGCTGTCGAGACGCGAAACGAAGGAACGGTCGATCTTGAGCACGTCCACCGGAAACTGCTGGAGATGCGTGAGCGAGGCATAGCCGGTGCCGAAATCGTCGAGCGCGATCGTTACGCCCTCCTGCGCCAGCGTCCGCAGCGCCCGCTCCACGGTATCGGCGATCCGGCCTAGGAAGACGCTTTCGGTCACTTCCAGTTCCAGCAGCGTGGGCGGAAGGCCGTGGGCGTGGAAGCGGGACAGGATGCGTTCGGCAAAGTCGTCGCGCCGGAAATCCACCGGCGATCCGTTGATGGCGATGCGGCCGGTTTCGTAGCCTCGCTCCTGCCAGTCCGCCATGTCGCGCAGCACCCGGTCCAGCATGCGGTCGGTGAGCTGCGTGGAAAGGGCGCTGTCCTCGAAAGCGGCCAGGATGGTTCCCGGAGGTTGCAAGCCACGCTCACGGTGATGCCAGCGCAGCAGCGCCTCGAAGCCGACGATGGCGCCGTTGCCCAGGCAGACCTTGGGCTGGTAGAAGGGTATGATGCGCTCATCGCGCAGCGCGTCGCGCGCCTCTCGCAGCATGGAATTGCGCGTCTCCACGGCATGGCGCAGCTCGGGATGGAAGCTCTCCACATCGCCTCCGCTCCGGGCCTTGGCGGTGTAGAGCGCAAGGTCCGCGCTCTTGAGGATCGCCTCGGCATTGGCGCCGTCGTTCGGCCATATGGCCGCGCCTGCGCTGACGCCCACTTCCACGACGCTCTCGTCCACCGTCATGGGCCGCGCGACCGCTTCCAGCAGGTCCTTGATCAGGACCGGCGTGCCCTCGTCGAGGTCGGGCAGGATGATTGCAAACTCGTCCCCGCCGAGGCGAGCCGCGAAGGCGCCTTCGGTCAATCCGTCCGACAGCCGTTGGGCCACGGCCCGCAGGACGGCATCGCCTGCACCGTGGCCGAGGCTGTCGTTGATCGCCTTGAAATTGTCGACGTCGAAAACTACCACGCCGACCCGCGTTTCATGTTCGCGCGCCCGGTCCAGCGTCTTTTCCAGCTGCACCGCGAAATAGGCACGATTGGGCAGATCGGTCAGGACGTCGTGATAGGCAGCACGCCGCAGTTCCCCTTCGGCGCGGCGGGACTGGGTCACGTCCTGCAAGGCCCCGATGGAACGGCGCGGCCGCCCGTCCTCGCCGCGCAGCACGTAACCGCGCGAGAGCAAGTGCACATAGGAGCCGTCACCCGAGCGGAAGCGGAATTCGTGGCTCCAGCTATCGCATTCGCCCCCATAGACTTGCGCCGTCATGGCATCCACGCTCGCCACGTCTTCGGGGTGAATATGGCGGCGCCACCAGCCTACCGTGGTCCCTTCCGCCGCTTCGACATGGCCGTATATGCTGTCGGCACTGTCGGCCCAGTCGATATGATCGGTGCCATGGCACCAGTCCCAGATAAGGTCGTTGGTTGCGCGCGAGGCCAGCCGGTAGCGTTCCTCGCTGTCCCTCAGCGCAGTTTCCGCGGCGACTTGGTCGTCGATATCCTCCAGGTTGCCGTACCACTTCACGACCCGGCCGGCGGCATCGTGGCGAGGATAGGAACGCGCGCGAACCCAGCAATAGTGACCGTCGGCCCGTCGCAGGCGATAGCGCAAATCCGCCATGGGATGGTCCTCGGATTCGAGCACCGCGCGCCACTGGTCGAGGACGCGCTCCAGGTCATCCGGGTGAACGGCGCGGATCCAGCCAGAGCCCATGCCATCCTCGATCGACATCCCGGTCAGCACCGTCCAGCGCATGCCGATGTCGCAGATCGAGCCGTCGGGATCGCTGGTCCATGGTATTTGCGGATTGAGATCCACCGAATAGCGATAGTGTTCCTGGCTCTGTTCAAGCGCGTGCAACAAGTCGCTCATCTCGGATCGCGAGCGCAGCACTTCGGAAAAGGCGGAGCGGTTCGTGGCCAGGGTGCGCAAGATCACCGCGGCGGCCAACAGGAAAGTCAGGCCGGTGCCGACCAGGTACCAGTCCCCGGAAAGCAGCAGGCGCAGCGTAACCGGCGCCGCCCCGAACAGCAAGACCAGCCTGGCCGCCGAGGGCAGCGCCTGCAGGCAGTAACAACACCCGATCGCGCCGACGAAGACGTAGAGCGCGATGGAACTGCCGCGCAATGGATCGGCCTGGGCAAAGAGCAACAGGCCCCAGGCGCCGAACAGCATGCTCAGCACCACGGCGGCCAGCTTCGTTCCGCGAAGCCGGCGGCGGATGGTTTCAATCGAGGGATCGCTGCGCCGCCGCGTGACCCAGACCAAGGCGCGCAAGGATGTTACGAGGATAAGCGCGGCCGGCACGCCGATGCTGAGCATGGGTGCAACGTCGCGACTGGCGACCGCCGCCAGAAAAGCGGCATTGATCGTCATGAGCAAGTACATGAGCGGGATCTGCTGACGCAGGCTCAGGTATTGCTCCCGAAGCAGGGCTTCCGACTGCCCTTCCGGCTCCCTAAGACTCTCTAAGATTTTCACCCTCGAATTTATAGCATGGCGTTCCGGGAATACGTTCTCACAGATTAATTAATATTGTTCGCCTATAGATGCGTCCATTTCCGCACAGATTTTGCGTACGCAAAGTGTCATCCCGGACTTTAGGTCGATATATTAAGGCATTACCACTGCGGCGCGCTCGTGAATGGCACAATATTTGCCCCGGAACGCAGCCATTGGCGGGTTCGGACGTCCATGCCACCGGCGAAGAGGAAGCGGCGCGGCCGGCGCGGCTTATGGGCGTGATGCTGCAGCGCTCGGCGCCAGGGGCAGGCCGTGCATGTTGGCTCCCCCGGTCTTGCCGCCCAGGCGAGCCGAACCGGTCCGGAACTTCGGTCGCTGCGTTCGGCAGGCAAGAAACCGCCGCCGCGCCTTCTATCAGGCGCGCGGAGCTTCCGTCTCGCGCGTCTACGCGTCTTCGCAGACGCTCCCAGTCAGCGACAGCGAGCGGCGCCGCCGGGAACGTCTCGCTTTGCCTCAGGCCAATTCGGCCGTCCGCTCGCCGCTGCTTTCGAAGTAGCCGGACACATCGTCTGCCTCGATCGGGCGGCTGTAGAAGTAGCCCTGCAGATGCGTGCAGCCCGCGCTCTTGGTCGCGCCGATCAGATGGGCATCGCTGATCCCTTCCGCGACGACTTCGGCCCCGACATGGCGCGCCATGGTGACGGCAGCCTCCAGAACCGCGACCGAGGCCGGGTCCTGCCCCAGGTCCATCACCAGGCTGCGGTCCAGCTTCATGCGGTCGAACTTGAAGCTCTTGACCATCGACAGCGACGAATAGCCCGTGCCGAAATCGTCGAGCGCGATGCGGAAACCCAGGTTGCGTAGCATGTTGAGCGTCAGCAGGGCACGGGTATTGCGCTCTATCGACAGCGATTCCGTCACTTCCAGGAACAGGCGGCGCGGATCGACGCCATAACGCGCGCAGCAGTCGACCAGGAAGGCGCTGAACCCGTCGTGCTGCAATTGCAGGGGCGATAGGTTGATGCTCATGTCCATGTCGGGCCACCGCGCAAAGTCGTTCAGCGCGCGCTGGATGATCCATTCGCCCAGCCGCACCATCAAGCCGCTGCGCTCCGCGGCGGGGATGAACGTGGACGGGGGCACGTCGCCCAGTTCCGGATGGCGCCAGCGGACCAGCGCCTCGACTTCGCGGGTATTGCCATGAACCGAGTGGATCGGCTGATAGACCATGCGAAGCTGCTGTTTCTCGAACGCGGACTCCAGGTCCTTCTCCAGGGCCCGATCGACCGCCCGCTCTTCGGCCATCGAGGGCGAAAACGCCGTCGCGCAGTTGCGGCCGTTTTTCTTGGAGGCGTAAAGCGCCATATCGGCATTGCGCAGCGTTTCGTCGATCTCGACTTCCTGCGCGCCCGCAATATCGACCACGCCCAGCGAAGCGGTGATGGCCACCGCATATTCGCCCAGACTGAACGGCTCCCGCGCGGCATCGACCAGTCGGTTGGCGAGGTCCAGGCCGTCACGCTCGGGTTGCAGCGGCAGGCAGAGGGCGAATTCGTCCCCGCCCACCCGCGCGATGATGCCGTCCGGGCCGAGGATCGCCTTCATGCGCAGCCCGATCAGGCGCACCAGCTCGTCTCCGGCAGCGTGACCGTAATCGTCGTTGATATGCTTGAAGCGATCGATATCGATCAGCATGCAGGCGAAGCGGCGGTCTTCTCCGGCTGCGAGCAGCCGGCCGACGTCTTCCTGAAACGCGCGGCGGTTGGGCAGGCCGGTCGCCGCGTCGCTGAACGCCAGGTTCTTCACGGCCTTGGCATTCTTGCGGAAAGTTTCCAGCGGGCCGGACAGAGCCTTGAGTTCCTTCAGCTTGAACGCGCCGATCTCCAGATCGAGGTCGCCATCCGCGAGGCCTTGAAGATAGCCGTGCATGCGGCGGATCGCGGGCAAAATGTTGCGCAGGATGTCGAAGAGCACGAGCAAAACCACAAGAATGGTTACCAGCCCAGTGCCGAATACGAGCATCTGCCAGCGTTCGATCGAGGCGATCAACCGCTTCTGCGCCGCCTCCCGATTGGCATGAATGCGCAGCACGAGCGCATCGGCCAAGCGGCCCATGGAATTGTTGCGGCTTTCGATCCGGGCGATCAGATGCTTTCCGCCGGCTCCGCCAGCCTGGACCTCAAGGATCGCGGAGACGTGCCGATCGAGGTCGGCGAAGGGGTTCGATGCCTCCGGGAGGTCGGACAGCGCTGCACCGCTGCTGCGCAGCTTGGCGAGTTGGTCGCCGATGGCGATGGCAGAATCGGTAAGCTCGTCGCTGGTGCTGGTGGCATTGCTGGCTACCAGCCCGCGATTGGTCGCCATGCGCAGCTTGCCGACCGCCTCGGCGAACTGGTCCGCGTTTTCGGCGAGTGCGGATACCGCGATAAGACCGTCGCTTTCCTTGCGAAGCGCAAAGGCTTCCCGCTGCGTGACGACCTGCAAGAGCACGCTCAGCGCCGCGATCAGGCAAAGTGCGCCAACCAGCCTCGTTTCCAGCGATGCGAAGAAACGCGCGAATCCCGAATTCGTATTAGACATCATGCACCCGAATTTTGCGCGGATCTGCCCCGATCCGCTGCCGTTCGTCTGGTGCGGCTACGCCCTAATGGCTAACAAAAACTAATCTTGTCAGAGATTTAATTTCCGTAAGCGTCATTATTCTGTAATAATTGCTCTGTCGCCCACCCGGATATTTGCCTCTGGCGGGACATTCGGCGATTAGTTCGGCATCTTGCCGTAAAGTTCGGGCTATTTGTGCGTGAAGGCAGCCGCGATCTTCAGTTGCACTTCGTCCGATACCATCGGCACGCCGAATCCCAGGCCGAAATCGCTGCGCTTGATTTTGGTCGTGCCCTCGAACCCGACGTTATCGCCGCCGCCCATCTGCGGCGGCATCGAACCTGCGCCGTAGAAGCGCGCCGCCAGTGTGACCGGGCGAGTTATGCCGTTCAGTGTGAGGTTGCCCATCACGTCCGCTTCATCCGCGCCCTTGCGCTTCACGGCAGTGGAGACGAACGTTGCGTCAGTAGGCGTGGGCCCGAAAAAGTCTGCCTTTCCGCCGGCTTCCTTGGGCTTGGCCAGGAGATGCGCCGTAAGGCCGGCACTGGCCGTCGTCACTTTCGCGACAGGTATCGTCACCGAGACGCTGGCCTTTTCTGGCGCCTTGGGATCGATCTGCAAAGTGCCGGTAATGTCGCCGAACAGTCCGAAATAAGGCGAGAAGCCGAGGTGACCAACTTGCCATTCGACCAGAGTGTGATCGGGATCGGCCTGGTAGGTACCGGCGCGAACGAGGCTGGAGTCGCGCTTGCCGGGAGCTTCCATCGCGGGCGCTTGCGCCGACTGGGTCCTGGAGCCGCCGCCCTGCGCCAGAATCGGCGCCGTGGCTAGGGCGGCAGCAACTGCAGCAAGGCCGAAGGCGGCGGAAAGAGCCAGAGTGCGTCGCATGCAGGTTCCCCGGTGAGTCTGTTGTTCGGTGCGATGCTGCCGCGCACGCCACGGCCTGTCAAAACCATTTATGGCTGTTTTGGTGGCAATTCATGGCGTGTGACAAGAACGCCGGACGCGAATAGCTGTCTCAAAACGTATCATTCGGAAAAATTCGATGCGTATCAAATATCGAAAGACTTGCGCGAAGGCATTTGTAGTGCTCAAGACAGGTCGGGGGAAGCGTCAAACGAAACGGGTATGCACGATACTATGGTCAATGAAGCTCTTCTTGAACTCGCCGCCGATATCATCACGGCGCATGTCAGCAACAATTCGGTGGAGGCAGACCGCCTGCCGTCGCTGATCCAGGCCGTATATGGCTCGCTCGCGAAGCTCGGTCAGGCGCCCGAGCCGGTCGAGGAACAGCGCAAGCCGGCCGTTTCGGTTCGCTCTTCGGTCAAGCCGGATACGGTGACGTGCCTGGAGTGCGGCGAAAAGCTGAAGATGCTCAAGCGCCATCTCATGACCGACCACGGGCTCTCGCCGGACGATTATCGTGCCCGCTGGAATCTGCCGGCCGATTATCCGCTGGTGGCGCCCGAATATGCCCAGCGCCGCAAGGAACTGGCACACAAGATCGGCCTGGGCCGCAAGCCGCAGGTGGAAGAGGCGGAAAAGGTTGCCGAAAAGGCGCCTGCCAAGCCGAAGAAGGCTCCGCGCAAGAAAGCCGTCGTCGCCGCCGAAGGCGAATGACCGGCCAGTAACGAAAGGCTGGCGGTCGGCCAGAAACGGGGGTGTCCCCTTTCCCGTTTCGCGCCGAACCCTTCCATCCCGGACGACAAAAAAGCCGCTTCGAAAGGCTCGAAGCGGCTTTTTCGTTTTAGCCGGGCAATCCTCGGACCTGCAGCCTCAGGACGAGGCCGCAGCAGCCTCCAGGAAGGGCTGGACCCGCAGGCGAGGGAAGACCTCTTCCAGCGGCTTGATGTCCGGTAGTACGTATACGTACCCACCCTTCTTCTGGAACAGGGGCTGGACCCCCTTGTTGTAGAAGACCTTGGGAACATTGATGCAACCGAACGTGATGCGATTGTCCTCGATAGTCTTGGACAACATCCGTTCGCGTCGCTTTTCCTTCGGGTTTCCTACGGGGATCGTGTGGAGCGCCACGGAAGTCGCATAGTCGACCCAGAGAACCTTGTGGTTTCCTGCCGCCAATCCGAACTTCGCCAGGAAGCGGCCGGCAGGCGTGGTGCGCTCTGCCGGGCCGATTTCGGAAAGGGACTTGGTGCCGATGCCGGGTGTGGCCTCGTCACCAAGGGCTACGCCGATCAGGACCGGCGCATCGCTGAGTGCCTTGCCCTTTGCGCTGAACAAATAGGCCCTGGCGGCCTTCTTGTCGACGATGACATAGGGCAACGACCGGTTGTCCCCCGACGAGGCGATCCAGTCGGCGACGCGCGTGGCCTCATCCGATCTTCCAGCCTTCGCCTCTGCGGGCGCCTCCGGTTTGTCGGAGTCGTCCGCGTGCGACGGCGCCTCTGCCGGTGCGCTTTGCGCCGCACCCGCGGGCAGGGCAGCAAGAAGCGCCAATCCAGCAAGCGCCGGGAGAACATTGATCATTTTCGTATAGCACTCAGGGAAACGGTCGGCGCCAGAAGAGCGCCGACGCGGGAACGTCAGGATTCTATATCATTCGGGGCCGAAAGGCGACCTTAGTTGCGGGCGCGCTTGCGCTGGGCCTGCTGGAGCTGCTGCTCGACACCGTCGACACGGGCGTTCAGCTGGTCCAGACGCTGGCCATTCTGCTGAGCCTGACCGGAAGCGGCCTGCGCTTCGGAAAGGGCCTGCTGTGCCGTCGTGTCGGTGGCCTGTAGCTTGGTTTCGAGACCGTCGACCCGTTGGTTAACAACCGCGACCTGTTCGCGCACGAAACCCTTGGTGGCGCAGCCACCCAGACCCAGAGCGCCTACCAGCATTACGACAGCGGGGGCAAGTTTCGTCATAGACGGCGACATGGATTTTCTCCAATTGGTTAGTTTCAACCCATTTTCCCAAGCGCAGGCGCAGCGGTTCGACAATATGATTCTGTTCGAATGTGCATGGCGTCAGTTGAATTGATGCCAATAGGTACTTGAACACCCAAGAACGCACATCACCAATTGTTCCCGACACATCGGAAATACTTGTATTTAGCAGATTTTTTGTAAACGCATGCTTGGGCTCCGAAGCGCTGCGGCGCTCGGCTCCAGACATGACTTCCTCCCTCGGGCCGCAATTCCGGGCCTCGTTGTTAGGCGCGGTATGAACGGGCGAGGATGGACACGATATGAACGAAAGTGGACACGTTAAGGTTGCGCTCCGGCCCCGCCTTGGGGTTTTTACTAGGGTCGTTTGCAGGACAGGCGGCTCGAAGTTGCAGTAAGCAGCGAGGCTATCGCGCGCGAACGCGACGGCGAATTGCGATGCTTCTCGATGTGCGGCAGAATGACAGGCGGCATCCCAAGTATCGCCTGCGAACCAGAAGCCATGACTTCGGCAGTAGGCCGGGTCCCGATCTCTGCTGCAACGGGAAATGCAAGGCGGGTACAGGCCTGTAATATTCGCGAAGCCATGCACCGATAGGATGACAGCGAAAGGCCCGTCATGAAACTGAGTGCCATCGATCTTGCCAAGTTCGCGCCGGAAGCGCCGGCCGCCGATCCGGTGCCTGCCGGGGCGCCCTCGGCCAGTCTGGTCGCCAAGCGGTTCAGGTTTCTCACCGCCGACGGCCAGACCGCGACGCCGCTCGAACAGGAGGCGCTGCTTGGGCAGAACGACCTGCTCGACGTCAACTTCCTCGACCGCTGCATGATGGCGCGCCGCTGCGTCGGCCGCATCCGGGTCCAGGGCGGCGGACGGCAGGGATGGGCGACCGGCTTCCTGATCGCGCCCGGCGTGATTCTCACCAACCACCACGTCTTTCCGGATACCGCATCGGTTGCGAATTCGCGCATCGGCTTCGACTACTGGTTCGACGTTTCCGGCAATCGCCCCAGCGAGCCGGACGAATACGACCTGAACCCGGGCCTGCTCTATGTAAGCGACCCCGATCTCGACTATGCCGCAGTGGCCGTGGTGCCCCGGTCGCTGGCGGGCGCGGAAATCAGCCGGCGCGGCTATCTTCGCATGATCCCCGAAAGCGGCAAGGCCAAGGAGGGCGATTTCGTCACTCTCCTTCAGCATCCGGACGGCGTACCGATGCAGATCGCCCTGCGCGAAAACGAGGTGATCCGCGCCGCCGAGGATGAGCCCTACCTCTGGTACAAGGCCGACACGGCCCACGGATCGTCCGGCTCACCCGTGTTCAACGACAGCCTGCAACTGGTCGCGCTTCATGCCAATGGCCGGATTCGGCGCGAAGGCGGCGGCTATGTCCTGGCGACCGGCGGCACCGCCGAGACGCTGGAGGGATTGAGCGAGAGCGACGTGATCTGGGAAGCCAATGTCGGCTTCCGCATCAGCCGGATCAGCCGCAGCCTCCTGGAAGGCGTGCGCGCGAACTGGCCGGCACGCCTGGCCGACGTGGAAGCGGCCATGCGCGGCGGCGACGTGATGTCGAGCACGATCCGAGCTCTCGACGAGCAGACCGCCATTGCGCCCGGCGCGGCGCCGCGCCTGGAGAGCGAATGGCGCCCACGAGATGTTGTCGAGGCGGCCATCCTAACGCCAGCCAACCCGCCGCTGGACTGGACTCCGATGGGCGGGACAAGCATCGTCATTCCGCTCAAGTTGCGAATCTCGATCGAGACCGGCAGCGCCTCCATCTCGTCGGCCGCGCCCACAACATCCGGGGGCATCGAGGCGGAAGCCTACGAGATGCGCACGCCGCTGATCCATGACGGGCTCAGCGAAAGGCCCGGTTTCGATCCGCTCTTCCTGGGCGGCGCGGTTCCGGTGCCCGCGCCCTTCGTCTCCGAGGCGGGCAAGGCGGTGCTCGCGCCCCTGCTGGAGGGCGACGACCCCGAACTGCGCTACCGACATTTCTCCATCTGGATGCACAAGGAGCGGCGCCTGGGGCTCTACACCGCCGCCAATGTCGACTGGCGCAAGCGCGCGAAAATCGTCGACGGCCGGGCGACGACCCGCGCTTCCCTAGCCGGCTGGCCGCCGAACCGCAATTTCGCGGAACTCTGGGCCGAGGACCCCCGGCTCGATTCCCGCTACCAGTTGCCGGATGTGTTTTACACCGAAGACCGCGGCGCCTTCGACAAGGGCCATATCGTCCGCCGCGATGACGTATGCTGGGGCGAGCACTTCGACGAAATCCAAATGGCCAATGGCGACACGTTCCATGTCACCAATTGCTCGCCGCAGACCAAGGCCTTCAACCAGGGCGCTGCCGGGCAGGACAATTGGGGCGATCTAGAAACCGCGATCGCCGCCGTCACCCGGCAGGACACCGAAGCGGCCTGCATCTTCGCCGGCCCGATCTTCGGCGCTGCCGACCGGTGGTTTCACGGCAAGGACGCGGCCGGCCACGCGCGTATCCAGATCCCGGACCGGTTCTGGAAAATCGTCGTGGTCCGGGACGATGCCGGCTTCAAGGCCTATGGCTTCATCCTGGAGCAGGACGTCCGCGCCGTGACCGAGCAGGAATTCCACGTCACCGACAACTGGCTGGCGGCCTGGAAGCCGGTCAGCGCCATCGCCCGCGAACTGCGCGGCTGGCTGGACCTGGCGGCCCTGGCGGAGATTGACCAGCACGCGGACGCCTGATCGGCCATTGCCTTGCCGCCGAACTTTCAACGCGAGGGCGATTGAAGCGTGAGGGCGCCAGAGGGGCATTCACCGCGCACATAGTCCACCAGCGCCTTGGCCACCGAAGGGTGCAGCGTCAGAAACTCCCGCCGCCGATCCAGCGCATCGGGATAACGAACGAGCACACCCTGCTCCACCAGCCGCCGCACCAGGCGAAGCGCGGTCGTCATCGGCGCACCCGATGCAATGCAGGCGCTGGTAACGGAGACCTTGCGATCCTCGAACCGGGCCAGCAACAGGTCCAGCAGCATTTCCCAGGCGGGATCGCCGAACAGCTCTCCGCCGCCGATCGCGCGCCGGACCGCCGCGTCGCGCAGCAGGCCGCGGAGATATTCGGGCAGCGCCATGGGCGGGGATTCCGACCGAGCCGGTTCCTCAAGAGCAAGGCCGGACATCGGCGCCGGGTAGGTTGCCGCGGTGCCCGGTGCAGCACGCGGCTCCGCCTTGCGCGGTTCGATCAGCCCGGCCACGCGGTTGAGATCGCGCGACAGGTCGAGCAGGCGATCGGACAGTGACGCCCCGCCCCCCGGCGCGCCTTTCATGGCTCGGCGCAGGGCACGGGCGAGGCTGTCGGGCACGAGGGGCTTTTCCAGCAGGTCCACCACGGAGGCGCGCAAGGCCGTTAGCACGAGTTCCTTGCTCGGCCGCGCCGCGGTGAGAATCACTTTCGGCGCGCCCCTCCCCTGCCCCCGCCCATAGGGATTCTCGCGGGCAAGCGCGTCGACGAAAGACAGCTCTCCCGTGCCGGGAAAGCCGCTGTCGACAGCGGCGACGCCTGCCTCGCCTCGCTCCAGCAAGGCATGAGCCTCGCGCGCGTCGCTGGCGGAAATGCTGTTGAAACCAAGGCGCCGGACTTCGGCGAGGCACTGGGATTTGGAGTCTTCATCAAGATCGAGGACCAGGACGGCATCGTCCCTCCCCAACATCGCATCCAACGTCATGTAACCGTTTTTCTCTGGCGACTTTCGGGCCCGTTGCCCCGCGGCGGCACATAGGAGAAACGAAAGGCGCGGCGACAATCTAGGTTATCTGCAACGAAAGAATCGCAAGAATTCATCTTGCGATCATCTTCGTCGCTACAGTCTTGTCGCAAGGTCGCGCGTAAAACGGCGGCTATTCGCAAAAGTGTACGCTTCGCCAAGGCCGGATGCGCGCGGCTCCGTCTTGCAATCGGGATCGCTGCATTCGCGGGCGATGAAACAAGGAGTCTGACCCGGTGAAGATTTTCAAGGCATGGCATCATCTCGGGCTCGCAAGCGCCGTGTTGCTGGGCGCCTGCGCGACTTTGCCGCAGGACGGCGCAGCCCCCGCAGCGACAGGCGAGGCGGAAACCATCGCCATCTCGGTCGGCCCCTGCTTCGGCTTCTGCCCGGTCTACGAAGCGGCCATCGCCCCCACCGGCGCGGTCACGTTCAACGGCATGCGCCACACCGTGGTGCTGGGCGAGCGCCAGCGCGCCGCAGGCGAGGCGAGCTACCGCGCCCTGGCCGCCGATCTCGCGCCCTACCGTCCGCAGACCGGAACGACGGCCACCGTCGAATGCGAGGCGGCGATCAGCGACACGTCCACGTATACCATCACCTGGACCGATCCGCGTGGCGGCAAGACCGTGGCCCGCCACCAGCGCGGTTGCCGGGGCGGGCCGGGTCAGGCGCTGGACGGCCTGCTGCAAGAGGTACCCGCGCGGTTGGGGATCGAGGACTGGGCAAAGCAGATTACCCGGCCGGGCGAATCGCGGGGCTGATCGCCGGGTGCCCAGCTGAGCCTGAGCCAGCTGCCACGACGCGGCCGGCTGAGGTCAGGCTGGGGCTCAGGCGGGCTTGCGCGCGATCTCCACGGCCTTGACCAGCATTTCGGCCGTCGCCGCGCCGGGTAGCAGGTAGGAGCCGATGACCATGGCCGGCGTTCCGGTCAGGTCCATGCCCTCGGCCAGCCGGGCGGTGCGGGCCAGCGCGGCGTCGATATCGGCCTTGTGCGCGGCCAGGTCGGCATTGAGGCGCGTGCGGTCGACCCCGGCTCGCTGGGCGGCAAGCTGGATGGCCTGGGAATCGAGCCGCCCGCTGGTTTCCATCAGCGCATCGTTGAAGGCGGCGTGCTTGCCCTGATAGCGCGACGCCAGTGCCGCGCGGGCCGCCTCGATGGAGGGCGCCCCGAAGATCGGCCAGTCGCGATAGACCACGCGGACCTTCTTGTCCTGCTGCAGGAACTGCTTCAGCGAAACGTGGAGCTTGCGGCAATAAGGGCACTGGTAGTCGGAGAAGACGACGATGGTGACGTCGTAACCGGCCGGGGCCACGCTCGGCATCGCCGGATCGTCCTGCAGCGATTTGAGCAGGGCCGCGCGCCCGTCCGGCGCGGCGAAGGCGGGTTGAACCGAAACCGCGCCAAGGCCGAACGCCAGCGCCGCGCAGGCCATCCATGCTGCTGCGATCCGGGTCAGACCCCGAGCCCGCCATTTCATCATTCCCAGTTCCTTCGATGGTAGCACGCGGCGCGCCAGACCCTTAGATCGTAAACCGCCCTAGAAGCAGGTGCGCGGCGGGAATGCCACCCCGAATGTGCCGCGCACGCCCCGCGCCGAAGGACCGGCGGTGTTTGGCCCGGCGGTGTCTGGCAAACCCAGCCAAATAGTTTGTTGCAAACCATTCGCAATATTATACAGGGCCGAAGCATGACCGCGCCGCGTCCTGACCCCGCGTTCCACGCTACTTCCGCGCCTCGGGGAAATACCCGCTCGGTGCGGGTCGTGGCATTGGGCGTGACCGGGGCGCTGCATCTGGTCGCCGTGGCCGTGGCGGCGGTGGCGCTCTCCTGGCAGAACGCAGGCCGTCAGGACCGCACGGTCCCGGCCACGCTGCCCACTTTCACGCTGCGCGCGCAGGACCTGCCGCACGACAGGCTCCGCTCCGGCGCGGCGGAAAGGCCGGAGAAGGCGGCCCTGCTGCCGGTGAAGGCCGATCACCCGCGCACGGCGCCCGCCGCTGCCCTGTCGCAGGATCCGGGCGAGGCCGCTCCGGCGGGCGAACAGGGCGGACGCGACACGGATCTGGCGCAAGTCACGCAGGCCTATCGCCGGGCGATCATGGCCCGGCTGGAGGAGAGCCGCCGCTATCCCGATGCCGCGCTTCGCGCCGGATGGCAGGGCGATGGCGCCGTTCTCTTCCGCATCGAACGCAGCGGGCGCCTGCTCGATGCCACTCTCGTCTCCGGCACCGGCCGCGCCGAACTCGACCGCGCGGCGGCCGAGATCGTCAGGCGTGCCGCCCCCTTCCCCGCGATCCCCGATGCCCTGCCGGACGAACTGGCCATCACCATGCCGGTGTCCTTCCTGATCGAGAACCGGACGCCGCCCCGCACGGCCACGGCATCGGCGCCATGAGCGGCACGGACGCGCGAATCTTCGACCACTATCACAAGTCGCTGGCGGCCTATGTCGGCTCGCTGGTCGATTCGCCGCCCGCCGCCGCCGACATCGTGCAGGAAACCTGGGCGCGGGCCATTCCCTCGCTGCGCGCCGGCACGGTCGAGAATCCGCGCGCCTTCCTCTACCGCGTGGCCCGCAATCTGGTGAACGACCGCGCGCGCGACCGGCGGAAATGGATGCCCTGGCTGGCCGGCGAGGAGGCCGGCGCGGTCGTGGCGGACGATACCCCCTCGCCCGAACGCCACGCCCTGGCGCAGGACCGGCTGCGGCTGGTGTTGGAACTCGTGGAGGACCTGCCGCCCCGTTGCCGCGAGATATTTGCCTTGCGCAAGTTCGATGGTCTCGATCAGGCGGAGATCGCCGCCCGCTTCGGCATTACCCGCGGCGCGGTGGAGAAACAGCTGCGCCACGCCCTGCTCGTGCTGGCCGCGCGTCTTGGCGAAATCGACGAGGCAGGATGATGCGAAACCCGAAAAGAACGGGGTGCGATGTCGTGTTTTGCCCGCCGGCTGCGTCATGGGAATCGAAGCCGCTCGCGAAAGGGACCCTGCCGTGAACGAGACCCCGGCAACTCCTGCCGAGAACCCCGCGATTCCGCGCTCCCTTGCCGAGACGGCGGCCGATTGGATCGTGCGCCGCGACGGGGGCGACCTCTCGCCCGAAGAGATCCGCGCTTTCGACGCCTGGCGCGCCGAGCCCGCGCATCGGCGGGCTTTCGAGCGGATGGAAGTGCTTTGGGGCATCCTGGACGGCGAACCGGCGATGCCGACCGAACGGGAGGCGCCGCGGCCGGCAGCGGAGAACCTGGAACGGGCGCCACCGCAATCCGCCCTGCCCTCTCCGCGCCAGCGCCCCCATAAGCGCTGGGCAGCACGCGGCCGGAGTACAGCGCCTCGCCCGCGCAAACATGCCATCCGCAGAGGCGCTGCCCTGGCCGCTTCGCTCGCGCTGGTCGTGCTGGGCACGGTGCAGGACTGGGCGACGTGGCTGCAGGCGGACTATGCCACCGCTATCGGCGAGCGGAAAACCGTCGCGCTCGAAGATGGTTCGACCGTCGAACTCGACAGCGGCTCGGCCATTGCTCTGGACTTTTCCTCCGCCCGGCGCGGCGTTCGGCTCCTGGCTGGCGCGGCCGAGTTCCGGGTCGCACCGGACCGCGCCCGGCCCTTCACCGTGGCGGCAGCGGGCGGCCGCGCCACCGCGCTCGGCACGGTCTTCGCCATACGCGAAAGCGGCAAGTACGCCGAAATCGTCGTGACCGAGCACCGGGTCCGGGTGGCCGGGCAAGGCCGCTCGCACGTCGTCGGCGAAGGGCAGCGCGCCGATTTCGCGGCGGACCGGCTCGGCCCGGTCGAACCGGCCGGCAGCGGCGCCACCGCCTGGACACGCGGGCGGCTGGTGGTGGTCGACCGGCCGCTGGGAGAAGTCTTGTCGGAAATCGCGCGCTATCGGCACGGTTACATCGGCGTAACCGGCCCCGCCGCCACGATGCGGGTAAGCGGCGTCTACGACCTCGACCACCCGCTCGCCGCGATCGACAGCATCGAGCGAAGCCTGGGCCTTGCCTCGTTCCGCCTGTCCAGCCGCCTGATCGTGCTTCATCGCTGAGGCGCGGATCGGGTCCGGCTGGGCTGGACCAGGGCGCTCCTGACTCAGCGCGACCGGGCAGAAAAAATTTCGCCGCCCTGGTCGTCATTTTCCTCCCAACTCCGTCTTGGTTCTGAGAATGCGTCGCAACAGCATAATGCACGCCTCGAAACGAGCAGTGAGGGAACACGTTCAATGATCGCTAAGATGGGGAATCGCCGCGATGGCGCGCGCCTGATGGCCGCGGCTTTGCTTGCGGGTACGGCAATGACGAGCGGCGCCACGCTGTTCGCAGCACCCGCAGCGGCGCAGGCTTCCGGAGAGACGCATGCCTATGCAATTCCCGCCGGAACGCTGAGCGATGCCCTGAACCGTTTTGCCGAACAGAGCGGCTTGCAGCTCAACTACGATGCCGCGCTGACGCAGGGCCGCACCAGTTCCGGGCTCGCCGGCCAGATGCCCTGGCGCGACGCCCTGGCCCGGCTGCTCTCGAACACCGGCCTGGTCCCGCGCACGACGGGCGCCGATGCCGTCACCATCGGCCGCGCCACGACCGGCGCGATGACGCTCGACACCCTGGAAGTCGAAGGCCGCGCCGCCACTGCCCTGGCGGCCGGCACGGACGAAGGGAATGCCGCGGACTATGACGAGGACGAACGCGCCGGACGCAACTCGCCGATCCTCGTCACTGGCCACAACCAGCAGATCGACGTCGCCGCCAGCACCGGTCCCTGGGGCGGCAAGGCCATCGTCGACACGCCCTATTCGATCAACGTCACGTCGAGCGACCTGATCGAGAACGTCGTCGCTTCCAGCATGGACCAGATGTTCAAGATGAACCCGGTGGTCCAGAACTCGGCGCCCTCCACGGTCTACGGCACGCCTTACGTCACGATCCGCGGCTTCGATTCCCAGAAGGGCGTGGTCGACGGGCTGCGCCTCTCCTCCACCCTTACCGGCATCTCGATGGAGGAATTGCAGCAGGTCGAGATCATGAACGGCCTGTCCGGCTTCATGTACGGCGCGGGCAATCCGGGCGGCGTCACCAACTATGTCCTCAAGCGCCCCACCTACAGCCGCACCATGGACGTGACCCTGGGCAATTACGGCAACGAGCAGTTCTTCGCGCACCTCGACATGGGCAACCGGATCGACGCGGACGGCGTGCTCGCCTATCGGCTGAACGTCGCCTATCAGGACGGCGAAACCGCCAAGAAGAACCAGAACATCGCGCGGACGCTGATCAGCGGGGCAGTGGACTGGAACGTCACTCCAAACCTCCTCGTCCAGGTCGAGGGCGCGCATACCTACTACCGCATCGACGGCATCGATTCCCGCTTCTACGCCTATGCGAACAGCAGCTACGGCGCGCTGAACTACTGGATCGACCCGCTCGAAAACGACCAGACCTACACGCCGCCCTGGACCTTTCTCCAGGTCAAGACCGACCGGATCGGCGTCAACGCCAAGTGGAAGATCGACGATACCTTCAGCCTGAGAACCGCTTACATCTACAAGCGCGACGCTCAGGAATCGCTCAACATCTATCCTGCCTTCTTCGCGGATTCCGGCTTCGTGAACGGCTGGCCCTCGCGCAGCGCGCCCTCCTACAACATCGCGCAGGGCGCCTATGCCTATCTCGACAGCGAATTCCATACCGGCGGCATCCGGCACCGTCTGACCCTGGGCGTCTCGGGAGACGTGCTGCGCGTGAAGCGGCATGTCGTCAGCTCCGTCAGCGCGGTGCAGTCCCCGGCCTACACCGATCCCAACGATCTCATGACCTGGGCCATGCCCGATGCGCTCAATACATACGATTGGGGCGCTCTCTATCGGTCAGCCTTCTCGAAGAACACCAATGTGGTCCTTGGCGACGACATCCAGTTCACCGAACAGTTCGGCGCGCTGGTCGGCGTGAACCGCACCACGCTGGTCTCGAAGAACTACACGGCCACGGGCGCTGTTTCGTCGGGCTACGACAAGACCGCCTATACGCCGACCGTCTCGCTGGTGTTCAAGCCGGTCCCGCGCGTGACGACTTACGCCAGTTACATGCAGGGCCTGGAACAGGGATCGACCGTTCCCGACGATGCCACGCTCTACAACAATCCCGGGCAGATTCTGAAGCCGTTCATCTCCAAACAGGTCGAGCTTGGCGCCAAATATGCGCCGATCGATGCGCTGCTGATTACCGCCGCGATCTACCGGATCGAAAAGGCCAATTCCTACGAGGACCGGTCTTCGGACGGCAAGATCACCATCAACCAAGACGGCTTGCAGGTGCACAAGGGCATCGAGCTGACCGCGACCGGCCATGTCACCGGCAACCTGTCCGTCCTGGTGGGCGGATCGATCATGGACCTTGCGGTGAAGAAAGCCACCAATGCCGCTCTCGCCGGCAAGCGCCCCACCGGGGTAAGCGACATGCTGGCCAAGATCTACCTCGACTACGCCATCCCCGTGGTTCCCGGCCTTTCCGTCAGCGCCGGTGCCTATCACTCGGGTAAGATGTACAAGGACCCCGCCAATCTTCAGGAGATTCAGGGCAACACGGTCTTCGACCTTGGCCTGCACTACGCCACGCGCATCGACGGCCACGCCGTGCGCTTCGATCTCAGCGCCACCAACCTAACCGACAAGAACTACTGGATCACCACCAGCCAGCTCGGCATCCCGCGCAACGTGGCGTTCTCGATGAAGTTCGGGTTCTGACCCTCCTTCCGGAAATCCGCTGAAAAGCAATGCACGCAGGCGCGCTCCGGCGCCTGCGTGCATTGCGCCAATTCCCATTCCCCGCGACCGGCTGCAGGCCGCGACGCGCTGCAATCGGGGACGAAACAAGAGTGATACCGTCATGAAGCAGGGCTTGCGCCAATCGATGGCATGGCTGCACACCTGGGTGGGGCTCGTTCCCGGATGGGTGCTCTACGTCATCTTCGTGTTCGGGACGGCAGCGTTCTTCCAGAACGAGATCGACGCCTGGATGCGCCCCGAACTCTCGTCCGGCACGCAAGTGACGCCGCGCGCCCTGGCCTCGGCAGATGCGGCGCTGCGGGCGCGGGGGGCGGGCGCGAAGAGCTGGTCCGTTTCCATGCCCTCGCCCCGCGGTGGCAGCGGCCTCATTCTTTCGTGGCGGATGCCGGGTGCCGACCGGCACGATCGGACGTCCCTGGTTCTGGACCCCGAAACCGGCCAGGAGATCCAGCTTCGCGAGACAAAGGGCGGTTTCTTCCTCTACCTCTACCGCTTCCATTTCGATCTCCACTACATGCCGGTCAGTTGGGCGCGCTATCTCGTCTGCGTGGCGGCGCTCGCCATGCTGGTCGCGATTCTTTCCGGCGTGGTGACGCACAAGAAGATCTTCACCGACTTCTTCATGATGCGCTTCGGCAAGGGGCAGCGCAGCTGGCTGGACGCGCACAACGCCACGGCCGTGCTGGTCCTGCCGTTCCATCTGATGATCACGTATACCGGCCTTGCGACCCTGCTGTTCACGCTGATGCCCTGGGCAATCTCCGCCAACTTCCCGGACCGGCAGGAATTCTACCGCAGCGTCTTTGCCTCCAGTCCCGAACGCGAAGCCAGCGGCATGCCTGCAGCCACGGTCCCGCTCGCACAGATGGTCGCCGCGGCAGGCCGGGAGTGGCGCGGCGCCGTGCCCAGCTACGTCGGCATCGACAACCCCGGAGACGCCGCCGCCACGGCCTCCCTCTACGCCCGCCGCGAAGACTGGAAAAACGACCGCCTCGACACACTCTACCTCGACGGCGCGAGCGGCAGGGTCCTGCCCTCCACCCGCGCCGCGCCCGGCGGCGCCACGGCGACCCACCGCGTGATGGTGGACCTACACACCGCCTGGTTCGCCGGCTACGGCCTGCGCTGGCTCTACTTCCTTTCCGGGCTCGGCGGCACCGCCATGGCCGCGACCGGCCTCTGCCTGTGGTGCGTCAAGCGGCGCGCCAAGTTGCCCGACCCCGCCCGCCCCCACTTCGGTTTCCGACTGGTCGAGCGACTGAACATCGGTTTCATCGCCGGTGCCCCGCTCGGTATCGCCGCCTATTTCATCGCCAACCGGCTGCTGCCGCAAGCCATGGCCCACCGCGCTGACTGGGAAGTCAACGCGTTGTTCATCGCCTGGGGCGGCTCCCTGGTCTGGGCGTTTTCCCGTCTGGCCAAGCGGGCGTGGGTCGAAACGCTGGCCGCCTGCGCCGCGCTTTTCGCCGCCGTGCCACTGCTCAACCAAATGACGACCGCGCGCGGGCTGCTCCAGAGCCTGCCCAGCGCAGACTGGACTTTCGCGGCCTTCGACTTGGCCATGCTGGCCCTGGCCGCAGGCTTCGCCTTCACGGCCCGGAAGGTCGCTAGCCACAAGCCCCGTTCGGCACCGGCGCGCAAGCAGCGCCCCCCTGTGGAGGCCGCCGCATGATCCATCTCGCCACGGAGCTCCTTTCACTGGCAGGCTTCGCGCTCCTGCTCATGGCGATGCCGCGCCATCAACAGGACTGGCTGCGACGCAAGTTGCCGCCAGGTACGAGCCGTCTGCTGAAACTGGGCGGACTGGCCCTGCTCGCGGCCGGCTTCGCCCTGGCAGGGCAAGGCCTGGGCTGGGGCTACGGCACTGTCGCCTGGTGCGGATGGCTCTCGGCCGGCGCCGCCATCACCCTCACCGCCCAGACCAATCGCGAGCGCATCCTTGCCCGGTGGCGCCAATAATGGAACCGAAGGACCCCGTCATGCCCAAGGCTCCTTCCCGTCTTTCCCTATCCGGCGCCCGCTTGCTCATGCCCGGCGAAGCCGCCCGCTACCGCTGGTCGGTAGCGGCGCGAACGCTGGCAGGAACGCTGGGCGCCTATGGCGTCACCGCCCTCGCCACGGTTGCCCTCTCCCTCATTCTGGCAGCGTTCGGCATGAACCGGGCGGAAGCGGTCACGGCCGCCACCCTGGGGAGCTACGCCCTCTTCGCCGTCGTGGCCATGACCGTGTTCCACGCGAAAAGCGCCCTGCGCGCCTGGCTCGGCCTGACCGCGGCAGCCCTGCCGCTGATGCTTCTTGCCCGGCTGCTGATGCCGGCTGCCCAGCCCCTCCTCTAGAGCGCCTCGATCCTCTCCGGCATCAGTCTGCCGAGCATCAGGTCGCGGAAGGCGATCCAGTTACCCTTCATGCGTCCGGCACGGTCAATCCACGGTTCGGGCTTGAAGGTCTTGAGATGATTGGCCAGCACGTTGCGCACCAGATAGAGCGGATTGACGACTTGCGAATAGCCCAGCCGGACGCCCGAAGTACGGCCATATTTCACGGCCTGATGCACCCCGGAAAAGGCAAAAGTCTTGACGATCCGCCCCCGCGACGACAGCGAGGCAGCGAAGTCGACGTCTTCCTGCCAGCCGTAAAGCCGCAGCCGCTCGTCGAACCGGCATGACCCAATGGCCGAGGCGCGATAGACCATGTTGCAACCGTAAAGCCCCTCAAGGCTGGTGACGATGCAATTGGGGCTGAAGTCTTTCTTCTCGTGCCCGGCGATCAGGTCCCTTGCCAGTTCGAAGGATATGCCGGGCCCTTTATGCCATCGCGAATGACATTGCCCGTCGCCCCCACGACTTCCGGATGAGCGGCAAAGAACCGCTTGATCCGATCGACACTGTTCCTCGAGGGCACGAAATCGTCATCGTAAAAAACGATGAGATCATAGTCTGCGGCCAGCCAATCCAGCGCGCGGTTCCGCTGGGCGCAGAGCCCCTTGCTCCCACGAAGAACGTGCAGATCCTGCCGGCCATCATAGCCTTCGGGAATGTCTCCTTCGCCAACGACCGAAAACACCAGCACATCGCGCGGGCAGGATTGCTCCAGCATGAGCTGGTGCATCTGCGCCACGAGTTGCGGCCGGCCAAGGCTGGCCACCACGACAGCCACGCTGAGATGCTCGCCATCGTTGATCGCATTCACGCGCTCGCTCTCCGTTTTCCGGCCCTTGCTCGGATTGTCGGCACCCAGCCACCGGCGCGGCTTTCAACGCATCCGGTCGATTTTCGGGCGAGGCGGGGTGACCGACTCCATCGTCGATGGAGAAACCGGACTGTTCTACCGCGAACAGAGCGTCGATTCCCTGTGCGATGCCATTCGCAGACTGGAAGGCTGGCTGCCTTCCTTCCGGCCCGAAACCGCCATGAGTAACGCCCGCCGCTTTGCGCCGGACGTATTCGATCGCGGCATGTTGCAAGCGCGGGACGCACTGCGTCGCTCTGTTGAACGCGTGGCCTGACGATGGCCGTGCCATTCTCTCCAGGAGATTTCATGGTAAAACGATCGCTCTTGCTGGTCTTGAGCGCCCTGTTGGCAGGCTGCGGCGTGACGCCCACGACCGAGCTGCCACCCGTCGGCGCCGCCCCGCAAGGGCTGGGCGGACCTGGCAGCGAGCGCTGCCGCCCGGGCGGGTATTCCGATCACGTTCGCGGGCGAGGGCAGCGAGCGGGATATCGTCCAGCGGCTGAATCCCAAGGCGGTTCTCCTGGGGCGGCAGGACCGTCACGGCATGGCGCAGGCGGTTTCCACGGCGCGCCTGGCGGTCATGCCGAGCCGCTGGGCACAGCCATTCGGGCTTCGTCGCACTCGAAGCCATCGGTTCGGGCGTGCGCGCCGTGATCAACCACCGCGCTGATCGCCGAGAATGCGGCGGGCCATGGACACGCGGGATATCTTGCGCTTTGCAACACGCCGGAGGACTGGATAACGCAGACCATCGGCCATTACCGCAGCGTCTTGGCCTTATCCGAAGAGAAAGGCGAAGGCGGAGGCGATGCCCCGCCGCCAAGGCCAGCGACAATGGCGCACGGGCCAGAATGCCATCCCGGCTCCCCGGAGACCAACGGTATGAAGCAACCCTATGCCGATGCGTGAGCCGTCCTGCAGCCGCGCCGCTTGCCGGGTGGAGCTTCAGATCGAGCGCCTTGCCGGGGCGGGATCTGGTAAGGCCGCGCATGCTCGCGCGCCGGACCGTGCCAACCAGGCGCGTTCGATGATCGGGAACCTCGTCCGCGCTTCAAGGCCTGGAATAGCGGCATTCTGGCCGCAATACGCGGGGTCAGTACAGGCTGCGCGCCTGCTGCCAGCGCCGATAGCCCAGAACGGCCAGTCCCACCATCGCCGCATAGAGGCCGGCCGTCAGCCACAATTCCTTGAAAACGAACATGCCGACGTAGAGCACGTCCACCAGGATCCAGAGCAGCCAGCTGGCCGCGTGGCGCCGGGCGGTCCAATACTGTGCCACCAGGCTGAAGCTGCTCAGCCCCGCATCCATCCAGGGCAGCGCGGCGTTGGTGAAACGACTCGTGAACCAGCCTATGGCGATGGCCCCCACGGCGCCGGCCGCCAGCCCGATCAGCGCCCGGCCAGGCGGCAGCGGGCTGACGATCACCTCTCCGGCGTCGTCCTTGCCGCGCGCCCATACGATCCAGCCATAAACGATAGCGATCCCGAACAACGCCTGCAGCACCATGTCGGAATAGAGCCGCACGTCGAGGAACAGCTTGAAATAGAGCGCGCAGGCCATGAGGCTGACCGGCCAGCACAGCAGTTGCCGCCGCGCCGTAAGCCAGATGCCCAGGAAGCTGACCGCGACCGCCGTGATTTCCAGCGCCGACATCACGCCGTCACCCCCTGCTCGATCGCCCGAAGGAAGGCCTGCCCGGCGGCGGAAAGAAACCATTCGGCATGACCGAGCAGATAGTCCTGCCATGCCATGTCCGCCTGCGCGCGGTCGTTCAGGATACCGGCGAAGTAGTCGGCCTCGGACAAGGCGAACTCGATGTGTACCAGCGGCAGGAGCCGGGTGAGCGTCTCCACATCGGTTCGGGTCAGGGAAAGTACCGCATGGTATCCCGCAAGGAGCGCCTGGGCGGCCTGCGCATCCGCCGTGAAATCACCGCCCCGGGGCTCCAGCCAAGCCACCGCCGTCCGCTCGATCGCTGTGGCGAGATCGTGCAGCGCGCAAGTCCGCGTCGCCAGCCCGAAGTCGATGACGCTGCTTACACGGCCATCGGCAGACCAGAGCAGGTTGGAGGGATGCCAGTCATTGTGCGTCCACAGCGACGGTTGCTGCGCCAGCCGCGTGGAGAGCCCGCCTGCCTGCGCCGCGAAAAGACGCGCCAGCGCGCCGCGCCAGGGCTTGTCGGCCAGGTAACCGGCCAGCGCCGGGCGGGCGGAAACATAGGCTTCGGCCGCCGCAAGCGGGTCCGGTGCCGGCAGGATGGTGAGGCTGGCGACGAGCGGATGCTTGCCCCGTGGAGCCGCGCCGAAGTCGCGCGCTGCCAGATGCAGGCGCGCCAGCGCAGCGCCCGCCTCGCGGGCATGGCCCGCCGCGAGGAAGGGCGTCCAGGACTGGTGATCGCGGTAGAGATCGATCCCCTCCGCCCTTCGGAGAAGCTCGTAGGTCCACTCGCCTTGCGAGACGATGCCGGTCCCGTCGTGCCCCAGTCCATCCTGCCCGCTCCCGTCCTGCCCGCTTCCCACTTGCGCGGCGACGACTTGCGGCACGGCCAGTCCTGCGCCGCGCAAGTGGGCGATGAAGGTATGTTCCTCGGCCAGGGCGGCGGGCGAACGGACTCGGCGATGGTGGCGCTTGAGAAAGAACGCCCCGCGCTCCGTCTCGACCAGGGCGGCGGCCGAGAAGGGTCGCGGCGAATGCCAGCGCAGCGCGGCAGCGCGCCCAGCGAGCGGGAAGCGCGCAAGCACCATTTCCGCCTCATCCGGCGTGATGGCGGGCCAGGCCGGGGCTTCCAGCGCCGTGCCCATGCCGTGGACGAGATGAGGCGCTGCGCCGCTCACGATCAGAAGGCGCGGCTCAGCGTTGCCACGAAGGCGCGGCCGCTTCCCACGTAATAGGCCGGCGCCGCGCCCGAAATGACCGTGCCGCCACGGCCCACCGTGTCCTGCGCATTGGTGCTGACGGCATAGACGCCGGACAGCACATGCGGGTTGGTCACATTGATCGCGTTGAGCCGCAAGTCCATGCGCTGTGCATCGATCAGGCCGGCCAGGTGCACGCCTACCGAGAGGTCGAGCGTGGCGTAACCCTTGATACTCTCGTCGTTCATGAAAGTGGCGTACTGGCGGACCACGTATTTCAGCGCGGTGCTGCCGAACAGGCGGCCATCGTCGTACGTGCTGCCCATGGCGAACTGGAAGCTGGGGCTGGAAACCGCGTGCTTGCCCTTGGTAGGCAGGAAATCGCCGCCGACCGGCAAGTCGTCATCGAGACGCGCGTGCAGATATTCGCCCGAGAGATAGACGCTGACACCCTTGGCCGGGCGATAGTCGATCTCGCCGTCCAGCCCGTAGGAGGTCTGGCTGCCGCCATTTACGGTGGAATTCACCAGGGCGCCGCCGCTGTTCACCACCGTGGCCACCTGCCGGTTGCGGAAGTGGTAGTGGAAGGCCGTCAGCGAGAAGGACAGGCTGGGGCCGATGTAGCGATAGCCCAGTTCCTGCGAGACCGAGTACTCGTTCTTGAGGCTCGTCGTGCCCGCGCCCACGATCTCGCCGCCATAGTAGCTGTTGTAGAGCGCGAACTCGTTGGGCGTGCGGAAGCTGGTGGTGATATTGGCGAACAGCTGCTGCCGGTCGTTCAGGGTATAGTGCAGGGCCGCGCGGGGCAGGGCCGCGAAGCTGTCCGTGCGCACGGTCTGCTGCGGCCCCGGCAGATAATTGCGGCCGTTGCGCAGCACGTCCACGCCCTTGAAGCCCAGATCGACGACGAGGCGCGGGGTCACGGTGATGCTGTCGGCCAGGAAGAAGGCCTTGGTGACCGTCTCGGTCCGGGCGTTCTCGTAAGCGAGCAGGCGGCCGTCGGCAGTGCGGATCGCCTCGTCCTGGTAGCCCCACTGGTCGAGCGGGTGGCCTTGGGCATCGATCGAGGTGTAGGACTGGGTGACGCGGTCCGTGCCGTAATCGAACCACAGCCCGGCGGTGATCCGGTGCGCGCCGGCCTCGAAAGTCAGCTTGCTCACATCGCCCACGCGGAACTGCTTGCCCGTCCAGTTGCCGAGCACGGTGGCCACGCCGTCCACGGCACCCGGCAAGGTGATCGGCTGGGCCAGTTCCTCGGTGCCCAGGAAATTGCCGGTTTCGCTGAGCTGCGTGCCGTAGGGCGCATTGCCATGGCCGAGCTGGAGATAGGCGCTGCTGTCGAACGTCAGCCGGTCGTTCAGCTTCAGGTGCACCGGGGCGGCGGCATAGAAGTTGCGGAACGGCGCGCGGTAGAGGCGCCAGTAGTTCGTCCCCCCCAGGCTGCCCGAGGCGCCCGTCGGATCGTAGCGCTCATCGTGGTTAAAACCGCGTCCGGCGGCCTGCCAGTCGGCCATGGTGGGGCTGGGATAAGCGGAAGTCTTGGCCTCGTTGAACGAGAGCGACAGGCTGGCACGGTTGCCATCGCCCCATTCGCCCAGCAGCTTGGCATCGACATGCTGGCGCTGGTCGTAGCCCGCGCCGCGCCAGTTGTCCGCGCGGTTGTTCGAATAGGAAACGAAGGCCTTGAGGCCGGTCTTGCCGATCGTGCCGGTATCGAAGCGCAGGAAGGCGCGGCGCTGGTCGTAGGACCCGACCGAGAGATTGACCAGGCCGCCCATCTCCGACCGGGGATCGTCGAGCGAGAGCGAAAGCAGCCCTCCGGCGGCGGCCACGACCGGCGCGTCGATGTCCACCGCGCCCTGCGCCAGGGTGATCTGCCGCACGTTTTCGGCATCGGCGAACTGGGAGGGATAGGCGTAGAAATAGCCGATGTCGTTCTGCGGCGCGCCTTCCATCAGCACGCCGATCTGGTCCTGCCCCAGGCCGCGCAGGGTCAGGCTGGAACTGGTGGAGAGGCCGTAAGGGTCGCTGGAGGAGACATTGGCGCCGGGCAGGAGATTGACCAGCTGGAAGGCATTGAGCGTGGGTGCCTGCTTGACGATGAAGTCGGTGGAGATCGCGCTGACGGCCTTGGGCGCGGTCTGGTCGGGCAGCAGGCCCTCGGGATCGGGGTGGCCGATCACTTCGATGCTGTCGGGCGCGGCGTCGTCGCGCGCATCCGCTTCGGTTTCCGCCATGGCGGAAGGCGCGAGGAACAGGGCCGGGAGAGTCAGCATGGCATGGCCCATGCAGCGGGAAAGGGTATTCATTGCGTCGCGTCCACTCCAATCGGAGGGACAACGGTTCTGCCGCCAGCCCTCCCTACGCCGGTACCAACCGGATCAGGTTCAGCGGGTCGTGGTCTGCTGACCACCTCTCAGCCGCGCGTCAGCGGCCCCCCGGGGATGAGCCGCCTCTAGGCGCTGAAAGGCGCCGTGGGAAGGGCCAATCGCATGGCAGCGCCCCCGCGGTGCGCGGCGCAACTTCGCGTTTCGCACCGGCCAGATTTTCTATTGCCGGACGGCCCGCGCTTGCTTGACGGCGGCGCGCTCTGCCCGAATAACCGGAGTACGGGCGTCCGGTCGGCGATACCCGTCATCGCACTTTGTCGACCCGCGGCATTTGATCGGGATGCAGCTTGCTCCGCGTTACCAACCGCTAAAGCGCGCGATGCTGGGGCGACAACGCCAAGCGTCGTGATCCCTCAGCAACGAGGTGAAAACGATGGCTTCCCCGAATTCCGGCGACACGAGCGCCGCCGATTCCCGTCCCGGCGGCGCGCTCTCCCTGGCCACGAGCGGCGGACCTCCAGCGGCGGGCGATGGGCAGGTGGCGGACGGCGCCGCCACCCCCGGTGACGACTTCTGGAACGTCGAGGATATTGCCGGCGAACTCTCCGAAATCCGCCGCAGCCGGCGCGCGGAAGGCCGCCAGCATGCCGAGCACGGGGCGGAGGGCTTCCCTTCGCGCGTGCGGCTGGCGAAAGTGGCCGAGGAACTCTGCGGGGCGCTGTTCCCGCTGCGGCTCGGCCCGGACTTCGTGCGGCGTCACAATGAAGCGACTTTCGTCACCCAGTCCCTGCAGATCGCGCTCAGCCGGTTGCAGGCGCAAGTCCGGCTGGAACTGCTCTATGCCGCAAAGGAGGCGCGGCAGGCCGTGGAGCAGCGTGCCGACGCGCTGGTGCTGGAATTCTCGCGCCGCCTGCCGGATATCCGCCGCCTGCTGGACCTCGACATCGATGCCGCCTTTCGCGGCGATCCGGCCGCGCGCAGCCTGGACGAAGTGCTGATCTGCTATCCCGGCCTGCTGGCGATCATCCACCACCGGCTTGCCCATACCCTTCACGGGCTGGGTGCGCCGCTGGTGGCGCGCATCCTCTCGGAAATCGCCCATGGCGCCACCGGCATCGACATCCACCCCGCCGCCCGGATCGGGCGCGGCTTCTTCATCGATCACGGCACCGGCGTGGTCGTGGGCGAGACGGCGATCGTGGGGGACAATGTCCGGCTCTATCAGGGCGTCACCCTGGGCGCGAAGGACTTCACGACGGAGAGTTCGGGCGCGCTGGTCCGCGCGCTGCCGCGCCACCCCATCGTCGAGGACGACGGGGTGATCTACGCCGCCGCCACGATCCTGGGGCGCGTGACGATCGGCAGGGGCTCGGAGATCGGCGGCAATGTCTGGCTGACGCACAGCGTGCCGCCGTATAGCCGGGTATCGCAGGCGCGGGCCCTGGTAACGAACGGGCAGACCGGCAACGCGGTGCCGCCGCCCACACCGCTCAACTGAGCGGCCCCCGACGGCAGGCGCGCATGGGAAGCCCGGGACCGCGGCGCAGGATGCACCGCGGCCCCGAAGCTCATTGTCAGAACAGCACCAGCAACCCGCGCGAGGGGTCTACCAGGCCTTCCCAGATCATCTTGCCGGCGACCCAGAGGATCACGAGCAGGCCGACGTAGGCGATCCAGCGATAGCGCTCGATCACGCGCGCCAGCAGGTTGGCGGCAAGACCCATCAGGGCCACCGAGAGGATCAGGCCGATGGCCAAGATGCCGGGATGGTCGCGCGCGGCACCGGCCACGGCCAGCACGTTGTCGAGGCTCATGCTGATGTCGGCCACGGCCACGGCCCAGGCCGCCGCCGCGAAGGAACGCGGCGCGGCGCTGGCGACGGGATCGCCCTCTCCGCCCGCGTCCTCGCGCAGTTCGCGCCACATCTTCCACGCCACCCAGACCAGCAGCAGGCCGCCGGCGAAGACCAGGCCGACAAGCTGCATCAGCTGGGTGACGACAAGCGCGAAGGCGATGCGCAGGACCAGCGCGGCGAGCACGCCGATCAGGATCACCTTGCGGCGCATGGCCGCGGGAAGTCCGGCGGCAAGGGCGCCGACGACGATGGCATTGTCAGCCGCCAGCATCACGTCGATCAGCACGACTTGCCCGAAGGCGGCCAGCGCCGTGGGCGAGCCGAGGTTGGAGAAATCGGCAACGATGTGCTGCCACAGGTCGGTCATGTGGTATTATCCCTGTTGGTCTTGGGGGCTTCTCCAGGCGCCGCGAGCGGCAGCCAGGAGAAAGTCCGGATAGGTCCAGCCGCAGGCGGCGGCGGCAATGGTGGAAAGGCTGTCTTCGTCCTCGCGCCCTGGCCTGCCGGCCCCGGTCAGGTTGGGCTTGGCGTTGACGTCGAAAAGGAAATAGGCGCCCTGGGCATCCGCCCGGCAGTCGATCCGCATGGTCGCACGGATTTCGAGGAGCGCGGCGGCTTTTTCGCAGGCCGCCGTGACTGCGGCGATGGCGGGATCGGCGCATTCCTCGCGCGTCATCGCGGCGCTGTTACGGCTGACGGGCACGTCGCCGTTATAGGGCGCCACATCGCCGATCTGGTCGAAGCGGCGCACCGGCGGCAAGGCGAAAGGACCGGCTTCGCCCGCGCGGCAGGCGGCGGGCATCACGGTAATGGTGATTTCCTGGCCGGGCAGGAACTGCTCCAGCATGATCGCCGCGCCGAAGCGGCGGCTTTCCGCCAGTTCGCGAACCTGCTGGGCCAGTTCCTCACGCGTCCGCGCCACGCCCACGCCCTGGCTGCCGCGACCCCGCAAGGGCTTCACCACGATCGGCACGGCCTGCGCGAAAGGCGCGAGCTGGGCATCGAGATCGCCGTCGCCATCGATCAGCCAGGACCGCGCGACCGGCAGGCCCGCGTCGAGCAGCCGGGCATTGGTGGCGGCCTTGTCGTCGATCTCCTGCATGGCGCGGGGGTCCGGCCCGACGACCCACGCCTTGCGGCTGGCCGCCTCGATGGGGTGGCCGGCGAAGACCACGGTATTGGCCCATAGCAGCGTTGCCCCTGCGTTCAGCGCGGCGGCGATGCCTTCCTCGGTATCGGGCCAGACCCAGTCGAACACGCGGGTAGGGTCGGGGTCTGCCACCGGCGTCGCCAGGGTGCACCCGGCGGCGAGGAGCGCCACGCCGATGTCCGCCCCGCTGTCCGAATAGCCGCCGGGCTTGGCTTCCTTGCGCGCGCCGTCGATCACCGGCGGTTCGAGCGCCTGGTAGAGGATGGCGATGGTCTGTTCGCGGGGGTCGGGCACTGGGGTCATCGGGGGGCTCCCATGATGCGGAAGGAAAGCGGCGCGCCGACGATGACCAGCATCACGCGCACGAGGTGGTGGACGATGACGAAGCCCGCCTCCAGCGAGAGGCTGAGGGCGACCATGCTCATTTCCGCGACCCCGCCGGGTGAATAGGCCAACGCGACGAGCGCCGGGTTGAGCCCCGTAGCCCAGCCGATCGCAAAGGCCCAGCCGAAGGTTATGACAAGCAGGATCGCCGTCGATCCGGCTGCCAGCAGCAGGGTGCGCGCCAATGTCGCCAGGTCGAGGCCGACGAACCGGCAGCCGATGGTCGCGCCAAGGCCGACTTGCGCGGCGGCGACGGCCCAGGCGGGGATGTGGAAATCGGAAAGGCCGGTCAGGTGCACCAGCGCGCTGACGAAAAGCGGCCCCATCAGGTGCCATGCCGGCAGGCGCAAGGTCCGGCCGAGGAGACTACCGATGACCGCGCAGCCAAGGCCCCAGAACAGCAGCGGCCAGCCGGTGGCTTCCGTCGTCACCGGCGCGGCCAGCGCGGTCACCAACGGGGGCGCATGGACGTCCGCCTCGAAAGCCCGGATCAGGAAGGGCAAGATGAAGACCACCAGGAATATCCGCGCGCCGTGGATCAGGCCGACCATGCGCTCGTCCGCGCCGCGTTCGGAGCCCATCAGCACCATTTCGGCAATGCCGCCGGGCATTCCGGCGAAATAGGCGGTCGGCGGGTCGAAGCGGGCGACGCGGCGGAAATAGATGACGCAGAGGAACGCGGCGCTGGCAAGAAACAGCGGCAGCAGCGCGATGGGCACGATCCACGCCGCCGCCTGTGCGAGCAGGCCGGGATGGAAGGCGCTGCCCAGCACCACGCCGATCACCGCCGACATCGGGCGGCGGGTGGCGGAAGAGGCGGCTATCGGCAGGCGGGCGATACTGCCCGCCGCGCAGGCGATCATCGCGCCAAGCACCCAGGGCAGCGGCGCGCCCACCGCCCAGAACAGCGCGCCCCCCGCCGCGCCCAGCGCGAGCGCGGCAAGAAAGCGCAGGATCATGACCGTAATGGTGATCGGCCCCGGGCTGGTCTTCGGCTTCGGCTTCGGCTTCGTTTCCGTTTCCGTTTCCGCCGCCAGCCTCGGCCTCGGCCTCGCTCTCGTCCCATCCTTCGTCATTGCGAGCCCCGCAGGGGCGCGGCAATCCAGAGCGGTGCGGCACCGCCCTGGATTGCTTCGCTACGCTCGCAATGACGAGAGAGGGGGCTACCCTCGCAATGACGAAGGGGCGGGCTACCCTCGCAGTGACGAGCAGGGCCGCAATGACGAAACCGAGGCTGGTGCAACACTGTTACCCCACGAACGGGAACGCCAGCACCAGCATGCCCACCACCGTCATGACCAGGCAGCACAGCGCTGCCGGGACCAGGGTGAAGCGCTGGTGGTCGGCCAGGTCCACGCCGGCAAGGCTGACCAGCAGGTAGGTCGATGGCACCAGCGGGCTGAGCAGGTGGACCGGCTGGCCCATCAGCGAGGCGCGGGCGATGGCCATGGGCTCCACGCCGTAGTGCGCGCCGGCTTCGGCCAGGATGGGCAGCATGCCGAAGTAGAAGGCGTCGTTCGAGATGAAGAACGTGCCCGGCAGGCTGATGAGCGCGGTGATCGGCGCCATGTAGGGGCCGAGGAAGGGCGGGATGAAGTTCACGACCTCGCGGCTCATCGCCTCGACCATGCCGGTGCCCGAAAGGATGCCGGTGAAGATGCCCGCCGCGAAGATCAGCGAGACCACCGCCAGCACGTTGCCGGCATGGGCAGCGATGCGCTCCTTCTGCTCCTTCACATGGGGATAGTTGGCGATCATCGAGATGGCGAAGGCCAGCATCATCAGGATCGGCAGCGGCAGCACGCCCCAGACCAGCAGGACCAGCAGCGCCACGACGAGCGCGGCATTGAACCAGATCATCTTTGGACGGCGCGCCTCAGGCCACTGCGAAACCGCGAAGTCGGCCAGTTCCTGCGGTGTCGCGGCGTGAACGCGGCCGATGCGGCGGCGTTCCTTGCGCCCGAAGTGGATCGCCAGCAGCACCAGGAAGGCCAGGCCCGCGACCATGCCGGGGATCAGCGGCACGAACAGCGTCGAGGGATCGAGCTTGAGCGCACTGGCGGCGCGCGCGGTCGGCCCGCCCCAGGGGGTGAGGTTCATCACCCCGCTCGTCACCATCAGCAGGCAGACGAGGTAGAGCCGGTTCATGTCGTAGCGCTTGTAGAGCGGCAGCATGGCGGCCATCGTGATGATGTAGGTCGTCGATCCGTCGCCATCGAGGCTGACCAGCGCGCAAAGCACCACCGAACCGATCAGGATCAGCATCGGATCGCCGTGCACCAGCCGGATCAGGCGGCCCACCAGCGGGTCGAACAGGCCGGTGTCGGTCATCGTGCTGAAGAACAGGATGGCGAAGAGAAGCATGACGCCGGTGGGCGCCAGCTTGGTCAGGCCCTCGATCATCATGTCGCCCAGCCCCGAGTGGAACCCGGCGAGCAGTGCGAACAGCGTAGGCACGACGATCAGCGCGACCAGCGGCGTCATCCGCTTGGTCATGATGAGCGTCATGAAAGTGGCCACCATCAGGAAGCCGATAAGGGCGAGACTCATGATTGTCCCCGAATGTCTGTCATGGATGTGAAGGGAGCTGTCTGGAAAATGCCCCGAGGGGCATTTTCGGTGCGGCACCGGCCCACGCCCCCACCCGACCTCCCATCCAGGGTACACTGCTGTGGGAGGTCGGGTGGGGGCGCCTGAATCCAACTTGGGGCCGGTGCCGCATGATCAGAACGTGACGCCGACGCGTGCCGTCAGGGTCTGTCCATCGTCCTTGCCGGTATAGGCACCGGCAGTGTTCTGGGTGTTCCAGTGGATCGCGTTGAGCTGGAAGCGCGTGAAGCTGTTGAGATACCAGTTCACGCCCAGCGTCGCCGCCCAGCCCTGGGCGGGCGTGACGATGTCGTCGAATTCGAGATTCTCGTAGCGCGCGGTCAGTTCGATCGCGCCGGGGCCGCCTTCGAAGACCGGGCGCAGCACCTTGGGCTGGCCGAAGCTGCCGAGGCGCGGGTTGTAGGGAGGAAGATCCCCGGTAAGGAACCAGCCGCCCGAAACGCTCAAGGCGCGGGTGACGAAATCGGGGCGGCCGTTGTCGAGGCGGGCATGGCGCTCGCCCGCTTCGCCCATGATCCACAGCGGGCCGGAATAGCCGCCCAGTTCCACGCCGTAGCCGGTGGTGCCGGTGCCGCCGATCAGCGTGCCGGTAGAAAGGCGGAGCGCGCCGTTGAAGCGGCCGCCGATCACGGTGTTGCGGGTCAGCGTGTTCTTGCCGGGGTGGAGCATCTCGTCGAAGCCCCACACGCCGAGGTGCAGCACCTGCCGGTCGGTCTTCAGCGGATTCCAGTGCGCGCGGGCGAGCACGGTGCGATTGTCGGACGTGCTCTGGTCACCGTCGATGCGGTCGCCGGTCACGGTCAGCGAGGCGTGGCCGGTCTTCCAGAACAGGCGCGGCATGATGCCGAGGCCGTAGAAGGCGCGCTGCGGGATAATCGCGGTGGCGACAACCGAGCGTTCGGTGAAGGGGGTCGAGTCCGAACCCGTGGAGCCTTCGAAGCTGCGGTCGTTGAACAAGTGGCCGACGCGCACGTCATAGTCCATGCCTGGCGCGATGCGGTTGCGCCAGCCCATGAAGGCGGTGACGACGTCCACCTCGTTCTCCGAGAAATCGCTCTCGAACTGGTAGAAGAAGTGCGTGCCCACCGTGCCTTCCAGGCCCATGCGCAGCGCGCGCATGCCGGTGGTGGTGAGGTTGCGGCCGCTGTATTTCGAGCCGGTGGTGGTGCTGACATCGGTGATGATGCGCCCGCGCGGCTTGAAGCTGAACATGCCGTCCGCCGAGTGGAACACCGGCAGGCCAGCGCCCCATTCGGTGCTGACGCCCGAGGCCGAGACGGCGGCGGCGCGCACGCGCTCGACATCGCGCTCGGCCGGTCCCGGCGGAACGAGCTGCGGGGCATAAGGCTGCGTCACCACGACTTGCGGGGCGGGTTCGGGCGGCGCGGGTTCGGGAGCAGGCGCCGCGGGCGCTTGCGGAGCGGCGGCCATCGCGGGAGCGGGCGTGGCCCCGGCTTCCAGTTTCTCCACCCGCTGGCGCAGCGAGGCGATTTCGGCGGCCTGCGCGCGCACCAGTTCGGCAAGGTCTTCCTTGCTCGGTTCCTGGGCCAGCGCCGGGGTCGCCGCGATCAGGGCGAGGAGCGCGGTGCCCGATGCAAACATCTTCATGGAGTCTTGTGTCCGGAGGCGAGTATCGCGTTCCAGTCGCGCAGGAAGCGCGCGCGGGTCAGGCGATCGAGATTGACAAGAAGCTGCGGGCCGACGCGCACGGGGCGGGCCTGGCCGGCAGGAAGGCGGTGGGAAGCAGGCACGTCGGTGCGCACAGGCCAGAGGCTGTGCCGGGCGAGCTGGGACTGCCCGGCGCGGGAGAGAAGAAAGTCCAGGAACAGCCGCGCGGCCGCCGGATGGCGCGCCTCGCGCGCGATGAAGGCGATGCGCGAGGTGACGATGGTGTAGTCGTGCGGGAAGATCACGCCGATGTTCGGATCGCGCCGCGCCCGTTCCAGCGCGTAGGACCCGATCACGTTGTAGGCGATGGCCAGCTTGCCCGAAGCGACGCCCTGCAGCATTTCCTCGGTATGCGTGGCCAGCACCGGGCGCGTCGCCGCGATCGCCTCCGCCAGGCTGCGGGTGTCGCGGGTGATCTGGAAGTCCTGCGAAAGATAGAGATAGCCCACGTTCGAGCGCGCCGGATCGAACGTCGCCACTTTGCCCATGAAAGCGGAGCGGCGATGGCGCAGGAGCTGTTCGAGCTGCTGGTGGCTCTGCGGCACCAGCGCCGCGGGGACCAGCTTCTTGTTATAGGCCATGCCGATCGGCTCGGCGGTGACGCCGAAGCCCATGTTCTTCCACACGGCCGTGGCCGGCAGGGCAGGCTTCTCGGGGCTGGCGTACTGCTGCGCATAGCCGTCGTTGATGAGCTTGATCTGCTGGTCCATCGCCGAGGACCAGACGATGTCGGCGGAATACTGCTTCGCCCGCGTCTCCGCGGTGTAGCGGCGATAGAGTTCGGCCGATCCGAGATCGGCGTAAAGCACCTGGATGCCCGGATAGGCGCGGCGGAAGGCCGCGACGACAGGCACCATCTCGGCCTTGTCCGCATTGGCATAGATGCGCACGGTGCCCTCGGCGCGGGCATCGGCGATGAGACCGTCATAAGAGCGCGGATAGCCCGCCGGCCGCTGGACCTGCCCGCCCTGGACCTGCCCACTCTGGCGCTGGGCATCGGCAGGCGCCGTCATCGCGGGAAATGCGACCATCGCTGCAAGTATCAAAACCGTGATGAAGCTGCGCATTCCCGTATCCTCTCGCTTTCCGGGTCTCATGTCGGATAAGCTGCTGGTCATGCCCTACGATCCGAAGCTGTCACCCACCTTTCATGAAAACTTTCACAGCCCGGCTGACGAAAAACCGCGGATCGGGATGTCCTCGTGCGCATCCTGATCGTCGAGGATGACGCGCAGCTCGCGCGCGGGGTGGTCTCGCTGCTGCGCGCGGCGGGTCACGCGATCGACCACGTCGCCAATGGCGAGGACGCGCTGTCGGTGGCCGCGACTGAGCCCTATTCGCTGGTGATCCTGGACGTCGGCCTGCCGGACATCGACGGTTTCGAAGTCCTGGCCCGGCTGCGCGCGCGGGGCGACCGGGTGCAGGTGCTGATGCTCACCGCACGCGACGGTCTGGATGACCGCGTGCGCGGGCTGGACCTCGGCGCCGACGACTATCTGCGCAAGCCCTTCGACGTGGAGGAACTGGAAGCCCGCGTCCGTGCGCTCGGCCGTCGGCGTGGCGGAGACGCGGCGCCGGAAATGCGGATCGGGGCCATGACCATCAACCGCTCCACCGGGCGCGTCGAAGTGGGGACCCGCCCGATCGAGCTGCGCCGCCGCGAATGGGCCGTGCTGGAAGCGCTGGCAGCCCGCGCGGGGCAGATCGTCTCGCGCGAGACCTTGCAGGCCGAAGTCTTCGGATTCGACGATCCGGTCGGCTCCAACGCGCTGGAGGTCAACGTCACGCGCCTGCGCAGCAAGCTCGCGCCGGACGGCCCGGCGATCCGCACCGTGCGCGGCGTCGGCTACATGCTCGACCGTTCGTGAAGCCCGGGGACGACAGGGCAGGGAAGACCGGCCCGATGGGCGGGCGGCCGGGCGGCCCGGCAGGCGGCCGGGCGGGATCGGTCTCGCTGCGGCTCCGGCTGGGCATCGCCATGCTCGGCCCGCTGGCGATCGCGGCGCTGGCACTGGGCCTGTTCGGCTGGGCGCTGATCTCCGACGTCGTGCGCCGCACCAACGACCGCGTGCTCGGCGGCGCATTGGGCGCCATTGCCGAGACGGTCGAAGTGGAGCGCGGCGAAGTAACGCTGGACCTGCCGCCCGCCGCCTTCGGCATGCTGGAGAACGCCGAGCGCGACAATGTCTACTACCGCATCGCCGTGGGCCGCGAACTGCTGACCGGCTATGCCGACCTGCCCGCGCCGGATATCGCCACGCTCTCCACCGAGGAACCGCGCTTCCGCTACGCCGAATATCGCGGCCAGCGCATCCGCATCGGCGAAGTGCGGCGCGACCTGCCCCGCGTCTCCGGCCCGGTGGTGGTACAGGTGGCCGAGACGCTCGACAACCGGAACGCCTTGCGCCGCCGGTTGATGACGGCGCTCCTGGTCGGCGAAATGGTGCTGGTCGGCGTGGCGCTGGCGCTGATCCGCCCGGCGCTGGGCTGGAGCCTGCGCCCGCTGGCCGAACTGCGCGCCGCCATCGAGGCCCGCGACACCCGCGCCGCGCCCGACCTCTCGCCCTTGCAGACCGGCCCCCTGCCCGCCGAACTGCAACCCCTCTCGCGCTCGTTCGACCGCCTGCTGACCCGGCTCGACGATGCGACCACGGCCACGCGCCGCTTTACCGCCGATGCCTCGCACCAGATGCGCACGCCGCTTTCGGTGCTGAAACTCCAGGTCGCGCTGGCCCGGCGCGGCTCCGACGATGCCCTGCGCGAGATCGACGAGGCGACCGACCGGCTGGAGCGGCTGCTCACCCAGTTGCTCACCCTCGCCCGCGCGGACGAGGCCGGCACCCTGCCGCCGCTGGAACAGGTCGACCTGGTGGAAGTGAGCCGCCGGACGATTTCGCGCCGCATCCGCCAGGCCATCGAGGCCGATGTCGAACTCCTGCTCGACGATGAGCAGGACGCCGCCTTCCACGTCCAGGGCCATCGTTCGCTGGTCTACGAGATGCTGTCCAACCTCGTGGACAACGCCATCCGCTACAACCGGCCAGGCGGCAAAGTGACCATCGCCTTGCGGAAGGACGAAGCGAACGTGCATCTGATCGTCAGCGACGACGGCCCCGGCATCCCGGCCGAACTGCGCGCGCAGGCCATGTCGCGTTTCGCCCGCCTCCAGGGCGAGAACGGCCCTTCCGGCAGCGGCCTGGGGCTGGCCATCGTGCAGTCTTCCGCCGAGCGACTGGGCGCCGGCCTCGCGCTGGAAGACGCCGCGCCGGGCCTGCGCGTCATCGTCACCTTCCCCGCCTGAAACCCGCATCCCGCTGGACCGGCGGGACATTTTTTCGAAAATTCGCACGTCTCGTGTCGTTATTTCTGTTGCTAATACGTCTTAATAGCAGGAACGAGTTTTGCAACGAGGCCGCGGCGTATCCGCCCGGCTTCCCGAATTTCCCGGAAACGACCGATGACGACGATACGATGGATGCTGGCGGGCCTGGCCATGACCGCCGGGCCGCTCGATGCCGAAGCGCAGGACGCGGTGCACCGGCCGGATGGGGAGAGCCAGGCGCCCTTCGTGCCGACCGGGCCGGACCCCGTCTATCCCGCCGCCTTCTACGCCGCCTTCCAGCCCCAGACCGCGCTCGACATGCTGGAGCGCACGCCCGGCTTCCTGCTCTCCGAAGGCAGTGCGGTGCGCGGTTTCGGCGGGGCTGCGGGCAATGTCCTGATCGACGGGCAGCGCCCCACCGTCAAGGCAGGCGGCATTACCGAAGTGCTACGGCGGATCGGCGCGCGGCAGGTGGACCGGATCGTCCTGCTGCGCGGCAGCGAGGCGGCCGAAGCGCAAGGCCAGCCGCTGGTGGCCAATGTGATCCGCAAGACCGATGCGGCGGGCTCGGGCAATGCCGTGCTGGAACTGGCACGCACCGAGGAGGGACGGATCTCGCCCACGGCGCGGATCAGCCATGCCCGCCGCATCGGTGCGTGGCAGGCCAGCCTCGAACTCTCTGCCATCAACGAGCGCTACGTCACCGAGGCCGACTATCGCACCCGCGGCGCGGACGGCACGCTGCAGGAATCGCGCGCGGAGAGCATCCGGGCCAAGGCGCCCGAATATGGCCTGACCGCCTCGGCCTCGCGCCCGCTGGCCGGCGGCACGCTGACGCTCAACTTGCGGCTCAACCACGATGAATATGCCTCTCACCGCAAGATCGCCATTCGCGAAGGCGAGGACGGAAGCGGATCCTCCGGCGCCCCCTCGGCGGAACGCCTGATCGACTACGGCGAGACGTCCACCAGCGGCGAATTCGGCGCCGACTGGACACGGCCGCTCGGCGCGGACTGGAACACCAAGCTCGTCGGCCTGGCCCGGATCGAGCGGGCCTCGGTGGACGAGGATTACCGGCAGGGTACGTTCCGCAGCTTGTCCGAGCAGGACCAGAAGCCGCTGGAACTCGTCGCCCGCACCACCGTCTCGCGCGAAGGGAGCCACGCCCTGCGCCCGGAATTCGGCGCGGAACTGGCCTACAACCGCCTCGCCAGCCAGCTCGCTTACGGCGAGGACGCGGGCAGCGGCACGATGGTCCCGGTGGACCTGACCAATGCCGATACCCGCGTGACCGAACTGCGCGGCGAGGCTTTCGCCAATGCCAACTTGCGCCTTTCCGGGAACCTGGAGGCCGAAGCCGGGCTGGCCGTGGAATTCTCTCGCATCCGCGTCACCGGAGACAGCAACCAGAGCCAGAGCCTGTCCTACCTCAAGCCCTCCGGCGCGCTCGTCTGGTCGCCGGGCAAGTCCACGCAAGTGCGGCTGGGCTGGCGGCGGACGGTGGACCAGCTGGACTTCAGCGACTTCGCCGCCTCCGTGAACCAGGCGGACGGACGGCCGCTGGGCGGCAATGCCCGCCTGCGTCCGGCCCGGATCAGCCGCGCGCTGCTGCGCATCGATCACCGCTGGGGCAAGGGCGGCGCCATTGCGGTGGAGGCCTTCCACCAACGCCACCAGGGAATGCTCGGCTATATCCTGCTGCCCTCGGGGGACCAGGCGCTGGGCACTCTGGGCAATGCCCGCCAATGGGGCGCCACCGCGCAGGCCAGCCTGCCGCTGTCCGTGGTGCTTCCGGGCGCACGGCTGACACTGGACGGCACCTGGCGCAAGACGCGGCTGCGCGATCCGATCACCGGACGGGACCGCCGCATCGACGACCTGGCCCCCCGCGCCCTCACTGCCGAATTCCGGCACGACCTGCCCCATCTGCGCAGTTCCTGGGGCGTGAGCTACACCGTGTCCGAACGCTACGACATCTACTACGTGGACGAACACCTCACCTCCAACAACGGCGAGGAATGGGGCGCCTATGTCGAGACCACGGCCCTGGCCGGCGTCAAGCTCTCGCTCAAGGCCAGCGCCATCGGCGGGGTGCACAGCAACCGCCTGCGCCGCTTCCACAGCCCGACCCGCGCCTACCCCCTTTCCGGCACCGATGCGCGCACGATGCGGGACGGCAGCGCGCTCACCCTGGTGCTGTCGCGGGCGCTCTAGGATGGACGCTCGAGGATTGACAGGCTCACGCCGCCCGCCTAGCTCGAACGCCATGACGAAGATGCCCGCCCTTGCAGGAAGCTATTACTACCGCTGATTGGCGGTGGGCACCTTGTCGTTCTCAACCGCTGCGTGACCAGCGGTTGAACTCTTCCCAGCAAGACCCACGGTTACGGAGCCCCATTCGAAGGCCCCCTGGTCGTGACAATCGTGGAATGCAGTCAGCCGCAGCATGGCCCCTCGCTGGGCATCATCGGATTCGGAGCCTTCGGGCAGCTCTCCGCGCGCTATCTCTTGCCCTATTTCCGCGTGCTCGCGGCCGATCCGCTGGTGACGGAATCGCCGCTTCCGGGGGTGGAGATGGCCGCGCTGGACCGCGTCTGCCGCTGCGACCTGGTGGTGATCGCCGTGCCGCTCTCCGCCCTGGCCGAAGTGTGCCGCGCCATCGCGCCGCTGCTGCGCCCCGGCACGGTGGTCATGGACGTCTGCTCCACCAAAGTGGAGCCCGCCGGGATCCTGCTGGCCGAACTGCCGCCCCACGTCGATCTCGTCGCGACTCATCCCATGTTCGGCCCGCAAAGCATTGCCGCGGGTACGCGCGGGCTGAAAGTGGTGATCTGCCCTCTGCGCGGGCGCTCGGCGCCGCGTATCGCGGCCTTCCTGCGGCTGCGCTTCGGACTGGCCGTGCTCATCGCCTCACCCGAGGAACATGACCGCGAGGCCGCGCTGACGCAGGGGCTGACGCACCTGATCGCCAAGGCGCTGCTGCGCATGGATCACCTGCCCGACCGCATCACCACGCGCAGTTTCGACCTGATCCGGCAGGCGGTGGACATGGTGCGCCACGATGCGCCCGGCGTCAGCCATGCCATCGAAAGCAACCCTTTCGCCCAAGGCGCGCGCAACCGGTTCTTCGCCGAAATGGAGGCCGTCCGCCGCGAACTGGCGCCGGAGGCCAACGATGCCGGCGCCGCTGCCGGCGGCTAGGCCCCGGCGAGCCTTGCGCGGAGTTCCGCCTCTGTCAGGATTTCGATGCGCGCCCCGGCGCTGCGCAGTTCCTCGGCCTTGCGGTGCTGGGCATCGGCCGTCACCCAGCGCCCGTAAGGCTGGCGCCCGCTGATGACGAGCATGGTGGTGGTCGCGCCCACGGCAGTGAGCACGCGCCCGCCCGCCCCGGCCACGAACTGCGCCAGCGCGCCGTGGCGCGGCTCGCCGAGGATGGCGATGCGCTGCCCCTTCAGCGGGCCCGCTTCCGCGGCGGCGGGCGCCTTGCCCTGCTTGCCCGGCCGCGCCATCCAGCCCTGCAGGTCGATGCCGGTCTCTTCCATGGCGCGCACGATCACCATGCCCGCCGCCCGCGCATCGCTGAGCGCGTCGTGATGCCGGTGCCGTATCCCGAGGTGGCGCGACAGCACGTTGAGGCGGTGGCTGGAAAGCTGCGGCCAGGCACGCTTCGCCACGCGCACGCTGTCCAGCCAGGTGGTCTCGATCGCGGCCAGCTCGGCGATCCGGCAGGCGGCCGAGAGCGCGCCCTTGTCGAAGCCGGAGTGGGCCACGGTGATGCGGCCAGTCAGGTGGCCCGCGACGAGGCCATGGATGTCCCCGAAGGTGGGCTTGCCCGCGACATGCTCGGGCGAGATGCCGTGAATGCGGATGTTGAACGTGGAGAACTCGTCGCAGGGGTCGACGAGCGTTTCGTAGGCGAAGACTTCGCGGCCCTGGCGGAATCCCACGATGCCGATCTGGCAGATGCTGCTGACCCGCGCGCAAGCGGTCTCGACGTCGACCACCACGAAGTCGGGTTCGTCGGAAGCGGGGCCTGAGGCGGAAGCGGGGAGCGGATTCGAGTCCGGGAACTTCATGCCGCGCCCTGTAGCAGCCGGAGCCTGCGAGCGCGAGGCCCCGGCAGGTGCGCTACCGCTCGCGCTGCTTGATCCAGCCGATCCCGCGGCGCAGCAGTTCGTAGAACACCGGCAGGTCCCAGGCGCAGCGGTCCACCGTGGGCCACCAGTCCAGCATGGGCTGCAGGTCGTAATGGCCCCGGCAATGGCCGAGCGTATTGTAGAGCACCGCGCCCTTGCCGTGCTGCTTGATGTACATGACCGGGTGCGTGCCGATGGCATCCGCCGCCTCGACAAAGCCGGTGCCTTCCTCGGTGCATTCGGTTTCGAGCAGGACATGCAGGTCGCCGTGCCGCTCCATGTGGTAGAGTTCGTCGGTCGTGTCGAAGGGCGCGATGCCCTGCACCAGCGGATGGCCGGGATCGGCCACCCTGACCGTGTAAGGCGCGATCGGCGGGTGGCTGACGAACTGGCTGCCCAGCAGGTCCATGAACAGCGGCGCCCAGCGCGGCGCGTCCCACAAGCCCGCATCGGGTCCGTCCGCCAGCAGGCGCAGCACCGAATTGGTGCCGTGAAGCGCATACCAGCGCCCGCCCGCAGAGAGCCAGTCTCGCAGCACTTCCTGCGCCGCCAGCGAGGGCGTGACGTCGCAGGTGTACGTTATCAGCACATCGGCGCCGCGGATGGCGTCAAGGTTCTCGTAGTCCTCGAACACCCGGGTCCGCACGGCGGGATCCTCGGCCAGCAGCTTGAGCAGTTCCAGCCGGGCGAAGTCCATGTCGTGCCACACCCCGCCGCAGATCAGCACGCAGTCGATGCGCGGCGGGTGGCTTTCAGCAGTGTCGCTCATGGATTTAATCTGCCCCGCCCGACTTCGAACCGCCCAGTTCGCCGCCGATATATTTCATCAGCGTGTCCTGGAACTGGCGGATGCGGATTTCCTGATAATTGCCGAGGTTCACCTTGCCCGTCTTCGAGGCATGGAGCCCTTCCTGCACATAAGGCAGGTTGTCCATGTCCTGTTCGAACACGTCACCCAGGATGCCGAGTTCGGGCGCCTCGGTCCATTTCTGGTCCAGCCGCAGCATCTTGAGCGGCGCACCGCGCGGGATCGGCTGGCCCTTGGGAATGCGCGCCAGCACGCGCACTTCCATCACGCAAGTATCCGGCGTCTTACCGGGCAGCCAGTTGTAGACGATGTTCGGCATATAGCCGCCCCAGGGCGCGAAATTGGGAAAGACGTTGTAGACCAGCGCGTCGAGCAGTTCGGCGTCGGTCGCCTCGCCGTGGTCGTAGCCGGTGCTCTCGGTATAGGCCGCGCGCATCGCCGCACCCAGTGCGGCGCGGGCGGTGACGCCCTCGGGCACCCGGATCGCCATGGGATTGGCCGAAGCCTCGCCCTCGTAATTGTCGCCCGAGCGGCCGTTGTACTTGACGAATTCGTCGACGATCCACTGCTCGCCCTGACCCTGCTCGATATGCGGGCTCATCACGCCGAAGGGCACGAGGTTGACGTTCACGTTGTCTCCCCAGGTCCAGTAGGCGGCATTGGAATCGCCGGTGAACGGCAGGAGTTGCGGGTGCGTGACGATGGTGTGCCAGGCTTCCATGAAGGCCTCCATCACCACTTTCCAGTTGGCCGGCACTTCCTTGGCCACGCGCATGACGCTGGCGCATTCCTCATGCCGCCAGCGCTTGAAATGCTCGGGCAAGGGGCTGAGGAATTCCTCCAGGCTCGGCCCGCCCTTCTCCTCTCGGATGAAGACATAGCCGGCCCAGCGGCCCACTTCGGCCTCGGGCAAGTCGAGGTTCTGTTCGGCCAGATGCGGGAAATCCCACTGGCAGGGCATCGAATGGAAGCTGGCGTCCTTGTTCCAGGCAAAGCCGTGGAACGGGCAGACGAACTTGTCGGCATGGCCGTCCTCGGTCCGCAGCTTGCGGCCGCGATGGAGGCAGACATTGTGCATCGCCCGGATCGATCCATCGTCCTGCCGGCTGACGAGGTAGGACCGGCCCGCGTTCTCGTAGACGATGAAGTCGCCCGTTTCGGGCAGGTCTTCCTCGCGCGCCACGAACTGCCAGACGTAGGGCCACATCCGCTCGCGTTCCAGGCGCGCGAAGTCTTCGCTGATGTAGCGCTCCGCCGGGATCGGGTCCGACCCGCGATAGCTATAGCTTTCCTGCGTCAGGATCGCGGGCGCTTGCCGCGAATCCTGCGCCATGAGTTCGGCCCAGCTGATGCCCTCGCTGCGGTCCTCTCCCAGATCTCGGCCCAATTCAAGGTCGCGTTCGGCCATGGCTCCAAGGTCTCCCAACCTGTTTCGTTTTTCCCTGTTTGGGGCATGTCTGGACCGGCGGGAAGGGGAAGTCACCTTGCTCTAATCATAGGTTGCCCCATCACGCAGATCCGCCATGTTCGAAAGCAACGAACAGCTGGGAGAATGCCGTGAAGCGGCTTGAAGGCAAGGTGGCCCTCGTCACCGGAGGCACATCCGGCATCGGCGCCGGGGCCGTGCAGCGGCTCTGCGCGGAAGGCGCGCGGGTCGTGTTCACCGGCTCCAACCGCAATGCCGCGGACGCGGTGTGCAGCCAGACCGGCGCCGAATTCGTCAGCCACAACGTGCGCGACGGCGCCGCATGGGATGCGCTCTCCGCGCGGATCGAGAACGATTACGGCCGCCTGGACTTCGCCTTCGCCAATGCCGGCACCGAGCATGGCGACGGCAGCGTGGAGGACATCTCGCTGGAGGGCTGGGAGAACGTCATCGGCGTCAACCAGACCGGCGCCATGCTCACCGTGCAGCACGCGATGCGGCTGATGGCCAAAAACCCGGATGGGCCGACCGGGTCGATCCTCGTCAATTCCTCGATGAACGCGCACCGGGCGATGGGTAATTTCGTGGCCTATTCGGTGTCGAAGGCAGCAGTCGTCGCGCTGGTGAAGTCGGCGGCGGTCCACGCGGGCAATCGCAAGTACGGCATCCGCGTCAATGCGATCCTGCCCGGCGTGGTGGAGACGGCGCTGATCCGCAACCTGATCGAGACTTCGGGCGATCCGGCGACCACCCGCGCCGCTTACGAGGGCCTGTCCCCGTTCGGCCGGATGGCGCGCGTGGAGGAGATCGCCGGGCTGGTCGCCTGGTTCGCCTCGGACGAATCGCAGTTCGTCTCGGGCAGCGAATACGTGATCGACGGGGCAACCACGGCAGGGATGATGGGCGTATGAGCGATCTGGGTTCGCAGCGGCTGAACGGCCGCGTGGCGCTGGTTTCGGGCGGCCTTCGCGGCATCGGCCTCGCCTGCGTGGAGCGCTTCCTGGCCGAGGGCGCGGAAGTCGTGCTTACCGACCTTGAGGCGCAGGACAGTGCGCTGGTGGTCGAGACGCTGGGCCGACTTGGACAGGCGGCGAGCTACGTGCAGGCCAACGTCACCAGCGAGCAGGATTGGACCGCCGTGCTCGATGCCGTAACCCGGCGCCACGGCAAGCTGCACATCCTGGTCAACAACGCGGGCATCGACCTGACCGGCCCGGTCGCGGAAACCTCGCTGGAGGGCTGGCGGCGGATCATGAGCATCAATGTCGACGGTGTGTTCCTGGGCGTGCGCACCTTCGTGCCGCTGATGGCTGCCAGCGGCGCGGACGTGGCGGGCGGCGCCTCGATCATCAATGTCAGCTCGATCATGGGCCTCGTCGGCATGAGCGAGGTTTCCGGCTACAACGCCAGCAAGGGCGCGGTGCGGCTGTTCACCAAGTCGATCGCGCTGGAATTCGCCGAGAAGAAGATGCCGATCCGCGCCAATTCGCTGCATCCAGGCTTCGTGATGACGCCCTTGCTCAGGGAAGGCTTCCAGCGCTGGGTGGACAAGGGCGTCGCCGAAAAGCCGCAGGATCTGGTGGACCTGATGTCGAGCCGGACGCCGATCGGCCGCCTTGCCGATCCTTCCGAGCTGGCGAGCGCGGTGTTCTTCCTCGCCTCTGCGGACAGTTCCTACATGACCGGCGCGGAGCTGGTCATCGACGGCGGCTGGACCGCGCAGTGACCCTTCCGGACACTCTCCCCCCTTCGTCATTGCGAGGAGGCCAAGCTGACGAAGCAATCCAGGGCGGCGCCATTGCGCTCTGGGTTGCCGCGGCCCTTCGGGCCTCGCAATGACGAAAGGCGAGGGAAGGACCAACGAAATGACAGCCTTCTGGAGAAACTTACGATGACCGCACCCTCACCCGGCGCCCTTCCCGACGCCATTGCCGTCGTCACCGGCGCGGCAGGCGGTATCGGCCGCGAGATCGTCAAGGCCCTGAAGGCTGCCGGCGCCACCGTCATCGCCACCGATCTGAAGGACGGGGCGGAGATCGAAGGCGCCGACCACTACCTGAAGCACGACGTCACCAGCGAGGCCGACTGGCGCGCGGTGGAGGCGCTGGTTCGCGAAAGCTACGGCCGGCTCGACGTGCTGGTGAACAACGCCGGCCTCTCGATCGTCACCAGGTTCGAGGAGACCCCGCTCTCCGAATTCCACCGGATCAACGCGATCAACGTCGATTCCGCGATCATCGGCACGCAAGTGCTGCTGGATCTGCTCAAGGCGGGCGGCAAGGCTCGTAAGGGCGGGGCCTCGATAATCAACTTCTCCAGCGTCGGCGGCCTGCGCGGCGCGGCGTTCAATGCGGCCTATTGCGTCAGCAAGGCGGCGATCAAGATGCTGTCCAAGTGTCTCGGCGCTGAATTCGCGGCGCTCAAGTACAATATCCGCGTCAATTCGGTGCACCCCGGCGGCATCGAGACGCCGATGCTGGCCTCGATCATGGACCGCTATGTCGAACTCGGCGCCTCGCCCTCGCGCGAGGCTTCACTGGCGGCGATGAACACCACCCACCCCATCGGCCGCCTCGGCAGGCCGGAGGAAATGGCCGGCGGCGTGGTCTTCCTCGCCAGCGAGGCCTCCAGCTTCATGACCTGCGACGAACTCGTGATGGACGGAGGGTTCAGCCAGGTCTGACCGAAGGTCCTTCCGGAGAGATCCCATGACACCCAGCTCCCCCGCCCCGCTTCCCGGCATTCTCGGCATTCATCACATCGGGGTCTCGGTGCCCGATCTCGGCAAGGCGCGTGAATTCTACCTGGGCATCCTCGGCGCGGTCGAAGAAGTGGAGCCCCTGCACTGGGCCGACAATCCCTTCATCGACGAGATCGTCGGCTTGCAGGGCAGCGCGGCGGAGCAGTTCTTCTGCCGCCTCGGCAATGTGCAGATCGAGGTCTTCGAATATAGCGCGCCGAAGCAGCAGCCGCAGGACCCGCGCCGCGGCGTCAACGAATATGGCTATACCCATATCGCCTTGCAGGTGCAGGACCTTGCCGCCGTCCACGCGCGTATCGTCGCGGCCGGGCTTCCCGTGCACGCCCCGCCGGAACTGGCCACCATCACCACCGATGCCGACGGCAGCCGGCACGGCTACGCGGGAACGTATTGCCGCGACTTCTTCGGCAACGTCTTCGAAATCCTGGAAATCCACGAGACACCGGCCATCCGCCCGATCTGAAAGGACTCATCATGCGCATCATCGTGGCCGGAACCCTTCGCTTTGCGGGCGACGACGCGCTCTGCGGCGAGATCATCCGCGGCGGCGCCGCCCATATCGCCTCCAGCCGCGAGGAACAGGGCTGCACGGCCTACAACTGGGCGGTCGATCCGCTCGATCCCGGCCTGATCCACGTCTACGAGGAATGGGAGAGCGAACGCGCCCTGCTCGGCCACTTCGCGCACAGCTCCTATGCCGCCATGCGCGAACATCTCGGCCGCTACGAGCTTACGGGCTTTGCGGTGCAGATCTACGCAGCCACAGGCGTGGAGCCGGTCTACGACGAGGATGGCTGGCCGCGCAGGGAGATTTTCGGCGTCACGCTCCAGGACTCGGTCGACTGACCGCCCGCGGGCGGCAAGCCGGCCGGGGCTATCCCTCGACCGGCACCGCGCCTTCCGGCGGCATCAGGAAATCCATCGTATAGCGCACGGCCTTCCAGCCCGCCGCCGTGCGCACGACATCGAAGTAATAGCGCCCGTGGACGGTGATTCCGCCACCGGCCGCGTACCGGCCCATGCCGGTGACATAGGCACGGATCGAGGCCCGGTCGCCTTCGTAGGCGGTGATCGCGAAGTTGCTGAGGTAATGCGCGTGCGCGGCCATCGCCGCGAACGTATCGCGGAAGAACCCGCCGATCGCCCCGTGCCCCTCCAGAGCCGGAAAACCGATGCCCGACAGGTCGAACACCGCATCCTCCACGAAGACGGCGAGGATGCCGTCGATGTCGTGGAGGCTGTCCACCGCATGGGCATAGGCGATCAGCAGGTCCTGGATCGCCAGCCTGTCCTCGATCGGGCATGCTTCGATGAGACGGGGCGGCGCCGGGCTCACCCCTGCACCATGTCGTTGAGCAGTTCGTGGAAGCGCTGCACGCGCTTTTCCTGGCCCGGCAGGATGCAGCCCTTGAAGCCGCGCGAATTGAGGCCCTGCTGCTGGCTGGTGCCGATCGAGAGGTCCTGATCCGCCACGAAGCCCACCGAAACGCCGTCGCCATAGACCGAATGGCGCGCCACCGCGTCATGCCGCAGCGGCACGGTGCCGAGCGGAGTCTCCACCTCGCGCATGCCTTCCACCGGCGGATAGAGGCACCAGTGCTGGAACACGCACTTCTCGGGATCGGTGGGATGCGGCTCCGTGCGCAGGACCTGGAGCTGTTCGGGGCTCATGGTCAGCGTCAGGTTGGGGAACAGCGTGCAGTGGAAATAGTCCACCAGCTGCTGGTCGCTCATCCTATCGTAGTTGGTGAAGCCCCGGCCCGGCCCCAGCCGCCGCTTCGCCTCGATCACCGCGGCGCGCAAGTCGCCGGTGTGGCCGGCGTAGGCCTCCGGGTCGATACCCCAGGCCCGCGCGATCTGGTCGAGCGGGGCGGGGACTTCGGTGGTGTGGTAATCGACGCGGGTGGTGGCCTGATGGCCCTTCATCCACATCGAGTTGTGGCCCGATGGGTACATCTCGAACAGTGTGTCCGGCAGCCCGTCGTTGATGAAAGTCGCCAGTTCCGGGTGAATGGTCGGCAGGTGGTAGCTCTCGTTGAAATTGTCCCGGATGATCTTCCAGTTGAACTCGCAATCGGCCGAGAGGTTGAGCACGCGCACCCAGTTCTCGATGCCGTAGCCGGCCAGACGCTCGGGGAAAGGCGCGAGCCATTCGTGCAGCGGGGCGACGTCGTCGTCCATGCACCAGAACACGAACGGGCCCCAGGTCTCGCAGCGCAGTTCGGACAAATGGACTTTGCCGCAGGGGCTGCCGCCCTCGAAGTCGTCCGGATCCTGCACCTTGATCAGCGTGCCGTCCAAGTCGTAGGTCCAGTTGTGATAGCCGCAGGTGATGCGCGGCACGCTGGTCACATCGGCCAGGATCAGCCGGTTTCCGCGATGGGGGCAGGAATTGTAGAAGGCGCGGACGGAATCGTCCTCCTGCCGCACCATGATGACGGATTCCTTGGCGAAATTGTGCCGGATCACGTCGCCCGGCTCCTCCAGATCGGCCAGCACGCCGCCCAGGTGCCAGACCTTGGGCCAGAGGTTCTTCATCTCGCCTGCCATCCACTCCCTGGAGATATAGCGGTCGGCAGTGATGGTATCGCCGCGCACCGGCGGATCGAATTCCTGCGAATAGCGGGAAACCTTGCTCTGGAGGTTCATGAACCTGCTCCTGCCTGTCGGGCCTGGGTGTAACTGGGATCCGCGCCGTGGCGCCCGCCACGAACGGCGCCGGGATTGGCGGCGAAGAAATCGAGCGAGCCGGGGTCGTCCTTGACCCAGTCGGTCACGAGCAGGCGCGAAGTGATGCGCCATTCGCCGTCCCGGCAGGCGTATTCGTCCAGATAGCGCCCGGCGATGAAGAGGTCGCGCACCCCGCCCGACTCGTCGCGCACGCCGTGCCAGGCCTGGAAATAGGCCTCTCCCGTTGCGCTCTCGCCCGATATCTCGATGCGGTGCTGGCCCAGCAGGTGATGCGTCGCTTCCATCGTGCCGAGCAGATCCTGGCAGAAGGCCACGAATTCGTCCGCCGGGCCCTTCATCAGCCCGCAGTCGATCATGGCGTCATCGTGGAAGGCCTGGCGCTGGAGCGCCGCGTCGAGCCGGTCCAGCCCGCGCATGTAGCGGTGTGCCGCCTCGGCAATGTCGCGCCTTGCGGCAAGGTCGCGCACTTCCGCCGCAATATCGTAGGCTGTCGCCAGTTGCGCCTCGGTCATGGTCTGCCTTCCTCTCCGTCCCCGCATGCCTTCGCGGCATGTCTGGATGGGCCCGATGAGCCGTCCAAAACCGACTCAACTGCCGGTTTTATGGTATGAGGCGGCCCAGTCCCTCACCTGCGACTAAGGCTAGGTGGCGTTCGCATGCCCAGAGGGGCAGCAACGTGAGGCAGCAATGAGGGCCAAGGAGAGGCCATGAACAGCGAAACCCTTCAGGACCGCATCCTCAGCGCCCTGGCCCCGGAAATCCATGCCGAACCGCCCGTCAAATGGCAGCAACGCAAGAGCGCGCGGATGCGCGAGCGGCTGGTTTCGGCGGCGATCGACTGCCTGGTCGAACACGGCTATCCCGGCCTCGCTACGGCCGCCGTCGCGGCGCGCTGCGACGTTTCGCGCGGGGCCATGCACCACCACTTTCCTTCGCGGCTGGCGCTGGTCGGCGCCGTGCTCGACCACGCCGTCTACCACCGCATGCGCAGCTTCCTGGACGATTATCTCGACTTGCTGTCCCGCCGCGCCGGCGAACCGAAGATCGAGTTGGCCTGCGAGGCGCACTGGCGCTCCGTGCAGACGCGCGAATATGCCGCCTGGCTGGAACTGACTGTGGCGGCGCGGACGAACGCAGAACTGGCAGCCATCTTCGATCCCGTTGCCCGCCGCTACGACGAGATCTGGATGGGTGAGATGATCGAGGCCTTCCCGCAGTGGCGCGACGACTGGGACAATCTCAAGCTGGCGCACGATTTCACCAGCGCCATGCACATGGGCATGCTGCTGCACCGGCCGATCTTCGGCAGCGGCGAACGACTGGCCCGCCTGCACCGCTTCGCCGCCCGCACCATGCAGGACCTCAACGAGCATCGCGAGCCGGTCAAGGCGGAGAAAGGTCCGTTTTCGTAAAATCTTACAGCAAGTGTGCATTGAATGACGCGCTGCGGACCGGCATGAAGGAGCGGTCATGGCAGAGGGGAATTCGATGCGCACGTTTCTGGCCGGTCGTTTCGCGCGTGTGGTTCCGATAGGGGCCGTGCCGATCCTGGCCCTCTGCCTCATGCCACTGCCGCTGGCGGCGCAGGGAACGGCTCAGGCGCCTGCCCCCACGGACCCCGCCACGCCCAATGCACCCACGGCGCAGGGCGATCTCTCGGTCACGATCTACAACAACGATGTCGCCCTGGTGCAGGACGTGCGCCAGCTCAGCCTCGCCAGCGGCCGCGTGCGGCAGAACTTCCCCGATGTCAGCGCCCGCATCCGGCCCGAGACTGTCTCGCTCACCGTGGCCGATGCCGCCATCGTGGAGCAGAATTTCGACTTCGACCTGCTCACCCCGTCCAGCCTCATGGAAAAGGCGCAGGGAGAAACGATCACTCTCATCCGCACCAATCCCGCCACCGGCGCCGAAACGCGCGAAAAGGCGAAAGTCCTGGCGGTAAACGGCGGCGTGGTGCTGGACGTCGGCGGTCATGTCGAAGTGCTGCGGGACGATGGTCTGCCGGTGCGCGCCGTGTTCGACCGCGTGCCCGAATCGCTCCGTGCCCGCCCCACGCTGTCCGTCACGCTCGCCAGCACGCGGTCGGGCACGCGGCCGGCAACGCTCTCCTATCTCAGCGGCGGCCTGGGCTGGAGCGCGGACTATGTCGCCCTGTTCGACGACAAGAGCGGGAAAGTGGACGTGCAGGGCTGGGTCACCCTGACCAACACCAGCGGCACCACGTTCAACAATGCGCGCACCCTGCTGGTGGCCGGCGAAGTGGGCAATACGAACGATCGCAACAGCTACATGCCCCAGCCCCGCCGCATGACCCGCGTGCAGCCCGGCACCGAAAGTGCCGAGCGCGAGCAACTGGGCGATTTCTATCTCTATCCTTTGGCAGAGCGCACCACCATTGCCGACAAGCAGACCAAGCAGGTCAGCTTCCTTGACGCGAAGGGCGTGGCCGCCAGCGCCGGATACCGGTTCGAGAACGGCTGGCTGGGTAGCGCGAACGAGAGCCGCAGCGCCCAGAGCGTGCTGCGCTTCGCCAATTCCGGCGCCGCCGGCCTGGGAGACGCGCTGCCCGCCGGCACGGTGCGCGTCTATGTGCGCGACGCGCGCGGCCAGCCGCAGTTCACTGGCGAGAACAGCATCGATCACACCCCGCAGGGATCGACGATCTCCCTGCCCACCGGCGACGCTTTCGACGTGAAAGTGCAGCCCACCGTGGTCGCCCGCACCAAGCTGGGCGACCAGCGCTGGCGCACCCAGATGCGCTACCGCCTGACCAATGCGCGGGGCCGGCCGGCCACCGTCGAACTGGTCCAGAGCGGCCTGGACTGGACGGATACGCGCGTGACCGAGGAAAACCGCAAGAGCGAGCGCCGCGATGCAGGCTCCACGGTCTGGCAGGTGCCGGTCCCCGCCAATGGAGAGGCGGTCGTCACCGCCACGTTCGACACGCGCTACTGATGTTCCGGCGGCTCTGCCTGGCGGTCCTGCTGCCTGCGTCGCTTGCGGCGCCTGCGCTGGAAGCGCAGGATCGGGTGCAGGACAGCGCCCCGGCCCCGCGCGCCGCGCCGCAGCGCGCCCGGTCGAACATCACCGTCACCTCGCCCAGGCCCGACCGGGTTTCGCTGACCGTCTACCGCGCGCCGAACGGAGGGGGATCGCTGAACCTGCGCAACCTCGACGGGTTCGCCATGGTGACGGAAACGCGCAAGGTCCGCCTGCCGCGCGGCCGGGCGGTGCTGCGCTTCGAAGGCGTGGCGGAGGGCGTGATCCCGGTCAGCGCCGTGATCGAGGGCCTGCCCGGCGGCACGATCGAGAATAACCGCGATGCCCGCCTGCTCTCGCCCGCCTCGCTGGTGGACGGCACGCTGGGGCGACAGGTCACGCTGACGCGCACGGACAAGGCCACTGGCCGCCCGGTGAGCGAGGATGCCACCATCGTTGCAGGGCCTCAGCCCGGTGTCGTGCTCCAGACGAAGGCGGGGATCGAGACGCTGCGCTGTTCGGGACTGCCCGAACAGCTGCATTACGACGGTGTGCCGGCCGGCCTTTCGAGCAAGCCGGTGCTGAGCGTGACCACCGAAAGCCCGGCTGCGCGCACGGTCACCGTGCGCCTCAGCTACATCGCCTCGGGCTTCGACTGGCGCGCCAGCTATGTCGCGACCCAGGCCGCGGACGGTCGCTCGCTGGATCTCTTCGCCTGGCTGACGCTGGCCAACGGCAACGGACAGGCTTTCGCCGATGCCGAAGTGAACGCCGTCGCCGGGCGCCTCAACCGGGTCTACACGCCCTCCTTGCGCGCCGCGGTCTCGGCACTGCGCCTCGTCTGCTATCCCCTGGGCACCACCACTTCCGACTTGCGCCGGATCGTTCCGCAGGCCGAGGAAATCTTCGTCACGGCCATGCGCGCCGGAGCGCCGCCCCCGCCCCTCATGGCAGCACCTGCGCCGCCGCCCCCACCGCCGCCGCCTCCCCCGCCGCCACCGGAAGACTTGGGCGATCTCAAGCTCTACCGTGTGCCCGAACGCGTCACCGTCTCCCCGCGCGGGCAGAAGCAGGTGGCCCTGCTCACCCGCAGCGCCGTTCCTTTCGAGCGACGCTACCGGCGCGCGGTCTATCCGGGGCAGAGGCTGGACAATGCGCCGAGCACCGTGGTCCTGGTGCTGCGCAACAAGAGTGAAGCGGGGCTGGGCCTTGCGCTTCCCGCCGGCAGCACCGCCCTCTATGCGCAGGCGCCCGGAACCGGCACGCAGCTCCTCGGCCTGGGTTCACTCACTGACCGCGCCGAAGGCGAGACCTTCCGCCTTTCAGCCAAAACCAGCACGCAAGTGCTGGTGTCGCAGCGCCAAACCTCGCCAAAGGGCGCCGTGCTCAGCCTGACCAACGCCAATCCCTTTCCCGTCGCGGTCGATGTGCCGATCGGTTCCGCCGGGCAGGACATTACCGCAGAAGGACAGAGTCTTGAACGGATCGACGGCGTGGCGACCTGGTCGCTCACCCTGCCGCCACGCGGCACCGCCGAATTGCGCTACGGTTTCTGAACCCGCTTAAGGTTGTCGTCGTCCGGCACCGTTGGCGAACTTGAGGCGAAAACAGGCGCCCCGCCGAGGGAGAACCCGTTTCCGGCCGTGGTCCCGAACCAGGCCCGTGCAGACCGCTCTCTCCTACCCGGCAGCGGGCGGCTCGGTCTCGCCCAAGTGGATGGCCAGCCAGATCGTCGGATCGGCGGTATAGGTGACGCGGTGCGCCGTGCCTGCCGGGATCAACAGCGCCTCGCCCATGCCCAGCCTGCACGGCCCCGTGCCGTCCAGATCCAGTTCCGCCGCGCCGGAGAGAACCAGGACCCATTCGTCCCAGTCCTGCACATAGGGCTGGTCGGCCGGGGTGACGTGGCCATGGGATTCGATCCGCTCGATGCGGACACCCGGCCGGCGCAGCAGATCGTCGAAGCGCTCCCCCTCATCCGCGCCGGACAGGATCGGCAGGAGTTTCAGCACGTCCGTCATCGTCTTTCCCCAACCTGATCGCCCAACTGTCCGCCCTGCTTGTCTGCCCTGCCATCTGCGGGGCCTAGATCACCTTCGCCGCGCCGACAATCCTGCCGCCGCCGGAGCATGCCGGATCGGGCCGCCCGACCATTCCGCATGACCCTGTCTTCACGGGCGCAATTCCATGTACGCGGCTGATTGTGCGTGATACCGTCTCCTCCGGCCCGACATTTCGGCCATGGTGGAGGATCGTCATGAAGGCATTGCTCGCCCTGGTTTCGATCGCGTCCCTTGCGGCCCCGGCAGGCCCGCCAGCGACGAACTGGCCCGCCGCCGCCCGTCTCACCGATGCGCAGGGCACCGCATGAGCGGCCCGCAGGCAAAGACGGCCCGGCATCGGCAAGACAGGCCGGATAACGGTTCACCGAAACCCAAAACATGGAAGGGGAAAGCAGCGGCATGACGGTTTCCAAGGAAGCGATCCTGGGTGTCATTGCGGAAGAGTCCGGGCTCGATCCCGCTGCCTTGCGGCCTGACGCCACGTTCGAACAGCTCGACATAGGCTCGCTCGACGTCGCCAGCACGCTCTTCATCATCGAGGACAAGTTCGGCGTGGAAGTCGATCCCGACAAGCTCGATCCCAGTTCCACCATCGCCGATTTCGTGGACCTCGTGATGCGACTGGCCCCTTCGTGAGCCGCAAGGTCGTCCTGACCGGCTTCGGCTGCGTCAGCGGCCTGGGCATCGGCCTGGCGCAGACCTGGCGCAAGCTGGCCGCAGGCGAAGGGGCGATCCGGCCCTGGCGGCGCGAGGCGCCCGAAGGCCATCCCGCCTGGCGGATCGACGGCCCCGCCGCCCGTGTCGACGCCGAGGCCTGCCGCATGGCCCTGGAACAGGCGGTGGGCGACAAGGACGACCTCCGGCCGCTGGGGCAGCTCGATCCCCTGTCGCTCCACGCGCTGACAGCCGGGCTGGAGGCGGTAGAGGCCGCCGGGCTGCGCGGCCATCCCTCGCTGGCGCGGCGCACGGCCATCCTGATCGGCTGCGGCAGCGGCGGCAATGCCACCATGGACCAGGCCTACGAACGCCTCTACGGCCGCGACCTGGCGAAAGTTCATCCGCAGACGATCCCCGCTTCGATGATCTCGGCCCCCGCCAGCCACCTGGCCATGGTGCTGGGCGTTCACGGGCCGACGTTCGTGATCGCCAGCGCCTGCGCCTCTTCCGCCCATGCCCTGGGAGAGGCGATGCACATGATCCGTTCCGGCCGCGCGGACGTGGCCATCGCCGGGGGCAGCGAGGCCTGCCTCACGCTCGGCTCGTGGACGGCGTGGAGCGCGGTGGGAGTGATGGCGGACGATACCTGCCGGCCCTTCTCGAAAGACCGCAAGGGCATGGTGCTGGGCGAAGGCGCAGCCGTGGTGGTGCTGGAAAGCGAAGACCATGCCCGGGCGCGGGGCGCGAATATCCTGGGCGAACTGGCAGGCTACGGCACCAGCAGCGACGCCGCCGACATGACCGCGCCGGACCGCGAAGGCATAGAAACCGCGATCCGCGCCGCGCACGAGGACGCCGGGATCGCTCCGGAAGTGCCCGCGCTGATCTCCACGCACGGAACCGGCACGCGGCTGAACGACCCCGTGGAAGCCGCGGCGATCCGGGCGATCTACGGCCGCTTCCTGGAAGCAAGCACGGTGATCGCCACCAAGTCCGCCCACGGCCACCTGATCGGCGCGACGGCGGCCATGGAATTCGTCATCGGCATGGAGGCCCTCGCACGCGGGGCTGCGCCGCCGGTGCTCAACCATCTCGGCGCCGCCCCGGATTGCGATCTGCCGCTGGCCCTTGCCGAAGCCTCGCCCGGCGCCGTACCGATAGACCACCGGGTGCTGGTCTCGAACAGCTTCGCCTTCGGCGGCCTCAACGCCGTGCTGATCGGCCGGCTCCCGTCATGACCGCAACCGCCCATATCAACGCCATCGGCACCGCCGTTCCGCCTCACCAGGTCCACGACGCCTTCGTCGCCTTCGTGCGCTCGGCCCTTCGGGAGCCGGCGCATTTGCGCCTGTTCGACCGCATGGTGTCGCGCTCGGGGATCGACCGGCGATTCTCGTTCATCGAGCCGGAAGTGCTGCCCGACGGGCAGCTCACCGACCGCGAACGTTTCTACGGCCTTGGCGACTGGCCCTCTACGGCCGAGCGCATGGCCCGCTACGAACGAGACGCCCCGGCGCTGGCGCTCCAGGCGGTGCGGGCGCTCAGCCCCGACATCGCCGCCGAGGGGATCACGCATCTCGTCATGGCATCCTGCACCGGCTTCGTCGCGCCGGGGCTGGACCAGTTGCTGGTGGCGCAGACCGGCATCGATCCCGCCGTCGAACGCACCGTGGTCGGATTCATGGGGTGCTATGCCGCGGTGAACGCCCTGCGGCTGGCGCATCATATCGTGCGCTCCGAACCGGAAGCCCGGGTGCTGGTGGTGAACCTGGAGCTGTGCACGATCCATTTCCAGCGCACGCAGGACCTCGAAAAGCTGCTGTCCATGCTGCTGTTCGGAGACGGCGCGGCTGCGGCGCTGGTCACCGCCGAACCCAGGGGCGTGGCGCTCACCGATTTCCGTTCCGCCGCGATAGCCGGCTCGGCCGAGGCGATCACCTGGCGCATCGGCGACCAGGGCTTCGACATGCACCTCGATGGGCGCGTGCCCAGTTTCATCGCCAATGCCCTTCGCGCCGAGCGCAGCCGCAACGACGATCAGGGAATCTTCCGGGATCTGGCGCCGGAAGACTACGACCTCTGGGCGGTCCATGCCGGTGGCCGCACGATCCTGGACGCGGTGGAACGCGCGCTGGAGTTGCCCCCCGCAGCGCTCGGCCCCTCGCGCGACGTGCTGCGGCGCTATGGCAACATGTCCTCGGCCACACTGATGTTCGTGCTGGCAGCGATGATCGAGAGCCATGCGGGCGCGGCGCCGCAGGACGATGAGGGCGACTTCGGCAAAGCAAAGGCCAAAGGCAACGGCAATGGCAAGGGCATCGCCATGGCCTTCGGCCCCGGACTCGCGGCCGAGAGCTTCCGGTTCAGAATGGTCCCCCGCTAGCCATGCGCGGCCTTCGCCATCGCTCCCACGAGGCGGAATGGATGGATGGCGAAGCCGTGACCGCGCAGGAATTCGCCGCCTGCATCGAGGACCTGGCCCAGGTCAACACCGTCACCCTGGCGCGCCCGCCGACCCTGACCTTCCTGGACCGTGCTTTCGCCGCCACGCCGCCCGCCCGCACGCTGACCGTGGTGGATGTGGGCTACGGCGCGGGCGACATGCTGCGCGCGCTGGCGCGGCACGGGCGGAAACGGGGGCGTTCGCTGCGGCTGATCGGCTTCGACATCAACCCCCGCAGCGAACCCGTGGCCCGCCGCCTGACGCAGCCCGATCTTGCCATCGACTTCCGCACCGGAGACGCTTTCGCCATGGCGGCGGACGAGCCGGTGGATCTGGTGGTGAGTTCGCTCGTCACGCACCACATGGACGACGCCGGGATCGTGGCATTCCTGCAATGGATGGAGCGCAAGGCCGCGCTCGGCTGGTTCGTCAACGACCTGCACCGGCACTGGTTCGCCTATCACGGCTTCTCGCTGCTGGCGGGGGCGGTGCGCTGGCATCCTTTCGTCCGCCACGACGGGCCGCTCTCCATCGCCCGCGCCTTTCGCCGCGAGGACTGGGCCCTGCTGCTGGCCGCAGCGGGGCTGGAGGATCGCGCCCAGGTCCATTGGCGCTTCCCGTTCCGCTACTGCGTGGAGCGGCGGAAATGGTAGGCCCGGACGATCCGGCCGGATCGGAGGTCGCCGTGCTGGGCGGCGGCCCCGCGGGTGCCTCGGCCGCCTTGCGGCTGGCGCGGGCGGGGGCGGGCGTCCAGCTGTTCGAGCGCCAGGCCGGGCCGCACCACAAGGTCTGCGGCGAATTCCTGTCGGTGGAAGCCCAGCGTGACTTGCGCGACATGGCCTTCGAGCCGCTTCGGCTGGGCGCCGTGGCGATCGACCGGGTGCGGCTGGTCAACGGGCGCAGCAGCGCGGAATCGCGCCTGCCCTTCACCGGGCTCGGGGTGAGCCGGCGGCTCCTCGACGAGGCCCTGCTGGAAGCCGCGGAAGCGGCCGGGGCCGAAGTGCGGCGCGGGGTGAAAGTGATCGGCCTGGACGCGGCGGGCATGGACACCAGCGCGGGCCGGTTCGATGCGCCGGCGCGGTTCCTCGCCACCGGCAAGCACGATATTCGCGGTGCCGGAAGGGAGCCCGCTGGTGGCGGCAGCTCCGGCTACGTGGGTTTCAAGATGCACTGGCGCATCACGCCCGAGCAGGACGCCGCGCTGGGCAATGCCGTGGAACTAGTGTTCGTTGAGGGCGGCTATCTGGGGCTGCAGCGCGTGGCCGCGCGGGTGATGAATTTCTGCGTGCTGGTCCGCAAGGACCGCTTCGGCGGTTCCTGGAGCGCGCTGCTGGCCGAACTCGGGCGCGACGAGCATGTCGCGCGGCGGCTCGACGGCGCCAGCGAACTGTTCGAGCGGCCCTGCTCGATCGCCGGCCTGCCTTACGGCTATGTCCACCGCCCATCGGAAGATCGCGACGGCCTGTTCCGGCTGGGCGACCAGGCCGTGCTCACCGCGCCGCTCACCGGGGACGGCATGGCCATCGCCTTGCGCAGCGCGGCCCTGGCGGTGGAGGCATGGCTCGCCGGGCTTTCTTCCGCCGACTATACCCGCCGCCTGCGCCGCGAAGTGGCGCCGCAAGTCCGCAAGGCCATGGCGCTCCACCGGGTGACGGGCCTGCCGATCGCGGCGCGGCTGGCCTCGGGCCTGCTCGGGCTATGGCCGCCCCTGCTCGGCCGTCTCGCCGCGGCGACCCGGCTGCGGGAGAGCGCCTCGCGTTGAGGCGCTCGGTTGAACCACCACAGCGCCCTGATCGAATGGAGAGGTCAGCCCGCCGCCGCCCTTTGATAGGCTTGCGCGCAAGAGGATGATAACGGCTGGTGGGCGCTGGAAAAATCGCCCTGTGAAAGGATCTGTCGATGGCGAACGTGGCAATCACCGGGGCGGGGCGCGGCATCGCGCTGGAACTCGTCAAACTGCACCTGGCGAAGGGCGACCGTGTCTTCGCCCTGCTGCGCGATCCCGATGGTGCGGACGCACTTCGCGGCGTTGCCGCAGGCTCGGGCGGGAAAGTGACGCTTCACGCCATGGACGTGGCCGACGATGCCTCGGTAAAGGCAGGCGCGGCCGATACCGGCGATGCCGCGATCGATGTGCTCTACAATGTCGCGGGCGTTTCCGGCAGCACCGATTCCGAGCTGGAGAGCGCCGATTTTGCTGACTGGCTGGATGTGTTCAACGTCAACGTCAATGGCCCGATGCGGGTGTTCCAGGCCTTCCTGCCGCGCCTCGGATCCGGCGCGAAAGTGGTGAGCTTCGGCAGCCAGGTCGGCGCCTCGACCTGGCCCTACCCGGGCTACGAGGCCTATTCCGCCTCCAAGGCCGCCCTGCACCGGCTGATGGTTTCGGTGGCCCTGGGCACCAAAGACCGCGGCATCATCGCGATCAGCGTGCACCCCGGCTGGGTCCAGACCGACATGGGCGGCCCCGCCGCCGAACTCACCCCGCTGGAAAGCGCGCAGGGCATCGCCGCTCTGGCGCAGCGGCTGACCCCGGAAATGTCCGGCGGGTTCTACAAGTGGAACGGCGAAACCCACGCCTGGTAACCGGGAGAACCCTGCAATGGCCTTTACCGGACCGCTGGAAGACCGCATCCTGATCCGCGAACTGCTGGACACATATGCCCACGGCGTGATGACGCGCGATGCCGAAACCTGGGGCGGAACCTGGGCGGAGGATGCCTATTGGGCGCTTCCCGAGTTCCCGGACCTCGGCGGCTATTCGGGCAAGGCGGCCATTGTCGCGGCCTGGGTGGAATCGATGAAACGCTATGGGCTGGGCGGCGGCGAGCGAGCGATGATCTATGTCGCCCACCCCGGCGAGATTCGCGTCGCGGGCGATGCCGCGACCGCGATCTCCTATACCTCGGAAATCTTCGAAGACCCCGCTTCCGGCAAGACCCTGCGCCTTCGCGGCCGCTATGCCGACAAATTGGCGCGGATCGAGGGATCCTGGCGCTTCACGCGCCGCGAATATACCACGATGGACGCGCGGGAGGATTGAAACGGCGGCTGAACGGCAGATACCTTCCGACATGCGAATCCTTCAGGGCTCCTGCCTCTGCGGCGCTTGCACGTACGAGGTGGAGGACGACTTCGAATATGCGCTGATCTGCCACTGCTCGCAGTGCCGCCGGGCGACGGGAGCAGGGTCCAAGCCTTTCGCCGGAATTCGGGCAGAGCGGCTGCGCGCCCGAGCGGCTTCTGCGCTATGGCGAGAGTGGCGAGGGCGAACGGGGCAGCCATGACGGCCACTGCGCGCGCTGCGGATCGCTGCTGTTCTCCCTCGTTCGCGAACAGCGATATGTCCATGTGACGCTGGGCACTTTGCTGGACAGCCCGACCATCCGGCCCAGCGCGCATATCTTCGCCGGTTCCAAGGCCGACTGGGACCCGATCTGCGACGGCCTGCCGATGTTCGACGCATTGCCTCCCGACTAGGGATCGAGGGCGGACACCGACTCGCTTACGCTGAAAGCCCGGATCCGCTCGCGGTCGAACAGGCGCGCCTCGTCCTCGGCGATCATCGCCTGGGTCTCGGACTCGGCCAGGGCGGCGAAGCAGGCATCGCGCGCAGCTTCGTCGGAAAAGTCGATCTCCATCACCACGTCGGCATCGCAAGGCTGGTCCACGCCGTCGAGCGGGGCGAGGTAGCGGCGCACGTAGCGCGTGGCATGGCCGGCCAGCACGCGTTCGCCGATGCGGCGGTGGTGGCTTTCGTAATAGGCGCGGAATTGCTCCCGGCTCATGCCCTCGCGGCGCTTGAGCAGGGTGATGACGGTGACGGTCATGCCAGCCTGTCCAACCAGCCGCGCGTGGCATCGAGCACGGCCTTGGCGCGCAAGGTCGGATGGCTGAACGCCTCGCGCAGCGCAGCCGAGCGCAGTTCGATGGAGAGCGGCACGTCCGCCGGCAGCGCTTCCAGCAGCGCCGCCAGGGGCAGAGCGCCCTCCCCGCATTGCTCGCGAAAGTCCACGGCATCGGCGATCACGGCGGCAAAATCGGCGGGATCGGGCCGCGTCGCCCGCGCGTCGCAGAACTGGGCATAAGGCAGCAGCGCCGGATCGATCGCGGCCACTTCGGCCGCCGTCGTGCCCGAGCGGTCGACATGGATGGGATCGACCAGCACCGCCGCCAGCGGATGATCCACGCGCCCGATCACCGCGAGCGCCTGCTTCAGGTTCCGGACCTCGGTAAAGATGCCGAACTCCAGCGCCACGCGCATCCCGGAACCCTCGGCATGGCGGCACAGTGCTGACAGCTTCGCCGCCGCGGCGCCGTGGTCGGGATCGGAGGAAACGCAGAGCACGTTCCCAGCGCCGAGCTCCGCGCCCACATCGATCACGCGGCGATGATCGTCCAGCGCGGAGTCCGGCTTGATCCACACCACTTCCACGTCGAGCACCGGCATCCCGGTGCGCGCCAGCGCCGCGCGGGCCTCGCGGGTGTGCTGTGCGCTCCATGTCTCGGGGTCTATCCAGAGACCGACGGCGTCGAAACCCGTCGCCGCACCGGCCTCCACCACGTCGACCGCGCCGAATTCGGGCAGCACGCCCGAGGCGAGCGAGAGCTTGCGCGCCATCTGTCCCGCCCGCCCTACATCTGCGGTTCGGGAAGGGAGGCGTCATCCTGGAGGTACCAGTTCAGCCATTCGTGGAAGTACTGGTTGCCTCTTTCATTGCGGCCGAAAGTCAGGTCGTCGTGTGCGCCGGATTCCAGGCCTTTCTGGATCTCTAGCCCGATCACGTAGTCTTCCTGATAGGTCACATCGCGGAAGAAGTTCATGGCCGCTTCCACGCCCTCGCGGTCGGCCTCGTCGCGGATGGGATCGCGGCGCAGGTAGTTCAGCACCGTGCGGTTGCGGTCCGGCGTCGACCCCGGGAAGAGCTGGGCGACCTGGGTGATCTCCGGCGCGATGAAGATCGAGACATTGGGGAAGAAGATGCGCACGAAATCGTAGCCATAGTTCTCCTTGTTACCCCATTCCGCGCGCGGCACGTCCTTCAGCTGCTCGGCGATCGAGTGCTGGGGAAAACCGATGCGGATGTTCGGCCCGAAGCCCTCGTAATGCGTGCAGTTGGACGGCGTGCGCGGGAAGATCGTTTCGGGATGGAGCGACTGGAAGTGATAGCCTTCCAGATAGCCGTCGAAAGCGATCTTCCAGTTCGCCCCCTCGATGGTGCGGTTGCCCAGATAGGTCCAGTCCGCGAAGTCCAGCGCGTCGAAATCCTCCAGGAAGCCCCGGAAATGGTTGTCGAGGTCCATCGGCGCATTGGGCGTGAGGCAGACGAAGATCATGCCGCTGCGCTCCTCGCAGGGAAGCTGGCGCAGGCCCATTTCGGCCTTGTCGACCTGGCCGAACGTGCTCGCCTCGGAAATGCCGAGCAGGCGGCCGTCCGCCCCGTAAGTCCAGGCGTGGTACTTGCAGGTGAAGCGCGCGCAGTTGCCGTGTCCGTCGGCGGCCACGGGCGCACCGCGATGCGAACAGACGTTGAGGAAGGCGCGCACCTGCCCCTGCTTGTCGCGGGTGATCAGCACCGGCAGGCCAACGGCCTCCATCGCCTTGTAATCGCCGGGCCTGGGCATTTCCGCCGTGAAGGCCAGCATCAGCGGCACGCGCTTGAACACCAGCTCCATCTCGGCGTTGAACTGGTCCCTGTCGGTATAGCTGGCGGTGGGGACCTTGAACGTCCGGTCCGTCTGGAAGGTCTTCCTGTTCTCGACATAGTCGAGCATGATTTCGGCGACATCGCCAATCTGCTTCACGCGGTCCACTCGGTCCTCTCCCGCATCGTTATCGGCTGCGATCCTGTGCGCCGCCGCGAGTGGCGGCAAGCTGCGCAAGGTGATAGGTCGAACAGAAAGCTTGGTACTTTGGCCAGTTGGCCGCGACCACCGGCAAGGGCAGTCATCGGCGATGATGGAGAGGAACGACAGCCCCTGGGCGTGGCCCGAAACGCCGCCGCAGCACCTTGCCGCCTATGCCGGTACCGGCGTCTGGGACGAACGCACGATCGCGCAGCAGGCCGCCGCGCTGGCCGAGGCGGACCCAGACTTCGTGGCCCTGGTCGACGGCGATGTTTCCGTCACCCGCGCGCAGGCGCTGGCCGATGCCGAGGCTCTTTCGGCCGCGCTCCATGCGCGCGGATTGCGGCCGGGCGACGTGCTGGCCTTCCAGGTGCCGAACTGGCGCGAGGCAATGGTCATCAACCTGGCCGCCGCGATGTCGGGCCTGGTCGTCAACCCGATCGTGCCGATCTACCGCGACCATGAAGTCACGCAGATGCTGGCCGACTGCCGCGCCGCCGCGCTGTTCGTGCCGGCCGCCTTCCGCAAGTTCGACTATGCCGCCATGGCCGCGCGCATCGCCGCCGATCTGCCGGACTTGCGCCATGTCTTCACGGTGCGCGACAGCGGCGGAAACGACTATGCCGCGCTGGTCGCGGAAGGGCGCGGCGCTCGCTTCGACCGGCCCGCCGTCGATCCGCTGGGCGTGAAGATGGTTCTCTACACCTCGGGCACCACCGGCAGGCCCAAGGGCGTGCTGCATAGCCATGTGTCCATCGCCCGCATCCTGCGGACAAGCGCCACGCACTGGGGCTTCGCGTCCGGCGAGGCGGCGCTGATGCCCTCGCCCGTCACACATGTCTCCGGCTATGCCAACGGACTGGAAGCGCCTTTCGTCTGCGGCACGCGCACGGTGCTGATGGAAAGCTGGAACGCCGGCGAGGCGCTGGCACTGATCGACCGGCACCGGCTGGTCGGCACGGTGGCGGCGACCCCGTTCCTGGTCGAATTGGCGGCGGCGGCACGCGAATCGGGCAATCCGCTTCCCTCGTTCCGCTTCTTCGCTTGCGGCGGCGCGGCGGTTCCGGCCGACCTCATCCCCGCTGCCAACGCCGCCTTCGCGCAGTGCCGCGCCTTCCGCGTCTTCGGTGCCTCGGAAGTGCCGCTGGTGACGTTCGGCTGGCCGCGCGACGAGCACCTGGCCGCCATTACCGACGGCAAAGTGGTCGATTACGAGGTCCGCATCGTCGATGACGAGGACCACGCCCTGCCCGATGGCCAGGAGGGCGAAATCCTTGCGCGCGGGCCCGGCATGTTGCTGGGCTATGCCGACGCCGGCCAGACGCGCGAGGCGATCACCGCGGACGGCTTCTTCCGCACCGGCGACCTCGGCGTGCGCACGGCCGAGGGGGCAATCACGGTGACCGGCCGCAAGAAGGACCTGATCATCCGCGGCGGCGAGAATATCTCCGCCAAGGAGATCGAGGACGTGCTCCACGCCCATCCGCTTGTGCGCGAGGCGGCCGTCGTCGCCATGCCGCATGCGCGGCTGGGTGAAGGCGTCTGCGCTTACGTGATCGCGGCGGAGGGCCTGATTTCAGCCGAGGATCTGGCCGCCCATGTCGCGGGGAGCGGCCTGGCGCGGCAGAAGATCCCGGAGCGCTTCGAATTCCGCGAGGATTTCCCGCGCACTGCCTCCGGCAAAGTGCGCAAGGACCTGCTGCGTGAGGATGTGCGGGCGAAGATGTGCGTGCGGTGACGCCGCCCGGGACCTGATCCGGGCGGAACCGCCCCCGGTCTATCCTTCCATGGCTGCCGCCACGGCCGCGTCGATCTCGCTCTTCATCGGATTGCGCCGCAAGGTCAGGCCGCCGTTCACCTGCAGATTCTCGCCGGTCATGAAGCACTCGTCGCTGGCGAGCCAGACGGCGGCGGCGGCGATGTCGTCGGACGTGCCGATGCGGCCGAGCGGATAGCCGGCGAGGAACGCGTCGAACAGGCCGGGCACCTGCTTGGCATCGGCGGTCATCGGCGTATCGGTCAGACCCGGCGAGATCGAGTTTGCCCGCACGCCCTCGCGCCCGAACTCGTTGGCGACGCAGCGGATCACATGGTCGGTCCCCGCCTTGGTGCCCATGTAGGCGGCGTGGTCGTCCAGCATGATCGTTGCCGTGGCGGAACTGATCTGGATGATCGAGCCGCCCTCGCCGCCCCGGCTGCGCGCCATGCGCCGCAGGATCGCCTGGAAGAAATGGAACGGCCCGACGTACTGGAGCATGGTCATCGCCATCACGTCCTCGTGCGTGGTGTCCAGGAACGGCTTCAGCAGCCCCCAGCCCGTGGCGTTGAGGGCAATGTCGATGCCGCCCAGCTTCGCGGCGGCGGTCTCGGCCAGCCCCTCCACGCTCTGCGCGTCGGTGAGGTCGCACGCGGCCCATTCGCAGTGGTTGCGCGCAGAGAACTCGGCCAGAACCGCTTCCTTGCGGCCCGAAACGAGCACGCGCGCGCCCTCCGCGATGAAGCGCCGGGCGATGTGCTGGCCCATGTTGTCCGGGCTGCTGGCGCCCAGAATCACGGCGCGCTTGCCTTGCAGTCGTCCCATCGTTCTCTCCCGGTTGTTCCATGGGGCTAGCACGGCGGGCGGCGCGCCGTTCCTGACCAAAATAGGAGTGGCCCCCGCCCCTTCGAGAGGCGACAACCGGCGCACAGAACAACGCGCGAAGGCAGAGGACAGGCAGCCATGGATCTTGGACTGAAGGGCAAGAAAGTCATTCTCACCGGCGGCAGCCGCGGCATCGGCCGTGCGGCGCTGGAAGTCTTCGCGGAGGAGGGCTGCGACATCGCATTCTTCTCGCGCAATGCCGAACAAGTGGCGGAAACCGTCGAGTCGCTCGCCCGCCACGGCGGCATCGTGGTCGGTGAGGCGCTCGACATGCTGAACCACGACGCTTACGTCGAATGGCTGAAATCCGCCGCTGAAAAGCTCGGCGGCTGCGACGTGTTCGTGCCCGGCGCCAGCGCCTCCGGCTCCGGCGCGACCGGAGACTGGGAAGCCTGCTTCGCCGCCGACATCAAGGGCACCGTGCTCGGCTGCGAGACCTTGCAGCCCTGGCTGGAGAAATCGGGCGCCGGCGCCATCGTCATCATGGCCTCCACCGCCGGGACCGAGACGTTCATCGTGCCCCAGGCCTTCAACGCGATGAAGGCGGCGCTGATCGCCTATTCCGGTCAGCTCAGCCAGATGGTCGGCCCGATGGGCATTCGCGTGAACTGCGTCTCGCCCGGCCCGATCAAGTTCCCCGGCGGCAACTGGGAAGCCATCGGCCAGGCCATGCCCGAGCTTTACCAGGCCACCGAAGCCGCTTTCGCACTGGGCCGCTGGGGGGGGCCGGAGGAAGTGGCGCGCACCATCGTCTTCCTCGCCAGCGCAGCCTCGTCCTACACCACCGGCACCAATGTCGTGGTCGATGGCGGCTATACCAAGCGCGTGCAGTTCTAGGCGTTACCCTCCAAGCACGGAGCTGACGGCGGACCGCAAGGTCCGCCGTCTTTTTTCGCGGTGGCGCGCGGAGCGACGAGGTCTTCGGTTGATCGGCCGCTCGCAGGCCCGCGCTCAGGCGATCCGCAGCACCAGCTTGCCGGTATTCGCCCCGGAAAACAGCCGCATGAACGCCGCATAGGCGTTCTCCAGCCCTTCCTGCACGTCCTCATCCGCGCGGAGCCGGCCTTCCGCCAGCCACTGCGCCATCTGCGCGCCGCCCTCGGCAAAGCGGTGGGCGTAGTCGGCGATCAGGAAGCCGTGCACCGTCGCCCGCCGCGTCAGCACCTGCCAGAGATTGCGCAGGCCCAGCTTCTCCGGCGCGTTGTATTCGCTGATGAGTCCGCAGAGCACGATCCGCGCATGAAGCGCGAGGTTGAACACTTCCGCCTCCAGCACCGGCCCGCCCACGTTCTCGAACACGATATCGGCGCCGTCCGGCGCCGCTTCGGCAATCGCGGCGACGAGGGCTGCGTGGTCCTTGCCCTTGTAGTCCACGGCGGCGTCGAAACCGTAGTCCTCGATCAGGCGGCGGCACTTCTCCGCCCCGCCCGCGATGCCGACCACCCGGCAACCGGCGATCTTGCCAAGCTGGCCCACGGCGGACCCCACTGCTCCGGCCGCACCGGACACCAGCAGCGTCTCGCCTTCGCGCGGCTGGGCCACTTCCAGCAGGCCGAAATAGGCCGTCAGCCCCACCGCGCCCAGCGCCGAGAGATAGTTCGAGGGGGAGGCCACCGCAGCGATGTCGATCGCCATGGTGAACCCGCCCGGCATCGCCACCGAATAGTCCTCCAGCGCGTTCAGCCCCATCACCCATTGACCCACGCGGAACTCTGGATTGTCCGAGGCATGCACCACGCCCACCGTGGTCGCGCGAACCGCATCGCCCAGCGGGATCGGCGGCATGTAGCTCGGCGCATCGTCCATCCACCCGCGCTGCGCGGGATCGAGAGAGGCGTAGTGGTTGCGCACCAGGATACCGCCGGGCGGAGCCGCCGGCACCGCTGTTTCCACAAGGGCGAAGTCTTCCGCTGCGGGTTCTCCCCGGGGGCGGCGCGCAAGCAGGAAACGGCGGTTGGCAGTCATGACAAGGTTCTCCTCTCCAGCCTGCCTTGACTTGTCGTTCACTGGCCCCGCCGCACCTGTGCAAATGGTCAGTTCGGGTATCTCTCGAAATCGTAGCATAGTGATCAAGTAAAGTCGGCTACACAAATAGTCGGGGAGAGGGAGGAAACCAATGGCATCCGCACGTCGTCGCGGAGCGTGGCTTGTCGCATTGTCGACAAGCGCGCTCACTTGCATCGTATCTCCGGCACAGGCGCAAAGCGAAATTCCGGGAGAGGCACCTGCCCCCACTTCGGAAGCCGCCGCGCAGCCATCTCCCATCGGCGCGACCGAGATCATCGTCACCGCCCGCCGCCGCGCGGAAACGCTGCAGTCCACGCCCGTGGCCATCACCGCGGTCAACGCCGCGATGCTGGAAAACAAGGCGGCCGTCAACATCGGCGACTTGCAGGGCGCGGCACCGGGCCTGCTCATCACCCAGCAGAATTCGGGCGCGCAGGCGGCCAATATCTCGATCCGCGGCCTGACTTACGCCGATATCGAAAAGTCCCAGACGCCCACCGTGGGCGTGGTGGTGGACGGGGTGACGATCGGCACCAGCACCGGCCAGCTCCAGGACGCGTTCGACATTGCCCAGATCGAAGTTCTGCGCGGCCCGCAAGGCACGCTGTTCGGCGCCAACACCATCGGCGGCGTCATCAACATCACCCGCACCAAGCCGACCATGGAACCCGGCGTAAAGGCCGAATTCACCTATGGCCGCTGGAACACCTGGGCGGCCAAGGCCATCGTCAATTACGGCGACGGAGAGACCTGGGGCATCAAGGGCTGGTACTTCCACAACGAATCCGACGGCTTCTACCACAACGCCATCCGCGACACCCGCGCGGGCGGCAGCAAGGGAGACAGCTACGGCGCCAGCCTGCTGTTCCAGCCCACCGGCAGCGGTTTCGACGCCCAGCTCAGCGTCGAGAACGTGGTGCAGGACTTCGAGCCGGTGGTGAGCAACCTCACCAACAGCACCGAACTGTTCTGCGGACTGATCCCGGCCAACGAGTGCAACCGCAACAACACCAGCGATCTCTACACCGTCTTCACGCTTCCCGCGAAGAGCAAGTACCGTGCGCCCAACGCCACGTTGCAGATGAATTACGACCTGGGCGCGGTGAAGCTCAGCTCGATCACCGGCTGGCGCCACAGCAAGGAAGCCCAGACCCAGGACTTCGACGGTTCCTCCACCGATCTCTACTACGTGGACCGCCGCCAGCACTATACCCAGTGGAGCCAGGAACTGCGCGCGGCGGGCAATCTCTTCACCGGTTTCGACTATGTGGTGGGCGGCTACTACTTCCATTCGAAGTACGACCTGACCCAGTGGACGCGCTTCTTCGGCTTCGATCCCTCGATCCCGCCGATGGAATTCGACCAGAATCCCCAGACCAATGTCGGCAAGACTACCAGCTACGCCTTCTTCGGAGACTTCAACTGGGCCTTTGCCGACAAGTGGCGCCTCTCGTTCGGCGGCCGCTGGTCGCATGACAACAAGAAGCTGACCAACAGCTTCGCGCAGGCCGGGCTGATCGGCTCGGGCGATGCCAACTTCACCAAGTTCACGCCCAAGATCGGCGTCGACTATCGCCCGAACGACGACGTGATGCTCTATGCCTCCTGGTCGCGCGGGTACCGTTCGGGCGGCTTCAGCCCGCGCGCGGCGACGGCGCAGACCGCCGGCACGCCGTTCCAGCCCGAAACGGTGGATGCCTATGAAATCGGCGCCAAGCTTGCCGCCTTCGACAAGCGGGTGGAAGTCAACATCGCCGGCTACATCTCCGACTACAAGGACATGCAGCAGAACCTGACCGTGCCGGGCGGCCCGCTGGGCAACCAGACGATCACCGGCAACGTGCCGGGCGGCGCGATCATCAAGGGCATCGAGATGGATGCCACCTTGCGCATCACGCCCGAACTGACGATCACCGCCTCCTCCGCCTACATGAAGTCCCACTTCCGCAACTTCGTGACCGACGGCATCAACGGCGCGCTGATCGTGCCCTTCGACTATTCCGCCAACAGGCTGATCTACGCCCCCAAGTTCACCGGCTCGGTCAATGCCGACTATTCGGTGCCCACCAGCTTCGGCAAGATTGTTGCCACGGCGGGCTGGCGCCATATCAGCCCTTATGACGAGCAGATCTCGCTCGGGCCGCTCACCCTGGCGACGGACAGCGCCGGCACGGTCACCAGCGTCGTGGTCAATGGCAACGACCCGCGCGTGCGCACCACCACGCAGGATCTGGTCGACAGCAGCCTGACCTTCAACTTCGATATCGGCGACAAGGAAGCCTACTTCCGCGTGTTCGGCCGCAACCTCCTCAACGAGAAGACCACCACTCACGCCTTCACCGTCGCCGGGCTGTTCTCGTTCGGCATGGCGCTGGAACCGCGGACATACGGCGCCACGGTCGGCGTGAAATTCTAGCTCCTGGTTCAGGAGCGGCAGGCAATTTGGAAGGATCGAAAGCATGGGTCGTCTGGAAGGCAAGATCACGCTGGTTACCGGGGCCGGGAACGAACGCGGCCTGGGCGCCGCCACCGCGCGGCGCTTCGCGGAAGAAGGGGCCTTCGTCTATGTCACCGACCTTGACGCGGGCGGCGCCGAAAGCGTCGCGGCGGCCCTGTGCGATGCCGGCGGCCAGGCCGAGGCGCTGGCGCAGGACGTGACCAGCGAAGCGGGATGGGAAGACCTGTTCCAGGCCATCGAGAAAGGCCACGGCCGGCTCGACGTGCTGGTGAACAATGCCGGCATCGCCGTGCTCAAGCCGCTGACCGCGCTGTCGCTGGCCGACTGGGAGAAGCAGAACAAGGTCAATCTCGACAGCGTATTCCTGGGCACCCGCCGGGCCGTGGAGCTGATGCGCAAGACCGGCGGCGGGGGATCGATCGTCAACCTCTCCTCCATCGGCGGCCTCGTGGGCGTGCCGATGTGCGGAGCCTACGGCGCGGCCAAGGGCGGGGTGCGGATCTTCTCCAAGGTGGTGGCGATGGAATGCGCGGCCGAGGGCATCCGCTGCAACTCGGTTCACCCCGGCATGATCGAGACGGCCATGCAGGACGTCGCCCGCAGCGACAACCCGGAAGGCTTCAAGGAGATCGTCGCCTCGATCCCGATGAAGCGCATGGGCGCGCCGCTGGACATCGCCAACATGATCCTGTTCCTCGCCAGCGATGAAGCCAATTACATCACCGGCGGCGAATTCGTGGTGGACGGGGGCGTCACCGCGATGTGACCGGCGCGGTCGGGAAAGGACGAGTGTGGATCGCGTCGTCCCGGATCGGATCCGGGGCGACGTTTCCATGAACCGCGCGTTCCGCCTTCAGGCCACTTTCACCACCACTTTGCCGATGTTCTTCCCGGTCAGCATCCGCTCGTAGGCGGTGAGCACGTTCTCGATCCCCGCCGTCTCGTCGAAACGCATCGCCAGCTTCCCGGCATCGAGCCACCCGCGCAGCACCGGCAGGAACTCGGCGCCGCGCTCCAGGAAGTCGGGAATGAAGAACCCCTCGACCCGCAGGCGCCGCATCAGGATCTGGTCGAAGCGCGTCGGCCCGGGCATCGGCGCATCGCCGTCATAGCCCGCCACCATGCCGCAGATCGCCACCCGCCCGTAGTGCGCCATATGGGGCAGCACCGCATCGAGGATCGGCCCACCGACATTGTCGAAGAAAGCGCCGATCCCGCCGTCGATCGTGGCCAGCCGCGCCGCCACGTCTTCGCCGCGATAGTCGATGGCCATATCGACGCCCAGGTCCTCGACCAGCCAGCGGCATTTCTCGGCGCCGCCGGCGATGCCCACCACTTTCGCACCGAGATTGCGGCCGACCTGGCAGGCCAGGCTGCCGGTGGCTCCGGCTGCGGCGGAAACGGCGAGCCATTCACCGGGGCGCACCGCCGCCACTTCCTTCACGCCGACATAGGCCGTCCAGGCATTCATCCCCAGCGCGCCGAAGTGCTGGCGCGGATCGGCCAACCCCTCGTCCACCGCTTCCAGCCCGGCGAGCGCAGGCACGACCACCGCCTGTTCCGCCCATTGCCCGAAGCCGCGCACCAGGGTGCCGACCGGAAAGGCAGGATCGCGCGTCTCGCTGACCCGGCCGAGCACCAGGCCCACCATCCTGGCGCCCAGCGGCAAGGGCGGCTGATAGCCGTCTGTACGCGGGCTCATCCACATGCGGGTGCCCGCGTCCATGGACAGCCACGCGGTGGCAATGCGCACTTCGCCGGGTGCCAGCGGCGCCGGGGCTTCCTCGCACAGGGTCAGGAAACGGGCGAAATCCCTATTGCCTTCGGGATGACGGTCGAGCCGCCAGAAACGATTGCCGGTCAAGGTGCCTCTCCATGGGCCGCGCGGGCCGAACCGCCACCGTCGCCCGCGCCGCCCCGGCCCGCCACCTGTGCAAACTGATAGGACTATCCGTTTGCACAGGCCGCCGCGCGCGCCGCCGGGCCTACCAAGGCAGGACAAGAAGAACATGTGGGAGGTCCTGAAATGCGATTCTCGAAATCGATCCTGCTCACGTCGACGACGCTGACCATGACGCTCATGGCGCTGCCCGCCGCCGCGCAGGATACAGCCCCATCGACGCCGAGCGCCGCGCCCCCGGCAACGCAGGGCGAATCGACCACCGGCAGCCCCGTGGCGACAGGCGGCATCCACGACATCATCGTCACCGCGCGCAAGCGACAGGAAACCGCGCAGGACGTGCCGGTGGCCGTCACCGCGATCTCCGCCGAACAGATCGCCTCGCGCGATATCACCAGCGTGGAGAAGATCGCCGCCATCGCGCCGCAGTTCAACGTCGGGCGTGCGTCCAACGGCTCGGGCGCGCAGCTCACCTTGCGCGGCATCGGCTCGTCCTCGACCTCCATCGGCATCGAGCAATCGGTGGCGGTCGTGGTGGACGGGGCCTATTACGGGCAGGGCCGCGTGATCCAGGAGGGCTTCTTCGATCTCGCCCGCGTGGAAGTGTTGAAAGGCCCGCAGGCGCTGTTCTTCGGCAAGAACGCCACGGCCGGCGTGATCTCGATCACCACCGCCGATCCCACCCCCACGCCCGAGTTCCAGATCAAGGGCGGCTACGAATTCCGCAGCCAGCAATACCGCGTCGAAGGCTATGCCTCGATGCCGCTGACCGAAACTCTCGGCATTCGCCTGGCTGCGCGCTATTCCAAGATGGACGGCGGTTATTATCGCAACGTCGCCGAAGACGTCACCTTCACCGACATCGATGCCGTCAGCATCCTGGCAGGCGGCAATGGCAATCCCACCTCGCATATCGCCACGCCTGCCGCGCACAAGGCGCCGGGCGAAGAGGAATTCCTGGCCCGCGGCACTCTGAAATGGGAACCGACAAGCCGCCTGACCGTCAGCCTCAAGGGCACGGTGGACTTCAACGAGGTCAACAATTCCTCGTGGAACTACGTGGCCTATGCCTGCGGCAACGGGCAGACCTCGCAGCTCAACGGCTATCCCTGCGGCAAGGATTTCGTCACGCACCAGAACAACATGCCGGCGGACGTCGCCGCCACCTATCCTTTCGCCAAGAAGGACGGCCAGCTCTACAACCGCTACCGTTCGGCGGGCGGCACGCTCAACGTGACGTATGACGCCGACCTGCTCCAGCTCTCCTCCGTCACCAACTACCAGTGGAACAACAACCGCTGGACCTGCGCCTGCGACTTCCAGTCCAGCAACAGCGGCACCGGCCCGGGCAGCACCTGGGCGACCGAGAACTCCTCGTGGAAGGCCTTCAGCCAGGAATTCCGCGCCCTTACGCAGTTCGACGGGCCGTTCAACATGATGCTGGGCATGCTCTACCAGAAGACCAAGCGCGATTTCGAGCAATACGTGATGACCGGCGGCGTCTCCAACTCGGCCGCGCCGGCCGGTCTCGAATATGTCGCCAGCGCCAAGAGCAGCTTCACCAAGGGCGAGACCATGGCCGTATTCGGCCAGCTCACCTACAAGATCGTGCCCACCCTCGAACTGGCCGGCGGCGTGCGCTATTCGGACGAGACCAAGAACAGCTTCTTCACCCAGCCTTACAACAACCCCCTGCTGACCGGCATCTTCCGCGACCGGAACGACCCCGACGGGCTGGGCGAAGTGACCGCGCGCCAGCATTTCACCAACTGGTCCCCGGAAGCGACGCTGACCTGGAAGCCGACCGACGACCTGATGGTCTATGCGGCGTACAAGACCGCCTACAAGTCGGGCGGGTTCTCCAACGGCGGCATCAATTCGAAGCTGTCGACCGATCCCAACGCCGACCTGACGTTCGACCCCGAGAAGGCGCAGGGCTACGAGCTGGGCTTCAAGTCCACCCTGCTGGACCGCCAGCTGCGCTTCAACGTCACGGCCTTCAACTACAAGTACAAGAACCTGCAGGTGGACTTCTTCAACTCGCCGATCTTCGCCTTCCAGACGCTGACCGCCGATGCGCGGACCAAGGGCGTGGAAGCCGAATTCCAGTTCGCGCCCAATGGCGTGCCCGGGCTCGACCTGCACGGCTCCATCAACTACGACAAGGCCCGCTACACCGACTTCCCGCTGGCCCCCTGCTACGCCGGGCAGACCCCCGCGGAAGGCTGCAACCTGGCGGGCAACAGCCGCCAGGACCTCGGCGGCAAGTCGCTCTCGGTCGCACCGCGCTGGACCGGCAACCTGGGCATCAACTACGAGATGGCGGTCGGCTCGGCGATGAAGCTGGGCATGAACGTCGATGCCAAGTACTCGGACAGCTACTATGCCTCGGCCTTCGGCAATCCGCTTTCGAAGCAGGGCAAATACGTCACGCTCGATGCGGGCATCCGCTTCGGGGCCGAAGACGACAACTGGCAGCTGGCCGTGATCGGCAAGAACCTCACCAACCGCTTCTACGTCACCGGCGTGGTCGACGGTCCTTCCACTGGCAGCGGCACCGGCACGCCGGCAGGGGTGAAGGCCGACCAGCTCGGCTTCGGCACCCTGCCCCGCACGGTCATGGTCGAAGTCACCAAGAAGTTCTGATCCCCGCGCAAGGAAAAGGCCCGGTCCTCCGCAAGGAGGCCGGGCCTTTTCCTATCCGCTTCCACCGCGCGCCGTGGCGTAGCGCAAAAGGCGGTGTCAGGCGCTCAGCCGACGAAGCGCCAGCGCATGGTCTCGCCCGCGTGGAAGGGCACGACGCGGATGTCGCCGTGAGTCACCACGTCCTCCACGGTCACGTCCTCGCGCTTCAGCGTCACCGTGCCTTCGTTCAGGGGCAGGCCGTAGAAGTTCGGGCCATGCTCGGACGCGAAGCCTTCCAGCCGGTCCAGCACGCCTTCCTCGTCGAAGACTTGCGCGTAGCTTTCCATCGCATAGGGCGCGTTGAAGATGCCCGCACAGCCGCAGGCGGCTTCCTTGCGGCCGATGCCGTGCGGCGCGCTGTCAGTGCCCAGGAAGAACTTGGGCGAACCCGCGACCGCCGCCTTGCGCACTGCCAGCCGGTGCCGTTCGCGCTTGGCCACGGGCAGGCAATAGGCATGGGGGCGAATGCCGCCGTCGAAGATGGCGTTGCGGTTGATGATGAGGTGCTGCGGCGTGATCGTCGCGCCGATCTGCGGCCCGCTGCTGGCCACGAACTCGGCCGCCTCGGCCGTGGTGATGTGTTCCAGCACGATCTTCAGCGCGGGGAAGTCGCGCACCAGCGGCGTCAGCACGCGCTCGATGAACACGGCCTCGCGGTCGAAGATGTCGATATCGCGGTCCGTCACTTCGCCATGGATCAGCAGCGGCATGCCGATCCGCTGCATGGTTTCCAGCAGGCCGGTGAGCTTGCGGATATCGGTGACGCCATGGGCGGAATTGGTGGTGGCATGGGCGGGGTAGAGCTTGCAGGCCGCGAACACGCCCTGCTCGTAGCCGCGGGCGATTTCGGCCGGATCGGCGTCATCGGTGAGATAGCAGACCATCAGCGGCGTGAAGTCCGCACCGGCGGGCAGCGCATCCAGGATACGCCCGCGATAGGCCTCTGCCGCGGCGACGGTGATGACCGGCGGCGTGAGGTTGGGCATGACGATGGCGCGCGCGAACTGGCGCGCGGTATAGCCGACGACGGCTTCCAGCATCTCGCCATCGCGGAGATGCACATGCCAGTCGTCGGGGCGGCGGATCGTTATCTGCGAGGTCATGTCTGCGCTCTACGCGCTTGGATGCGCGGCGTCGATTCCGGATTTGGCGCAATCCGCAGCGGGGGAAGACGCGAATATCGGCCCAAGGATCGTCATGGCAGCCCTGCCCTTCTCAGCAGCCCTTCGGCCCATGCTGGCGGTGGACATTGCGGAAAGAGCGGCTGCTGAACAGCCAGCGCCCGTCCACTTTCACGCAGCGGTCCTCGTAGACGCCGCGGTCGCGCTTGGTCACGCCGTCGTGGTCATAGACTTCCGCCGTGTAGCTGCGCATTGTCGCGCTGTCGCCGGAGACTTCGATGGAGCCGGGCCAGGCCTGGAACAGGATGCCGGGATAGGCCTTCATCGCCTCGGTCCACATGGCGACGATGGCCGGGCGGCCCCGCGTCGTGCCCAGTTCGGGATAGTCCGGCAGCGACCATTCGGCATCCTCGGCCCAGGTCGCGCCCCAGTCCTCCGCATCGCGGCGCGTCACCGCATCGGCATAAGTCTCCAGCAGCTCGCGAATGGCGAGGCGGTCCTCGAACGGTCCGGTGTAGGGCATCGTCGTCTCCTGTTCTGGTTCTCGCAAATCGGTCCGCCCATGCCTGCCGGGCACATCGTGGCGGCACCGGCGCTTTTCAGGTTTCCACCGGGCGCTCGTCTGGGCCGGGCGGGGTATCGGGCACGGCCACCGCGATCATGCCGTCCGCGATCCGCAGTTCGAACCTTCGCAAGTCCGCATAGGCACCGCCGATGCAGCGGCCGGTCGCCGCCTCGAACCGCGCGCCGTGCAGCGGGCACATGATCGCGCCGCGCCGCACTTTCCCGCCGGAGAGCCGCGCCGCCTGGTGGGTGCAGCGATCGTTGACGGCATTGAAGCCTTCCTCGGTGCGCAGCACCAGCACGCTCCACCCGGCCACGCGCGCCGCCAGCTTGCCTTCTTCGGGGAAATCGGCCTCGGCAAGCAGGGGATGCCAGGTTTCGCTCATGGTCTCAGATCCGGACAAGAGTCTTTCCTATGGTGCGGCCCGACATCAGGTCGATGAAGGCCTGGGGGAGCGTCTCGAACCCGTCGCGCACATTGGCGAGCGGCTTCAGCTTGCCTTCCGCCACCCAGGCGTCCAGCTCGGCCTGCGCCTGCCCCAACACTTGCGGGTAGTCGTAAGTGATGAAGCCCTGCATGCGGATGCGGTTGACGACGAGCTGCCAGAGCGTACGCACGCCGTGGGGATGGTCGGCATCGTTGTATTGGCCGACCATGCCGCAGACGGCGACGCGGCCATGAAGACGCATCAGCGGCAGGACCGCCTCCAGCACTTCGCCGCCGACATTGTCGAAATAGACGTCCACGCCCTCGGGCGCGGCCCTGGCGATTTCGGCGGCGATGTCCGGCGTGGCGCGATAGTCGATGGCGGCGTCGAAGCCGAGGTCGCGGATCACTTGCGCCTTCTCGGGCGAGCCGACGATGCCGATCACCTTGCAGCCCCGCGCCCGGGCGATCTGGCCGACGGTGGAACCGGTCGCGCCCGCGGCGGAGCTGACCACCACGGTTTCGCCCGGCTTCGCCTCGCCCACGGCGAACAGGCCGACCCATGCCGTCAACCCCACCGGGCCAAGCGCGCCCATGTAGTGATGCAGTTCGGTATCGGTCTGCCGGTTGACCTTTTCCAGCCCCCAGGCCTCGCCGGAAAGAACGTAGTGGTCAGACCAGGTCGCGAAAGCGCGCACGAAAGTGCCCACGGGATAGTCCGCATGCCGGGATGCCACGACCTCGCCCAGCGACATGCCCTTGATCGGTGCGCCCAGCGCCACCGGCTCGACGTAGCTGGGCCGGTCGTCAAGGAAGCCCCGGATCGCGGGATCGACCGAGCCCACCCGCATCGCCACCAGGAACTCGCCCGGTCCGGGCGGTGCCAATTCGGTTTCCGTAAGGCGGAAATCCTCCCCCACGGGCACGCCTTGCGGCCGCCTCGCCAGGACTATCTGTCTGACCTTTCCCATCCGCGCAGCTTAGACGCCGCGCGGCCGCGGGGACTGCTAGTCGAAACGCTAGGTTCGGGAAATTCCGGCCTTTGTCACAGTCCCGGCCACAAGCAGAGCGCGGGAAGAGGAGCATTGCCATGACCATGAGTCCCGAACAGATGATCGATTTCGTCGACCGCCTCTATGCCGCCACCGGCGCGGGCGACTGGGACACGGCATCGGCCATGCTCACCGAGGATTTCGTGGCTCACGAGGCGGACAGCCTGCCGATGGCCGGCGAATATCGCGGCCGCAACGGGTTGCGTGAACTCTACGCCAAAGTCATGGGCCTGTGCGACGTGGTCGCGCTCGACCGGATCGAAACCACGGCGGGCAAGGACTATGCGGTGACGATCCTGTCGCTGCGCTTCGCCGATCCCGCCCTGCCGCCCGCCGAGATCTGCGAGCGTTTCCGCTTTCGCGACGGAAAGTGCTGCGAGATCAAGCCGTTCTACTACGACGCCGCTCCCTTCGTGGCAGCCAGTCGCGCCAAGACGGCCCAGGCCTGAGAAGCAGGCCGGGATGCCCTCCGGGTCGCACCGGGGCTCCGGCGATAACAGCGCCAACGATTGCGGCAAAGATGCCACAGCGGGGTGCGCCGCAGCGAAAATCTCGTCTGAATTCAGCGCGAAAACACCCCGACTCGGCCGATGAAACCAGGGCGAGAGGCGTCAGGAACGGCGGAAAACCGTCCCCTACTCCAAAAGAAATGCACAGAAAGGTTCGCCGGAACGTTCTTTATCGGCGCTGAAATGTTATGCTCGCATTGGCAGCAATCAGCATGGGACCACGAATGCCGAAGGACGCAACGGTTTACTCGATCGATTCCACGAACCCCCGGACCGGCTCGTCCAGACCGTCATTGAACGAACAGCTTTCCGCCATCCTGGGTGACCTGCGCGAGCGGATCGCCGAGGCGGACGACGTGACGCTGGAATTCAAGGGCAAGCTCCACGTCAATCTCGACGTCAAGCGGGGCGAGGACCTGCCGCTGGTGGAAGCCAAGCTGGCCGATCTGGGCGAAGGAATGTTCTCGCAGATCAGCCGGGGATCGACGCCCAATCATCCCTTCTCGCACCGGGTGAGCGCGCTGGTGACGATCTGAAGCTGCCGCGCCGCCGGGATTTCTCGGCGGCCGCAAGGCAGCGGCGGACCGGTCAGGCCATCTTGGCCGCGTAGATCATCCGGCCCTCGCCGAGGTGGTCGAAGGCGCGGCCCAGGAGGCTGTCCCCCACCGCGAGGCAACCCTGGCTGCGGCCGAGCTTGCCATGAGCCCCGATCATGTTCGGCTCCGCATACCAGGCCCCGTGGATGACGATCGCCCGTTCCAGCGCGTTGCTGTTGGTATCGTCCAGGCCCACAAGCCGCTGCGAACGGCCGTGGCCGCCGTAGTAATAGTCGGCGGTGAGATAGGCGCCTTCGCTGCTGGCGTTGGAGCCGGGACGGTTCGAGAACCGCTGCAACCAGCCGGTATGGCCGGGATCGGAACCGCTGCCGTGGGCCACGGGCAGCGACGTGATCTTGCGATTGTCCAGGTCCACCAGATGGAAGCGCGGCTGCGAGGACGAGGCCGAGAAATCCACCACGCCGATCCGGTCGCGCTTCACGCGCCGATCGTGGCGGTCCAGCGCCTTCATCGCCGCATCGAACAGCTCGGCGCGGATTCCCTCGGGCTGGAACGGTGCGGGCACCGGCGGCAAGGCTGCCGGGGACACCGGCGCGATCGAGCCCGCGTTCGGCCCGGTCTTGGGCCCGACATTGGGGAGGACAAGCGAAGCACCACGCCCCCGCTCCGGCAATGCGGACGAGATGGCGCGGGCTGCAGAGGACGATGTCGCTGCGAACGCGGTGGCTGCAACGATCAGATTGCGACGGCTGAACTTCATATCCTCGGTGCCATATAGCGATTCCGTCGACAAAGTCTTGGCCAGATTCGTCTCCTTCGCCACAAGCTCTTGTCCCCGCATCGAAAGACGTGAAAGGTTCATACACCATGACGACAGGCCGATCCGCTAGACTTTCGAGCGAGGACTACCGCCTGGCGGTCGCTTCGATCATCCGTAACCTCCAGAAGAACGGGGATTTGTCCGACGCCCAGCTGGCTACCCGACTGGGCTGCTCCACCGGGACGATCCGCAATGCGCGCGGCCGGGCGACGAGCCTCGATCCACTGATTCTCGCGCGAATCGAACAGGAGTTCGGACCGGGCGCGATCGACCCCTTCCTGGCCCTTGGCAAAGTGCGCGCCGTGCCGCTGGCCGATGCCACCCTGCCGATGGACCCCGTCCTCGCCATCGTCGAAGCCCTGCACCGAATCGTCGAGGTCCAGTCCGTGGACAGCGAAGGCGGCTCGCGGATCACCGTGGCGGAGCTGCGCAAGATCATCGAGGAACTGCGCCACGGCCGCACGGCGCTCGACGCGCTGATTGCCCGCGCCGAGGCTATACGCTGACGGCAACCGTCCGGAAATGGGACGCGGCGGGACCCGCGTGCCCGGAAAGCCGCCATTCCGCCCTGCCTGCCCGATTCGCCTCGCTTGCGTGCCGGCTTGAGCGCCTCGCCCTGAGTAGCTAGGCTGGCGCCAGGCACAGGGTCGCGAAACTGCATGACTTCAGACGAACGCCGGTTGGATGGCTGGAAAGCGATAGCGGCCTATTTCGGCAGGGACCGCACCACGGTCGCGCGGTGGGCGCGCGAACGGGGACTGCCGATCCACCAGCTTCCCGGCGGCAAGCAGAAAACCGTCTTCGCCTATCGGCACGAACTGGCGGAATGGGAAAGCCGCAATCCCGGCGTGGAAGAAGGCGCTGCCGGACCTGCCGCCGAAGCCGCGCCACCCCCGGCCGCATCGACATCCCTACCCCTGCCGTCCCTGCCTCTCGCCGCGCCCATTCCGGCCCGCAAGCGCTGGTCCTGGCCCATGGCGCTGGTTATTGCGCTGCCGCTTCTGCTGGCGGCGGGACTGCTGGCCTGGCCGAAAAACCGGCATGAGCAGCTTCCCCGCGATCCGGCGGCCGCGCGCGACTTCATCGCTGCGCGGGACGCCTGGGCCCATCGCCGCCCCAAGGACCTGGAAGCGGCGATCCAGCTTTACGGCGCGGTGATCGCACGCGAGCCGGACTATGCCCCCGCGCGCGCCGGACTGGCCGAAACCTGGCTGATCTACCGTGAATATGGCGATGTCAGCGACGCGGAAGCCTTCGGCAAGGCCAGGATCGCCGCGGCCAAGGCGCTCGAACTCGATTCGGGCCTCGCCAGCGCACACCGCGCCGAGGGGTTCATCGACTACTGGTGGGACAACGACCCCGCCGCCGCGCTCAAGGCCTTCGCCGACGCCCTGCATGACGACGACAACGACGGGCTGACGTACTTCTGGCTGGCCAACATCCTTTCCGACCTTGGAGAAAGCGACCGGGCGGAGCGCTATTACCAGCGCGCCGTGGCGCTCCTGCCCGGATCCCAGCCGATCGCGGTGGAGCACGCCTGGGCCAGATGGCAGGCCGGCCATGATGCGCAGGCGCTGGCGGCTCTGCTCGATCTCAAGCGCACCTATCCGCAGGACGCCACGGTCAGCAGCTGCCTATCGTGGATCTATCTTGGCCAGGGCGACATCCACGGCTTCGCGCGGGAATTCGCAGACTTCGCCCGCCTGCGCCACGATCCCGCCACCGAGCGACTCTCCGTCCGGATGACCCGCGCGGTCGCCGACGATCCCGCCCATGCCCACCGCCTGATGATTGCCGATGCCCTTTCCGAAATCGCGCAGGGTGGACGGCGCATTCGCCAGACACCGGCCTTCTACGCCGCGTCAATGAAAGACCGTGAGCAACTGGTGGAATTGATGCACGAGGCCGTCATGCTGGGCGAGCACTGGTACTCGCGCCCGGTCACCCGCCGGATCGAAGCAGGGTGGAAGGACGACCGCGAGGTCATGGACCTGCTTAAGCAACTGGTGCCGCCAGTGCCCAGGCAGGCCCTTCCCTGAGAGGAAAATCGGGTCAGGCGGAATGCCTTGAAAGGCCGGATTTTCGATCTGTGTTCATGCGCACGTTCGGCAGGGATACCACGCCCTTATCTTTCTGACTTTCTGATGCAATTCAGCGCTCTTCCGCAATTTGCAGCAATTTGCATCATCATAGAATCACGCGTTTCGTTGTATGACGTGTGCATGGGCGCCGGGGGCGGCAACTTCCAACGAAGTTGCGGGGATCGGGGGATCTGACCGGCCGGCGCTTGCAGAAAGCGACCCATAAACTGGCCCCGTCGGGTGTAGGACCCGCGGGGCCTACTTTTTGCGTCCGGAGCCTGCTTTTCACATCCGCACGTCGCGCGGCGATCAGACCACCCGCTTGCGCCAGTTCCAGCCATGGCCCGCGACGAGCAGCAGGCTGCCGATCACCGTCAGCGCCGTCTCGCCCAGAAGGGCATGATCGCTGTTCAGGATCGCCAGCACGAGACAGGCGATCCCGCCCACGCCCAGGATCGCCGGCCCAGCAGCGCCGTGCCGGCGATAGCCCAGCAGGAAAGCTGCCAGCGCCGCCGGGGCCACCAGCCCCAGCGCGGCAATATGGAACAGTTCGGACTGGAAGAACGCGCCCAGCAGCCCCGGCAGCAGGAACAGCAAGAGCGGCAGCGCCAGGCAGTGGATCATGCAGAGCGTCGAGGCCGAGATCGCCGTCGATTCCACAATGTCCGCCAGGAGCCCCCCCCGGACATGGTCCCGGCTTTCGCAACGCTCGCTCATCGAATTCGGCTCCTGCTTGATCAAGTGATGATACAACATTACATTCTGGCTATTACTTGGCGATGCGATCTCCGTTGAAAAGGGCCTGCCGTGAGAAAAACTGCCATGAAGGAAGAACGGGAGCGCCCGGACGCGTGCACGGCCCTGTCCGTGGGACCGGACGCCGAGGCGCTTCACGACATTGCGTGCGGCGACGTGGACCTGGCAATCTGGACCCGCGCGTTGGACACCGCCCTGGCGCAAGAGGTTCAGACGCTCGATCTCGACCGTGCCGACGATGTGCTGCTGACGTGCCTTGCGGACCAGGCCGCAGCGGCGCTGGCCCCGCGCCTGATTGAAAGCGGCCATGCACCCTGCCCGGCCCTGCTGGCCGACGTGGCGCTGCTGGCCCGCCTCCACGCCCGGGTTGCCGGAACGCCGGGGGTGACGATCCGCCTCGAAGTGGTCGAGACCGACGCCTGCCGCAAGTTCCACGCCGACTATGTCACGCTCCGCACGATCACCACTTATCGCGGGGTCGGAACGCAGTGGAAACGCGTGGACCATGAACGCATCCATGCGCTGAAAGCGGGAGAAGTGGGCGTGTTCAAAGGCAGGCTGCTGCGCGAACAACCGTCCATCCTGCACCGGTCACCGCCCATCGCAGACTCCGGTGAAACCCGCCTGGTGCTGGTTATCGATTCGAACCCGAGCCGCTAAGCGCTGCTCCACCGATTCGGTTCCCCGCAGAGCGACGAACGGTGCGCCCCGTGCGATCATCTCGCCGGGGCCGGGCTACCTTCCAAAATCAGAGACGTTATAACGTCCCCTCATGAAGAAGGTCTCCCTGGTCGCTGCCACCCTCCTTTCCCTTGCCGCTCAAGCCTTTGCCAGCCCGGCTCTGGCGCAGCACCTGCAATGCGTGCCTTATGCTCGCGCGCAGTCGGGGATCGGCATCCATGGCAATGCGGCCACCTGGTGGGAACAGGCCCAGGGCAGCTACAAGCGCGGCCACTTGCCGCAGATCGGCTCCGTCCTCGTGTTCAAGTCCACTTCGGCCATGCCTTATGGCCATGTCGCGATGATCCGCGAAGTCGTGGACGCCCGCCATGTCCTGCTCGATCATGCCAACTGGTCCGGCCCCGGTGTGATCGAACACAGCGCGCTGGCCGAGGACGTTTCCGAGGCGGGCGACTGGAGCAACGTGCGCGTCTGGTACGGCCCCAGCCACGCCCTCGGTTCGCGTGAGAACCCCACCTTCGGCTTCATCTATGGCAGCAGCGGCACCGGTTCGGCCACCGAACTCGCCACGGCCAGGGATGACGACGAGGCCAGCAGCGCCGGCTGAGTTCCGCGAACCGGCGTCACTGCAAGATGTCCCATTTGTAACATATTGATAACACGCTCGATCGCGTATTGAGTAATGTTATTACATCACATTAGACGAAGCCTCCTAGCCGATCCCAGGGGGTTTTTTCTTGTCCGTTCGCATTCTGCACCGATCCGCCGTCTCGCTTCTTGCGCTGGTTCCCGCCGCCGCCTTTGCCGAGGAAGCAGCGCCTTCCGCCCCGCGTGAGATCCTGGTCACTTCCGCGCCGCTGCAGGAAAGCGCCGACGAAACCGCGACACCCGTGATCACGCTGACCGGCGACGAACTCGCCCATCGCCGCCAGGGCACGCTGGGCGAGACGCTGGCAGGCCAGCCCGGCATCCACTTCGACAACTTCGGCGGCGGCGCCAGCCGTCCGGTCATCCGCGGGCAGACCTCGCCGCGCGTGCAGGTCCTTTCGGACAGCACCAATGTGCAGGACGCTTCGGGCATCTCGGCCGACCACGCCATTACCGGCGAGCCGCTGCTCCTGCGCGGCATCGAAGTGCTGCGCGGCCCATCGGCCCTGCTTTACGGCGGCGGCGCGATCGGCGGGGCCGTGAACCTGCTGGATACCAAGATCCCCACCGAAGTGCCGGTGGGCGGCTTCACCGGATCTGCCGAAGCGCGGCTGGGCACGGGCGACGACGAGCGCTCGGCCGTCGGCGGCGTGACCGTGGGAACCGGCTCACTGGCCCTGCGCGTGGAGGGCGCTCACCGCGAGACCGACGACTACCGGGTGCCGCGCGCCTTCGGCGAAAGCCGCGTGCCCGGATCCTGGAGCGAAAGCTCCACGTTCACGGCGGGCGGCGCCTGGATCGGTCCCGACGGCTATCTCGGCGCCAGCTATACGCGCGTGCGCAGCGAATACGGCTTGCCGGGCCACAGCCACGAATACGAAGGCTGCCACACCCACGGCATCAGCCTCCACTGCGGGTCGCACGATCATTCGGAAGAGGGGCATGACGAAGAGGGCCATGACCACGAGGATGGCCACGATCATGACCACGAGGACGAAAGCATCTTCGTCAAGCTGCGCAGCGAGCGCTTCGACATTCGCAGCGACTATCGCGATCCGCTGCCCGGTTTCGAACGCGTCCGCGTCCGCATGGCCCACACGACCTACCGCCATGACGAGATCGAGCATGACGAGATCGCCACGACTTATCGCAACAAGGCCTTCGACCTCCGCTTCGAACTGACTCACAAGCCGCTGGCGGGCTTCCGCGGCGTCTTTGGCGTCCAGCACGCGGACAGCACTTTCAGCGGCATCCACGCCGTGACCGAGAACGACGTCAAGACCTATACCCCGTTCGACATCGACAACACCGCGCTGTTCCTGCACGAAAGCCGCGACTTCGGCCCGGTCCGCATCGAGGCCGCCCTGCGCCAGGAATGGCAGCGCATCCGCCCGCAGACCGCTCTGTCCGCCTTCATGCCGGCCACTGCGCACGATCCCTTCTCGGTTTCGGCATCGGCGCTCTGGAAAGTGACGGAGGGCTACTCGCTGGCGCTGTCGCTCGCCCGCTCGCAGCGCGCGCCGAACGTGCAGGAGCTTTATGCCTTCGGTCCGCACTTCGCGTCGAACACTTATGAGATCGGCATGGTCACCGGCCGCACCTTCAACGGCATGGCCTCCTCCGAAAACCGGCTGGAAACGGGCAAGTCGATCAACCTGACCTTCCGCAAGACCAGCGGCGCCACCACCTTCACCCTGGGCGCCTACCTTCAGAAGGTGGACAACTACATCTACGGCCAGACCCTCGACCAGTATGAGGACTTCCGCCTGATCCACTATGTCGCGGCCGATGCCACCTTCACCGGGGTCGACGGCGAAGTGCGGCACCAGGTCATGCCCGAGGTAGGGGTGGCCGTGTTCGGCGACTATGTCCGCGCCAAGCTGACGGACGATCGCGGCAACCTGCCGCGCATCCCGCCCGGCCGCCTCGGCACGCGGGTGGACGCCGCGACCGGGCCTTTCACCGCCAATGCCGAATACTACCGCACGTTCAGGCAGGACCGCATCGCCGACTTCGAGACCGAAAGCCCCGGCTACGACATGCTGAACCTCACCCTTGCCTACAAGCTGGGCCTCGGTGCCGGGCGCTGGGCGGAAGTCTTCGCGCGGGGCAGCAACCTCACGAATTCCTTCGCGCTCAACCATGCTTCCTTCGTGAAGGACGCCTCGCCCTTGCGCGGACGCAACGTGGTGTTCGGCCTGCGCACCGGGTTCTAGAGGATCACTGCTCCAGGGGCCTTTGGCTGGTCGCAAACGTGAAGACCCGGGCAGATGCGGCTGGAGGGCGCTGCATCTGCCCGGGTCCGTTTCCTGCCGCGCCGTTCGCCGGGTCCCGTGGCGAGCGGCACGGCAGGATGAAGGGGAGAGTTCCCGCTCTCCCCTGCAACCGGGCCTGCAACCGGTTCAGAGCTTGGCCTGCATACCCACGAAGATACGCTGGCCGGGGTAGTACAGCTCCACCGGCATGTCCTTGTTGATATAGGTCTTCGAATATTCCTTGGTGATGTTCTGCATCTCGAAGAAGACATCGAAGTGATACTTCGGGAAGCGCAGCGTGATCTTGCCATCGAGGTAGCCTTCGCCCTTGCGGTAGATCGGGTTGTTGCCGTTATTGGCGTCCAGCGCGTTATCCAGCCACTTCGAACGATAGTTGTAGCTCATGCGGAAGTTGAGCCAGTCCTTGTCGTAGAAGAAGCTCGCATTGTAGGTGTAGGACGAAAGGCCCGGATATTCCTTGAGCGGCTCGTTGGTCGCGGCATTGGTCAGGTTGGTGCGAATGGCGCGGGCATAAGTGAAGTTGCCCGAGGCGCCGAAGCCGTCCAGCGGCTTGGGCAGGAAAGTGAACACCGTCTGCGCGCTCGCCTCGATACCGTCGAGCAGGGCGCCCTGGCCGTTGACCGGCTGGCGAACCGTGTACGTGATGCCGTCCTGGAACAGGTCCACCCCGTTGCGCACGGTGTTGCCGATCACGAAGCTCGATTCGTACTTCTTGTAGTAGCCCAGGCTCAGCATCGTATCCGCATTGGGATACCAGGCCAGGTTCAGTTCCCACTGGTCCGCGCGGTAGGGCTTCAGTTCCGGGTTGCCGGCCGTGCAGATGTCGTCAGTGCCGGAGATGGTCTGGTCGTCCACGCAGTTGATGTTCGGCACCAGATCGAGCGGCCTCGGCCGGGCCAGGTTCTTGGCATAGTTGGCGCGCAGGTAGAGGTTGGGCTGGAGTTCGAGGTTGGCGTTGAACGCCGGCAGGAAATCGGTGTAGCTGTTGGAAAGCGACAACTGCTGCGCGGCGATGACCACGGTTTCGGTGCCGCCGGTCGCGTTGAAGCGCGTCACCCGGCTGATATTGGTGCCAAGCCCCTTGTCCTCGGTATGGGTGAAGCGCAGGCCGGCATTGCCGGTGAGCCGCATGCCAAGGATCTCGGTATCGACGTCCATCATCGCATAGCCCGAGAACACCTTCTCGGTGATCTGGGCGCTCGGGATCTGCGGATAGCCGTCTGCGAAGCGTACGAGGTCGTGATCGAAACCGGAGAGATCGTAGATCTGCGACAGCACGTCGGAATTGAAATTGGGGAAGGCCAGGCGGCTGGGAATGCCCGAAGGCGCGTTCTTGAGGCCGGTGTAGAGCGGCGCGCCGCCCGTCACCCCGCCAATCGACGAGATCAGCGAGCCGTACTGCGCCGGCGTGATGAAATAAGTGTTGCCGTTGCGCGCTACGGCCGGATTGTTCTGGATCGTCGTGGTGTAGGACACGTTGGCGCTTGACTGGTAGGTCATGGTGGCCGGATCGATCAGGATCGAGCCGCCGCCCAGGTAGTTCAGGAACTTCTGCCGACGCGCCTGGGCACCGAATTCGAACTTGCTGATGATCGGGTGATCGATCTCCCAGTCCAGGTCCAGCTTCAACTGGTCTTCGGTGTTGTTATATTCGGCAGGACGGTATTGCACGGTCGGGCCGTAGACCGGAAGCACCTGGCCATTGGCGCCCGTGCGCGTGAAGTCGGAATAGACGCCCGGATCGGAAGGGTCGAAGTTCGACGGGAACTGGAAGACCGGGATACCCTGCGCGTTGTTGCGGTCGATCACGATGCCCGACACGCTCGTGCCCAGCGAGATCAGGTTCGTCTGGGAATCGGTATGCGCCTTGGCGTGCGACCCCATGAAGTCGATGTGAACCCGGTCGAAGTCCCAGCGGAAACCGCCCGAGAAGTACTTCGAGTCCTGATCGTAGGAGAAATCGCGGCGCTGCACACCGATGATGTTCGCGGCGCCGTTCCAGTTCGGAGCCGCTGCCGTGCCCAGATTCACGGCGTTGAGCGCCGTGGTCACGCCGGTGACGACATGGTTCTCGTTCACCGTCGAGCTGCCCAGCGCCACTTGCTGGCGCGAAGTGCCGCCACCCGCGCCTGCGGCCAGCTGCGGATCGAGATTGAAGCGCTGGATCGCGCCCAGATCGACCGAATAGTTGACGTCCTGCAGGTTCTGGTTGCGCTTGTTGACCTGCACGTTGGCATAAGCGCGGAAGTTGGGCGCCACCTGGTATTGCAGCGTCAGGTCACCCGAGATGCGCTTGTCGTTGCGCACGAGGTGGCGGTAGCGCGGCACTTTGGGCGCCCAGTCGAAGAACTGCGTCTCGCAGGCCAGGCGGTTCGCGGTGGCCTTGGCGGTCGTGGAGCCACCCACGCCGGCGCAGCTTTCGTAAGTGTTGTAGGCATCGTAGAGCGGATCGGCGACGGTCTTTTCGGTCGAATGATCGAAGTCGGCGATACGGCCCCAGTTCGTGTTGCTGATGTAGTCCTGGCGCGTGTTCACGTCGCTGTAGGTACCGTTGAACAGGATCCCCAGGCCGTCGATCAGGAACTTCGGTGTTCCGGCGAAGAACGACACGCGCGGACGCCAGGTCTCGGTGGTGTCGAGGTGCTGGCCCGATACGGTTGCCGAAAGGATCGGCTTCAGCAGGTCGAGCGGCTTGCGCGTTTCCACGCGCACCGTGCCGCCGATGCCGCCTTCGGTCAGGTCCACGGCATAGCCCTTGTAGACGTCGATCGACTTGACCAGTTCCGTCGCCAGTTCGCGGAAGTCGCCGGAGCGCTCACCGAGGGCGCTGACCTGGCTGACGCCGTTGATTTCCACGCGGTTGAGGTCAGGCTCGACGCCGCGGATGGAGACTTTCACGCCCTCGCCGAAGTCGCGGCTGAGCTGGACGCCGGTGATGCGGGCCAGCGAGTCGCCGATGTTCTTGTCCGGGAAACTGGCGATGTCGTCGGCAACGATCGAGTCGACGACGGTATTCGCCTGCTTCTTGCGGTTGATGGCCGATTGCAGCGAGGCGCGGGTGCCGACGACGACGATGTCGTTGGCAGTCGTGATGACTTTTTCGGCAGTCTTGTCGTCGATCCGTCGCGGCGCATCCTGCGCCGCTTCCGGCGCCGGCGTTTCGGAATTAGTCTGAGCATATGCGGGGATGGAAACCGCCAGAGATCCGGCGAGAGCCAGGCCCGATACCCCTCTAAAGGCATGGCGACCGAGCTTCGTTGCTTGCGAATTCCTCGTATTTCCAACGGTATGCTTGCGCATATCCTATCCCCTCTTTTAGCCCTGTCGATCTTGTTTCGACGCTTTTGCATCGTTCGATCGAATCAGTTTCTAGACGGACACTTATTGAACCGATATGTGGGATGCAATGCTATAATTTGGACCAGAGTGGTTCCATAACCGGAGGATGTTGCAAATGGCGGCCCAAATCCGCGCGCTGGCCCTGATCCTGGGCCTCGTTTCATCCACTCCCGCTTTCGCCGCGACTCCGCCCTCACGACCGGCCGCGGAGCGGCTCGGCCGCGGGGCCGTGGCGCTGCCGGCCAGGGACGGCGGAATCCTCGTGACCTGGCGGTTTCTGGGGGACGATCCGAAGAATGCGCGCTTCCGCGTGCTGCGCGGCGGCAAGCCGGTGCACGTTACCCGGACGGGCGAGGCGACGGCCTTCGTCGACACATCGGGAACCACCGACAGCAGCTATGCGGTGGAACGCATAGGCGACCGCGCCGGTCCGCAGCGTGCCATGATGTGGGACAAGGGCTATCTCCCGATCCCGCTCTCCCCACCCGCGGACGGCGTGACGCCCGCCGGGGAGGCCTATTCCTACACGGCCAACGACGCCAGCCTGGGCGATCTCGACGGAGACGGGCAGTATGAGATCGTGCTGAAGTGGGATCCGAGCAACAGCCACGACAATGCCCATACCGGCTATACCGGCAACGTCTTCCTCGATGCCTACCGCCTCGACGGCACTCGGCTCTGGCGCATCGACCTTGGCCGCAACGTGCGCGCCGGGGCGCACTACACGCAGTTCCTGGTCTTCGACTTCGATGGCGACGGCCGCGCCGAAGTGACGCTGAAGACGGGCGACGGCACGGTCGACGGCACCGGCAAGGTCATCGGCGATGCGAATGCCGACTGGCGCAGCAGCGGCGGGGAAGTGCCGCAGCAGGATCGCACCGGCGCGAAAGTGCTGGCGGACGGCACCAAGGTGGCGCCGATGCAGGGCCGCATCGTCAAGGGGCCGGAATACCTCACCGTGTTCGAAGGGCTGACCGGCAAGACGCTGGCCACCGCGCCTTACGATCCGCCGCGCTATCCCGGCGGCAATCCCACGCCCGAGCAGCTCGCCGCCTCCTGGGGCGACGGCTATGCCAATCGCTCCGATCGCTTCCTGGCCGGGGTCGCCTATCTCGACGGGCATATGCCCAGCATGGTCTTCGGCCGCGGCTACTACGCGCGCACCGCGCTGGCCGCCTGGGACTGGCGCGGCGGCAAACTGACGCAGCGCTGGCTGTTCGACAGCTCCGCCACCGGCAACGAGGACTATGCCGGGCGCGGCAACCACCAGCTTTCCGTCGCCGATGTCGATGGCGACGGGCGCGACGAGGTGATCTACGGCTCCATGGCAGTGGACGACGACGGCAAGGGCCTCTGGACCAGGCCGCTGTTCCACGGCGACACCATGCACGTCAGCGACCTCGATCCGGCGCGGCCGGGCCTCGAAAAGTTCGGTGTGTTCGAGGACATTCGCCGCAACGGCGGGCTGGGCTCGGCGCTGCTCGATGCGCGCACGGGCGAAGTGCTCTGGACCACCCCGGCAGAGCAGGACACCGGCCGCGGTGTTGCCGCCGATATCGACCCGCGCCACTACGGCGCCGAGTTCTGGGGCTCCAATTCCGACCGCCTCTACGATACCAAGGGCCAGCCGATCGGCGCCCGCCCGCGCCAGATGAACTTCGCGATCTGGTGGGATGGAGACCTCCTGCGCGAACTGCTGGACGGCACCACCATCTCCAAGTGGAACTGGGAGCAGGGCACATCGGACACGCTGCTTGCCCCCGAGGGGCTTGCCTCCAACAACGGCACCAAGGCCAATCCCGCGCTCCAGGCCGATCTCATCGGTGACTGGCGCGAGGAAGTGATCTGGCGCCGCGCCGACAACCGCGAACTGCGCATCTACACCACGCCTTTCGCCACGCCGCACCGCTTCGTCACGCTGATGCAGGACCCGGTCTACCGCCTGGGCGTCGCCTGGCAGAACACCGCTTACAACCAGCCGCCGCATACCGGGTTCTATCTGGGCGCGGGGCCGAAAGGCGAGCGATAGGGAGAGGCGGATAGCGGCATTCTTCGGCCGCCCGCTACTGACTTTCCCCTTCGTCATTGCGAGCGTAGCGAAGCAATCCAGGGCAGTTCTGCGCCGCTCTGAATTGCCGCGTCGGCTTCGCCTCCTCGCGGGTGACGAAGGGGTGGGGGAAGACAGCCGGAAGGGCCGAGCAAGCACAAATACCGCCGCGCCCTGTTGACGATTCGATCCACATAATGAAATATCATCCCACATAAGGCGCTTACGAAGCGCCACATCCAAGGGAGAGACGATGAGCAAGCTGGTCTGGAGCCGCCGTGAGATGCTGGCCCAAAGCCTGGCCACTACCGCGGTCGCTGGTTCGATGGCACTGATGGCGGGCCGCGCGGATGCGGCCGCGACGGGGCCGGTGGAGCCGCTGGGCTCCGGCATCGCGCCGGGCGACGACGTGGTCTGGCTCGACGGCGGTGCTCCCTCCGCCCACGAAGGTCAGTCCTGGGGCCAGCCTTGGCCGCGCGGCACGCGGTTCGACAAGCGCGGTTACGTGCTCGAAGGCACGGGCGGCACGCGTGAAGCGGTGCAGACCTGGCCGATGGCGTGGTGGCCGGACGGTTCGATCAAGTGGACCGGCCATGCGACCGGGGCGAACGGCGGGCGCGCCAATGGCCTGCGCGTGGTCGCCGGCAGCGCCAGACCCGCGCAGACCCTCTCCGTGCGCGAGGCTGCCGATGCCGTGACCGTCACCGTCGGCCAGACCGTCTGGACCCTGGGCCGCTCAGGCGAAGCGTTGATCCGCTCCGCGCGCGTCGGCAATGCCGAAGTGCTGCAATCGGTGCGCCTGCTCGCCAGCGCGCAGGACCGGGCCGACGACGAGGACGGCGCGCCCAATCTCGCCCGCTGGACCGGCACGATCGAAAGCGCCACGGTCGAACAGAGCGGCCCGATCCGCGCCGTCGTCAAGCTGGACGGCCGCCATCGCGGAACCGAAGGCGACTGGATGCCCTTCTCCGTCCGCCTCTATTTCCACGCCGGATCGGACAGCGTGCGGCTGGTCCATTCGATGATCTTCGACGGCGATCCCGCCAAGCGCTTCCTTCGCGGCCTGGGCCTCGAAGGCACGGTGCCGATGCGCGACAAGCTGCACGACCGCCACGTCCGCTTCGCGGGCGAGAAAGGCGGCCTCTGGGGCGAGGCGGTGCGCCCGCTAACGGGTCTGCGCCGCGATCCCGGCAAGGCCTTCCGCGACGCGCAAGTGGCGGGCGCGGCCACGCCGTCGCTTGACCAGATGGGCGCGGCCGTGCGCCAGAACCTGGACTACATCCCCGCCTGGGGCGACTTCCGCTTGCGCCAGCCCAATGCGGACGGCTTCTCGATCGTCAAGCGCACCAAGCCCGGCTTCGGTTGGATCGACGTCGATACCGCAGGCCGCGCGCCGGGCCTGGGCTATATCGGCGGGCCTTCGGGCGGCGTCGCTTTCGGCATGCACGACTTCTGGCAGCGCTGCCCGGTCGGCCTCGACGTCGCCGACGCCGCCAGCGACACCGCACGCTTCACGGTCTGGTATCACGCCCCCGATGCCCCGGCGATGGACTTGCGCTTCTATCACGACGTCATGGGCATGGAGAGCTACGAGGCGCAGAACCTGGGCCTCGACGTGACTTACGAGGACTACGAGCCGGGCTGGGGCGACGCCTCCGGGATCGCCCGCACCACTGAATTCCGCATCTGGGCCCTGCCCGCCACGCCCCCGCGCGAGCGGCTGGCCGCGATGGGCGCAGGACTGGCCACGCCGCCGCGCATGGTCGCCAATGTCGCGCGGGTCCATGCGGCCAGGCTGTTCGGCCCGTGGAGCCCGATCGCCTCGGGCGGCCCCTTGCGCGGCAAGATCGAGACGCGCGCCAAGCAGGAACTCGATTTCTACATCGGGCAAGTTGACCAGCGCCGCTGGTACGGGTTCTGGAACTACGGCGATGTCATGCACAGCTATGACAACGACCGGCACGTCTGGCGCTACGACATCGGCGGTTTCGCGTGGGACAACAGCGAACTCTCCACCGACTTGTGGCTCTGGTACGGCTTCCTGCGCAGCGGCCGGGCCGACGTGTTCCGCCTGGCCGAGGCGATGACGCGCCACACCGGCGAAGTGGACGTCTACCACTCCGGCCGGTTCAAGGGCCTCGGCACCCGCCATGGCGTCCAACACTGGGCGGACAGTTCGAAGCAGCAGCGCATTTCCAACGCCGCCTATCGCCGCTTCTACTACTACCTCACCACCGACGAACGCTGCGGAGACCTGATGCGCGCGCTGGTGGACAGCGACTATGCGCTGAAGACGGTCGACATCGGCCGCAAGGTCATGCACCGCGCCGACGCCAGCAAGCCGCCTGCCGGAACCGGCGCCGTAGTGGCCGAACAGCCGCTGCCCGACGGCCAGATCTTCATGCAGTTCGGCACCGTCTGGGGTTCGATGCTGGGCGCCTGGCTGACCGAATGGGAACGCACGCGCGACACCCGCTGGCGCGACCGGATCGTTGCGGGCATGCGCTCCATCGCCGCCCTGCCCAAGGGCTGGCTGGCGGGCGGGGCCGCCTTCGACCTGGCCTCCGGGCGCTTCGTGGGGCCAGGAAACGAAGTGAACATGAGCCACCTCAACGGCGTGTTCGGGGTGTTCGAGATCACTGCCGAACTGCTCGAACTCGTCGATGAGCCGGCTTTCCGCAAGGTCTGGCTGGACTACTGCGAACTCTACAACGCGCCCGAGGCGGAGTTCCGCGCCCGCACCGGCGCATCGGGCAAGGGCCGCGCGCTGACGCAGGCCCATTCGCGCTACACTGCCTATGCGGGGGTGCAGCTGCGCAAGCCGGAGCTGGTCAAGCGGGCCTGGGGCGAATTCTTCGGCGCGGGCGACCGCGAAGGCCGCGACCAGACGCGCGGCGCGCACAAGGTGACCGGCGCCGCCGTGCTCAAGCCGGTGGACGAGATCGCGGAAGTCTCCACCAACGATGCCGCGCAGTGGGGCATCGCCGCCACCGTGAACCTGACGCTGATCGGGGACGTGCTGGAATGAAGCGCTTCGCCGCCGCCTTGCTGCTCATGCTGCTTTCGGCGGCGGCGAACCCGCCGACGGAAGACTTTCATCGCGGCCTTGCGCACTGGCGTGTCGAGGCCGAAGCGCCCTCGCGCGTTAGCGCCCAGGACGGCGTCCTGGACATCGACGCGCCGAAGGGCATTTCGCTCTGGTGGACCGCCGAACTGACCGGCCCCGTCGCCATCGAATACGAGGTCATGGCTGTTTCGGAAGGCGGGCCGAACGACGCGGTAAGCGACGTCAACGCCTTCTGGATGGCCCGTGACCCCACCGCACCGGATGGATCGCCGCTCGCCCATCCGCGCAGCGGGGCTTTCGCGGAATACGATACGCTGAAGACCTACTACGTGGGCATCGGCGGCAACCGCAACACCACCACCCGGATGCGGCGCTATGTGGGCGAACCAGGCAACCGCCCGCTCCTGCCCGAGCACGACCGCGCAGACCCCGCGGCCATGCTGACACCGAACCGCTGGACGCCCATGCGCGTCGCCGTCGAGGGCGGACGGATCACGGTGGATTTCGGCGGCAAGCGCCTCTTCGCTATGGACGACCCCGCGCCTTACGCCCGAGGCTGGTTCGCCTTGCGCACGACCAAGAGCCACCTGCGCATCCGCAATTTCCGGATCGTGCCCCTGGGCGCGCAGAAACGCAGCGGCGCCGCGCCGTGATGGCCGCCCCCACCGAGAGTGCATCCCATCGGCGCTTTCGAAGGTTGAGCTGCACGCGAACGCGCTGCGCATTTGTGCCTTTGCGCAAAGCGAACCCGCGCCGTTCCGCAACATCATCCCGTCGTCCCCGCGCATGCGCAGGGACGACGGAGCGCTTCGGAAGCAGCCGAAAAGCCTCACGCCCCTTCGGAGGGAATCCGCAGGCCATGCCGCGCCGCAAAGCGGGCGAAGCGGGTCAGCCACAATCCCGCGCGGCCGTCCGGTTCGAACAGCGGCGCGCCGTGACCGCCCTTCTCGATCACGTAAAGCTCGCTGGGAATCTTCGCGGCCCGGCACCCTTCGAACATGGCCAGGCTGTTGCCGCAATCGACCACCGTATCGTCCGCCGCATGGCCAAGCAGGATCGGCGGCGTGGTCGCAGGAACCTCGACGTTGACCGAGTAACGCCGCGACAACGCCTCGCTCGGGTTCGCGCCCAACAGCTCGCTGCGCGATTGCGCATGGGCGAGCGGCGGCACCATGCTGACCACCGGGAAGAACATCCCCGCCACCAGCGGCCGCGCGTCCAGCGCATCGGCGGCGTCGACCGGATCGTAGACTTTCGCGGCAAACCGCGTGGCGATGCTGCCGCACAAGTGTCCACCTGCCGAGAAGCCGATGGTCGCCACATTGGCAGGATCGACGCCCCACTTCGCGGCACGGGCGCGGATCACGCGCATGGCGCGCTGGGCGTCCTGCAAGGGCGTGTCCGGGCCGCCGGTCCAGCCGTCATGCGGCAGGCGGTAGAGCAGTTCGAAGGCGGTCACCCCCTGGCTGGCGAACCAGCGCGAAGTCGCGGAGGGCCTGGTGCCCATGGCCACGCGCGCATAGCCGCCGCCGGGGAATGTCAGCACCGCCGCGCCGGTCGGCTTGGCGGCGGGGCAGACCGTCAGCATCGGCGTGGCGACATGCGGCCAGGCGAAATCGTCCGGGTTGCCCTTGTTGGTGCGCAGCACGCGCTCCTCCTTCACGCCGCCCGAAGGCAGCCCCGGCGGCGAGCCCGGCCAGATCGGAAACCGCTCGAAGGCAGGCGTATTCTCGCCGCTTTGCGCCAAGGCGCGGCCGGACAACAAGGGCGCGGCAGCCAGCGCGCTCAGCGAACCCAGGAATTGACGGCGATCACTCGACATATTGCACTCTCCCCGAAAGGTCATTCTATGTATCGGAACATGTTGAAAATCATTCGGACTTTGTCGCACTGGGAGCCCTCGGCATGATCGGCGCCTCGTTTCTCCTGCTCGCCGCCGCGATGGCTTCGGCCCCCGACGTGGCCCCGAAGCCGCTGTTCCGCGACCCGGTGCATGACGGCGCCGCCGATCCCAGCACGGTCTACGATCCCGCCACGCGCGAATGGGTGATGTTCTATACGAACCGGCGCGCCGACCTGCCGATGGAGGACGAGAAGGACGTGCGTTGGGTCCACGGCACGGCGATCGGCACGGCGCGCTCGAAGGACGGCGTGCACTGGCGCTACGGCAGCACGGCCGCGATCCCGGAAAGCTGCACCGGCGCGACGCTCTGGGCACCCGATATCGAGCGCTTCAACGGCCAGTGGCACATGTGGCTGACGGTGGTGCCCGGCGTCTACCGCGACTGGAACGCGCCGCGCTTCATCGTCCACCTCACCAGCAACGACCTGAAGTCGTGGACCTGCGGTGACAAGCTTGATCTCGGCTCCGACCGGGTGATCGACGCCAGCGTCGTCGCGCTGCCCAAGGGCGGCTACCGCCTGTTCTTCAACGACGAGCGCATGGGCAAGGCGATCCGCACGGCGGACAGCACCGATCTCGTCCACTGGGCGGTGAAGGACCGCCTGACCACCACGCCCGGCGAAGGCCCCAAGGCCTTCCGCTGGAAGGGCCGCTGGTGGCTGGTTTCGGATGCGTGGAAGGGCCTGCTGGTCATGCGCAGCGAGGACGGAGAACACTGGACCACCCAGCCCGGCCACATCCTCGCCACGCCCGGACAAGCGCCGACCGACCGCGCCAAGGGGCAGCACCCCGACGTGATCGTCTCCGGCGACCGGGCCTATATCGTCTACTTCGTGCATCAGAGCGGAGAGGACGAGGCCAAGGCCAACCCCGACTGGCACCGCCGCAGCGTGCTCCAGATCGCGGAACTGAAGGAGAAGGACGGCGTGATCTCCGTGGACCGCGACAGCCCTACCCATGTGCGGCTACTGCCGCCAGAGTACGCGCCTCTGCTGCCCCCGAAGGAGCCGAGACGATGATCGACCGCCGCAGCCTCTGCCTTGGCGGGGCGGCTCTCGCGGGCTGCGCCACCGCGCGTATCGCGCCCGCGGAACCGGAAGGCCCGCTGCTCTTCGCCTATTTCAGCACGGGCAAAGGCGAAGCGGACGGGCTGAAACTGGCCGTCAGCGAGGATGGCTTCGCCTTCCGCACGCTTGGCGGCGGCAAGCCGTTCCTCGTGCCGCAAGTGGGCGAGAAGAAGCTGCTGCGCGACCCCTTCCTGTGGCGCGGCGAGGGGGTGGACGCCCCGTGGCACTGCGTCTGGACCACCGCCTGGGAAGGCGTGACCATCGGCCATGCCACCACGCGCGACTTCGTGAACTGGACGCCCCAGCGCGCGATCCCGGTCATGGCCTCGGTGCCCGGGACCCGCAATTGCTGGGCGCCGGAAGCAATCTTCGATCCCGCCACGCGGCGCACGGTCATCTTCTGGTCCAGCACCGTGACCGGCCGCTTCGCCGAGACGGCCGGAACCTCGGAAGGCGGCTACAACCACCGCCTCTGGTACACGACCACCGCCGATTTCGAGAGCTTCGCCCCGCCCCAGGTGCTCTACGACCCCGGCTTCAGCGTGATCGACGGCACATTCGCCGCGGCCCCGGACGGCGGGCTCTGGCTGGTGGTGAAGGACGAGACGGTCGAACCTCCGCGCAAATGGCTGCGCGCGGCCTCCGCGCGGAGCCCGATCGGCCCCTTCGCGCCGCTGGGCGAACCGTTCACCGCCTCCTGGGTGGAAGGCCCGATGACCGCGCGGATCGGCGAGGACCTGGTCTGCTATTACGACGTCTACCGCGACGGCCGCTGGGGCGCGAAGTCCACGCGCGACATGGCGACCTGGCAGGATGTGAGCAACCGTCTGGCGATGCCGCAAGGCGCGCGGCACGGCTCGCTGGTGCGGATCGACCGGAAAATGCTGGGGGCGCTGGAGACCTGAAAAGGCGGCTCCCGGATGGAGGATCCGGGAGCCGATAGTTCCGGCGTGGGAGGGCCCCGCCGTATTCTTCAAGATCAGAACTTCACGTTGACGCCTGCCGAGATCGTGCGACCCACGCGGGTCTGGAACAGCGTGTCCTGGCGCTGGCTGTCGGTGTAGAGGCTGTTCTGCTCGTCGGTGAGGTTGGTGCCCTCGACGATCAGCTTGATCGCATCCGAGATGTTGTACGAAGCCGAGGCATCGACATAAGTGGTCGCGCGGTTGCCCACCAGGTCGCTGCCGGGCGAGGCGGGGATGCCGCGGATGAACGGTCCGCGATAATTGATCGTGCCGCGGATGGAGAACTTGTCGTTCTCCCAGAACAGCGTGCCCGAAGCCGTGTCCTTGGACAGGCCGACCAGATCGTCCTTCACGGTAACGGTGCAGACGCCGCCCGAGCTGGAGAGGCAGTAATTGATCTTCGACATGACGTGCGTGTAGTTCGCCAGCACGCCGAAGTGGCTGATGAAGCCCGACGCGAAGTTGAACGGGATCTGCGCGTTCAGCTCGATCCCCTTGAGCGGGCCGCCCGGCGTATTGGTGGGCGTGGCGATGTTGAACAGCTCGTCCGGGGTGGTGTTGCTGCCGGTCAGCAGTTCGTTCGGCAGGCCCAGCGAGCTGAACGGAACCAGCGCGTTCACGCTCTGCACGTAAGTCTTGATGTCCTTGTAGAAGAACGCTGCCGACAGCAGCGACCCGGGACGGAAGTACCATTCCACCGCCGCATCGAACGTGTTGGCGCGGATCGGTTCGAGCAGGGGATTGCCCAGCGATCCCGAGCGCGTGGTCGCATTGATGGCCACGGTCGGCACCAGCTGCGTAAGCGCCGGGCGCGAGAGAACCTTGGCGGCCGAAAGGCGCACGAGCAGGTTCTGCACCGGCTCGATCACGAGGTTGGCGGAAGGCAGCCAGTCGTCATAGCTGCGCGCGACCGCGCGGTACTGGCCGCTGAGGCCGGTGGGCGAAGTGGGGTCGGACAAGTTGATGAAGCCCGAGGAACGCTGCCAGGTATGGATGTAGCGCAGGCCCACATCGCCGCGCAGGCCGAAGCCCACCGCATCGCTGAAGTCGAACGTGCCCATCATGAAGGCGCTGCTCTGTTCTTCCTTCACGCCCGGATTGGTCTCGCCGCAGCCGGTGCAGGTGCGGGCGTCGAAGAGGTTGTAGGCATCGGCCAGCTTCTGCCAGTCCAGGCTGGCCCAACTCGACGGCGCGCCGTGGCCCCAGAGGCTGTCCACGCCGGTGATCTGCGTCGTCAGGTCGGCCAGCGAGGTTCCGGCCGGCAAGGCCTGAACCAGCGTATCGGCGGTGTAATAAGTGGTGAAGCGCTGCTGGAACTCGCTGGAGCGGAACTGGCCGCCGAAGTGCAGCTTGAACGCATCGGAGAACTCGTAATGCGCGTTGACTTCGCCCAGCGTACCCTTGGTGGTGTTGCTGGCCGGCTTGCCCTGGAGGCTGAAGCCGCCGGTGACGACGCCGGCGCCCGGCGTCGGGCCATAGAGGAAGTTGGACGGATCGGACACGTCGAAACCGAAGCCCAGCACGGGCGTCTGCCCGCCGCCGGTATAGTCGATCGCGAAGTTGTCGGTATCCAGCGCATCCATGAAGTACTGCATGCGGACCTTGTCCTTCCACACGGACTCGTTGAGGCCGAACTTGGCGTCAACGGTCAACCGGTCGTTGAACCGGTGCATGAAATTGAGGTTCGCCTGCTTGAACGTGGTCGAATACTTCGAGTGCAGCCCTTCCGAGCGCACGTCCACGCCGTCCAGCAGGGCATATTCCACCGAGCCGAGGTCGGAAAGCTGCACGTCCTTCAGCGACATCATCGGATAGCCCTGGTTCGATGCCGAGCGGCCGAACGAAATCGCCTCGATGTAGTTGTCGTCACGGGTCACGTTGAAGCGTGAGTAGAGCAGGTCCAGCGAGATGTCGGTATCGTCGTCGGGCTTGTACTGCAGGGTCAGCGTGCCGCCGATGCGTTCCTGCGTCTGCTCGGAATTCAGGTAGCGCGGGATGCGCGGGAAGAAGGCGCCGCTGCCGGGGGTGTTCGGCATGTCGTCTCGGCGGGCGTCGTAGACGGTCTGGTAGGCCGCAGCGTCGCCGGTGCGCGGGTTGCCGGTGGAGCAATTGGTGGCGCTGGCGCCGGACGCGGCACTGTTGCCGGGGTTCTGCGGGGTGAAGCCCAGCGGCGAGCAGAACATGCCGTTCTGGTTGGCCGAAAGGATGTCCACCGCCGAATAGCCCACTTCGCGCGTGTGGCGCTTCTGATAGGCGAGCGAGCCGAGCACGCCGAAGCCGCTGTCTCCGAACTGCTTGGACACGAGCACCGACGCGCGCGGATCAACTTTCTTCGACAGTTCGTTCCAGACGCCGCGTCCCGTGGCGGAGAGCACGAAGTCCTTCGCCTGGTCCATCGGCTTGGGCGCGCTGAGGTCCACCGTGGCGCCCAGCGAGCCTTCCTCGACATCCGCCGAGGGCGTCTTGCGCACGGTCAGGGCCGAGAAGATTTCGGTCGGGAAAACGTTGAAGTCGAAGCTGCGGCCATTGTTGCCGGCCCCGTAGATGTCCGAGCCGCCGGTCTGCGCGGCGGCTTCCATGCCGTTGATGCGCACGCGGGTGAAGTCGGCGCCGAGGCCGCGGACCGAGATGTTCTTGCCTTCGCCGCCGTCACCGCGCTGGAGCGCCACGCCGGGGATGCGCTGCATCGATTCCGCCAGGTTGGAATCGGGGAACTTGCCCAGATCCTCGGCCTTGATGGTGTCGATCGCCGCCGTTTCCATGCGCTTGTCGGCCAGGGCCGCGTTCAGCGAGGCCCGGAAGCCGGTGACGATGATCTCGGAAGGGCTGGGCGTGTTGCCGGCGCCGGCCGACTGGGCGTCGGTCGCTGCGGCGCTCTGCGCGCCGTCCTGCACGGCGGCATCGGCTGCGCCATCCTGCGCGGCGGCCATGTGCGGCGCGGCGAAGAGGAAGGCGGCCACCAGGGCCGGAGCCGAGGCGCGGCTGCGCATGACGGATTTCGAGAAAGCCCTTCTCATTTCCTCACTCCCAAATCTTGTTCTTGCTTCGAACATTGCCCACTATGTGGGATTGAGTTACACAATATATGACATTTTCGCTCAGTTCCAGTCAAAATCGCTTCCCACCGGTTCCTCATCCGAAATTCCACGCATGGAAGCACCGCTTCGTCGTGAGTGAGGTGACCGGGAGTGATTGACTCTGATCGTTCCCGATATATGCCCTTGCGAACCGTCATGTGGGATAACGCGCCGGAACGAATCTGGCCAGAGACCAAAGAGAGGATCATCCGAAATGTCCCTGAGTTCGGCTCTCGCCCTGGCCCTGGCCGCCGGCACTTCCGCCCCGCCGCCCGCGATCGACATCGACCTGGCCGGCAAGACCCCCGCGCAGATGCCCGACTACCGGCCGGGCCAGGCCGAAGTCGGCCGGAGCGGGATCGAACGCCGCGATGCTTCGGGCGGGTTCCTCTATTCGGTGGCGCTGCCCCAGGGCACTTACCGCGTGACGCTGACCCTGGGAGACCGGCGCAGCGCGGGGCTCACCACGGTGAAGGCCGAAAGCCGCCGCCTGTTCCTGCGCGACGTCGCCACCCGGCGCGGACAGACGGTGACGCGCAGCTTCCTGGTCGATGTGCGCGACGCCCGCCTGCCCGCCCAGCCCGCAGGCGCGCCGCGCTTCGGCCAGTCCGTGCTGCTGGACGAGCGCGACCTTGCCAGCTTCAGCTGGGACGACAAGCTGACCTTCGAATTCCTCGGCCAGCCGCGCGTCTCCGCCATCCATATCGAGCCCGCCGACGCCCCGCGCCTGTTCCTGGCCGGCGATTCGACCGTGGCCGATCAGTATACCGAGCCTTTCACCAGCTGGGGCCAGATGCTGCCCGCGATGCTGGACGATCGCATTGCCGTGGCCAATCACGCCAAGTCCGGCGCGACGCTGAAATCCTTCATCGCCCAGCTCCGCTTTTCCAAAGTGCTCACGCAGGTCCGCAAGGGCGACTGGCTGTTCATCCAGTTCGGCCACAACGACCAGAAGGCCGAATGGCCGATGACCTACCTCGATCCCGAGCTGACTTATCCCGCCTACTTGCGCAGCTATATCGCCGAGGCCCGCCGGCGCGGCGTCCATCCGGTGCTGGTCACTTCGCCCGAGCGCCGTAATTTCGACGAGGCGGGAAAGATCAAGGACACGCTGGGCGCCTATGCCGCCGCCGTGCGCAAGGTGGCAGCCGAGGAGAACGTGCCGCTGATCGACCTCAACCGCGACAGCATCGCCATCATGCAGGCCCTGGGGCCGGAAGTATCGCCCCGCGCCTTTGCCGAGAACGGCAAGGACAGGACTCATAACGACAACTACGGCGCCTGGCTGTTCGCCGCGGCCATCGCCCGTCAGGTGCGCGAGAAAATCCCCGAACTGGCGTCCCACGTCCTGCTGAAGGACTTCGATCCCGCCCATCCGCCGCTGCCCGAGGATCTGCCGATCGCACCCAGCATCGCGCTGGAGGAAAACAAGCCGGAGGGAAGCTGACCCGGCATTCGCCGCCAGAATCTCAATTGACGGACGCCTGTGGACGAGTTACCAAATATCGGTATTGGTATCCACATAATGGAACTGACGGGAGAGTGATGTGCCGGATACTGGGACGGGGTCGATCCACGCTTTCAGGATGCAGTTGAAGCCGGGCACGGTCGAGGAATATCGCCGCCGTCACGACGCGATCTGGCCAGAACTCTCCGCCCTGCTGACCGAGGGCGGCATCCGCGACTATTCGATCTTCCTCGACGAGGATAGCCTGTCGCTCTTCGCCGTCCTGCGCGTGACGCCGGACAACAGCCGCGAAACCCTGCCCGACCATCCGGTGATGCGCCGCTGGTGGGACTACATGGCGCCGCTGATGGAAGTGGAACCGGGCAACCGTCCGGTCGAATGGCCGCTCCCCCTGCTGTTCCACATGGATTGAGCGGCATGAAGCGCGCGTTCCTCACCGCTCTGCTGCTTACGGCCCTGCCGCTTCCTGCATTTGCGCAAGAGGCGAAGCCCACGGCCGATCTTTCCGCGCCGGTCCAGACGTTCGGCCGCGTCTCCTTCGATGCGCGCTCGCTGATGATCGACGGCAAGCGCCAGGTGATCTGGTCGGGCGAATTCCATCCCTTCCGCCTGCCCAGCCCGGACCTCTGGCGCGACGTGCTGCAGAAGATGAAGGCCAGCGGGTTCAACACCGTCGCGCTCTATTTCGACTGGGGCTACCATTCGCCGAAACAAGGCGTCTACGACTTCAGCGGCATCCGCGATCTCGACCGGCTGCTGACCATGGCCGAGGAAGAAGGCCTGCTGGTCATGACCCGCGCCGGGCCTTACGTGAACGCGGAAGTGTCGCGCGGCGGCTTCCCGGGCTGGCTGGTCAACCAAAAGGGCCGCGCCCGCACCGACGATCCCGAATACATGGCCGCCGCCGACGAGTGGCTGACGCAGATCAATGCGATCATCGCCCGCCACCAGATCAACGGCGACGGCAAGGGCCACAAGGGCACCGTCATCCTTCACCAGATCGAGAACGAACTGGCGCTGACCACCCCGGCCCAGCGCCGATACATGGATCATATCTACGCCAAGGCCCGCGCCGACGGCATCACCGTGCCGATCTTCCACAACGACCAAGGCCGCAACGGCTACTGGGTGCCGGAAGGTTCCTCCGTCGACAAAGTCGTCCACGGCCCCAACGACATGTACGCCTTCGACGGCTATCCCGGCGGCACTTGCACCGTGGAAGGCAAGCCGACCCGCAGCGTGGCCGCGCCGGACTGGGGCTTCTACGGAACCGGCGGCGCGAAAGGCGGCGCTTCCGCTTCGCCGAAGACGCCCGGCTTCCTAGCGGAATTCGGCGGCGGCTGGTTCGACTACTGGGGCTCCAACGGCAGCTACGAGTGCAACGCGGTCCAGCGCGGCAAGCGGTTCCAGCGGGTGTTCTACGGCACCAACCTGGCCAACGGCATCGGCATCCAGAGCTTCTACATGGTCTATGGCGGCACCAGCTGGGGCTGGCTGCCCGCCCCGGTGGTGTTCACAAGCTACGACTACGGCGCGGCCATTTCCGAAGCGCGAGAGCTTCGCGAAAAGGCGCTGGAGATGAAGCAGCTGGGCGGGCTGATCGCCTCCGTACCCGACCTTGCGGGCATGATCCCGGCGGACGCGCCCGAGATCTCCTCGCCCAACATCCAGGTCTATCACAACAAGAGCCCGGAAACCGACGCGCGCTTCCTGATGGTGACGCACAAGCCGTCCAACGGCCAGACCGACGACAGCTTCACCGTGACCGCCGCGCTGCCCGATGGCCGCTATACTTTCCCGATGCGGCTCAATGGCTTCGACGCCAAGTGGCTGGTCGCGGGCGTCAGTCTGGGCGGGCAGCGGCTGGTCTATTCGACCTCCGAACTGCAATCCGCGTCAAAGGCGGGGAGCGGTGATCTGCTGCTGCTTTACGGCCGCGCGGGTGAGTCCGGCGAGACCGTGCTGCGCTATGCCTCGGCCCCGAAAGTCGAGGTTGTGGAAGGCGCGGCCACCAGCGCCTTCGACGCCGCCAAGGGCGACCTGAAAGTCACCTACACGCACACGGGCCGCACTGTCCTGCGGGTGACCGGCGGCGGACGCGGCGACCTTGTGCTGATCCTTGCCGACGAGGCCGAAGGCAGTCGCTATACCCGCGCCGACACCGCGAGCGGTCCCGTTCTGGTGCGCGGGCCGCAGTTGGTCCGTCACGCTTCGCTGAAGTCCGGCGCACTCACGCTGACCGGCGACACCGCCGCGGCGGGCGCCATCGAAATCTGGGCGCCCGGCGCGGCGCGCTCGCTCTCGTGGAACGGCGCGCGTATCGCCGCCAAGCCTTCCGCCATCGGTAGCCTCGCCTCCACCGTCCCCCTGCCCGGCCCCGCGCCGGTCGTGCTTCCCGCGCTGACCGGCTGGCGCATGGCCAAGGGGTCGCCCGAGGCTGATCCGCAGTTCGACGACAGCGCATGGCAAGCGGTCGGCGGCAGTCGCCCCAACGCCAGCATTACCCAGCGCCCCGACGGCCAGCCGAACCTCGCCATGGACGCCTATGGCTTCCATGAAGGCGACGTCTGGTATCGCGGCAAGTTCGAGGGCAATCCCGGCGCGAAAACCGTCTCGCTGTTCTACGGCGCGGGCGGATCGGGCCTCGTGCAAGCATGGCTCGACGGCAAGTTCATCGGCCAGGCCGAGACGCCGAGCGGCCTCCCCCGCCCGATCACCACCGGCACCGTCACGCTGAACCTGCCGCCCGAAGCGCAGGCGGGCGGCGGCCACGTCCTCTCGGTCATGGTGCGCAACAACGGCCATAACTGGGACCTCGACGCCGACGACTTCCACAAGGAAGCGCGCGGGCTGATCTCCGCCTCGATCTCGCAGCCCGGCGGGCGCAGCTTTGCAGTGCCGATCGCGTGGAAGATCCAGGGCAAGCGCGGCGGCGAGGACCTTGCAGACCCCGTGCGTGGCCCTGCCAATAACGGCGGCCTCTATGGCGAGCGCATGGGCTGGCACTTGCCTGCCTTCGACGACCGCCGGTGGACCGCCGCGCAAGTCCCCGCGAGTAGCGCCGCGCCCGGCACGACATGGCTGCGCACCGCCTTCGACCTTGCCGTGCCCAAGGGACAGGACGCCACGATCGGGCTCGCTTTCGGTGACACCGAAAGCCCGCGCTCGGCCGCGAAATACCGCGTGCTGATCTTCGTCAACGGCTGGAACATGGGCCAGTTCGTCGCCCATGTCGGCCCGCAGCGCGTGTTCCCGATCCCCGAGGGCGTGCTCAACCACCACGGCACCAACCACGTCGCCCTTGCCGTGACCAGCGACGGTGCGCCCGGCGATGCGCTGGAGGCGGTCAAGCTCGTCACCCTCCGCAACGTTCGCGGCGGAGTGCCGGTGCAGATGGTCGCTGCGCCGACGCGCCCGGATCAGTTGAAATGACCGGCGCCGCACTCACCCGCCGCCAGTTGGGCGTTGCAGGCGCAGGCGCGCTCTGCCTTGCCGCCCTGCCGGGCGCGGTGCGTGCTGCCCCCAGAAAAGGCGCCCGCCCGTGGCCCTACCTGATCGGCGCGGATGTCTCCTGGATTCCCGAGGACGAAGCCGCAGGCGCCACCTATTACGACGGCCAGCAAAAGGACGTGCTCGCGATCTTCCGCGATGCCGGGTTCAACGCGATCAAGCTGCGCCTCTTCGTCGATCCCGCGAAGGGCTATTCGAAGGACAAGCCCGGCGGCCCGTGGTGCGATCTTCCGCGCACCATCGCGTTCGCGCAGCGGATCAAGGCGGCGGGTCTTCACCTCTCGTTGACCCTCCACTATTCGGACACCTGGGCCGACCCGCAGCATCAGGACAAGCCCGCAGCCTGGGCCGACTTACCCTTCCCCAAGCTGGTCGATGCCGTCCACCGCCATACCGACGAGACATTCGCGGCGATGAAGGCGGCAGGCGTCGCGCCCGATCTGGCGATCCTGGGCAACGAGACGACCTTCGGCATGCTCTGGCCCGACGGCCGGGTGCCGCTGACCATTCCCACCGGCAACCCGGTGACCGACCAAGTGCACATGAACGTGCCCGGCGCGGGCGGCTACGACAAGTTCGCGCTGCTGCTCAAGGCCGGGATCGCCGCCACCCGCGCGCAGCTTCCGGGAACACCGATCGCGCTGCACAACCATCTCGGCCGCCATTGGCCGATCGTCCAGCACTGGACCGACAGCCTGATCGCGCGCGGCGTCGATTTCGATGCGCTGGGCTTCTCCTGCTACCAGCAGGCCGCACAAGGCGACTGGGAGCGGACGTTCACCGAATTCGGCCGCCGCTATCCGGACAAGGGCTTCTTCGCGATCGAGTATTCGTCGCGCAAGCGCTACCTGAACGACCTGATCCATGCCCACCCGAACGGCTGGGGCAGCTTCATCTGGGAACCGACCCGCCATCAGGAAGCGATCTTCCTGAAAGACGGCAAAAGCGCCGGCGAAGGCCCGCGGCCCGATCTGCTCTCGCAAGGCCTGAACGCGGCGGAAGCCCCCGGCGCTACGCCCGCATTGGCATCCGACATGCCGAAACAACCCGAAAACCATGGCGGCCGGTACGACGCCGATCCCGCCTTCCTGCAACTCTACCGCCGGATGGCGCGCGATTACGGAGTCCTGAAATGACCCATCTCGCCCCCCGCCGCAGCATCGCCCACAGGAGAACTTGAGTGGCCGCCCTTACCCATGACATCCCCCGCCAGCAGGTCACCGCGGCGATCGACCTGCTCATGCACAACCTCGTCAACATCAAGGATGAAACCGGCGAATTCCTGCTCCGCCTCGAAGACGGCCGGGTGATCGACACCAAGGGCTGGGCCGGCTGGGAATGGACCCACGGCGTCGGCCTGTTCGGCATGTGGCGCTATTTCGAGCAGACCGGCGATGAAAAGGCGCTGGAGATCATCCGCCAGTGGTTCGAGGACCGCTTCGCGGAAGGCACGCCCACCAAGAACATCAACACGGTGGCCCCCTTCATCACGCTGGCCTACCTCTACGAACTGGACGGCGATCCCAGCTACATCCCCTATCTCGATACCTGGGCCGAATGGCTGATGGCGCCGGACGGCCTGCCCAAGACCGAGGAAGGCGGCTTCCAGCACATCGTCTACAACGACGAGAATCCGGGCGAGCTGTGGGACGACACGCTGATGATGAGCGTGCTGCCGCTGGCCAAGATCGGCCTGCTGCTGGACCGCCCGCAGTATATCGAGGAAGCCAAGCGCCAGTTCCTGGTCCATATCAAGTATCTGGCCGACAAGAAGACCGGCCTGTGGTTCCACGGCTGGGACTTCACCGGCCGCCACAACTTCGCCGAAGCGCTCTGGGCGCGCGGCAACTGCTGGGTGACGATCGCCATCCCGGAGATCATCGAGCTGCTCGATCTCGAACCGGGCGATGCCTTCCGCATGTTCCTGATCGACACGCTGGCCGCACAGGTCCACACGCTTGCCGCCACGCAGGACGCGGAAACCGGCCTGTGGCACACGCTGATCGACGATCCCACCAGCTACCTTGAGGCCTCGGCCACGGCAGGCTTCGCCTATGGCATCCTGAAGGCGGTGCGCAAGGGCTACCTGCCGCGCGAATACGAGGCGGTGGGCATCAAGGCGGTGCGCGGCGTGCTCGCCAATATCGACGATGCCGGAGAGCTTCAGCAAGTCAGCTTCGGCACCGCGATGGGCGACACGCTGCAGTTCTACAAGGACATCGCGCTCACCTCGATGCCCTATGGCCAGAGCCTCGCGATCTGCGCATTGGCCGAGTTCCTGCGGACCTATATCTGACGATGCGCGGGGCGGCCTTTCTTGCGGTGGCGGCGGGGCTGGCCCTCGCCCATCCGGCGCAGGCGGCCGCCCCGGAGTTCGTGCATTTCACGCCCGCGCGCGGCGACTTCGCGCTGGCGCAGGACGGACATGTCGCCCAAGTCGTGACCTCGGCCGGGGACCACGAACTGGTCCGCATCGCCGCCGAGGATTTGCGCGGAGACCTGGCCGCCGTGACCGGCGCGAACGCCGCTTCGGACGTGCAGGTCTGGATCGGCACGCTGGGGCGCAATCCCGCGATAGACCGGCTTGTGGCGGCGGGCCGGGTCGATGCCGCGAAGCTGCGCGGGGCCTGGGAAAGCTTCCTCATCGTGCCGGTTTCCAACCCCGCGCCCGGCGTGAAGCAGGCATTGGTGATCGTGGGCAGCGACCGGCGCGGCACCGCCTACGGCGCCTACGAGATCTCCCGCGCGATCGGCGTCTCGCCCTGGCACTGGTGGGCGGATGTCCCACCCCAGCATCACGGCAGCCTCTACGTCTCCGCCAAGGCCCGGCGCTTCGGCCCGCCTTCGGTGCAGTATCGCGGCATCTTCATCAATGACGAGGACTGGGGCCTCGTTCCCTGGGCCCAGGGCGCCGAACCCGATGAACCCGCTCCCGGCCCGAAGACGTATGCCAAAGTCTTCGACCTCCTGCTGCGGCTACGGGCCAACACGCTCTGGCCCGCCATGCACAAGGCCAGCCGCGCCTTCAACGCCGATCCCGCCAATGCCGCCCTCGCAGAGCGCTACGGCGTGGTCATGGGCACCAGTCATGCCGAACCGATGCTGCGCAACAACGTGGGCGAATGGACCGGCAAGGCGGAAGACTTCAACTATCTGACGAACCGCAATGCCATGCGCGACTACTGGCGCACGCGGGTGAAGAGCAACGCCGCCGACGAGACGATCTGGACCCTCGGCCTGCGCGGCATCCATGACAGCGGCATGATCGGCCCCACGACCAACCCGGAGCGCCGCGCGGTGCTGGAACAGGTCTTCGGCGACCAGCGCGAACTCCTGCGCGAGGCGGGGATTTCCGGCGCCCCGCAAGTCTTCACGCCCTACAAGGAAGTGCTCGACATCTACCGGGCCGGGCTGAAAGTGCCGGACGATGTCACCCTGATGTGGACGGACGACAACTTCGGCTACATCCGCCATCTCCCCGATGCCGCCGAGCGGGCGCGCAGCGGCGGCAACGGCGTCTACTACCACCTCTCCTACCTCGGCGCGCCGCTCTCCTATCTCTGGCTCTCGACGACACCGCCTGCGCTGATCCGCGAGGAAATGGGACGCGCGTGGGACAAGGGCGCGCGCAAGATGTGGATCGTCAATGTCGGGGACATCAAGCCAGCCGAACTGGGCGTCGACTACTTCCTCAGCCTTGCATGGGACATCGAGAGGACAAGAACCCAGCCTGTCGAGACATGGATGGGACATTGGCTCGCAGACATCCTCGGGACCGGACAGGGACGCGGCGCGGAAGAGGGCACGGACCCGCAGGCCGCCGCCGTCATGAGCGACTACTACCGCCTCAACTTCGCGCGCCGGCCCGAGCATCTGCAATGGTATCTGCCGGGGCAGAAACCCCATGCCAGCCCGCTGACCACGGCCGAGGCCGACGCGCGGCTCGCCGGTTTCGCGGCGATGGAGCAGCGCCTTGCCGCCCTGCGCCGGCAGGTCCCGGCCGAGCGCGCCGATGCCTTCTTCGAACTCGTGGACTACCCGGTATCGGCCTCCGCCGCCGCCAACCGGCGCTTCTTCGCCGCCGAGGCCCACGACGCGCTACGTGATACCGCCCCCGCCGAAAGCTGGCGCCGCGCCCGCATCGCCGCCGAGGCGGACGCGGCGCTGACAGCCCTGACGCGCCGCTACAACCGCGACACCGCGGGCGGCAAATGGCGCGGGATCATGAATGTCGAGCCCGCAGATGGGCAGTGGCGCAGTTTTCGGCAGACCCCGCCGGTCGTGCCCGCGCTCGCTGCCTTGCCGGACATCGCAGCCCCGGCGCCGGAGCCGTCGCCGCGATCCGCGCTTCCCCTGCTCCGGCCCGAACAGTTCACGCGCCGCCCATCCCCGAACGGCGCCTCCCCGCACGGCCCCTCCCCGCACGGCCCAGCATGGCGGCTGGTGGAAGGCCTCGGCCGGTACGGTGCGCTGCTGGGCGCCGGTGCGGCGTCCGCCTCCGCGCAGGCCGCGATCACCCTGCCGGCGGGTCGCTGGCAGGCCGTGGTCGATCTGCTGCCTGCCTATCCCTCCGACAATGGCGAGGCACTGCGCCTGACCATCCGCATCGACGGCAAGCCGCAGGTCCTCGAAATCCCGCGCCGCACCGGTGACCGCGACTGGGCCGATGCCGTGCTCGACAACCGCATTTCCGTGCCGCTCTCCGCTCTTCTGGAAGCCGGCCAGCACAAGGTAACGATTGAATCCGGCGATCCCGCCGTGATGATCGAAGCCGTTCGCTTCATGCCTGCTGACAAGTCCATTACTCCGACATAATATCAGACCCAATCGGTCCGCCCACGAAGGCGGGCCAGACAAGAACAATACGGTGAAGGATCCTGTAGTGCCCCAAAGCCAGTCCGTGGCCGCGCGTCCGGTGCGCCTGAGAAACTACCTTGCCTATGGCTCCAACGACGTGCTCGGGGCCGGGTCGATGGCGGTGATCTCGGGCTGGGTGCTGATCTTCTACACCCAGTTCTGCGGGCTTTCGGCCGGTCAGGCCGCAACGATCTTCGCGGTGGCGCGCGTGCTGGACGCCTTCGCCTCGCCGATGATCGGCTATATTTCCGACCACTTCGGCACGACCGCGCTGGGCCGCCGGTTCGGGCGGCGGCGCTTCTTCATCCTGGCCGCCATTCCCCTGCTGCCCAGCTTCGCGCTGATGTGGCTGCCGGGACAGAGCTTCTGGTACTACCTCGTCAGCTACGTGCTGTTCGAACTGGTCTACGCGATGGAGATCATCCCGTTCGAGACGCTCGCGGCCGAGATGTCGAGCGACTATCGCACCAAGGCCAAATTCGCGGGCTTCCGCATCCTGTTCGGCCAGGCCGCCGCGATCCTGGCGGGCTTCCTGCCGCTCTGGCTGATCGAGGCGCTGGGCCGCGACAGCGCGGACACCTTCTTCTACATGGGCCTGATCTTCGCCGCGCTGTTCATGGTGACGGCGGCCATGCTCTACCTGTTCAGCTGGGAGCGTCACGGGCCCGGAGGCGTGCCGCTGCCCCCCGAGCAACGCCATTCCGCCGGCCCGCTGGAGGCGCTGAAGGCGCTTTACCGCAACTTGTTCTCGACCATGCGGATCCGCGCCTTCCGCCTGCACTTGGGCATGTACCTGGGCGGCTATATCAGCCAGGACGTGTTCAACGCGGCCTTCACGTTCTTCGTGATCTTCGCGCTGGCGGGAACCACGGCGGTCGCCTCCGGGCTGCTGGGCACGATGTACATCGTGCAGTTCGTGGCCGTTATCATCGCCATCAACATGGCCCTGCGCGCCTCGCCCAGCCGTGCCTACCAGATCGCCGCCGCCGGCTTCGCGGCGGGCGCGCTGACGCTGATCGGGCTCTGGTCCATGGGCATCACGGCCACCAGCGCCATGATCTGGCTGCCCATCGCGCTGGCAGGCCTGGGCCGCGGCGCGCTCAACTACATTCCCTGGGCGACCTACAACTACATGGCCGACGTGGACGAGATCGTCACCGGCCGCCGCCGCGAGGGCGCCTTCGCGGGCGTCATGACCTTCGTGCGCAAGGCCACGCAGGCCGCGGCCGTAGCCGGCGTGGGCTTCGTGATGCAGGCGGGCGGCTTCGTTTCCGGCGCGGCGCAGCAATCGCACGGCGCCATCCTCACGATCGCGCTGCTGCTGGGGCTGGGCACCGTGGCCATGCTGGTGTTCGGCGTGATCGTCTCGCTGCGCTTCCGCCTTTCTCCCGCGACTCATGCCGTGCTGATGCGCGAGATCGAGCATCTGCGCAGAGGTGCCCGCACCCCGACCAGCCCCGAGGCGCAGGCGGTGGTGGAGGACCTCTCCGGCTGGCGCTACGATCAGCTCTGGGGCCGCAACCCGCTGGTCGAGCAGGACAGTGCGAACGGCGATCTGGGCAAGCCCGTCAATGCCGGGCATTGACCGCCGCGGCCTGCTTCGGGCGGGCAGCGCAGCCGCCTTTGCCGCGGCCCTGCCCGCCCGAAGCCTTGCCGCCGCCGCGCAGGCCGCGCCTTTGGAACTCGACGCTTCCCGCCCCGGCCGCCCGCTGAAATCCGGCCATTTGCGCATGGGCACGGGCGAGGGGCCGGGTGGCATACTGGGCATCGACAACCTCACCCTCACCCGCGACGGCAAGCCGTGGCTGCCGATCATGGGCGAATTTCACTTCACCCGCTTCCCGGCCGAATACTGGGACGAGGAACTGGCGAAGATGAAGGCCGCCGGGATCGGCGTGATCGCCAGCTACGTGATCTGGAACCATATCGAACTGGAGCCGAGCCGCCTCGACTGGACCGGCACCCGCGACTTGCGGCGCTTCGTCACGCTCTGCGCGCGCCACGGGCTGCTGTTCTTCCTGCGCCCCGGTCCCTGGTGCCATGCCGAAGTGCGCTTCGGCGGTATACCCGACTGGGTCGTCTCCGCCACGCACCCGCGCTCCAACGATCCTGCCTACATGGCCGAAGTCTCCCGCTTCTGGCGCGCGATGGCCGGGCAGATCGACGGCCTGCTGTGGAAGCAGGGCGGGCCGGTGATCGGCATGCAGGTGGAGAACGAATACAACCTCTCCGGCCCCGGCCAGGGCCGTGCCCATATCGCGGCGCTGAAAGGACTGGCGCGCGAAATCGGGATCGACGTGCCGCTCTACACCGTCACCGGCTGGGACCGCACGGTCTATCCCAGGGGCGAAGTGGTGCCCGTTCATGGCGGCTATCCGGATGAGCCCTGGTCCGCCAGCACGAATCGCCTGCCGCCCAAGGAAAACTACCTCTTCCGCTTCGACAGCCGCGTGAGCGGAGACCTGGGCGCGCAGACCCGGGCCAAGGGCCGTGGCGATGCCGACGACGACATGGAAGATACCCCTTTCCTCGGCGCCGAATATGGCGGCGGGGTGCCGGTCATGTACCGCCGCCGCCCGCTGATCGCCCCGGCCGACATCGCGGCGGCAGTGCTGACGCAATTGGGCTCGGGCGTGAACCTGCTCGGCTACTACATGTTCCACGGCGGCTCAAACCCGCTCGCCCATGGTCGCGCGCTGGAGGAAACGCAGCGTTCGGGCGGCTACAACGACGTGCCGGTGATCGGCTACGACTTCCAGGCGCCGATCGGGCAATACGGCCTGCCCGGCCCCGCCCATGCCGCCCTGCGCCCGCTCCACTACCTGATCGACAGCCACGGCGCCGCACTTTCGCCCATGCAGGTCCATGCCCCGGCCGTGCAGCCGCGCGACAAGGCAGACCTCGCCACCTTGCGCTGGTCGGTGCGCAGCGCGGGCGGCAGCGGCTTCCTCTTCGTCAACAACCACGTCCGCCAATATCCGACGCCGGGCCATCCCGGCACCCAGTTCACCGTGCGCCTCCCCGGCGGCCCGGTGACGCTGCCCTCCGCGCCGGTCACGATCCCGAGCGGCGCCAGCTTCGCCTGGCCCATCGGCCTCGACCTCGACGGCCTGCGCCTCGCCTGGGCCACCGCGCAGCCGGTGACGCAGCTGGAGGACGGTGACGGCCCGATCCATGTCCTGGCCGCGACGATTGCCGACGATGTGGAACTCGCCATCGACGGCGCGAGCCTCCAGAGCCCGCCGGCGGGCTTCCGCCGCGACGGTGCGGGGCGCTGGATCGGGCAGGTCCGGGCCGGACGGGAACGGCTGCTGCGCTTCGTCACCGCGCAAGGGGCGGCAGTGCGGCTGCTGGTGCTCGATCGCGCCTCGGCCGGGCAGACATGGGTAGGTGCATTCGGCGGTAAACGACGGCTGATTCTGACGGACGCCGACGTGATGTTCGCGGGCGGCGAGCTGGAACTGCGTCAGCGCGGCAACCGGGACTTCGCTTTCGCCATGATCCCCCCGGAGCCCGGGATGACAGCGGACGCCGCCCTGACCCGGCACGGCGGCCACAATGGTGCGCGCGTTTCCGGCCCCCTCGCGGCATCCGTCGAGGCCCGGCAGATCCGCCCGGCGGGCGAAGCGCCGCCGCCCGTGATCGGCGGCCCGGCGAAGACGGTGCTCCAACCGCTGCCGGAAACCTGGAAAGCCGCCGCGACATGGGAATTCACGCTCTCACCCGCGCTGCTGCCCGAAGGCGGAGACGCCTTCCTGGAGATCGCCTGCAAGGGCGACATCCTGCGCCTGCACGATGGCATGGACTTGCTGGACGACACTTTCTGGGACGGCCAGCTATGGCGCATCGGCCTCAAGCGCTTTGCCGGGCGGCTCGGACGGCCCTGGCGCCTCTCGATCATGCCGCTGCGCGTCGATGCGCCGATCTACCTGGACGACAAGGCGCGGGCCGCGCTGCCCGCTGCCGGGCAGGTCGCGACACTGGATTCGCTGCGCGTGGTGCCGGAGCACCGCCTAAGGGTGCGGCCGCCCCGGCCATGACCCGGCGGTTCGCGGACTAGCCCTGCGGCGCGCGGTAGCCCACGGCCTCGCCGACCTGCCCCGCGGTGGCGACGATGGCCGCCACCAGATCGTCGACGATGTCGTCCGTCAGGTAATGGGCCGCACTGGCGATCGAGATGGCGATGCAGATTTCGCGGCGCGCATCGCGGATCGGCACCGCGATCGAGCGCACGCCGTCGCCCAGCTCGCTGTCGTGCAGCACGTAGCCATGCGCCTTGTGCTCCCGCATCAGCGCCACGTATTCCTTCACCGCCTTGGCCGAGACCTTGCCGCCATTGGCTTCACGGTAGAGGTCTTCCCAAACCTTCTCGTCCTCGTCCAGCAGCAGCGCCTTGCCCAGGCCGGTTTCGGCGATGGGGCGGCGGTCTCCCGGCGCGGTCGCCACGCGAAGACGCTGGCGCCCGGTCACGCGGTCGAGGTGGCGGGACCAGTCCCCCTCGCGCTTGCCCACGAAAACGCAGAAACCCGTCTTTTCCGAGAGCTTTTCCATGAACGGCCGGGCCACCCGCACATAGTCGATCTGCTCGGTGGCCATGACGCCCAGTTCCAGCAGCTTGGGGCCGAGACCGAAGCCGTCGCTCGTCACCGAGAGATAGCCGCGGGACTTCAGCGCCTGCACCAGGCGGTGCGCGGTAGTCTTGCTCATGCCCAGCTTGCGGGCGAGATCGGCGGCGCGGATCGGGCCGCCAATCACTTCGTCCATGATGTCGAGCGCACGCATCAACGTTTGCGTGCCCTTGACCTCGACTTCGGGCTTGTCGTCGCGAAGTGCCGTCATCGTTCGTGTCTTTCTCCGGATCGGTCCACTTTGCGGGACGCGAATCCATTTGTTCCACCTGCTCTATACCCTCGGGCGCGGCGGTCAATGGGAGAAGACGGAGACGGAGGCGCCCGCAGGACGGGCGGGTCTGGAGCGGATCCGATCCTGCTGCGGAGGCTCGACCGCTTTCGGGTTTCTGGTTTGCCGCGTCATCAGGCGATTCCACCCGATGGGAAGACGTTCTAGGCGGTGAAGGTCCGCTCGGTGTTGCGCCGGATCGACAGCAGGCCGATCAGGCTGAGGATCGCAGCCGCCGAGATATACGTGCCCACATATAGCACGCCGCCCTTGTCGGCCAGCGTCTGAGCGATAGCGGGCGCGAAGCCGCCGCCGAAGATGCCGCCGACGTTGAAGGCGATGGACGATCCCGTATAGCGGACCCGCGCGTCGAACAGCTGCGGCAGGAGCGAGGCGACCGGACCGTAGACGAAGCCCATCGTGAACAGGCCCAGGCACAGGAAGGCGGCGATGGCCGAGAGCGATCCGGCCGCGAACATCGGCCCCATCAGCAGGCCCACCCCCATGGCGCCCAGGCAGCCCGCGATCAGCACGCCGCGCGAACTCCAGCGGTCCGCCGCATAGCCGGCGAGAACGATGCCCAGCGCCATGAACAGGATCGCGAACAATTGCACGCCCAGGAAGCTGCGGCGATCGTAGCCCAGCGTCTCGGTGCCATAGCCCAGCGCGAACGTCGTGGTGAGGTAGTAAAGCGCGAAGCAGGCGATCACCGCGAAAGTGCCGGCCAGGGTCTGGCGCAAATGCGTGCGGAACAGCTCGACGATCGGGATCGACTTGGGCGGGGTTTCCTCCAGCACGGCTTCGAAGGCCGGGGTTTCCGTCAGCTTCAGGCGGATCCACAGGCCCAGGCCGACCAGCACCGAACTCAGCAGGAAGGGAATGCGCCAGCCCCAGGCGAGGAAGTCCGCGTCGCTCAGGGTCATGCTGAAGACCAGGAACAGCCCGTTGGCGGCGATGAAGCCCACCGGCGCGCCGAGCTGGGGAAACATGCCGAAGCGCGCGCGGTAGCCGGGCGGGGCATTCTCCACCGCCAGCAGCGCGGCACCACCCCACTCGCCGCCGAGGCCCAGTCCCTGCGAGAAGCGCATGAGGCACAGCAGCAGCGGCGCGAACCAGCCGATGCTCTCGTAAGTGGGCAGGAGGCCGATGATCACCGTGGCGCCGCCCATCAGCAGCAGCGAGGCGACCAGCGTGGACTTACGCCCCACCCTGTCACCGAAGTGGCCGAACAGCGTGGCGCCCACCGGCCGGGCGATGAAAGCGATCGCGAAGCTGGCATAGGCGGCCAGCCGCTGCACCGAGGGCGATTCCCCCGGGAAGAACAGCGGGCCGAACACCAGCGCCGCAGCGGTGGCGTAGATGTAGAAGTCGTAGAATTCGACGGCGGTACCGACCAGGCTGGCGGCCAGGACGCGGGAATTGCTGCGATAGACGTTCATCGCCGCGGCTCCGCGCTCGTGCCGCACCATCCGATCACACCCGACTCTTCAACCGTCACTTTGGCGCCCCTGCAAGGCTCCGCCCTAGGAGCCGCTTCGTTTCAAGCGGCCCGCCTTAGAGCAAGCCTCGCCGGTTTACAGCCGAAATGCGCGCAACAATATTACGCGGATCAGCTCGCCGCGGCGAGGCGCTTGCCGGTGACCAGCGTCTGCACCACGAAGAGCACCATCAGGATCGCGCCGACCGAGCCCACGAACAGGTCGAAGCCCGAAACCATGCCGAACAGGCCGCGTCCCGTGCCCAGCAGCATCATCATCGCGGTCAGACCGATCAGCATGAAGCGCAGTTCGGTGGGGCCGGCCTGGAGATACGAGAGCTTGAATTCGCCAAGGACCCGGGCGGCGAGATAAGCGTGGATCGACAGCAGCAGGTAGCCGACGAGCGCCACCATCGCCACGTCCATCGTGACATAGGGACTGGTGCCGATGCCCCAGACGATCAGCGCGGTGGTCAGGCCGTCGCAGCTATGGTCGATGAAATAGCCGTAGGAGGGACGCTCGATCTTGCGGAAGCGGGCGAGGCTGCCGTCCATGGAATCGCCGAACCACTGCACCACGTACCCGGCCATGGCCAGCCATAGCCAGCCCGGGGACAGGTTGCTGGCCGTATAGCCCGCGAAAGTCATGAACGCGCCCAGCAGGCCCCCGGCGGTCAGCAGGTCCGGCGTCACCCAGCGGGGCATGCGGGCGCAGAGCCATTGCAGGAGCTGCCGCTCGCGCCGTGCCAGCAGGTTTTCCTGGATGCGGGTCGGCGGGGCGGGATGGGCGGTGGTCTTGGCGTTCATGCGGATCTTCTCGATTATCGGGGGGCGAAGTTGCTGGAGGTCGAAGCCATGTCGATCGGGACAGGGCACAGCCAGCCGCTTCCCGCGTGCGCGGCGCGCGAGACTTGAATCCTCAGGATTTTACAGAGTTCCATGAGCGGCTCCTTTATGCGGGAGCTCGTTGGTCTCTCAGTCGCCGGCGCGCAAATTCCAGTCGGCGATCCGGCCTCCATAGCCGACGATGCGCCGATTGGCCAGTTTTGGGGCCCTTGGCGATCCCGCCACGCCCACCACTCGCCGATTAAAGCCGCGAAAACAGCGGGATCGGAGAGAACATCATGGAGATCAGTCCGCCCAGGCTCAGCGCCACGAGCGTCGCGCCGGTCAGTTCCATCAGCCGGCGCGGGGAAATGCGCCGGGTGAGCAGGGCGCCGAACGGTGCGGCCACCACGCCGCCGATCAGCAGGCCGCTGGCGGCGATCGTCAGCGATTCCACGCCCAGCCTGCCGATGAAGGCGGTGAGCACGGTGACGGTGACGAAGAACTCGGCGGCATTGGCCGTGCCGATCGCCATGCGCGGGGTCATGCCCTGGGCCATGAGGTTGCCCGTCACCATCGGTCCCCAGCCCCCGCCCGAGGCATCGAGGAAGCCCGCGATGAGGCCGAGCGGACCGACCAGCTTCATCCGCCGGTACGACTGCGGCCGCCGCGGCCCCCGCCAGATCAGGTAGAGCCCCACGGCTGCGAGGTAGACCAGCACGGCAGGGCGCAGGATCGCCATGCTGACGCTGGTGAGCACCCAGACGCCCAGCAGCCCTCCGGCGATGCCCGGCACGACCAGCCGCGCGAACAGCGGCCAGTCCACATTGCGCTGCAAGGCATGGGCGATGCCCGATGCGCCGCTGGTGAAGCTCTCCACCCGGTGCGTCACGGCCGAGGCCGCCCCCGGCGGCACCCCGAGCAGCATCAGCAGCGAGTTGGACAGGACGCCGAAGCCCATGCCCAACCCGCCGTCGACCAATTGGGCGAGGAAGCCGGCAATGATGAACGGGGCGAGCGCGGCCCAGGGAATGGTCGCCGGATCGATCATCCGCCGGTCCTTCGGCGCAGCGAGGAAGCGGACCTGCCGAACCGTCCCGTCGGCGCGGTGGTCATGAACAGCACGGGGAAGCACAAGGCGATCACCGAAAGCACGGCGCCGGGAACCACGTCCGCGCCCGCCAGCCAGGGCAGGACCGCCGCCCAGATCGCCGCCACCAGCACGATCATCAGCGTCCTTTCCTGTTCGGTGTCGTTGAGCGCCGAGAGATCGGCGTTGACCCGGCCGTCGAACAGGGTGCGCAGGCCGGTGCCGACCCGGCTCTTGCGGTCGACCAGCATCGGCGGGAGGCTGGCATGGGCCAGGCAGCCCAGCCCGGCGCCGACCATGCGCAGGCCGACGGCGCTGGCGAAGCGGCGATATTCGGGGTTGCGGTCGCTGAGGACGCGCAGGCCCGCGCGCCCTCCGAAAGCGAGTTCGGCCAGGGCATTGCTTTCCGCCGCCGGGGCCGTGACAGGCTCCGCCGCGTCCTGGGTGGAGATCACCCATTCGAGGATCGCCGAGGGCACGTCGTAGCTGGTGGCGCGCTCCAGCCCCTGGAAGCCCGGCGCCGAGTTCGCCTCGCAGATCCGGTAGCCTTCCTCGTCGAAGAGGATGTCGATCCCGGTCACGTCCAGCCCCAGCACGTCGGCCGCCTGGACCGCCAGTTCGGCCATTTCCGGCGGCGGATTATAAGCGATCCCCACGCCGCCGAGCGAGACGTTGGACTTGAAGCCCCCGGTCAGCGAGCGCCGCTCCATCGCCGCCACCACGCGGCCGCCCACCACCAGCACGCGCACATCGCGGCCATGGCTGGCGCGGACGTAATGCTGGAGGATGAAGTCGGCCTGGGCATCGGCGCTTTCCAGCAGCCCGGCCAGATCCTCGAACTGGTTGCGATCCTCGCACTTGAGCACACCGGCCCCGCGCGTGCCCTTCAGCGTCTTGACGATCACGGGAAAACCCAGTTCGCGCTCCACGAGGTCGACGTCGATGGGGAAAGTGCCCAGGATCGTGCGCGGGATCGGCAGACCGGCGCGGTTGAGCGTCTGCAGGGTGTGCAGCTTGTCCGCCACCTGCTCGATCGTCGCCGGGCCGTTGACCAGCCGCACGCCGCGCCGCTCCAGATGGCGCAGCAGGGCCAGAGTGAAATAGTCCGTCTCCGCGCCGGTGCGGCAGATCACGAAATCCGGGCGCTCCACCAGCCGCCCCTGGTAAGTCGTGCTCCAGCCTTCCTCGGAGCCGACCACCAGGTCGAACTTGTGGGGATGGAGCACTTGCAGCTCGATGCCCATGGCGCTGGCCGCTTCCTGGAAGCGCAGCACCTCGGGCACTTCCGAGTTCGCGGGATCAAGCTCGCGATGAAACAGTATCCAGCCACGCAAGGCTTCATTTCCCCCAAGGATAGACGGCGGCGGACCGATCCGCCGTGCCAGGTGCGGCGTGCCAATGCATTAGAAACAAAGCAGATTAGGCCGAAACGCGTCGGCGGCGCCGTGGTGCCACGCAATTCAACGCCCGCCAATCTTCTTTGGTTGCCTGTCACACATTGCCACGGAACGCCAGCCGCCGCCCAAGGTCCGGTCGCTGTCGGCGAACGGGTCTCCGATGACATCCCGGCCGACGAGTTGCGATTTCCCGGTTCCCTCGTCGGCCCAAGGCTTTATGCACGGGGAGATCGGCGCGGGGAGACGGCGCCAGAAGGAGAGCACCATGATCCGCCACTTGCCCTGGCTCCTCACCGGCCTTGTCGGCGCCATTTCGCTCGCCGTCGTCGCGGTTTCGCGTGGAGAGGCGGTGAACGCGCTGTGGATCGTGGTGGCCGCCGTCTGCTGCTTCCTCGTCTCCTATCGCTATTATGCGCTGTTCATCGCCCGCCACGTCATGAAGCTGGACCCGTCGCGGCCGACGCCCGCCCTGCGCCGCGCCGACGGGCTGGACTATGTCGCGACCGACCGCACCGTGCTGTTCGGGCACCATTTCGCCGCAATCGCCGGGGCCGGACCGCTGGTCGGGCCGGTGCTGGCGGCGCAGATGGGCTACCTGCCGGGCACGCTCTGGATCATCGGCGGCGTCGTGCTGGCAGGGGCGGTGCAGGACTTCATGGTCCTGTTCATCTCGATGCGGCGCGACGGGCGCTCGCTGGGCGAGCTGATCCGCATGGAAATGGGGCAGGTGGCCGGGACCATCGCGCTGTTCGGCGCCTTCATGATCATGGTCATCATCCTGGCCGTGCTGGCGCTGATCGTCGTGAAGGCCCTGGCGGAGAGCCCCTGGGGGATGTTCACCGTGGCCGCCACCGTGCCGCTGGCCATGCTGATGGGCGCTTATACCCGCTGGATCCGGCCCGGCCGGATCGGGGAAGTCTCCATCCTCGGCCTCGTCGGGCTGCTGGCCGCCATCGTCTATGGCCAGGCCATCGCCCAGTCGCCGGTGTGGGGACCGCTGTTCACGTTCACGCCAGTGCAGCTCTGCTGGATCCTGATCGGTTACGGCGCGGTCGCTTCGGTCCTGCCGGTCTGGCTGCTGCTGGCCCCGCGCGACTACCTTTCCACTTTCCTCAAGATCGGCGCCATCGCCGCGCTCGCCATCGGCATCGTCATCATGGCGCCGCCGCTGCGGATGCCCGCGCTCACCGCCTTTGCCTCTGGCGGCGGGCCGGTCTTCTCGGGCGGGCTGTTCCCCTTCCTGTTCATCACCATCGCCTGCGGCGCGGTCTCCGGCTTCCACGCCCTGATCGCCAGCGGCACCACGCCCAAGCTGATCGCCAGCGAGAGCGATGCCCCGCTGATCGGCTACGGCGCCATGCTGATGGAGGCCTTCGTGGCGATCATGGCGCTGGTGGGCGCCTCGATCCTCGATCCGGGCATCTACTTCACCATGAACAGCCCCGCCGCGCTGATCGGAACCGACGCCGCCAGCGCCGCCCACGCGGTGACGGCCATGGGCTTCGCGATCTCCCCCGAGACCATCGCCCAGACCGCCCGGGACGTGGGCGAGCACACCATCATCTCGCGCGCGGGCGGCGCGCCGACCCTGGCCGTGGCCATGGCGGAGATCTTCTCCCACGTCGTTGGCGGGCCGGCGATGAAGGCCTTCTGGTACCATTTCGCGATCCTGTTCGAGGCCCTGTTCATCCTCACCGCGGTGGACGCGGGCACCCGCGCCGGACGCTTCATGCTGCAGGATCTGATGGCGCTGGCCGTGCCCCGCCTCGGCGAGAGCAGGAGCCAGGTCCCCGGCCTCGTCGCCACGGCGCTTTGCGTGGCGGCCTGGGGGTTCTTCCTCTATCAGGGCGTCACCGATCCGCTGGGCGGGGTGAACACGCTCTGGCCGGTGTTCGGCATTTCGAACCAGATGCTCGCCGCCATCGCCCTCATGCTGGCGACCGCCGTGCTGTTCCGCATGAAGCGCGACCGCTACGCCTGGGTCACCGTGCTGCCGACCGCGTGGCTGCTGATCTGCACGCTTTCGGCGGGCTGGCTGAAGCTGTTCTCCGCCGATCCCGCCGTCGGCTTCCTGGCGCACGGCGCCAGGTTCTCCGCCGCGCTGGAGCGGGGCGAACTGCTGAACCCCGCCAAGTCCCTGGAACAGATGGAGCGCATCGTCTTCAACGACCGGGTCGACGCCGCGCTGGTGGCGGTGTTCCTGGCGGTGGTGCTCTCCCTGATGGTCTTCACCTGGCGCACCTGCATGGCCTCGCGCCGCAGCCCGGTGCCGACCGTGAACGAGATCCCCGCCCATGAGGCCTCCCCGCGGCCGGTGCCGGCATGAGCGACCTGATCCAAACCCTGCGCCGCACGGCCCGGCTCATGGTGGGCCTGCCGGACTACGACGATTACGTCCGGCACATGGCCGCGCATCACCCGGACCGCCCGGTGATGGACCGCAAGGCGTTCTTCCGGGACCGTCAGGAGGCGCGGTACGGCGGCAAGAACGGCGGACGGTGCTGCTGAGGCACTGACGCGGCGCAAGCCGCGCCGTCAGTGCCGGCGAATCACCAGCTTGGTCTCGCCGCAAAGGCTGCATTCGTCCTTGCTCCGCACGAAACCGTTGGTTCCAACGAGTTCGCGGGTCTGGACATCCGCATGGTGAAGAACGCTCAGGCCCAGCCTTTGCGTGATGCAATCGTCGCAGACCGGCTCTGGTGCGAGCCGGACGACGAGTTTCTCGATATCTTGCAGGATGGTCATTCGCATTGCCCTCGACCTGCCCGTGCCAGCTTGGCGCGGTCCCGGCAATGGCAATTACGGGTGTTGGAGTTTCGCTCCGGTAAACTCACCATCAAGGCGATGCTTCAGCCACGCCGCGAAGGCCAGCACCGCCGCGGTCCTGGCCGGAGGACTGCCGGGATGGCGAACGAAATGATAGGCGCCTTCAAAGGGATGCTCGACCGCGGAGAGACGGACCAGCCGCCCCGCGGCGATGGCGTCCTGCGCGATCACCTTGCGCACGAGCGCCACGCCATGGCCGGCCGCGGTCGCTTCCAGCAGCAGACCGGCATCGTCGTAGGGCTGCGAATCGGTAGGCTCCGGCAGCGCCAGCCCGGCGCGCTGGAACCACGGCGTCCAAGGCTGCCAGGAATTGCGCAGGAACCGGCAGCGGCCGAGGTCCTGCTCGCTCTCGATCCCCATCCGCTCGCGATAGGCGGGCGAGCAGGCGGGGAACACGGTGTCCTGCATCAGCCGTTCGACCACCAGCCCCGGCCACTCGCCGCTGCCATAGCGGATGGCGGCGTCCAGCCCCTGCGGGCCGACCGGGCTGAGGTCCATGCGCGGATCGAGCGCGATGGCGATGCCGGGATGGGATTCGTGGAACTCCGCCAATCGCGGCACCAGCCAGTGCGAGGCGAATGACGGGAGCACCGCCACTTTCAGCACCACATGCCCCGCCGCGGGCGGTTCCGGGAATACGCTGGCGATCAGTTCCAGCGACTGCCGCACGGTGGGCAGGATGCGCAGCGCCGCCAGGGTCGGCTGCATGGAATTGCCCTGCCGCTCGAACATCGGCTCTCCCAGCCGCTCCTCCACTTCGCGGACCCGGTGGCTGATCGCGCCGTGCGTAACGCCCAGTTCCTCGGCCGCCCGCGTGAAACTGCGGTGCCGGGCAGCGGCGACCAGCGCACGCAGCGTGTTGAGCGAGGGCGGGCGGTACATGCCCGGGTTGTTACTGGAATTCACAACCCGCGCCAATCTTTCTCGTTCGGATCGCGGCGGGACTCCCGCTATCTCTCCGCTTCGACCTTTTCGGGAAACCTGCCCATGCCCCTTGCCCTCCGCCGCCCGCACCCCGCCTGGATCGTCGTGGCCGTGACATTCTTCGCCCTGCTGTTCTCGGCCGGTCTGCGATCGGCGCCGGGCGTGATGATGCTGCCCCTGGAACTGCACTTCGGCTGGGACCGGGCGACGATCTCGTTCTCCGCGGCCATCGGCATCCTGCTCTACGGCCTCGTCGGCCCCTTCGCCGCGGCGCTGATGATGAGCGTGGGGATCAAGCGCACCATGCTGGCAGGCCTCGTGCTCATGGCGCTGTCCACTTTCGCCAGCCGCTGGATGACGGCGCCCTGGCATTTCGTGCTGAGCTGGGGCGTGCTGTCGGGCATCGGTTCGGGTGCCGTCGCCTCGGTGCTGGGCGCGGCCGTGGTCAACCGCTGGTTCGCCTCGCGGCAAGGGCTGGTCATGGGCATGCTGAGCGCCAGCACGGCCACCGGCGCGCTCGTGTTCCTGCCCTTCCTGGCCTGGCTGTCGGAAGGCGGCGCCTGGCGGCCGGTGGCACTGGCCGTCAGCCTGGGCTGCGCCGCGCTTATCCCCGTGGTGGCCCTGTTCGTCCCCGAACGTCCCGAGACCCGCGGCGTGCGGCGCTTCGGCGAAGAGGAAGGCACTGCCCCCGCACCGCCGATGAAGCAGGCGGCGACGCCCTGGCTCGCCATCGAGGCGCTCGTCCGCGCCGCCCGCAAGCCGGTGTTCTGGCTGCTGGCGGGAAGCTTCTTCGTCTGCGGCCTCACCACCAACGGCCTGGTCGGCACTCATATGATCGCCTTCTGCGGAGACCACGGCATCGCCCCGGTCGCGGCCGCCGGGCTGCTTTCGCTGATGGGCTTCTTCGACCTGATCGGCACGACCGCGTCGGGCTGGCTGTCCGATCGCCACGACCCGCGCCGCCTCCTGGCCGTCTATTACGGCCTGCGCGGACTGTCGCTGCTGGCCCTGCCCTTCATCGATTTCGGCACGGTCAGCCTGACCATCTTCGCGGTGTTCTACGGGCTGGACTGGATCGCCACGGTGCCGCCGACGCTCAAGCTCGCCAACCTTTCCTTTGGAGAGCGCGACGCGCCGATCGTGTTCGGCTGGGTAATGGTGGCGCACCAGATGGGCGCCGCGCTGGCCGCTTTCGGCGCCGGGGTGATCCGCGAGCTGACCGGCTCCTACACGCCCGCCTTCGCCCTGGCCGGCGCGTTCGCCGTGGTGGCCGCGCTCGTTTTCGTGGCGGGCATCGGCAGAGTTCGCGCCGCTCGGCGGCCGGAATTCGCCTGATCGGGGGGCGAGAATATCCCGGTTGCCCCTGACGGATGTTAGCGCTATCTTTCGGATAGAAGGTTTAAACCGACCGGGAGATAGATGTGTCGAGGCGAATTTACGCAGCCCTTGCGGCTACAGCTTTCTGCGGCCTGATGGCCGCCTGCAATGGTACCGGAGGCGCGCCTGACGCCGCCGCATCGGCCGATGCCACCGAAGCCGGCGCCGCTTCGGGCAAGAAGTACCTTTCGCAGCCGCTGGTCAGCGAGATGTACACCGCCGATCCTTCCGCCCATGTCTGGAACGGCAAGTTCTACATCTACAACAGCCACGACGTGGACGGCCCGACGCCGGAAGACGATCTCGGCGGCCACTTCGAAATGCGCGACTACCACGTCCTGTCGATGGACAAGGTGGGCGACAAGGTCACCATCGGTCCTCTCGCGCTGGACGTGAAGCAGGTGCCCTGGGCCTCGAAGCAGATGTGGGCGCCCGACGCCGCCTTCAAGAACGGCACGTACTACCTCTACTTCCCGGCCAAGGACAAGCAGGGCGCCTTCCGCATCGGCGTTGCCACCTCGAAGGACCCGATGGGCCCGTTCAAGGCGGAACCGCAGCCGATCAAGGGCAGCTACTCGATGGATCCCGCCGTCTTCACTGACGACGACGGCCAGAGCTACATGTACTTCGGCGGCATCTGGGGCGGCCAGCTCCAGCGCAACGTGAACGGCAAGTACGATCCGAACGGTTCGAAGACCGACCTCCAGGCCGACGACAAGCCCGCCCTGCTCCCGCGCGTGGCGCGCATGACCGGCGACATGCTGGAATTCGCCGAGGCGCCGCGTGAAGTGAAGATCGTCGACGAGAAGGGCAAGCTCCTGCTCGGCGGCGACCATGACCGCCGGTTCTTCGAAGCCTCGTGGATGCACAAGTACAAGGGCAAGTACTACTTCAGCTACTCGACCGGCGACACGCACTACATCGCTTACGGTATCGGCGATAACCCCTACGGTCCCTTCACGTACAAGGGCCGCATCCTGAACCCGGTCGAAGGCTGGACCTCGCATCACTCGATCGTCGAGAAGGACGGCAAGTGGTGGCTGTTCTATGCCGACAGCCAGCTCTCCGGCCAGACGCGCCTGCGCAACGTCAAGGTCACCGAACTGCACTACAACGAAGATGGCACGATCAAGACGATCGATCCCTTCGTTCACTAATACGGCGAAGGGATGGCGAACCAGACGCGGTTCGCCATCCCTTTGGGCGCTCCTGTGGGGGGTGCGGGTATGCGAGATCGCCCAAGGGGCGCGCAGTCTCTTGAACCACGCGCACAGCCGACAGACGGAAACACAGACATCCGACACCCGACACCCGACACACCTCGTCATTGCGAGCGTAGCGAAGCAATCCAGGGCGGCTCTGCGCGACTCTGGATTGCTTCGCTACGCTCGCAATGACGAAATAAGGGATGGGCAGTGCGGAGGGACGGTTCAGGAAAAGGTGGGGGAAGAGGGCGTGCAGGCGGAAGTAACGACGCAGGTCGCAACGGCAACCAGGGCGCCAGCCGCAAAATCCACGCGCCTGCTGGCCGCCGCACTGGCGCTGGTTCTCGCCCCGCATCCCGCGCTTGCCGCCCCCGCGCCGCAGATCGCGCTCACGTTCGACGACCTGCCCCTGCACACGCCTTACCCCAGCGGCGATACCCCGCTCTCGGTGACCGACGCCATTCTGGCCGCCTTGAAACAGGCCCGCGCCCCGGCTTTCGGCTTCGTCAATGCCGGCAAGGGCGAGGCTGGCGATCTCGATACCGTGCTGGACCATTGGCGCGCCGCCGGGCTGCCTTTCGGCAATCACGGCTTCCGGCATCTCAATTTGGACAAAGTGGGCGCGGCGGAATTCGTGGCCGAACTGGACCGCGACCAGGCCGCACTAGCACCCCGCGGCATGAAGCCCTGGCTACGCTACCCCTTCCTCGCCGAGGGCAGGGACCCGGCCATGCGCGACGCCGTACGGGCGGCGCTGGCGCAGCGGCACTATCGTATCGCCGGGGTCAGCCTTTCCTTCGATGACTGGGCCTGGAACGCGCCTTATGCCCGCTGCGCCGCCCAGGGGAACACCGCCGCGATCGCCGATCTCGAAGCGCGCTTCCTTTCCGCCGCCCGCGCCGATGCCGAGGCCGCGCGGGCCGCTTCGCAGGCCCGGTTCCGCCGCGATGTGCCTTATGTGCTGCTGCTCCACGTCGGCGCTTTCGATGCGCGGATGATGCCGCGGCTCCTGGCGCTCTACCGGGACATGGGCTTTCGGTTCGTCACTCTGGAACAGGCCCAGCGCGACCCGTTCTATGCCGCCACCGATCCGGCCAGACCCGGCCCGACGCCTGCCCTGCTGCGCACGACACCGCTGCCGCGCCCCGGAGACGACGTCTGCCCGGCCTGAGATCGTCATCCCGGACTTGATCCGGGAGACGCACCTCTCCTCGCTCTTTCCTAGCGCAGCAAGTCCAGCGGTATCGCCTCGCCCATGGCCTTGTAGCCGGCCGGGTTGGGATGGATCGCGTCGCCCACGTCATAGGCGGGATTGAGCCGGTCCGGCCGCGCGGGATCGCGCATGACCTTGTCGAAATCGATCACCGCATCGAAATTGCCCGGTGCCCGGATCCAAGCGTTGATCGCCTGGCGGTCGGCCTCGTTGACGGCGCCCGGATGGTAGTAGTCCATGCCCATGAACGGCAGCAATGTCGCGCCGTAGACCTTGATCCCCTTCGCATGGGCGCGGGCAACGATTTGGCCGTAGGCGCCGGTGATCTGCTCCACCATGGCGGCGTGTTCCGCAGCGCTCACCGGGTGGTCGCGCGTAAGGACGCCCAGGTCGTTGATGCCTTCCAGCACGATGAGGTGAGTGACGCCGGGCAGCGCCAGTACGTCGCGGTCGAGCCGGGCCATGGCATTGGGCCCGAGCCCGTCAAGCAGCACGCGGTTGCCGCCGATGCCCTGGTTGATCACCGCGCGCCTGCCAGCCGCAACCCCCGCCGAACTGCCCGCCAGCCGCCGGGCGAGCACGTCGGTCCAGCGGTCATTGCCATTGGTGGTGGAGCCGCGCCCGTCGGTTATCGAATCGCCCAGCGCCACCACTGCGCCCGCCCCGCAGGCCCGCGCCTCGATTCCCGAGAGGAGATACCAGTGGTCGATCGGCTTGGCCGCGGCCAGTTCGGCATCGGCAACATGGTCGCCCGCGATCCAGTACGAAGTCGCGCGCGAGCCGGGATGCGCGGTCTGGCGCTGGGGCATGGCCTGGACGTGGAGCGAGACGGCCAGGTCCTCGAAAGCGCGGACGGGCAGGTCCAGGGGGTCGGAAAGCCAGTCCGCGCCCGGCGGGATCACCACGCGGGCCTTGCCGGAGAAGCGCAGCGGCGTGAGCGAACGGGCGTCGATCCCTGCCTTGTCCGCCGCCCGGGCGCGGGCCAGCGTGGCGGCCTCGATCACCAGCGGCGTGTCGCCGAAAGCATTGGACAGGCGCACGCGCAGTCCGGTGCCGCCGATCGAGGGCCGCACGATCTGCCGCAGCGTCACATCGCGCGTGGCCTCGGCCGGAAGGGCATTGTCGGCATCGGGAAGCATCTGCGAGGATCCCCAGGCCGAAACCCAGGGGCAGGCCGCCGCCAGCGCAGGCGCCGAGACGCCCAGCCCGGCCGTCACAAGAGCAGCCGGGATCAGCGCGCGCCTGAACGGGCGGCCCGTCAACATCCGGGCGGTGAGGGCAAGGTGACGGAACTTCGGCAGCATCGCGGACCCCATAAAAAGAAATGAGCCGGCATCCAGGGAATGGACGCCGGCTCGGAGTTTTCAGGGAGGAGGAGTTCCCTGCAAGAACAATCAGAAGTTGGCGCGCAGACCCAGCAGGACCTGACGGCCTGGATAGTAGACCGAGTAAGCGGCATTGTCGTATTCGAAGGTGGTGCGGATCGGCTCGTTGGTGATGTTCAGCACATCGAGCGTCAGGCGCACCGCGTTGTTCAGGAAGGGCAGCTGGTAGCCGGCCGACATGTCGAGCTGGCCACGGGCGTCCGAGCGCAGGGCGGCGTTCTGGATGCCGTTCTGCGGACCGTTCACGGCGATCGATGCGTCGTTCCAGACGTAGTTCACGCTGACCGACAGGCCGTTGTTCTCGTAGAAGCCCTGGAGGTTGTACGAGTAGGGCGAAACACCGGTGGCAACGAGGCCCGAGGACGAGGACTGCTTCAGGTAGGTGCCGTTGGCCGAGAAGCCCAGGCCCTGCACCAGGAAGTCGAGCGGCTGCACCCAGGTGGCCTCGATGCCCTTGATCTTCAGATCGCTGAGGTTGATCGGGCGGGTCACCGTGATCGGCAGGTTCGCGATCGGCACGCCGGTCTGGAGCGAGCGGTCGCTGAGGGCGTTCTGCTGGGTCGAGATCAGGCTGTCGTACGGAATGTTGAGCGAACCGAAGGGCACTTCCGAGGACGTGGTGACGGTGAAGCCGGCGATGTTCTTCTGGAAGGCCGACACACCGACATAACCGATGCCGCCGGTGTAGAATTCACCGCCGATATCGAAGTTGTCCGAAGTGTAGGGCTTCAGATCAGGATTGCCCGCGCTGGCCGTGAGGGCCGAGGGATCCGAGAACGTGATGCCCGGCAGGATCTGGTCGGCATTCGGACGCGTCATCGTGCGCGAGGCCGAGAAGCGCAGCTTCAGGTTGTCCAGCACATCGTACGTGAAATTCACCGAGGGCAGGAAGTTGTCGTAGTTCGAGCGCGAGGTGATGTCGATGATGGCGGTGCCGACCTGGCTCGGGCCGACGACGATCTGCTTGGTATGGGCATAGCGCATGCCGCCGTTCATGTGCAGTTCGCGGCCGAACAGTTCGGTGGTGCCGTTCAGTTCGAAGTAGGCGCCCAGCACCGTCTCGTCGATGTCGCCCGTGGCGCCGCCGGTCACCGCGCCGCGCGTTTCCGGCGCGCTGTCACGGTAGCTGGCGTAGTTGGTGGCCTGCTTGATGGCATCGAAGTCGGGGATGACGAAGGCATTGTAGCCCACGCTGCCGCTGGCGAGATGGCCGAAGTTGCTGACCGGGAACTGGGTCAGGTACTGCGGGATCTGGCCGGTGGTGATCGAGCCGGTATCGCCGGTGCAGCCGGCGCCGCAGACGGAGAGCTGGTAGGCCGGGCTGTTGTCGTAGGCGCGGATCGAACGCTGGGCCCGGTCATAGGCGCCGCCGAACTTCACGCTGAAGTCGCTGTCGCCGATGGTGGTGTCGAGGTGGGCACCGCGGGTCTCGGTGTCGCGGCGAACCAGCGACACGTTCTGGCGGTACCATTCCCAGCCCATGTTCGGATCGTTGAGATCGACATTGGTGGTGATGATCGGCTGGTTGCCGCCGCTGTTGTCGTAATAGACGTCCACGCCCGAACCCGGGGTGGTCTGGAAGGCCCAGGTCGGCTGTTCGCGGAAGAACTTGCTCTTCGACCAGTTGGCATTGGCTTCCACCTTCACGCGGCCGGAAGGCTGCCAGGTGACGCTCGGCGCGATGTTCCAGAACTTGGTGGTCTGCTTGAACTGGCTCGCTTCGAGGAAGAACGAGGAGTTGGCGAAGGTGCCGCTGGTGACCACGCCGTTGTCGTCGACCGCAAGGTCGATCGGGATCATGCCGCCGGTCGACTGCGCGCTGGTGCCCGGGCCCGAGTTACGGACCTGCCAGTTCATGTTGACCTTGTAGTAGTCGCGCTTGGACTTGGCCCAGATACCGTCGATCGCGAAGTGCAGCTCGTCGCTGGGACGCCATTCGAGCGATGCCAGCGCGGAGATGCGCGAACGGTCGCCGTTGGTCAGGCTGTTGCGGCCGAGGCGCGGGATCAGCGCGGTGCTGAGCTGGTCGCGGGTGAGACCCGAAGTGGCGACCACGTCCACCGGCTGGCCGGCGACGAGGCCGTGGCCGGTATTGGTCGGAACCACCGAGGCCCAGGAGAAGTTGTTGCCGCCCGGATCGCCGGCGCCGAGGTTGCCGTCGGTCCAGCCCACGGATTCGAAGCCATCGACGCGGGTCTTGGTCTTCACGCCGGCCACGCCGACGAGAATGCCGAAGGTATCCGTGGTGTGGCTGGCGACGACCGCGCCGCGCGGGCTGATCTTGCCGTTGCTATCGGTATACTGGCCCTGGCCGACGACGGTGAAGTGCGTGCCTTCCTTGTCGAAGGGGCGGGCGTTGTGCAGGTTGACGGTGCCGGCGATACCGCCTTCAAGCGTCGAGGGCGAAGGACTCTTGGCAAGGTCGAGACGGGTGAAGAGTTCGGACGGGAAGAAGTCGAGATCGACTTCGCGGTTGGCGCTGCCGCCGTTGGTGCCGCCGTCGGACGCGACCTGGAGCTGCGAGCCGTTCAGCAGCACGCGGGTGAAGCTGGGGCCAAGGCCGCGGATGGCGACCTGGGTGCCTTCGCCGTTGATGTCGCGGTTGAGGCGCACGCCGGGCATGCGGTTCAGCGTTTCGGCCAGGTTGGTGGCGGGCAGCTTGCCGATGTCTTCGGCGAAGATCGAATCGCCGAAGGTCACGGCATCGCGCTTGGCATTGGTTGCGCTCTGCAGCGAGGCGCGGATGCCGGTGACGATGATGTCGCCCGCGGAAGGCGTATCGTCCTGAGGGGCGGCGGTCGTATCGGCGGTGTCGGCGGCCGTGGTGCCCGCAGCGTCCTGCGCGAAGGCGGCAGGCGCGGAAAGGCCTGAAAGCGCGGCGGCGCTCAGAAGAACGGCACGAACGGAAATACGGTTGGATCGCATTGGATATCCCCTCCCATTTAAATCACGTCCGCTTCCGAGCGGATCGTGGGTTGCGCCAACACTGGTAGCGCTATCATTGAAGCCTTAATATGCCCAGTGCCGGCGCGCGTCAACAGTTATGTTAGCGGTATCTTTCAATCGTAATCATAGAGTTTTACCCGCTGAATCTGCCACTTTCCGGACTCCAGGCGGATGTGGCGGCCCTGGTGAGTCTGGTCGCCGTTGAGCAGGCGGCCGGGCACCCATTTGCCGGTCGAATCGAATTCGCCCTCGAACGCCGAATCGATCCCGGCCAGCGCGGCCTTGCCGGTCCTGGGCTTGAACGTCACGGTAATGCCCTGCCCGGCGATCAGATACTCTTCCGGTCCGATCTGGATGATCATGCCGCCTGCCGCCGCGATCGCCGCAGTGGTGCCCGGTACCGAAGCGTCGGCGCCGGGATTGGCCACCGGCCGCTGGATATCGGCATAGGCGATGGTGAAGCGATAGGGGCCGACATCGCGGGTTTCCGGCTCGTAGACCAGCGTTTCGTCATAGAGCTGGCGCGGCTTGAAGCCGACCATGCGATCGGTGCCCTGCGCATCGAGAATGTAAGGCTTGAGCTGCTGGAGCACGCCGTAGGCATCCTTGAGCGCGCCGGGATCCTCGTCCACCGAGTCGATGGAGAAGGGGCCGAAGCCGATCGCGTCGAGCTGGCCGATGGCGTAGAACGCATTGGCGGGCGCCACCGGATTGGTGGAATTGTGCGCCTCGGGAATGAACAGCACGTTGTCCGGGCGCTTGTAGCCGTTCACGATGTCCACGAAGCTGGAAAAGTAGATGTCCGGCGCCAGGAAATCGAGGTGCGGCCCTCCGGCCTTCCAGACGTCGAGCAAGTGCGGCAGCGGGCCGCCGCTCGGGTATTCGCCGGGGATGCGGCCCGGCCGGTTGAGCGCGACGTTGACGTACATCGGGATCGGATAAGCCGCCTTGCCCGCCGCGGCGAGCTGGTCGGCGAAGCGGGCATAGTGCCAGGCCGCGAAGACCTCCGCCGCGGCATCGCCGCCGCCGAACAGCTCGTCCCACGAACCGCTGGTACGCGCGCCGCGTTCGAGCCACATCCGGCGCATGCCCGGAACCAGCGAGTCCTTGTGAGCGACGAGGTAGTTGACCAGTTCGGCCGGAACCGGCTCGCGGTAGGCGGCATTGGCGGCGGCGCTGTAGTCGCGCGCGACCGGCAACATGCCGATCTCGTTCTCCACTTGCACCATGACGACGGTATTCTGCGTGGAATCCACCGCCTTGAGGTGCGCCATGAGCGCGGCATAGGCGCGCTCGTCGGCCTTCAGCGTCTCGGCGCCGAACGTCGAGAGGATCTCCACGCCCTGACCATTGGGAAGCTGCGCGCGCGGGAAGCGCTGCTGGTCGCGCTTGACCCAGGCCGGGATGTACGTGGACATGGAGTTCTTCCACGCCCCGAACCACAGCACCACCAGCTTGAGGTTGTTGGCGCGCGCCGCCTTGATCTGGGAATCGACCGAGGACCAGTCGAACGTGCCCTCGGTGGGTTCGATCAGTTCCCACGACACCGGCGTCAGCACGGTATCGAGGTTCATCTCCTTCAACCGCTTCCAGTGCGGCGCCATGTAGGCGGCGCTGGAGGAGGCCGAATTGCTCAGCTCGCCCGCGATCATCAGCATCGGCTTGCCGTTCACGATCAGCTGCTTCGTATCGCCCTTGGTCTCCAGACGCGGCGCATCGGCAAGGGCGGGAGCGGCGAGGCTCAGGCTGGCCGCAAGGGCCGAGACCGCCAGCAGGGCAGTGCGGAGGGTCATGCGTTCTCTCCCAGGAATGCAGTGATGACGGCGCGGGCGCCGGAAGTTTCGAGATGGCCGAGATGGGCGACCACGGCGTCGAGCACGGCGGCATCGGGCACATGGCCCAGCACGCCGAGGGCCGCGGTGACCCGGGCGCGCGGCGTGGCCGCAAGGCGCAGTGCATCGGCAAGGGCGGCAGCGGCGGGATCGTCGATGGCGAAGCTCTCGCCCGCGTCGCTCGTGCCCGCCTGCCAGCGTACCCATGCGGCAACGGCCAGCGTGATGGCCGCGAAGGAACCGCCCTGCTCCGCCACAGCGGCCAGCGGCGCAAGCAGGCGCTGCGGCAGCTTCTGCGATCCGTCCATGGCGATCTGGCGGGTGCGGTGCTGGAGGGCGCTGTTGGCGAAGCGGGCCATCAGTTCCTGCCGGTAGGCCGGCACGTCGAGCCCGGCGGGCGGGTTCAGCGTGGGCACCACTTCGTCCCACAGCCGCTCGACGAAAGCACGGCCTTGCGCGGTGCCGACGAACTCGTGGACGAACGCATCGCCTGCCAGCCCGCCGAGATAGGCGATGGCCGAATGCGCGCCGTTCAGCAGGCGCAGCTTGGCTTCCTCCCACGGGGCCACCGCATCGGTCAGCTGTACGCCGAGCGCGGCGAAATCAGGCCGCTCGCCTGCGAAGCTGTCCTCGATCACCCATTGCAGGAAGGGTTCGGCCTTAACCATCGCCCGATCTTCCACGCCGGTCAGCGCGGCGAGACCGGCGATGTCGTCGTCCGTGGTGGCGGGCACGATGCGGTCGACCATGGTGGCCGGGAACGTGCAGCCTTGCGCGATCCAGGCGGCGAGCGCGGGATCGTGCGCCTCGGCCATGGCGAGCACCGCGCCTTTCAGCAGCGCGCCGTTGTGGGGCAGGTTGTCGCAGGAGAGGATCGAAAGCGGGGCAAGGCCCTCTGCCCGCCTGCGCCCGAGCGCCGCGACAAGGAAGCCCGCCGCCGTGCGCGGACGTTCCAGCCCGGCGAGATCGGCGGCGACGTCCGCGTCCTCGGCCATGAGCTTGCCGGTCCTGCGATCGAGGCAATAGCCTTTCTCGGTCACGGTCAGCGTGACGAGGTGGGTGGCCGGCGAGGCCAGCGCGGCCACTACCGCTTCCGGCTCTTCCGGCGCGACCAGCACGCGCTGCACGGCGCCGATGATCTGCGGGGTCTGCACCGCGCCTTCGCGCACCAGCAGGGTGTAGAGCCCGTCCTGCGGCGCCATCTGGTCCCGCACAGAGGCCGAGCGCAGAGAGACGCCGACCACGCCCCAGCGCAAGTCGCCCGAAGCCAGCGCCGCCTCGAACACGGCGGCCTGATGCGCGCGGTGGAAGGCACCGATGCCGAGGTGGACGACCCCCGCCTTGACCGCCGCGCGGTCATAGGCGGGACGGGCGACGGAGGCCGGAACCTGACCGAGGGTCTCTGCGGAAAGCCTCACAGCTTGTACGCCGCCTTGACGAGATCGTAAGCGAGCGCGCGGGCGACTTCGTGCGCCTCATCCTCGGGCAGGCGGTGCTCGGCCACGAGCTGCGCCAGCCAGGCGCAGTCCATGCGGCGGGCCACGTCGTGCCGGGCGGGGATCGAGAGGAAGGCGCGGGTATCGTCGTTGAAGCCGACGGTGTTGTAGAAGCCCGAGGTCTCGGTCGTGCGCTCGCGGAAGCGGCGCATGCCTTCGGGGGAATCGTGGAACCACCAGGGCGGCCCAAGGCGCAGCGAGGGATAGTGCCCGGCGAGCGGCGCCAGTTCGCGCGAATAGACGTCCTCGTCCAGCGTGAAGAGGATCAGGGTCAGGCGCGGGTCGTTGCCATGGCGGTCGAGCAGGGGCTTCAGCGCCTGCACGAATTCGCCGGGCAGCGGAATGTCGCCGCCCTTGTCACGCCCGAAGCGGTCGAGCACGGCTTGGTTGTGGCTGCGATGGACGGCGGGGTGAAGCTGCATGACCATGCCGTCCTCCACGCTCATCCCGGCCATTTCGGTGAGGAGCTGGGCGCGGAACAGTTCGGCGTCATCCTTGCTCGGTGCCGACAGGACACGCTGGTAAAGCGCCTCGCAATCCTCGAGCGAGAGATCGGCGGTGCGGGCGCTGGGATGGCCGTGGTCGGTCGAGGTGGCTCCGGCCTCGCGGAAGCGGGCGCGGTGGAAGCGGTGCGCGGCGAGATAGCCCGCGTAAGTCGAGACGTCCTCGCCCGCCATCTCGCCGAACTTCGCCACTTTGGCGGCAAAGCCGGGCGTTTCGGGATCGACGACCGGATCGGGGCGATAGGCGGTGACGACGCGGCCGCTCCAGCCGCTTTCCCGGATCGCGCGGTGATGGGCGAGCGGGTCGAGGGGGCCTTCGGTGGTGGCGATCAGTTCGATGTTGAAGGCCTCGAACAGCGCGCGGGGACGGAACGCCTCGGTCTTGAGCGCGGCGTCGATCACCTCGTAGTAATGGTCCGCCGTGCTCTCATCCAGCAGCACGTCCAGGCCGAACACTTCCGCGAAGACCCAGTCCAGCCACATGCGTGAAGGGGTGCCGCGGAACAGGTGGTAGTGCTTGGCGAAGATCGCCCAGATCTTGCGCGGGTCCTGCTCCACCGGGCTGCCGTCCACGCTGGGCACGCCCAGCGATTCCAGCGCCACGCCCTGCGAATAGAGCATGCGGAACACGTAGTGGTCCGGCACGATCAGCAGCGACGCGGGGTCGGTGAACGGCTGGTCATAGGCGAACCAGGACGGGTCGGTATGACCGTGCGGGCTGACGATCGGCAGGTCCTTCACGCCTTCGTAGAGCGCGCGCGCGATGGCGCGGGTGCCCGGATCGGCGGGAAACAGGCGGTCTGGGTGGAGAACGAGGGGACGAGTCATTCGGGTACTTTCTCGCCGTCGGGATCGGCGACCTGGTAGCGGGGAAGGATCAGGTGAATGACGCCAAGCGCCACGAGATAGGCGCAGGAGGCCACGACGAAGATCGGCTCGTAGCTGCCCACGCTTTCAAGGATGGCGCCGGCGAACTTGGCCATGAGCATGCCGCCCAGCGCCCCGGAAAGCCCGCCGAGGCCGACGACCGATCCGGTCATCCAGCGCGGCATCGTATCGCCGGGAAGCGCGTAGAGGTTGGCGGAGAAGCCCTGGTGCCCCGCGCAGGCGAGGCCCACCAGGGCCACGGCCGTCCACAGGCCCGGCGCATTCGGCGCCATGGCGATAGGCACGGCGCAGAGCGCGGCCATGAACATCGCCGTTTTGCGCGAGCGGTTGACGCTCCAGCCCCGGCCGATGAAGCGCGAGGAAGTCCAGCCGCCCAGCACCGAACCGATGTCGGCCAGGATATAGACCGCGATCAGCGGCGGGCCGAAGTCCAGCATCTTCACGCCGAACTGCTTGTTGAAGAAGTCCGGCAGCCAGAACAGGAAAGTCCACCAGACCGGATCGATCAGGAAGCGGCCCATCATGTAGGCCCAGGTCTGGCGATAGCCGAACAGCGCGCGCCACTTGACGGGGCGCGGCTTCTCCACCGGATCGGCCTCGATCCAGGCCAGTTCTTCGGCGCTGAGGTTCTTCTTGTCGCGCGGGCGGCGATAGAAGCCGAGCCAGGCCGCCAGCCACACCACCGTCAGCAGGCCGGTGAGGATGAACGCCCAGCGCCAGCCCAGCGTCAGCGCGATCACCGGCACCACCAACGGCGTCAGGATCGCGCCCACGTTGGAGCCGGCGTTGAAGATGCCGATGGCGAAAGCGCGCTCGCGCTTGGGGAACCATTCGTTGGTGGCGGCGATGGCGGCGGGGAATGTCCCCGCCTCGCCGATGGCGAGCGGGATGCGCGCCAGGAGCATGCCGCTGGTGGACGTGAATAGCGCGTGCGCCATGTGGCCCACCGTCCAGAGCGTCACGGCCAGGGCATAGCCCGCCCGTGCGCCCAGCCGGTCGATCAGCCTGCCGAACACGACATAGGCAATGCCGTAGCCCGCCTGGAACCAGATCGCGAGGTCGGCATAGCCGCTCTCGCTCCAGCCGTAGCGGGCCTGAAGCTCGGGCTTGAGCGTGGGCAGGACCAGCCTGTCCACATAGCTCAGCACCACCGCCGCGAACAGCAGCGCGCAGACGATCCAGCGCACCCGGCCCGCGGGTTTCCCCGGGCCGGTCGCCGCGGCCTTGAGTGGCGTCACGCCGTTCACCACGCTCACCAGTTGTACATCGTGCCGTCTTCGAGGCGGTTCACCGGCAGGAAGGCGCGGCTATATTCGTAGCCGGCGGCCAGTTCCTCATCGATGTCCACGCCCAGGCCCGGTGCTTCGCCCGGATGCATCATGCCGTTCTCGAAGGTATAGGCATGGGGGAAGACCGCGTCGGTCTCGGGCGTGTGGCGCATGTATTCCTGCACGCCGAAGTTCGGCACCGAGAGGTCGAAGTGCAGCGCGGCGGCCATGCAGACCGGCGAGAGGTCGGTGGCGCCGTGGCAGCCGGTGCGGATCTGGTAGAGATCGGCCAGCGCGGCGATGCGGCGAAGGTGCGTGATGCCGCCCGCATGGACCACGGTGGCGCGGATGTAGTCGATCAGCTGGTTCTGGATCAGGTCCTTGCAGTCCCAGATCGAGTTGAAGATCTCGCCCACGGCCAGCGGCGCGGTGGTGTGCTGGCGGATGAGCTTGAACGCTTCCTGGTTTTCGGCAGGCGTCGCGTCTTCCAGCCAGAACGGGCGGTAGGGCTCTAGGTCCTTGCCGAGGCGGCCGGCCTCGATTGGGGTCAGGCGGTGATGGATGTCGTGCAGCAGGTGCACGTCCCAGCCCAGCGCCTCGCGCGCGGCCTTGAACAGTTCGGGCACGACGCGCAGGTACTTCGCGGTGTTCCAGACGTTCTCGGTCGGCAGGTCGGCGTCGGCGGGCTCGTAGAAGTACTTGTCCTTGGAGACGCCGTACGTCGAAGCCATGCCCGGCACGCCGCACTGGAGGCGGATCGCCTTGTAGCCCTGCTTCTGATAGTCGAGCGCCACGTTGATCGTGTCCTCGATCGTGGTGCCGTTGGCGTGGCCGTAGACCATCACGCCTTCACGGCTCGCACCGCCGAGCAGCTGGTACACCGGCAGGCCGGCGATCTTGCCCTTGATGTCCCACAGCGCCATGTCGACGGCGGCGATGGCGGTCATCGTCACCGGGCCGCGGCGCCAGTAGGCACCCTTGTAGAGGTACTGCCAGACGTCCTCGATACGGTGCGCGTCGCGGCCGATCAGGCAGGGGATGACATGGTCGGTCAGGTAGCTGGCCACCGACAGCTCGCGGCCGTTGAGGGTCGCGTCACCCACGCCGGTGGTGCCGTCGTCGCAGGTGATCTTCAGCGTGACGAAGTTGCGACCCGGGCAGGTGATGATGACTTTGGCATCGACGATCTTGGGCATGGGGAGGATCCTCAGGCGATTTCGAGAGTGGTGGTCTTGAGATCGGCGCTGCTGGCGCCGACCAGGATATCGAACAGGCCGGGTTCGACGACTTCGCGCATATCCTCGTTCCAGAGGCTGAAATCGTCGGGGCCGAGGGTGAATTCGATCCTGCGCGTCTCGCCGGGCTTCAGCGTGACACGGCGGAAACCGCGCAGTTCCATGACCGGGCGGGTTACGCTCGCGGCCTGATCGTGGACATAGAGCTGCACCACTTCATCGCCGGCGCGCTGGCCGGTGTTGGTCACGTCCACCGAAACGGTGACATTGCCCGAGAGGCCGATGCGCGGCGCCGAAAGGCTAGGCGCGCCCACGGTGAAGGTGGTGTAGCTGAGGCCGAAGCCGAACGGATAGAGCGGCGCCGCCTCGGTGAAGAGGTAGCCGCGCTTGGCCGAGGGCTTGTGGTTGTAGAAGAAGGGCACCTGCCCGACGTCCTTGACCACGGTGACCGGCAGCTTGGCGCCGGGATTGACATCTCCGAACAGCGCCTCGGCCATGGCGGTGCCGCCTTCCTGGCCGAGATACCAGCATTCGAGGATCGCGTCGGCCTGCTCGGCCACGGTCGGCCATGAAGGCGGGCGGCCGTTGAGCGCGACGACGATCACCGGCTTGCCGGTCGCCTTGAGGGCGCGGAACAGTTCGTTCTGCTCGCCCACGAGGTCGAGGTCGGTACGGTCGCCGAGGTGGTTCTTCGCGTAGCCTTCGCGGCTGGTCTGCTCGGTATCGCCGATGGCCAGCACGATCACGTCGCTGGCGTTCGCGACCTCGGCCGCCTCCGCGATCAGGGCGCGGTTCTTGGCGGGGTCCGCCAGCAGCACTTCGTTGGCCGAGCGGTCCTCGCTTTTCGTGATGAACACGCCCTGCGCGAAGACCACTTCGGCCTTGCCCGCAACGCGCGCCCTGATGCCTTCGACAAGGTTCACGCTGGAACGCGGCTCGGACGAATAGCCGCCGAGGCGCGTGACATTGGCGTTCGGCCCGATCACGGCGATGCGCTTCTGCGCGCCTGCCGTCAGCGGCAGGACGCCCCCGTTTGGTCCTTGGGTATTCTTGAGCAGGCAGATCGACTTGCGCGCCGCTTCCAGCGCCAGCGCGCGGGCTTCGGCATTGGCGGTGAGCTTTGCGGAAGCCTTGGGATCGACCGGCCCGGCCTCGAACATGCCGGCGCGGAACTTCAGCGTCAGCATGTGGCGGCAGGCGGTATCGACGGCGGCAAGCGGCACCAGCCCCTTGCGCACCTGATCGGCCAGGGTGCGATAGGCCTCGCCGTCGGGCAGGTCGCAATCGACGCCCGCGTGGAGGGCAAGGCGCGCCGCGCCCTGGATATCGGCGGCAAGGTGGTGGAAGCTCGCCAGTTCGCCGATCGCGGCATAGTCGCTGACGATGGCACCGTCGAAGCCCCATTCGCCGCGCAGCACATCGTTCAGCAGCCAGCGGTTGGCGTGGCTGGGGATGCCGTCGATCTCGTTGTAGGAAGGCATGACCGCGGCGATGCCGGTGCGGCGCACCACTTCGCGGAACGGCGGGAAGAAGCTGTCGTAAAGCTCACGCTTGCCGAGCGGGGCCGGGGCGACGTTGTTTCCGGCCTCGGGCTGGCCGTGGCCGGTCATGTGCTTGAGCGTGGCGAAGACTTTGCCCTCGGCCAGTTCCTTGCCTTCACCCTGAAGGCCGCGCACGGCGGCAACGCCCATTTCTCCGCAGAGATAGGGGTCTTCCCCGAAGGTTTCCTCGATACGGCCCCAGCGCGGGTCGCGGGCGATGTCCACCACCGGCGACAGCGCCAGGGTGGAACCGTGCGCGCGCACTTCGCGGCCGATCACCGATTGCACGCGCTCCACCAGTTCAGGGTCAAAGCTGCCGGCCATGGCGATGGCCTGCGGGAAGCTGGTGGCCTCCGGCGCCATGTAGCCGTGGAGCGATTCCTCGTGGAACAGCACGGGGATGCCGAGGCGGGTCTGCTCGCGCGCCCACTTCTGGGTGGCATTGACGAAAGCGATGGTATCGGCGGGCTTGCGCCAGCGGCCGGTGACGTCGGTGCCGGTATTGTTGGCCGTGGCCGCGCCGCCCCGGTCGGACGGGCGCGCGATCTGGCCAATGCCCTCGGGATGGTTCTTGCTGGCGAGCGCCGGATCGAAAGCGCGCGATTCGTCCATGACCTCGCGCTTGCGGGTGGAAAGGGTGACGAGCTGGGCCACCTTCTCGTCCAGCGTCATGCGGGCCATCAGGTCCTTGACGCGCAGGTCCACCGGGACCTTGGGATCCTTGTAAAGCGGGGTGGCGGCGCGCGCGGAAACCGGCAGGAAGGCCAGCATCGAGGCACCCGCGCCCCAGCGCAGCAGTTCGCGGCGTTTCACCTGGGCAGCGATCATGATACCGCAACCACGCGCAAACGGCGCGTTTGCGCATGCGTCAGACAAACCGGAAAAATCATATTTCTCCCCTGCATCCCCTTGAACCGCGTAGGGTTCATTTCCCAATCGGACGGCAAACACTGTTGCCTGCCCTGAACTTTGTGTGTTAGCGGTATCATGCGCGACAATGAACGAGCTTGTCAATGGCATCGCGGCGCCAATTAATCCGGCCACAGGGCCATGATTTTGGGACACAGGGGAGGATGATGAAGAAGCGGCTTCTGACGATTGGCGTATGCCTTGCGGCGCTGGGCTTCGCTGGCACGCCTGCCTTTGCAAACGATGGCTACGACCTCTGGCTGGCCCCTGCGGCCAATCCGGCACCGCAAGCGAGCGAAATCCGCGTGATCGGCCAGTCCGAAACGCTGGACCGCGCCGACGGCGAACTGCGCCGCGACCTGACCGCCGCGCCGCTTCCCGTGGTCCTGGCCAAGGCCGACGATCCCGCCCTTTCCGCTCTGCGCCTGCCCACGGCGGCCCTGGGCGAGGAAGGCTATCTGGTGCGCGCCGCCACGCTGGATGGCCGCAAGTCGCTGGTCGTCACCGGCAGGACCGACCGCGCCGTGCTCTACGGCGCCTTCGCCCTGATCCGCGCGCAGAAGACCGGCGCCGATCTGGCCGCGATCGACCTCCAGTCCGCCCCGAAGATCGGGCTGCGCGTGCTCAACCACTGGGACAATCTCGACGGCTCGGTGGAGCGCGGCTACGCGGGCCAGTCGCTGTGGGACTGGTGGACCCTGCCGGACTTCAAGGATCCCCGCTATACCGACTATGCCCGCGCCAACGCGGCGCTCGGCATCAACGGTGTGGTCCTCAACAACGTCAACGCCAAGCCCGAAAGCCTGACCGCGCCCTATATCGCCAAGGCCGCCGCGCTGGCCGAGGTGTTCCGGCCCTGGGGCATCAAGGTCTATCTCTCGGCCCGCTTCTCGGCACCGATCGAAATCGGCCATCTCAAGAGCGCCGACCCGCTCGACCCCGAAGTCCAGGCCTGGTGGAAGGCCAAGACCGACGAGATCTATGCCGCGATCCCCGATTTCGGCGGTTTCCTGGTCAAGGCCAACAGCGAAGGCCAGCCCGGCCCGCGCGACTATCACCGCAGCCATGCCGAAGGCGCCAACATGCTGGCCGCCGCCGTCGCCCCGCATAACGGCATCGTCATGTGGCGCGCCTTCGTCTATGCCGAAACCGACCCGGACGACCGCGCCAAGCAGGCCTATACCGAGTTCAAGCCGCTCGACGGCAAGTTCGCGGACAACGTGCTGGTGCAGGTGAAGAACGGCGCCATCGACTTCCAGCCGCGCGAACCGTTCCATCCCCTGTTCGGCGCCATGCCGAAGACGCCGATGATGCTGGAACTCCAGATCACCAAGGAATACCTCGGCTTCGCCACCCACCTCGCCTACCTCGGCCCCTTGTTCGAGGAAGTGTTGGAGGCCGACACCCGCGCCAGGGGCAAGGGGTCGACCGTGGCCAAAGTGGTCGACGGCTCGCTCTATGGCCACACATTGAGCGGCATTGCCGGCGTCGCCAATGTCGGGCGCGACCGGGACTGGTCGGGCTCCACCTTCAACCAGGCCAACTGGTACGCCTTCGGCCGCCTCGCCTGGGATCCGACGCTTTCGGCGGACACGATCGCCCGCGAATGGGCGCAGCAGACCTTCGGCAACGATCCGCGCGTGGTCGATACGGCGGTGAAGATGATGATGGCCTCGCGCGAGGCGGTGGTCGATTATACCGGCCCGCTCGGGCTCGCGCACGTCATGGGCACCGGCCACCACTACGGCCCCGGCCCTTGGATCAACAACCTCGCCCGGCCCGAATGGAACCCGGTCTACTACCACAAGGCCGACAAGAACGGCATCGGCTTCGATCGCACGAAGACCGGCAGCAACGCAGTTGCGCAGTACGAGCCGGCCGTGGCGAAGCTGTTGGCCGATCCGCGCACGACGCCGGAAAGCGAACTGCTCTGGTTCCACCACTTGCCGTGGGACTGGAAGATGAAGTCCGGCCGCACGCTGTGGAACGAGATGGTGGCGCACTACGATCGCGGCGTGGCCACCGTCGCGCAGATGGAAGCGGACTGGCAGGGCGTGAAGGGCCAGGTCGATGCCGAGCGCTGGCAGAAGACCGCCAGCTACCTCAAGATCCAGCACAACGAGGCCAGGTGGTGGCGCGATGCCAGCCTGGCCTACTGGATGTCGATCAACGGACTGCCCCTGCCGGCCGGATCCCCGGCGCCCGAACACGACCTGGCCTGGTACGAGGCACAGGACTTTCCGCTCGCCCCCGGGCATCCTCACTGAGCCGGACGCTGGACAAGGCATCGATTTTACGCTCGATGGTTGCGCTACCAACGTAATTTGTGGTGTTAGCGAACATTCCCCGGCGCTCTTCGCGAGCGCCGGGGCTCCGCCAGGGAACCAGATGAGCAGCACCACCCGAGGTCCGCGCAAGCAGCGCACCAGCGCCAAGATCGACGACGTCGCGCGACTGGCCGGCGTCTCGCCGATGACGGTCAGCCGCGTGATCAACAAGGGCGCCAACGTCCGCGAGGAAACCCGCCGCAAGGTGGAGGCCGCCATCGCGGAGCTGAACTATGCCCCCAGCACCGCCGCGCGCGCGCTGGCGGGGGGCGAGGACTTGCGGATCGGCCTGCTCCATTCCAACCCCAGCTTCGCCTATCTCAGCGAATTCCTGGTCGGCGCCCTGGAGGAAACCAGCGCCGCCCATGCCCAGCTTCTGGTCAAGCCCTGCAACGAGGAAGGCGGCGAGGGCGGCGGTGAGGCGAAGGCCGTGGCGCAATTGCTGCGCACCCGCATCGACGGCGTGATCCTGCCGCCGCCGCTCAGCGATTCCCCGGCCGTGCTGGAAGCGCTCAAGGATGCCGACGTGCCGGTGGTGGCAGTCGCCACGGGCCGGGCGCCGGAATGGGCGCTCTCGGTCAGCATCGACGACCGCGAGGCGGCTTTCACGATGACGCATCACCTGGCCGCGCTGGGGCATCGCCGGATCGGCTTCGTCACCGGCCACCCGAACCAGACCGCCAGCGCCGAGCGCCTCGACGGCTACCGCGAGGCGCTTTCCGCGCTCAACCTGCCCTTCGATCCCGCGCTGGTGGCGCAGGGCTACTTCACCTATCGCTCGGGGCTGGAAGCAGCAGGGCGATTGCTGGACCTCGACAGCCCGCCCACCGCGATCTTCGCCTCCAACGACGACATGGCCGCCGCCGCCATCACCGTGGCCCATCGCCGCGGGCTGGACGTGCCGCGCCAGCTCACCGTCTGCGGCTACGACGATACCGCGCTGGCCGTCTCGGTCTGGCCCGAACTGACCACGATCCGCCAGCCGACCACCGAGATGGCGCGCCGCGCCGTGCGGCTGCTGATCGGCGAAATCCGCGCGCGCAGCGCGGGCACACCCACCGTGGAGCATCCCCATGTCGTGGCCGAGTTCACGCTGATCCGCCGCGATTCCGACGCCAGCCCTGGCGCCTGAGCCCGCCCGGCGTGCCTTGCCCGGCGCGCCTTGCCGGCGTGCCTTGCCGGCGTGCCTTGCCGGCGTGCCTCGCGACGCGTCGAAGCGTCCCTTTGTCTTCACCCCTCCCCTTCGTCATTGCGAGCGTAGCGAAGCAATCCAGAGTCGCGCAGAGCCGCCCTGGATTGCTTCGCTACGCTCGCAATGACGAACTTTGGGGGGAGGTGAGGTGACGCGCGGTGAAGTGAAGCGGTAGAGGCCGCCGCTTGAGCCCGTGAGCGCCTTCCGTGAGGACGGGGGGGCAAGGGCTATCCAGCCCCTGCCCCCGATCCGTCAGCCTTCCATTTCTTCCAGTTCGCGGCCCTTGGTCTCGTTGACCATGGCGCGGACGAAGAAGAACGACACGGCCGCGAAGAAGGCATAGCCGGTGTAGGTGACGGCCAGGCCCGGGCTGACGGCCAGCGCCGGGAAGCTCACCGAGACTGCGGCATTGGCGATCCACTGCGCGAAGCCCGCCACCGCCAGGCCGGAGCCGCGGATCTGGTTGGGGAACATCTCGCCCAGCATGACCCACATGATCGGGCCCCAGCTCATATTGAAGAAAATCACGTAGAGGTTGGCGGCGACCAGCGCGATCACGCCGTTGTTGCCGGGCAGCGAAACGGCGCCGTCCGCGCCGGTGACGGCGGTGGAGAAGGCATAGGCCACGGTGGCGAGCGTCACTGCCATGCCGGCCGAGCCGATCAGCAGCAGCGGCTTGCGGCCGATGCGGTCCACCAGCGCGATCGTGGCGAGGCAGGCGCCGATCGAGAGCACGCCGGAAAGGATGTTGGTCTGGAGCGCATAGTCTTCCGAGAAGCCGACCGCCTCCCAAAGCGTGGCGCCATAGTAGAACACCACGTTGATGCCGACGAGCTGCTGGAACACGGCAAGGCCGATGCCCGCCCAGACGATGGGGCGCACCCGGCCGCTGGCCTTGTCGATCAGGTCGGAAAGCTTGGGCTTGTGGTGGTCCGCGGCCAGGCTGGCGCGGATCTCGGCAACCTTGCGGTCCGCCTCGGCCGTGCCGAACAGCTTGGTCAGCACGGCATGGGCGCGGGGCTCCTGGCCCTTGACCACCAGATAGCGCGGGCTCTCGGGGATGATGAGCAGCGCGAAGAAGTAGATCGCGGCGGGGATCGACTGCAGCCAGAACATCCAGCGCCAGGCCGGAAG